>DASRRV010000274.1:0-3459 GCA_035695545.1 Candidatus Sulfotelmatobacter sp. | reverse complement strand
GACGATCGATGGGAGTTTTGAAGCAGTCTATGTACAACCGTACCCGCCTACGGGAGGCCGTTGGCAAGTCTCGTCGGGACATGGGCTCGAGCCGCAGTGGTCTCCGGATGGGAAGAAGATATTTTATCGAGACGGGAACAATCTCCTGGCCGTTTCGGTTGAGACAAAGCCTACGTTCAAGGCGGGATCACCGAAAACGTTTCTCACCAATGTCTTCCATGTTCCGGGGGGATTTCGGAATTATGCGGTGGGCATGGATGGGCGGCGCGTTCTGGTGGTAAGGCCCGGCGAGAGGGCCACCTCGAACAGCGAGTTGGTTGTGATCGTGAATTGGTTCGACGAATTGCAGCGCGCGGCCACGCAGAGGAAATAATTCTCCAGTGCACCCACACGGTAAGGTGATGCACCTCCGTACGGAAGGCATGAAGAAAAAATGAATGAACTGGGCCATTTCCAAAAGTTTGCTGCGATTTCGGTGCGGTACTCCCCATAAGTCCCCTTCTGGGAAGTGAGTTCTGATAATGTCCTAGAACGCCGTTTCTGGGTCGCGACTGCTATGATTGCTTCAGTGGCCGACGATACACCCGGAATGCGGCGAACGAGAATCACGCAGTCAAACAAATATTCTGGTTGATACTCAGAATGCGTTCGAAGGTGGTGGCTAGTAGAGCTGGGACACCAGTTCCTCACGCTAACGATCGAAGGCCGCTTGCAGGTTCCTCTGACCCGTGACGCCGTCCTGCAGTAGGAGCATAAGCAGGATGCGTGCTTTCTGCGCAGACAGATCGTCGCCCATCACCGCGCCCACATCGACCAAAGTCTTGCCGCCGCCATCCCAGCCGTATTTGGGGAGCACGCGGCCATTGGGGACGCGCGAGGTAATCACCACGGGCACGCCGCTGGCGATGGCGTCCTTGATGGCAGCGTACATCATCTTGTTGACGTTGCCCGACCCCAGACCCTGGATCACCAGGCCCTTGGCGCCGTGGTCCAGCGCGGCCTTGATCAGGTAACCGTCGGCTCCTCCGTACATGGAGACGATTTCGATGTAAGGCATGCTGTCGGTTTTGATGGACACATGCTGCCGGCGCAACGGCGCGCGCCAGTACACGACGCGGTCAAAATCCACCTCGCCCAAGAAGCCGAAATCGCCCGATTTGAAAGTCTCAACGCTGGAGGTGTGGGTCTTGGTGACGTCGCGGGCGGCGTTGATCTGGCTGTTCATGGCGAGCATAGCCCCTCTGCCCTTGGATTGCGGATCGACGGCGATGCGGACTGCATTCAGCAGATTGCGCGGGCCATCGAAGTCGGACTCCGAGGCGTTGCGTTGGGCGCCGATCAGAACTACGGGTTTCTCGGAATAGACGGTGAGGTCGAGCCAGTAGGCAGTCTCTTCCAGAGTGTCGGTGCCATGGGAGATGATGACGCCGGCCACGTCGGGGCGGGCCAGTGCGGTGTTGACGTCGCGGGTCAGCGCGGTCCAGCGGACCGGATCCATGTAATCCGAGGGTACGTTGGAAACGTTCTTCACCTCGACGGTCGCGTATTTCGAGACTTCTGGTACGGTGGCCAGCAGATCTTCGCCAGAGAGCGCCGGAACAGGCGCGTGTTTGACGGGGTCGATCTTCATAGCAATGGTGCCGCCGGTAGCAATGAATACGACCACTGGTTTGGTCTGGGCAACAGCAGCGGTGGTCAGCAGGCAGAGGACGATTAGCACAGCAAACTTGGCATGGGTGCGCATGGCAGGCGGCCTCCGAGTTTCTCAGGTATTTCGTGGAGCCGAGTATATAAGTCCAGACCCTTCTGCATGTGCTAAATGTGTCTTCAAAGGTGATCTACAAGATCCCGCGCTGCCCGTGAATTAAATCGAGAATGGTGCTCGATTTCGTCTCGATGACGCATTTCATCGCAAACTTCCCCGCAGAAATCATGACCGCGATTCGAAACGGTTTCCTTCTGAACATCCAAGCCGATAGACCTCGTGCTATCCATTTAAGGTGCTCCATTCTGTAGGATTGAAGCGAATGCTCAAAACCTACTCCAAAAGGGGCGCCTTTTTAAATTGCGTCGGGTTACAGGATAAGTGGTTTGTAAAGATTCCTTTCCGCACTGTCAAAATCTGACCGGCAGTAGCGATCTGCAAAAGCTCTTCGACACCGCGAAGTCGAGGATACTTTCCGAAATCTGGTTCCGTAATGTCAGAATCAAGCCGCTCAGGGCATTCAGAGAAGTTGTAGTCCGTGCCGTTGCCATCTTTGAGCGTCCGTTCCGGCTATAAAGCTCGTCAGTGCAAACCCGCTTCAAGGAGTCGAGAGGGCACTATGGAGAACAAGGGCAGGGTAAAGGTAGGCATCATCGGATCGCAGTTTCAGGCGGATATTCACGCCGCTTCGTTTCAAATTGCGCCTTACGAAGCAGAAGTGGTTGCGGTTGCTTCTCCCACGCCGGGCAACGCCGCAGCGTTGGCAAAAAGATTCGGCATCGCGCGCGTGTTTACGGACTACCGCGAAATGCTGAAGGAGCGCGACATCGAGATGGTAAGCGTTTGTGCTCCGAACAGCCTGCATGCGCAAATGACCAAAGACATCGCTGCCGCTGGCAAACACATCGTTTGCGAGAAACCTCTCGCGATGACCGTTGCAGAAGGCGAGGAGATGATTGCCATGGCGAAACACCAAGGCGTTCTGCTCATGTATGGCGAGGAGCTTCTGTTTACGCCGAAATATTTGAAGGCGAAAGAAATGGCCGACGCCGGCGCGTTCGGCAAAGTTTATCTCGTAAAGCAAAGCGAAAAGCACTTCGGACCCCACAGCGAATGGTTCTGGGACGTGAATCGTTCCGGCGGTGGCGCGTTCATGGATCTCGGCTGTCACGGTATCGCTTTCTGCTACTGGTTCCTCGGCCGTCCGCCACTCAAGTCTGTGTACTGCCAGATGGGCACCTACGTTCACGCCGACAAGACTAGAGCCGAAGACGATTCGCTCTGCATTCTCGAATTCGCCAATGGCGTCATCGGGCTGGTCGAAAACAGTTGGGCGCGCCGCGGCGGCATGGACGATCGCATCGAGGTTTTCGGCGAGGCCGGCGTAACCTACGCAAATCTACACATGGGCAACGCCCTGCCCACATTCAGCGAAAACGGCTACGGCTACGCCGTTGAAAAAGCGCCCACCACGAAAGGCTGGACCTATCCGGTCTTCGAAGAACTCTGGAATTACGGCACGCCACAAGAGCTGACCCACTTCGCCCGCTGCATTCGCGGGAAAGAGACCCCACAAGCCACTGGAGAGGACGGCTTGGTTGTGATGCACGCGCTTTATGCGGGCTACGCCTCCGCTGGCGAAGGCTGCAAGGTCCCCCTTCCTTTCCAGCCGCCACCGGGCGTCAAGAAGCCCATCGAACTCTGGCTGAACGGCCCAGCTCACCGGCAGCTCGCGCGGCGATGAACCGAAAGAG
>DASRRV010000273.1:0-6934 GCA_035695545.1 Candidatus Sulfotelmatobacter sp. | reverse complement strand
GGCAAGTCCGAAACCATGCGCCTCGATATCCGCGCGCAGACGCGCGCCGTCGTCGAGAACATCCGTGATATTTTGGCCAGCATGAATGCGGATCTGAAAGACGTCGTCGAAATCTCTACGTACCTCGTGACCATGGATGATTTCGCCGGGTACAACGAGGTCTATGGAGAATACTTTGATGAGCAGGGACCCGCTCGCACCACGATCGCGGTTCACCAATTGCCGCACCCGCATCTCTTGATTGAAATGAAGGCTGTCGCCTATAAACCGATCGCTGAAGCACAGAGGAGAAAATAATGCCATCGATAAAAACGCTAAAGGCAGTTAACTTTCAAGGCTGGATCGACGCGAACCGCGAAAAATTCAAGCCGCCCGTGGGAAACGCGCAAGTCTGGGAAGACGGCGACCTCATGGTCACCGTGGTCGGCGGCCCCAATTCGCGCAACGATTATCACGACGATCCCACGGAGGAGTTTTTCTATCAGTTGAAGGGTGACATTTTTTTGCGTGTGATGCCCGAGGAAGGCAAGCCGCCCGTAGAGATTCCCATCAAGGAAGGCGACGTTTTTCTCTTGCCGAAGCATCTGCGCCATTCGCCGCAACGACTCAAGCCGGGCACGATCGGGTTGGTGGTCGAGATGCCCCGCCCCGAAGGCGCTATGGACGGCTTCGAGTGGTACTGCGATAAATGCCACCATCGCGTGTATCGCGCCGAAGTGCTTTTGAAAAGCATCGTGCGAGATTTGCCGCCGCTCTTCGAGCGGTTTGACCAGAGCGTTGAATTGCGGAAGTGCAAATTCTGCGGAACAATGCATCCCGGAAAGCCACAACCCACGAAATAGCGGCAGGGGAAACGATGTGCAGGTGATAGACGTTCACGCTCACTTTTTCCCGGAGTCCTGGCCGGACTTGCCCGCGCGGTTTGGCACGCCCGATTGGCCGTGGATCAAACACACCGAGCCGGGCAAAGCCGACATCATGATCGGCGACCGCATCTTCCGGCATATCACGTCGGCTTGCTGGGACGTGAACGTACGTTTGGAAGAAATGGATCGCGATGGCGTCGATCTGCAAATCATTTCCCCCACTCCGGTTCTTTTCGCCTACGGTCGCGATCCAAAACACACTCTGGACTGCGCCCGGTTATTCAATGACGTTGCGCTCGAAATGTGTGATCAGGGGAAAGGCAGATTGCGGGCGTTGTGCCAGGTCCCGTTGCAAGACATCGACGCCGCTTGCAAGGAACTGAGTCGCTGCAGGCGAGCGGGTCACCTCGGCGTTGAGATCGGCAATCACGTCGGCGAAAAAAACCTCGACGATCCTGGCATCCTCACGTTTCTCGAGCACTGTGCCGGAGAAGGCGCAGCCGTTCTGGTGCATCCTTGGGACATGATGGCTAGCGATCGCATGCCAAAGTACATGATGCCCTGGACGGTCGGTATGCCAGCCGAAACGCAGTTGTCGCTGGTGGCGCTGATTCTGAGCGGAGCGTTCGATCGTCTGCCAGACAACCTGCGCATCTGCTTCGCCCATGGCGGCGGAAGTTTCGCCTTCCTGCTCGGCCGCCTGGAAAACGCCTGGCGGCATCATCCGGTCGCCCGTGGCGTCTCGGAGTTTCCGCCGAGTCACTATCTCAACCGCGTTTATGTGGACTCCGCGGTATTCGAGGAGCGCACGCTCCAGTTCCTGATCGAAGTGATGGGGGCTGAGCGTGTGGTGCTCGGCTCCGACTACCCCTTTCCCCTCGGCGAGGCTCGCGTTGGTGCGCTGATCCGTGAAAGCCAATTGTCGCCGGATGTGCGGAAGAGGCTCCTGAGCGCAAACGGACAGAAGTTTCTCGGACTCGCAGCCAAATCCGGTGATATTATAAAGGAACCACAGGCTTCGCACTCACCCGAGATAAGCTCTTCCTTGAGCTCTCCTGTTCAAAACGAGGCTCACGCCGCTCGTTCTGAGAAGCGGCTGACCTATAGCTCTTACCTGCAAATTCCTCAATTGCTCGCCCTTCAGCATCCCGTGTCGGAACCTCATCATCACGATGAGTTGCTGTTTATCATCGTCCACCAAACGTACGAACTGTGGTTCAAGGAATTGCTGCACGACTTGGACGGCGTTGTCGTCAACCTCCGCGCAGCTGCGTCGAATCTGTCTTCGCGCGATGAAGTCTACGAAGCCGCACGGCTGTTACGTCGCTGCACAGAGATCATGCGAGTTCTTGTAGACCAATTCACCATCCTGGAAACGATGCTGCCGACGCACTTCCTGGCGTTTCGCGGTAAGCTCAATCCGGCGAGCGGCTTCCAATCCGAGCAGTTCCGCGAGCTCGAATTCCTTTGCGGCTTGAAAGACCAAAAAATGCTCCGCTACCACGAACTTACCCCCGAAACGCACGCCATTTTGCATCGCAGGCTTCGCGAAGACTCATTACGCGACGTTTTCTTTGAGGCCTTGAAGGCGGTGGGAACATTGCCTGCTTTGAGCGCGAAAGCAACCGAGCGAGAACGCTTCGAAGTTCGCGCCAAAGCCATCCGCGCCCTTTACCGTGACGAGCACAATCACCGCGACTGGATCGACGTTTGCGAACGTCTGACAGAGTTCGATGAGCTTGTCGTGAGCTGGCGCTTGCGCCACATCCAGATGGTAGAGCGCACCATCGGAGCACGCATGGGCACCGGAGGTACCGCCGGCGGTTCATATCTAAAGCTTACGCTCGACAAGAAATTCTTTCCGGAGCTGTGGGAAGCACGAACGATCTTGGAAGAATGAGTCGCTCGCCGCAGGCATGCGGTGTGCGCCACGCTCAGGCACAGACATTTCGCCAAATGAAAGATTCATCTGAAACAATCACAGTGATCGGCGCGGGACTCACCGGCCCGCTCCTCGCCATCTCTCTGGTGCAGCGCGGGTTCCGCGTGCGGATCTACGAGCGGCGTCCGGATATTCGGAAAGAGCCAATCCGCGCGGGACGGTCGATTAATCTAGCCATCTCGACTCGCGGGATTCACGCGCTGCGCGAAGCCGGCCTTTGGGAATCCATGCGGAGCATCATCGTCCCGATGAAAGGTCGCATGATGCATTCGACCGTGGGCGACCTCACCTTCCAGCCCTACGGCAAAGATGAAACTGAAGTCATCAACTCCATCTCGCGCGCAGACCTCAATGCGTCCTTGATGAACGAGGCCGAAGCGCGCGGCGTTTCCATCCATTTCAATGAGCGCTGTAGGGGATTCGACTTCGAATCCGGGGCGCTGCGCTTGTGCAACGAGCGGACTGGTCAGACGATCACAGTGCGATCTGACGTAGTCATCGGCACGGATGGCGCGACTTCCGCGATTCGGCTCGAGATGCTTAGGCTGCCGCGCTTCGATTTCTCGCAGCAATATCTCGACTACGGTTACAAGGAGTTGACAATCGCAGCTGGCCCCAATTCCAAGCATCGTCTCGACCCGCATGCGCTGCACATTTGGCCGCGCGGGTCGTATATGCTCATCGCGCTGCCCAATATCAACGGCACTTTCGCATGTATCTTATTTTTGCCTTTCGATGGCGAAAACAGCTTTGCGAATCTCGATGCGGATTCCAATGTCGTTGCATTCTTCGAGGCGAATTTCGCCGATGTTCTGCCCATGATGCCGCGCTTGAAGGAAAACTTCGAAGAAAACCCAACGGGCTCGATGATCACGGTCAAGTGCTCGCCGTGGCACGCCGCCGGAAAATCTCTGCTGTTGGGCGATGCGGCCCATGCCATCGTTCCGTTCTTCGGCCAGGGCATGAACTGCGCATTCGAAGATTGCACGTGCTTGCTTGAGCTTCTCGACCGCCACGGCTCGGACTGGGCCAAGGTGTTCTCGGAATTTGAGCGCGCCCGCAAGGAAAACGCCGATGCCATCGCCGATCTCGCTCTGGAGAATTTCGTCGAAATGCGCGATCGCGTTGCCGATTCGCGTTTTCTCTTCAAAAAGAAGGTCGAGCTGGCACTTGAAGCCAAATACCCACGGCTTTTCGTGCCCAAGTACTCGATGGTGACCTTTCACCGCGTTCCGTATTCCGTGGCTTTCTCGCGAGGCCGAATCCAGGACACCATGTTGGCGGAACTCTGCGACTCAATCGACCGGCTGGAAGATCTGAATTGGGCGAAGGCAGATACGATGATTCGCCGGAATCTTACTCCCTTGGAGCATCTATAGGTGTCACTCCCTTCATTCGAAGCGACGAAAGATTTCGCGGCCGCAATGACTGCCTGCGACCCTCTGGCCGGTTATCGTTCTCGCTTTCATATTCCTCAAATGCCCGGAGGGAAGGATTGTGTTTATCTCTGCGGCCACTCCCTCGGCCTACAGCCAAAATCGACGCGCGATTACGTCGAACAGGAATTGAAGGATTGGGAACGGCTCGGTGTTGAGGGCCATCTGCACGCGTGCAATCCGTGGTTGCCTTACCACGAACTCCTGACTGAGCCGCTCGCGCGTCTGGTTGGTGCGCGGTCCAGCGAAGTGGTGGCGATGAATTCACTCACTGTGAATTTGCATCTCATGATGGTCTCGTTTTATCGCCCGACTAGAGAACGGCACAAGATCCTCATCGAGGCCAATGCGTTTCCCTCCGATCAGTACGCCCTGAAATCGCAAATTCGGCATCATGGCTACGATCCAGCAACATCCCTGGTCGAAATCGCGCCACGCTCCGGCGAGGCCTCGACTCGCACTGAAGATATCGACGAGCTAATCGCCCGGGAAGGTGAACAAATCGCGTTAGTAATGCTGGGCGGCGTCAACTACTATTCCGGCCAAGCATTTGACTTCCCCCGCATCACCCAAGCCGGACATGCTCGAGACTGTATCGTCGCTTTTGACCTGGCGCATGCTGCTGGGAACCTGTGCCTCGAACTGCACGACTGGGACGTGGATTTTGCCGCGTGGTGCAGCTATAAATATCTCAACGCGGGGCCCGGCAGCATCGCCGGGTGTTTTGTGCACGAAAGGCACGCGAAGAACGTGGAAATTCCCCGATTTGCGGGATGGTGGGGACACGACAAACAAACTCGCTTTCGCATGGGCCCGGATTTCCATGCGATTCCAAGCGCGGAAGGCTGGCAACTCAGCAATCCTTCTATTCTGTCCGCTGCTGCGCTGCGCGCCTCGGTCGACATCTTTAGCGAGGTGGGAATGGAGCGTTTGCGCGCCAAAAGCCAAGCTCTTGCCGGCTATCTCGAGTACCTGCTGGACCGCAGTGGCTCAGGCAAGTTTTCGATCATTACTCCGCGCGACCCCGCCCAGCGCGGGGCGCAGCTCTCCCTGCGCGTGAAGCACAATGGCCGTGCGATTTGCGACGCGCTCGCCGAACAAGGCGTGATTTGCGACTGGCGCGAACCAGACATGCTTCGCGTGGCGCCCGTTCCTCTTTACAACTCATTCTTGGATGTTTACGTCTTCGCTGAAAAACTCTTGTCGGCTCTTCGTGTATAACGTGGCACTGCGGCATTCATCCTGATTGTGTGCCCTCAACCAGCGCAAGAGTCGCGCGCCCGAGCTCACTCTCTGGGTTCGCTAAGTCAAAAACGATGTCGAAATGGTTGCGGCCGACCGCCTCGAGCGTGGTCACCGGAAATCCTGCTGCTCGCAATCGTGAAGCGTAGTTTCGGCTCTGGCGCTTGAATTCGCCGGTCTCATTCTCTCCCCACGCGACAATGGTCGGCTTGGGCAACCCAAGTAGCAAGGACATTGGGCTCAGTTTCTCTGCATCCGCAAGACTAAGATGCAGCGGCGCATTGACGTAAGTGGGAATCAAAGGTTCGAGATCGTAAATCCCGCTCAGCAGGATTGCGCCCGAGATAGCTCGATCGGAGAGCCCTGTTTCGCGCTGCCAGCCGGAGACCAACAGCATGGCCGCCAAGTGCGCGCCTGCAGAGCTTCCGGCTACAAACAACCGTCGCGGATCGAAGCCAAGCGCATCGGCATGACCAAGGAGCCATGCGATCGCCCTGGGGCAGTGATCCACGATGGTGTCGACTCTTGCTAGCGGCGCCAATTCATAGTTGATTGCGGCGTAGGCAATTCCATGCGCCACGCAGTCAGGTGCTGCGAACAGTGATTCGTTCTTCGAAAGTTCCTGCCAGTACCCACCGTGGAAGAAAACCAGCAGCGGCGCGTCGGCCGAGTCGGCAGGGAAAAAATCTAGGGTCTCGTCGGCTCTCTCACCCCAGTTCAAATCCTTTTTGCAATTGAGGCGCATCTCCGCGACACGGCTGCCAGCCGCATATTCGGCCAACAGAGCTGAGAGCGAAGGCACACAACTGCTCGGCGAATACTCGCGCTCGAGCTGCGCAAGCGGCCAGCTCCGCCAGGCCTGACCTTTGTGGTTAGGTTTCTGCACCTTAAAAACCATTCAGTGGCAGACATCTTTAGTGCGTTATCGCTAACGGATTCGTCAGATATTTTGAATCGTACACCATCAATGGGCCTTTGGGCGGCATGGACCGCAACAGCCTCGACCTTGCCGCGATTTTGAAGGGGATCCTCCGGAGAAACGCGCGTTGTGCTGCACTCTCCGAATCATGTGTATTCTTGCGACGTTTCGGCGAGTTGGTTACGAACACGGGCGCGGTTCCTGATTGCTCTACAGTCGTGAATCATGGCAGCCGCGATTGATCTGATAAACCGCAGACACAACCATCGCAGTTGACTTTCCTTCGTCTTCAATTAATCGAGATTAATCGTGATTCGCGCATTCGATATTTCCTCGGGGAAAGCCGAATTCCCTCAAAATGTTCGCAACTCACTGCATGACAAAGGAGTTGGCTCCCCGGGCTAGATTCGAACTAGCAACCCTTCGGTTAACAGCCTTGTACCTGATTTAATCACAATTGTGCCGGAGCCGAGACAAATCGAGGGGAATCAGCAAGACCGAGCTAAACGGGATTACTCGGATTTTCCTT
>DASRRV010000272.1:0-2668 GCA_035695545.1 Candidatus Sulfotelmatobacter sp. | reverse complement strand
ACATGAGGCGCACGTATCGCATCGACTGCGACGCGCGGTTTGCTCTCAGGAGGCTTTGGCTCGCTTAGCTCGGGACGAAAGCAAATTCTTTGCTCTCTCAAGTTCAGCTCGCCGGGATGCCTTGAGGCCTCGGCCTGCGCGATTGATGAAGTACGTCAGCATCCGTAAACCGGACACTGGTCCCCTTGGTGAGACTTTCTTCGAAGCCAATGTCAGGGCGATTGTTTCTGCATCCTTCGTAAACAACCCTTTAGGAGGATGTGTAGAATCGGTCTTGACCGTTGATACCCATCGACTTTTCTTCTTTGGACTCGCCACATTCTTTGTAGGTGCCATGAATGATCCTTCCCGCCCCAGGCAGTAAATCCGGAAGCACAGTTCCGCTTGTTTAGGTGCGCAAAAATGGCGTGGGAACGCGCAGACTTCGGCCAAGGTGTGTACTAGGATCGATATTCTGCAGATTCATGCACAGGAAACAACCTGTAGGAGACAAGTCGTCCGAAGTCCGGAACCCGCCTGCGGTCTATTTAGAAGGCACGTGCTGCAGCCGTGGAATGGCATTGAACCGCCGTGCGAGATCTACCGCCTTACGTTCGGGAGCGTCCATGGCGCAGTTTCCATTCTTCGCTGAAGCGTTCATAGCGTTTGGTTAATTGTTCCAACTCTCTGTCTGACAGCTTCTCGATATTGATCATCTCATTGTGCGCGCTGTGAATTGCGCGTATCACCTCGTCGAGTTTCAGGTGCAACGCACGCGCGTCCCGATTCTGGGTGTTTTGGATCAGGAACACGATTAGGAAGGTAATGACAGTTGTCGCGGTATTAATGACCAACTGCCAAGTATCGGAGTACCTGTAATAAGGACCCACTATTCCCCAGATCAGCACGGAGACCAAAGCCAAAACAAAGGCCCACGGAGATCCCACCCACCCAGCCGCTCTGGCGGCCGTCTTTCCAAACCAGTCGCCGAATAACACATTGTCATCAGGATCGTTCATGGATCGCACCTCGCTCCCAACTCACCTTTGGATGCGTCATCGTCATGAAGAGGCGCTTCACAAAATCAATAGAGTGCAGGAACGCGTGCTTGTCGCTGTGAGGAGTATCGCCGCCCCTGTCATAGCCGGAACGAGTAGCGACCTGGTCTTTCTACCCTGCATCCGCAACTGTGCTACAGGGGACACCGGATGGAAGCAGGCCCCTTCACAAAATAGGTTGGATTTAAACCAAAAAAATCGGCTTGATTGCGAATTGCAGGGATCGACAGCACGAGCACGAACGCCCGCAGCTCTCACAAGATAACTTTGCTGGATCGGCACATTTTCCGCGAGAGCGAAATGGCGCGCTTGTTCGGGTGTCGGGAGTAGTTTGCCCAAAGGCGCTTGACTCCGCCCGACGTTGCGCTTAGCAGATGACACTGTGGACGCAAGAACCTAGTAGTTTCCCCAGTGGCGATAGGGAAGCCCTCTCCCTATAGTCAGACGCGTCGGCGGGGAGTTGCGTTGACCTGCATTTGACCTTGACCAGAGCGGCGCCATTCATGGCACGAGCACCACTGTTAAGTTTCCTTTCGGCTGCGATAATCGCCATCGTCGCCGTTCCAGGGCTGGCGCAAGACCCGGAGTCCCACCCGATTGATCCCGGGGCAGCCTTTGCTATGGGAAACTCACCCACGGCGCAAACCGTTGACCAATGCGATCCGAGAAAGAAACGCGCTTTGGTACTGAGTGGGGGCGGCCTCAAAGGAGCCTTCCAGGCGGGCGCCGTCTACCACCTCATCGTTCACCGCTCCTGCGATTTCAACGAGATTGCCGGCGTGTCCGTCGGTTCCCTAAACGCCGTGATCCTGGCCCAAGCGCAGCGCGACCAAAATCCGGAAGCGTCGCTCAAGAATATGACGGGCAGGGCTGAGAAACTGGTCGATGTCTGGCAGAACATCCGGAGTTCAAAGCAGATCTTGAAGCCGCGTTGGCCAGGATGGACGTGGGCGCTCGCCATCCGCTACGGGGCTTTCGGCACTGACAGCATGAACACTTTCGACCCCCTCATGCATTTGATCCAGACCAACGTGGATATGGATGCTTTGGACCGGGGGCGCCCGGTTAGAGTCGGATCGGTCTCTCTGTGGGATGGTACGTATCGGGAGGTGGGTCCCAGTGCCACGTTTCCCAACAATGACCGGAATATATTCCTTCAGTATGTATATGCCAGTGCGTTGATCCCGGTCGTTGGAAAACTGCCGCGTATTCAGCAATCGGCGGAAGATACCGACGCCAAACAGTGGATCCAATACGGAGATGGAGGCATTCTGAATAACACTCCGATCTTCAACTATTTCCGCAAATGCAAGCCGCAGGACAGTCAGGGACAAGGTGCGACTGAGCCCGCCTGCCTTTCCTGGCTGCGGACCGGCACGCCGCCTCCGCAAAATCTGCAGCAATTGTTTGTGGTCGTTACCTCGCCCTTCACGAAACATGTGGATCGTTACCCGGTGGAAACGAAACTGCTGGGTCACGGATCCCAGCAAGTCACCGACGGGAGGAAGATCCTGTTACGCACGATCGACTTGATCCTGGAGACCGACTTTCGAGAGGATCTGACCCTAATGCTGGAATCGAATGCCTTATTGGCGTGGCGGAAACGGGCCTACGACGCGGTGACAACAACC
>DASRRV010000271.1:0-4895 GCA_035695545.1 Candidatus Sulfotelmatobacter sp. | reverse complement strand
CTGTGCTTGTCGTATCCTTAACCTCGCATAGAGAATCGGGCAAGCGAAGATCAGGAAAAGAGAGATCCATGCTCACACGACGCAGGTTCCTTGCCACCGCAGCTTGCACCGTGGCTGCAGCGCATCTTCACGCACGGGGCCCAAGCGAGGTTCGGGTTGCCCTCAGTATTCCAAAGGAGGCAACTGGTCCTCATATGCCAACGGACTTCGTCGGCCTTTCTTATGAGGTGCAGCAACTTGTAGATCCTAGTTTCTTTTCGGCGCAGAATAGTGGCCTGATTCGCGAGTTCAAAGCACTTTCGTCAACTGGCGTTCTGCGCCTCGGGGGCAACACCAGCGAGTTCGGTTATTGGAAACCTACGCCTGATTCTCCCGAACCAGAGCATCCACAAGTCCGGGAGACCGAGGGGGAGCCAAGGGCGCAGTATTATGCGGTAACCGCCGAAGCGGTGAAGAACTTGTCGGAGTTTCTACGAGCCACAGGATGGAACTGCATCTATGGCATCGGGATGGGCACGAATACGCCCGCTCGTGCCGCCGAAGAAGCGGCTTTCGTGGCTGATAGCTTGGGCGACCGCCTGCAGTACTTCCAGATCGGGAATGAGGCGGATTTGTTCAGCCGGCATCTGCGTGATCCGAAGACATGGTCAGCCAAGACGTACCTCCAAGAATGGCTCACGCTGGTGCGCGCGATCGTAGCCCGGGTAGCCGCAGCAAGGTTCGGCATGCCTGATGTAACCGGCAACGAGTCATGGCTGACCGAGATTGCCAGTCAATGGCCTTCGATCCAGTCTCCGCCACACGTGACCACCCTGACACATCATCATTACTTTGGCGGTCCGGCGACAAATCCTGAGGTCAACATTCCCAACCTGCTAAAACCGGCGACGATGCAAAAAGTGCAGAATACGGCTAATGTCGCAGCGGCCGCAGCGAGCAAGATGGGTGCACGTGTACGCATGACCGAAGGCAACACGTGCTATCGCGGAGGCAAGCCGGGTGTCTCCGACGTTTTTGCCGCTGCACTGTGGGCAGCGGATTATGCGCTGCTGCTGGCGAGCAATAACTACTCCGGGGTCAATCTGCATGGCGGTACTGGCAAATCGGTGGCCAATTCCGTTGGCGGATCGCTGCCGGGCGATGCCCTTCTAGCGGCGAAAGGTGAAACTCCCGATCAGATTGCCGCACATCCGCATCCTTTCTATACACCAATTGCCACGTTTGGCTCGGAGTATATGTTGGAGCCGGTCGCGTACGGGCTCAAGTTTGCAGGCTCGTTTAGCGATGGAACATTAATCAAGACCGATTTTTCGGCAAAGCTTCAGCAGGCGGGAGTCAACGCCACATGCTATGCCGCGAAACTGGCCGACGGCAAGATATCGGTGATCATTTTGAATAAGGACGCGCTAGCGGACGTTGAGGTCGAACTCGACTTTGGTGGCGTGACCACGGGAGAAGCACATATCGAAACGCTACATGCGCCGGCACTCGATAGCCGCGAAGCGAATATCACACGATCAACCAAGACTGAAACGCTCAAGCAGAGTAAGTGGTCCGTTAGTGTTCCCCGTGCAACCGGATTACGCGTGATGTTGATCTGAGTGACTCTATCTAGGAACCGGTTTGAAGTCGAAATAAGCCAGATTCATGTTGCCGAGTGTCAATATGTGGACGGTGAGAACATTCTTGCCTCGGTCGAGATGACCTTTGAAAAGCTGTGAAGCCAGATTCCAGTGGTGCCACTGGCGCCAGGGCAACGGGTCTGCTGGATCATTTGTAGTGGTGATCTCAAGAGGTCCGGTTGCGTCCTTCCCATTCGCATCGATTGAAATAGTTCCGCCGCGGTTTGATGTGTACAAGAAATCGGCTGCGTATGTTCCCGCTTTGGTCACATCTACCGTGATGTTGAACCACTCTCCGGGTTCGGTCCAGCCAACGTAGGGCAAATCTGCGGGAGGCACAACTTTGTTGAACCGGTTGTCGTCAATTGGGTCCGGCTTCCGCTCGAACTTTGTGTAGGAAGTATCGACGCCCTCATGAATTCGGAACTCATTGAGGTAGGTGCCATCAGCCGGATTCAACTCTCCGCTGCCGTGATTTTTCGGATCAGTATCATGATACCCGACTCCCTCACTGCCCAGATCATAGTAGGCGCAGAATACCCGTCCCGGTATCTTTTGTGGACCGCGCTTAAAGCGGATGTCGTGAAACAACAGGCCCTTATATTGGTCCAAGTACGACTGAGACTGCGCATTCCGAGCCATCAACGCGGCAATCAAGCACAAGAAAAAAAGGTTCTTTCTCAATCCCAGTCCCCTTCAAAAGAGCAATCAACCTAGCTCGAAAAGCTCGATCCCGCGTGCTTTTCCGAGATTACGCGAGTACTTCTTCTCCGTGCCATTGTTCCAGTGCTCGTGCACGCCGAGGCTGCGGCACCGAACGCCGTCGCGTTCAGGATCATAGACCGTCTTCGAAGGAGGATCATTTGCCAGGGCAGATTCGCGCAAATAATTATCGGCATTCGCGATATCCGGAAGATCAGGCCATTCCGAAGTCAGAAAATCGAATCCGACAGAATCGATCGCTACGCCGTCAAGCGACATAAAGATGCTGCTCGGCCAGGCATCGTTAAACGGCGCCGTCTTCCACTTCCGATGAGGCGGACCGTCTACGTTGTCGTTTCCATAGAGCCCATCAATAATAAAAAGCATCGTCTTCTCACCCAGATCCCTATGACCCAGATAATCCGTGAACGCGGAGTAGCTGGCCGAACCATCTTTGTTGTGACGGAACCCATCGTGCGCGTTCTTGTGCCAATCGGGATTGATACTCGTACAACCGAACAGATTCTTGGCACATAGTGTCACGCCTGAACTAACATGCGCTCTCAATATGGCAGCGTCAATTAAGTAGGTGGCTTCAACGACTGTGGTATCGAGTCCCCTGGCGTTGTTGCTTTCAATCGAGAAAGGGATTGCGTTGGGTTTGAAGTCAGCTTTTAGTCGGCCATCGCCTCCAATATGGTCCACGAACACAACATCGGGAAATTCGTGGTGAATCTTGTCATACAGATTGCCCGGAATGAATCGGCTGGAATCGAAGACCGTGATCGATGATGCCGGCACTCGCCCTGGGCCGGTCAACTGTCGAACCAGGGAAAGAAGCATATGGGGCGACGAGTTCAGGCGCTCGATCGTGCCATGGTCCGTCGTGTTATTCAGGTTCGCCTTGATCGCGATCTTCTCACCGGCCTTGTATCCGGCTTTCCCCCGACCATGAGTGCGATTGAAATACTGAAAGATGGAACTCCACGCATGGGCCTCGCTTTTCTGATTTGTAAGGCGGCAAATGGACCGGAAAACCATGCGGTCAATCACAGACTGGTTGTTATTGGCATCGGTCCACCAGGAACCAGTGCCATCCCAGGTCACGGCCGCCGGTTCGTGCACCCAGGTGACTCGGCCAGGGAGAACGCCGCGCGCAACTCCCATTGGTGAAAGGGGCTCGAAGAGTGATGGTCGTAAGGTAGCGGCTGCTGCCATAGAGAGTGCAAATTGCCGGCGTGTCATTTCCATCTTGATTTGCTCCTCTGCGCGAGAATCTTACACCCACCGGTGAGGAAGGGACCGGACCATGGCCCGGATATCTCGGTTCTCGAAGACTACGCCTTGCGGCTCCTCGGTTGGTCGTAGCACAACATCCACCATTGCCTGGGCCAAGTCATCGGCGCGAATCACCTGATTAGGGAACAGCACCCGAAAAACGGGATAGATCGCGCGCATCAGTCGGTAGTTGAAATTAGGCTCCTTCCGCGGCTCCACGGGGTATATATAAGCGGGTCGGAAAAGATAAACGTGCGGAAAGCCAGCCGCGAGTAGTGCCTTCTCCGCCCGTCCTTTATAGCGCGCGAAGACAAGCCGGCTTCGTCCCGTCGGGTCCGCGCCACTTCCACTCAAGAAGGAGAACGCGGCGTCTGGACTGCTGTCACGAAAAACTCGCGCGAACTCGATCGTGTAGTCGGCGGTTATGACACGCAGCTGCTCGTCCGATACCGACCCGGTGTAGGCCCCCAGGCAATAGACCACCGCGTCCTGGTTCGAGAGTGCGTTTGCCAGTGGGGAACAGTCTGCGAAGTTCTGATGCAGGATCTCTTTCAGTTTCGGATGCAAGATGCCAAGTTTCTTGCGGCCAATCGACGTAACGCTTTTCACCTCTGATCTGTCGAGCGCGTAGCGAAGGGCGCATCCGCCGACCATTCCAGTCGCGCCCACAATGACGAGACGCTTTTGGCGGGCCATTGGAGCGGTCAGCGGTGCCGCGGAAGATATCTGGTTATTCGTTGTCATGACACCTCGCGGTTCTCGATCCAGCGCAGGCTAGTCCGAAAACTCTTCCCTGAACCTGGCTACCAACAGGGCCACCGTAATCGCTATGTAGAGAACTCCGGTAACCCCTTCGAGTGCTGCCAGTATGCGGGCTTCCCCACTAAGCGGGACGATATCGCCGTATCCAATTGTAGAGAGCGTTACCAGGCTGAAATACAATAACTCGGTCTGACGGTCGGCTGGGTGACTTCCAATTTGGATTGAACCCGGAGAGAAAGCATCGATCGCCAGATAGAGCGTCGCCCATAGCAACCCAAGCAATAAATAAATGTTGACCGCAGTGTAGAGCTGTGCCCGAGCAACTGAGCGGGCGTTCCGTAGATGCGAGAAAAGACCTGTGGCCGTGAGCCCGAAAAAAGCAGCCAGGAATGCCCATCGAATTCCGGTCAGTGTTCGGCTCGGGAACGTATTGCCCGCCACCACAAAAACCGCGTTGCCCAACGCCAACAGAACTGACGGCCACGCCCACCTTTTGATCTGCGACAACCGGACAATGGATAAGACAATTGG
>DASRRV010000270.1:0-11166 GCA_035695545.1 Candidatus Sulfotelmatobacter sp. | reverse complement strand
CGGAACTCGTTCGGATGGCCGGAAAGCTGGGGCTGCCGGCTTAGCCTTCTACTGCATATCCACGACAACGAGCGACACGTCCGTCGGAAGGCGGTCCCCCTCGAAACGTAAAGAGTTGACCTATCAAGCCAACTTTTCGACAACCCGCTTTGCAGCCAACGATAGCATCAGACGAGCGACTCCGCTGAACAGCATGCTGATCCCTACAAGGAGCCCGAGAACCCAAGGCACATTCGAGGGCCATGTTCTCCAGATCAATATGGCCAGAATTAGCGTAATCACTCCGTCGACGGCCAGCCAGCCTGAGCCCGGCGCAGGACGTAACCGATATGCTAAAACGAATTCCAAGACGGCTTCAGCCAATAGGTAGATTGCGAGGGCAAAGGTTAGGGAAGCCAAACCGAGGATGGGATTCCAGAGCAAGTAGCCTCCAATGAAAACGTAGAGGATACCGACGAGCACTTCCCAAAGAACGGCGCGAGTTTCGCGGCTTTGCCAAGCATATACGAAGTGCAATATGCCACTAAAGATGAGCATCCAGCCCACGAAGATAGTGACAGCGATTCCCGCCGCAGGCGGTATGATCATGGCGAAAATTCCCGCCACGATCATCACGATGCTGATTATAATGGACCATCCTAAAGATTTTTTTACGAATGTAGGAACAGAACTAGCTGCAGCACTGCTCATGAGCATCCCTCCCATGGCCCTTTGATAGAGCCGCATCCTTCAATTTCGAAACCCATCTCGAGACGCGACGGCGAACAACTCAATTTGATCGAGTTGCCGTTCTCGCCCCACTCGGGCCTGGTTACCTCGTAGGCGGAAAGTTCTTAAACAGTTTGTCGACCGCCTTCTCGACCTTCTTCGAATCCTTCTCTGGTTTTTCTGACCACGCTTCGGTGGCTGTTCCGCGCCATATGAGCTGTTTTGTACGGGAGTCAAACATATCGACGACGATCGTGCCGACCTCGTATGGGTGGTCCGTCGTGATTGCCGTGCCGAAGCCACCGCCAAAGCGCCAGCCCCAGCCCCCGCCGAAGCCATCGTAAAATGTCTCGAGGGTATGCTCCTCGCGCGTAGCGATATGTGCCGCGACGCCGACATCTGCGGGTCCATCAGGAACATACTGCCAACCCTTCGAAGTGAGAGCCGCATTAACTGAGTCAATCATTCGCTGATCCATGAGCGGATCCGCTCGGAAGTGAGGGGGCTTAATCCAAGTAAACGTCTTATAGTCTGAAAAATTCGCCTGACGGTCATAGTCGATCGAGACCTTCTGGGCCTCGGCAGTGATTGCGGTACCAAAGAGAAGAAGCAATCCCAGCAGCATCTTTAAGGAACGCATATTTTCAAACCTCCTATCGAGCCTTCGCTCGTGCAATCGATGGCGAGCTAGCTGCCCGCCGTTTCGAGTTTGTACGAAGCGCGAACATATACTTTTGCCGGCACAATTTTGCCGGTGGAATCATGGATCTTCAAAGGCGTGCCTTTCGCAGGATCGATCAACTCGACGCGAATGTTGCGAGGCGGTCCGACGGTGGCCGGATTGGAAGACACATACGTGATCACATAGCGCAATCGAAGATTTTCCATAATGTCGTCGTAGATCGCGGGGACTTCCAGATCGGAATCCAGCACATAGGCACGGCCTCCGGAAACTTTCGATATAGCTTCCAGCTGTTTTTCCGCGGCGTTCCAGTCGACGCGAGCGAAGGGAGCTGTGGCTCCAAGTACGGCAGCCTCTCGCTCCATCACGACCGCAAGACCGATGGAGTAAATTTGCACCGCCGATTCCTTGGCGGCCTGTAGAACCTGCTGATAAGTCGCCTGGCTAGAGTTGTCGAGGCCACTCGAAACGATTATTACGGCCTTGCGCCCCGTGACCTCACGCATGCGATTCAATACACCGAGGAGCGCATCATAAAAATTGGCTTCGGAAATGCTCGGTGTTCCAAGACGGTCGAAGACCGTATCGAGCGTCCCAGGAGCCTGGGTGAAATCCGCAACAGTTTGGAGCTTGGAGTCGTACGTGAAGACGGCGACCTTGTCCTCGCGACTGACTACGGAAAGTATTTCGCGTCCTATCTGCGGGACTTCAAGGCCGAGTGTTTTGTTGAGCTCGTGATAGCGTCCGCCGAACTCCAAGAGCAATGCCACAGACACCGGGGCATGTTCCACTTGTACGCTGTCGAGTTTTTGCCGCACTCCATCTTCATACACCGCGAAATTTTCCCGCCGGATATTTGGTAAAAAATATCCATTGGGGTCCTGGACCTGGAGTTCAATCGTCACAGTGCGGCTGCCCGGAGCGAACTTGATTTCCGGCGGTTGCGGGATCTGCTCGCCTTTATAGAGTCGATTCGGAGATCTGGCGGGAACCGTAACTTGCGACTCTTGGCCGGCTTGTTGAGTCGCTGCGCTGAGCGGATGGAGGCCATTGTGGAACCCCATCCGACCCAACTCAAACGCAATCAGCAAAAGCACTATGAGCGACCAGGTCTTGCAACCGAAATGCAAGGTGTTCTTCATAGGCCACCGCTTTGGGGAGGAGAATCGTGATTGCTTTGTTTTTTCCTGGCGATCGGGCTGGCGGCTTTTTCGGCTCGCGCTGCGCGGTGACGACGCCGGTGCTTTAAATCGAGCAGCGCCGGTCGGATGACGGAATACTCTTCTGCATTCGCCTTCATGACGGCCTCCGCAAGAGCGCAGAGAAATCGTCCTGAACGCTCCTCTCCAAACCGCATGACCCATGCGCTGAGTTCCTTGTCGTCGAAAGCGATCAGAGTATCCTTGCCTTCCACCTGCTCCGCCGCCTCGGTGTTCTTCTCTTGCCTGTGAGGCTTGTTATGGCCGTCGACTGCGCTGTCTTGCTGGCGACGGCTCTTCGCTTCAGACCGGGCCGCGGAGTGTGCGGGGGCATCCCGTTGCGGCTCCTTGAATTTCTCGTTCAAGAGCTGCACGTTATCGAGGATGCCCGCCACGCCTCGATCACTCGGCTGATATCCAAACTCCACTTGCTGCAACCAACTCCGCATTCGCAACCTCCGTTTGGACTTTCGCCGGTTGCTGTCCAACTTTCGGGTCCCGCCGTCCTGATTTTCACCTAGTACCAGCGCCGGCGGACCTTGCTTGCCCCTCATTCGCCGACTGCTGTTGGCTTTTCGCTTGCTGTGCGTTCTGTGCCTGTTGCACATTCTTGACTTCAATCTTCTTAGGAAGCGCGGCGGCACTGACGGGCACCGTGATTTCCAGCATTCCGTTGTTAAATTCCGCGTTAACGTGCTCGGTGTCCAAATTCTCGGGAAGAACGATGGTCCGTTCGAAGCGTTCAAAGGAGAACTCTCTGTGCATGTAGTCGGATTCCTTTTTTTCTTGATCGCTTTTGTGTTCGCCGCTGATCGTCAGCCGGTTGCCCTGCAGGTTGATCTGAATCTCATTTGGCTCAACGCCCGGTAGCGCCACGCGCATATGGTATTTGTTGTCCTGATTGTCGAAACGGACTTCGATCGGCGGAACGAATCCGTTCGCCGTCGCGAGGTCATTGCTTGATGAAGACCCCATCACTAATCTGTTGAATAGGCCGTCGAAATCGCGTCTGAAATCAAATAGCTCGTTAAAGATATTGTTTCTCCGTGCTAGATCTGCCATTGGAATCCTCCATGTAAGATTTTGGCCCTACGTTCCTTGTACAGACTTTGCGTTTAACGAACGCCTGCCTTTTTGGCCCAAGATGTATCGGTCGGTCGAGCCGAAATTTCCTCGTCGTTTGCAGCTGTTTATGCCGTCGCTGCCACCGTACTCACCACGGCGATATCGTTTTCGACGCTATAGACGCCTGGAGCGCGCCACGCGGCTCGTTCTGCTTCTTCACGTTCGGCCCACGAGCGGACAGAGCCGCGCAAGACCACCCTGCCTCCATCGACCTCGACAGTGATCCGCTTTGCATCCAACTCCGCGCTGCGTTTCAGCGCCGACTCAATCACCGACTTCACTTCGGATGGCGTTACCTTGGACTTTACTTCGATCAGATTCGTCACGCCTCTCACGCCCACAAGGTTTCGCACAGCGGCTTCCGCAGCAGACCTCTGAAATTTCCAGTCGACGGAGCCTTCTAGGGTGAGCCAGCCCTTGGATACCTTGACCTTCACTCGATCCTTTGGAACCACAATGGACCACGCCAGAGCGCTCACCGCCGCCCGGGCAATATCCTCATCCGTCCGTTCGCTGGACGTGGG
Source organism: Candidatus Sulfotelmatobacter sp. (assembly GCA_035695545.1). Classification (GTDB taxonomy): domain Bacteria; phylum Acidobacteriota; class Terriglobia; order Terriglobales; family Acidobacteriaceae; genus Sulfotelmatobacter. The sequence goes on along the minus strand of DASRRV010000270.1, from coordinate 6,928 downwards.
TAGACGCACTTCCAATTCGTTTACAACCGCTCTCACGCCAGATAGGCGCAAGGCGGCGCGCTCGGCATTCCACTTCTCCCAATAACTGTTCACATGGCCTGAAAGAGTGACGATCCCGTCCCGTACTGCGACGCCAACTGTCGACGCATTGATGCTGGGCTCGTAACTGAGTTCGGCTTCGACATTCTTTTTCAATTCAAGATCATTCATTTTTTTTCTCCTATCTCGTACATGCCGGACCGCCCTTAACGCTATCTGGGGCGAGCTGCTGATTGCGCTGAATTTACGCTGCCACAGCCCCGCAGCCGGAGGTGCCATACGAGCCGCGAGTTGCCGGCGGGCCCGTGACACGCGCGATTTTGCGGCGCTAATGTTGGTTCTCAGTACGCGCGCTGCCTCAGGGGTGGTGAGACCTGCGATGTACCGAAGTTCAAGAGTTGATCGAAGGAGAGGAGAGATTTGGCTCATCTCGCTCTCCAACAAAGACGTCATCTCCGCCAGAGCACAAACTTCTTCCGGGTTGAGATGGGAACGCCTCGGGCGAGCAGAAAGTGGCTGAGGATCTGCGGCGGCAAGTTCGTCGAGGGACAACACGGGACGAGCACGAAACCTTCGACGGCTTACGAGCGCAGCGTTTACAACGATGCGCGTAAGCCATGTAGAAAATTTTGAACGCCCTTCGAACGATCGGAGATTCGTGTATGCAGAAAGCAAGCCGCATTGCACTGCATCCTCGGCATCTTCTTTGTTACGGAGTACTGAAAACGCCGTGCGGAACAGGCGGCCGCGTGCGCGAGCGAAGAGGGTCGCAAGCGCTTCAGCATCTCCAGCGATGGCGCGCTTGACGATTGCCAACTCTTCGCTCGCGGGCAGGAAGCCACTTTTAGCCATTGGGCTGCCGTATGGCTGTGCGTTCGGAAGGAGAGCTTTATGCCAATGGCGCGCTCGCGATAGAGGCGTGGCTTCTTTTGTTTGGGACTGGGGAATCAACTGCAATGTTTGAGCCACGCCCATGTCGGTTCTTTCACGTCGATTTGTTTTGAATCACGATCAACAGAAAACACACTAAGCACCTTCTATTCCAATATGGATTTCAGAAAGTTAAGGCCGGTAACTACGTGTACAGAAAGCGATTAGCCTAATGCTGACGCCGGCATCTTTTCGTTTCTGGCGAGAGTATTACGTCGGTCATTCGACAGCGTTCTGACATCTTCTCGAATGAAAACAACTGAAGTGCTGGTTCATTGTCGGCGCAATTTCGAGGGCGACTGGAGGGTGATTCGCGGCAGGTTGCGAACTTGCTGAGGTCTGTTCAGCGGTCACAACGAACCGGTTCGGCGCGTGACCGACGTATGTGAATGGATAGCAGGTGACTAGCGTGAGGGTCGGGCGAGGGGTGCTGCCGAGAACCTCAGTTTGCGTGGGCGCAACGACGCGAACCGATCGGACCCGATAGAGAAAGGATCCGCTCGAAGTAGTCAGCCGTACGACATCATCGCTGCGGATATCGCGCAGCACGCGGAAAAAAGTATCGCGATGGCCGGCAATAGCAAGGTTGCCGGGTTCGCCCGGCTTCGCAGTCCCCGGTATCCGGCCTACGCCCCGTCGCAGAGTCTTCGGATCATCGCCTTCCAGGACGATAACCGAGAGCGCCAACCGCGGGACTTCTAGCCGGCCAATCGCAGAGCCAAGCGTAGGAGAAGTCGGAACGGAATCCCAGCTCCCCACACGAGCAGGCTGTACTTCAGCGGCGATGACCGAATCAAGACGGCGATTCTGCATCACCTGATACATCTGAGCATCTGCCCAGAGATACATACAAAGAGCCAAGGCGATTGCTCCGCTGAATATGCAGGGCAGCGAGCACCAATAAAGAAATCGGCTACAGCGAAAATTCTGTTCAAGGATGCGCATTATCGCGCTTCTCCGTGCAGCTGTTCCGGTTGCGGCGCAGTTGCGGCAGGGAAGAAATAGCCGCTGCGGGTGCGAACGAATAGTTTGCCGCGACCGTGCGCCGTGACGGTGACACGAATCTTGCGGTATCCAGCTCGTCCATTCTCAGGAGGATCGTAGCCAAGAGTGTACTGATGCCGGATTTCCTCTGCGATTTCACGGCACATATTCACAATTTCTGCGGTGGAGTTTGGGAAATAGACGTGGCCTCCTGTTTCCTGGGCCAGCTTTTTCAATACAAACGGATTCTGGTCGGCGCTATGTTCATCCAGCAAGCCGATTGCGTGGATAACCACGTTCGAGCTCTGCGCCGTCCGAAGTACTTGCGCAAATGTGTGCCGGCTCGCGTTGTCGCCTCCGTCGCTGATGAGGAGCAAGACCTTTTTGTCAGGATCGTCTTTTTGGAAATGCGCGAGCCCAGCTGCAAGAGCGTCGAATAAAGCGGTTCTTCCGCTAGCCGGCGTGTGCAATAGGGCAGCCTTAAGTTCGTCAACGTTGTTGGTGAATGCAACCTTCGCTGGAAGACCGAATTCGACTCTATCGTTAAAACTGATGACAAACTCGCGATCCTCCGGATTGCTTGCCTGTACGAACGCCGTCGCGCCGGCAACCACGTCCGCACCCCGTGCGGCCATACTTCCGCTGCGATCCACCAGTATCCCCACGGTCACGGGCGTGTCCTCGTGACGAAACAGCTTGATCTGCCGCGGGTCCCCGTCATCGAAAATCCGGAAATTGGAAACGTCCAGTCCGCTAACAAAATGGCCCTCCCGGTCCGTCACCGTAACTGGCAACAGGACGAGGCTGACCTCTGTTGTTATGAGGGGACTGCTCGGGTTCTGTTGAGTCGGGAAGCGCGACGAAGATAAGTGGGATGAAGCTTGAACGAATCCTGCGACCAGAAGGCAGGCACCCAGTGCGCACCACTTCGAAGATCGGCCTGCTGCCGCGCTGGTTCCTCCCAACATTCACTTGGACCTTGCGCGCCCGACGGTCGAATCTAAACCGCGCGCTTCGATGCGATCCAAAGCAGTGTGCCCACTGCGAATAGCACCAGGCCGGTAAGCCCCAAAAGGGGCAGAATGCTGGCGGTTTGTGGCAGCTGCTTTGCCGACTGCGTGCCTGGCGGAGCTGTAACTATGACCGGCACCGCAACCGGTACTTGTACTATGAACACTTCCGCGACCTCAACTTCGTCTCCATTCTGCTCTTCGGCCTTGAGCGGCGCACTTTGCATCGCCTGCACGTTTGCATCAGACGAGTTGTTGGTGGCTTGGGAGATATTAGACGACATATCTGTCGGCATCGACGGCACCGACTGATTTGAATTCTTTGCGATCTCCGTAGCTCGAGCTTTTGGATATACAAACTCGTTCCCGTACGACTCTCCCGGATAGAACCATTCCTTTATGGCTACGGGGCCGCCACCTGCGGTTTCCGCGAACGTGATGACCGCCTTGTCAGTCGGGTTCGGCCGATAGTCTGGAATTGTAAGCACAGTCGCGAAGAGCGTTCTTCGGTCTTTGTCGAATATCTGGACGATGTTGCGGTCTCCGAGAGTATCGAGCACTTTAAAAACGTAGGTGCCTGCCGGGAGCACTTTGCCGCCGGGTATCTCCACGGGCTGACTGAATGTGAAGATCGTCATCCTGTCGGATAGGTCGGCCCTGACTGGAAATGCGACTGTTAATGTCAGCGCGAGAATCGCGACGCACCAGAACAGCACCAGATTTCTTGCAGCCTTCATGACTCTTACCTCCAATTTGCCGAGCAACGGAACATAAGGGCTGACGCACATCGGCTTCCAATCTGGGGTCATAACCGGGTCCTTCACGCAATTCCCTCAAACGGAATGGCTTAGCCCGTGAACGGACCCGCATGCTCGGCTGCCAAGAACCGTGAAGGCATGTCGAAGCGTTGACAGTTGTTCGACACAAGCCAGCTCAACTTGGTGCCCTTCCAAAATGGGACTAACCGCTGCGGCTAACCCGAAAGTTGTAGATACCTGTCCCAAAGGTATTAGAAGCGCTTACCATCGGGCGATAGACCGTGTGCCTTCCCACAGGTAAACCTTGGAGCAGATCGTAAATGCCAGCCTGGGAGGATGAGATGGCCTCTGCTCCGCGAATCATATACGACAGATCGATCACAAGAATAGGAACTAGCCTCGACAAGCGCAAACTTCTTGCCGAACCACAGCTCCGCTACGGAGTCGATATCATCGGTGAAAGCGCCGTTATGAGAGTGGTGTTGAAGCACGTGGAAACGGTTGCCGCAACGGATTCAAATGTGCTGATCCTCGGCGAAACTGGCACTGGCAAAGAACTGATCGCCAGGGCAATCCACAACCTTAGCCCGAGGCGGGATCGGCATTTCGTTTGCGCCAACTGCGCCTCGATTCCAGCGGGATTGCTCGAAAGCGAGTTGTTCGGGCATGAGAAGGGCGCTTATACCGGCGCAGTCACGCGAGAGATCGGACGCTTCGAACTGGCAGATCAAGGTTCCATTTTTCTTGACGAAGTGGGCGATATGCCCATGGAACTGCAGGCGAAATTATTGCGCGTGGCGCAAATGCAACAATTCGAGCGGCTGGGCAGCACGCGAACAGTTTGCGTAAACTTTCGCTTGGTGGCCGCGACGAACCGAAACCTGCTCCGGGCGGTGGAGGCCGGCGAATTTCGAAGAGATCTCTACTATCGGCTAAATGTTTTCCCGATCGAAATCCCTCCGCTCCGCGATCGGCCCGAGGATATTCCCCTCCTCGCGTTTCATTTCGCGACTACATGCGCTCAACGCATGAACAAGTCAATCGAGATCATTCGCCCGAAAGATATGGAAGACCTGATGCGATATCCCTGGCCAGGAAATGTGCGCGAACTAGAGAACGTGATTGAACGATCGGCAATTCTTTCCACAGACCGCGTTCTTTACACGCCTGAACTTCATGGCACAAAACGTATTGATAGAGATGAATCCGTGAAGGTCAAGTCCTTGGCGGATGCTGAGCGCAAACATATATTGCAAGCCTTGCGGGAAACCGACTGGGTAATCGGCGGCCCTCACGGCGCCGCTGCGCAACTCGAAGTCAGGCGCACTACACTCCTTTACAAAATGCGCCGCCTCGGGATCTCGCGCCCGCAATTGACGAATCACTGTCAGTAGAACGACAGTGCAAAGCCCTATGCCAACGAGAATTCTCGTAGCGAACCGAATCAATCCGGCTAAGCACTTATTTCGGGAAGACTTATAGCCCCGACGCAAATTGCTTTCTATTTGGAGCGAGAGGTGCCACGCATTCGATTATTGAGAGGCTTCCTTGTGAAGCCCGGGAGGTAAGTATTTATGCGGACCACCAAAAGAGTCGCGATCTTCCTCTGCATCGCAACGCTCGCAGCGCTAATCGCACGAGCGGATGAGTACAACAAGAAAACCGTCGCCACTTTCAGCGGGCCGGTAGAAATTCCCGGCAAAGTCCTGCCGGCGGGCACTTACGTGTTCAAGCTGTTCGATTCTGATTCGAACCGGGACATTGTTCAAATCTGGAATAAAGACGAGACCCAATTGATTGGGACAGTTCTCGCTATTCCGGATTACCGCTTAAGCCCGCCTAACGATCCAATCATCACCTTCGAAGAACGCGCACAGGGTGCGCCACCGGCGATTCGCGCGTGGTTCTATCCGGGTGATAACTACGGATATGAGTTCGCATATCCAAAGACGCGCGCCACTGAACTTGCCTCAGCCAACAATAAGAATGTTCCGACGATGGCCGATTCGATGTCGAGCAACGTCTCGAAGTCCACAAACTCCAAAACATCATCAGGAGTTGTTGCGCTCAAGCAAACACGAGTGACGGCGATGACACCTGACAAAAATGAGGTTGACGCCAACCAGGCGATCCAGACAAAACCGGGACCATCCGGCGGTAATCAGTAGTTTTGTATCGCGACCCGAGGTTCCTGCATGGTTACAACAGCGACCCCCTCAACTATGAGAGCCGTTGCGATCGACCGATTCGGGTCACCGAAGATGGCTCTCATCGACCATAACGCTTGCGCCTCACAACGTGCTTCTCGCGGCATATGTGTCCACAGTTTAAATGAGTCGGAGATTGGAAATGAAACTAATAAAAACATTAGATAGATCCTTATGCATTCTTATTCCGGCAATCGCAATCTTGTGGGCCACCGCCTCGTTCGCTCAAGAAGCTCCGCGTCCCGCCGAGAATCCATCAGCCCAGACCAACGCGCCAGCTGAGAACCCCCCTTCGCGCGTCGCGCGGCTGAGCTTTCTGAGAGGGAATGTCTCATTCTTGAGGGCGGCCCTCACTCAGTGGAGCCAGGCTACTCTGAATTTTCCCGTTACGACAGGTGACCGCGTCTACACCGAAAGAGGCGCGTGGGCCGAACTCGAACTTGGCGCTTACACAATTCGTATGGCGGATGCCAGCGACCTTACGGTAACAAATCTGAACGATCGAATTGTCCAGCTCGGATTGAATCAAGGCAGCATGCGCGTCACCGTTCATGAAATCCTTCCAGGCGACACAGTTGAAGTCGACACTCCCAATGGCGCACTGACGCTTCTCGGTGAGGGCAGCTACCGCATCACCGTCGAGCCTAGCGGAACATATTCCACCGTAAACGTGAATAGCGGCAGGCTCGAGATAACGGGTGGCGGCGTTTCACAGATGCTGGAATCCGGTCAAGCCGCGAAACTCACCGGACAAAATCCAATCATTATTGAATCGATCCCGCTCTCCACGTTTGACGGCTTTGACCGCTGGTGTGAGGAACGCGACCTCCGGATTTCTTCCTCTAAGTCCTCAAAGTACGTGAGCCGCGACACTCCTGGATATGAGGAACTAGACGCATACGGAACGTGGCAAGAGGTCCCAGAGTACGGGCCCGTCTGGTATCCAGCCGGTGTCGCAGTCGACTGGGTGCCTTATCGATTCGGGCGGTGGGTGTGGGTG
>DASRRV010000269.1:0-3263 GCA_035695545.1 Candidatus Sulfotelmatobacter sp. | reverse complement strand
CGTCGACGCCGCGACGAATGCATATCTCGCTCAAATCTCTGCCACAGCGCGGGCTCGCAGCGATGCCTACTTCGAAGGTGGCTACTGGCTAATGCTCTGGGATTTTCTGTTGTCGGTCATTATCTACTGGGCTTTGCTCCGCTTCAGATGGTCGGCTTGCATGCGGGATTTTGCGGAACGCCTGACACGTTTTCGGCCGCTCCAGACCTTCATTTACTGGGTGCAATTCATCCTGATCACCTCGATTTTGGAATTTCCACTTGCGGTTTACGAAGGTTACTTCCGCGAATGGAAATACGGGCTGGCGACGCAGACGTTATCCGGATGGCTTTGGGAGCGCAGGCGGAAAATGTTCTCTGGGTTGTGCTGCGTGAGGCGCTTGTGCTGGCACTGATCGGGATTACGATTGGCATTCCGTGCAGCCTCGTTGCCACACTGTGGATTGCCAGTATGCTTTTCGCGCTTTCGTCGAACGACTTGCCCTCTTTGGTATTTGTTTCGCTCTTGCTGCTTGCCGTGGCTTTGCTCGCTGGCTACCTTCCGGCGCGGCGCGCCTGCGGCGTCGATCCTGTCGTCGCGCTCCGAAGTGAATGAAAATTAACCGAGTCGTTCCGATTAAGGCGAGGACTCAACATCGATTTTTCAGGGACTTCCTTCCTTGCTTCCCACATGATAACAAAGGGACGGGATCTTGAAACGCTTGCACGCCTACTAGTACTACTGTGTTACTAAATACCTCAGCGGCGCCTGGCACAACAGATGGGGCAGCAAGGGAGTTGTTGGAGGAGATATCTGGCGAGCTGGATTCCTATGGTTGCGATGGAGTAGGGATTATGACGTTCGGCGCGTGCGCGGCGAGCCGCGGGGTTTAAACTTGGGCGGAAGTTCCGGGGCGCGTAGCTCCGGTCGACCGGCGCGTGTCGAGGGAAAAACGGCTTCGTTCCGCGACTAGGAAGCCATAGGCGGCGATGCATAAGCTGGCATGATGATGAAATCCGCCCCAGCCGCGACCTTCGTAATGTCCCAGTCCCAGTTCTTGCTTGAGCTCCATCCCTTGACAATATTTGCAGCACTTATCGGCTCGGCACTGATCGCGTTGAGCATTTTTCTCTGCTACGGATTCGCTGATCGACTGGCGCGAGTTCTGGGACCGACTGGGATGTCCGTCATGATAAAGCTCTCGCCATTTCTTCTGCTCTGTATCGGCGCCCAGATCGTCTGGAACGGCACCAAACCTCTGCTAGAGTCCGTGACAGTGCACATCGCTCCGTAGGAACATGCGGCTCCGACTTCTAGGAAGGTAGTACTTCTACGGAAAGCGCGTTTTTCGTCAAAGTGGATTACTTCCGAATTGCCCGTCATCCGCGTATTGACGTGCCACTTCGGATGGGAGTCAAATATCTGGGTCCCCAACCCTGCTTATCAATTAACCTTCTCAACCTACACGTCGGGGGAGAACATGCCTAACATCCGAAAAGAAAGCGACAGCCTCGGCGTCTTTGAACTTCCTGCCGACCAGCTCTGGGGCGATCAGACCCAGCGTTCGCTCGAGGTTAAGCACTGCCATTCGTCGCGTGACGGACAAGGGAGTGCCGCGCACTGGGCGTGAGCAAGAAGCAGAGGAGGTTACGACTATGGAAGCGGGCAGAATCATCGTCGTGGGTGGCGGTTTCGCCGGCGTGACCCTGGCTGAGGACCTCAAGCGCCGCCTTGCGCGTGGCCTTGAAGTCGTGGTCATCAGCAGTGCAAACCACATGGTCTTTACTCCCATGCTTGCGGAGGTGGCGGGCCGTACTCTTTCCGGGCTCGACGTGGTGATCTCGGGCCGGGAGATCGCTCCCCGGGCCACCTGGTTAACGGCCACAGTAACCGGTGTCGATCTAAAGAAGAACGAGGTCGAGTACACCCGCCCGGACGGGAAAATTGCCACGCTTTCCTATGCTCACCTGGTTCTCGCCTGCGGCTCGGAGATCAACCTCGATGTGGTTCCCGGCATGGCAGCTCATGCGTACACGCTCAGGACAGTCGGCGACGGCTTTACCCTCGGCAACGAAGTCATCGCACGTTTTGAGCAGGCAGCCGTGGAGCCCGAAGACGCCGAGCGGCAACGGCTGCTGACGGTTGTGGTGGTTGGAGGCGGTTTCACAGGAGTGGAAGCTGCGGGTCATCTGTTCGACCTGATGCGGAATATCCGCCGCTTTTATCCGCAGCTAAGCCGCAATCGGCCTCGGATGGTGCTTCTGCAACGGGGTGCACGAATTGTCCCCGAATTTCAGCACGATTCCCTCTCGGGGTTTGCCCTGCGAAAACTCCAGCAAAACGGCCTCGAGGTCATGCTGAATACGGAGGTGCAAGAGGTTACGGCGCGATATGTCCGGTTGGGGACGGGAGAACGGATCGATACGGGTCTTACCCTCTGTGCGATCGGGACGGCACCGGCTCCCCTCATCAAGAAAATCGGCTTGCCCGTAGAACGCGGCAGGTTGAAGACCGACCCGGACATGCGCGTGACAGGTGCGGCCAACGTGTGGGCGTTTGGTGACTGTGCGGCGGTTCCCAACGCCTGGAATGGACAGCTCTCACCCCCTACCGCGCAGTTTGCACTGCGGCAAGCTAAGCAACTGGCTGCCAACCTGGTTCGGGTCCAACGCGGAGAGGCAACCAGGCCGTTTCGCTTTCGTCCGCAAGGACTTCTTGCTACCATCGGTCACCACAACGGGGTCGCTGAAATTTACCGGCTGAAATTCTCCGGTCTGCTTGCCTGGTTCCTTTGGAGAACTGTCTACCTGCTGAAGATTCCCACCTTCGGGCGCAAGCTCAATGTGGTCGTGGACTGGACCTGGGATATTTTCTTCAAGCCCAACGTCGTGGAGGTGCGCGTAGAGCAACAGCAGCGATTTAAGCAGGCCCACTACGCCGCGGACGACTTTGTTTTTCGCAAAGGTGAACCGGGCGGTGCCTTCTTCGTGGTCAAGGCGGGGAACGCCGGGCTTTACTTGGATGACGCTTCAGCAACTCCCCTTGTGACGTGGACGAAGGGCGACCATTTCGGGGAGGCGGCGATTCTTAAAGGCGCGGCGCACCCCACATACAGAGCGTCGGTCAAGGCGGAAACCCCGCTCGGGCGTACGTCAGCAGAGGGGCTTTTTCGAAAAAAAGGGGTGATTCCCTTTGTTGCCTACCGTATAATATACGGTAGGAGGATTTGGCATGGACAATCTCACCCCTGCAGTTCCTTCGCGCGTCGCGCAATTAGCAGCAGC
>DASRRV010000268.1:0-43762 GCA_035695545.1 Candidatus Sulfotelmatobacter sp. | reverse complement strand
ACTTCTCGTCGTTGGCTTCCTCTTCCGCATGGAAGCGCAGGTTCTCGAGCAGAAGCGTCTGGCCCTTCTCTAGTTGGGTCGCGACCTCTTCAGCCTCCGGACCGACACACTCGGGGCAGAAGCCGACGTTTTCACCCCGGGCCAGCTCTTTATCGAGCAGCATGCGGAGCCGCTCGGCCACCGGCTTCAGGCTCATCTTCGGATTGGGTTTTCCCTTGGGTCGCCCCAAATGCGACGCCAGAATCAGCCGCGCTCCGTGCCGCAGGGCGTACTCAATCGTGGGAAGTGTCTCGCGGATACGCGTATCGTCCATGACGCGCCCGTCTTCCAGCGGCACGTTGAAGTCGACGCGCATGAAAACCCGGTTGCCATTGAGCGGAAGATCACGAATGGAAAGCTTGGACATGGCTGGTCGTCCTTTGTCAGGCAGTATTAAGGAAGCGAGCCAAACGCGCGATTCATGCGTCGCGAAGAACGCGACCCAACGCGCGGCTCGCCCAGATCCTTCGGCGGGCAAAATTCGCCCGCCTCAGGATGACAAATCGTTCGTTACAGGCCCTTGCTTGCTATGTAGTTGATCAGGTCGCGCACGCGGCAGGAGTATCCCCACTCGTTGTCGTACCAGGAGATCACCTTGACGCAGTTGCCGCCGACCACCATGGTGCAGGGCGAATCCACGATTGAAGACAGGGAGTTGCCCTTGTAGTCGGAGGAAACCAGTTCCTGCGTTTCATAGCCGAGATAGCCATTCAGCGGCCCGGATTCGGATGCTTTCTTCAGCGCGGCGTTGACTTCTTCCTTGGTCGTTTTTTTCTCGACCCACACCACGAAGTCCACGACCGAGACGTTGGGCGTGGGCACGCGCATGGAGAATCCGTCGATCTTGCCGCCCAGTTCCGGAATCACCAACTTCAGCGCTTTGGCCGCGCCGGTTGACGTAGGAATCATCGACAAGGCCGCGGCACGTGCGCGGCGCAGATCCTTGTGCGGGAAATCGAGAATGACTTGATCGTTGGTGTAGGAGTGAATGGTCGTCATGGTGCCGCTGACGATCTTGAATTCGTCCTGAATCACCTTGGCCACGGGCGCCAGACAATTCGTGGTGCAGGAAGCGTTCGAAATCACGTGATGCTTCGCGGCGTCATACTTGTCGTGATTCACGCCCAGCACGACCGTGACGTCTTCATTCTTCGCCGGAGCGGAAATGATGACTTTCTTCACCGTGCCGCGCAGGTGCTTCTTGGCGTCATTGGCATCGGTGAAGCGGCCGGTCGACTCGATCACAACCTGCGCGCCCACAGACTCCCAAGGCAGCGCGGCCGGGTCTTTTTCTTTGAACACCTTGATGGTCTTGCCGTCGACGGTAATGCTGTCAGTACCGGCCGACACTTGATTCGGAAGGTTGCCCAGAACCGAGTCGTACTTCAGCAAGTGAGCCAGAGTTTTCGGATCCGTCAGGTCGTTTACGGCGACGAAGTCCAGGTTGGAGTCTTTCAGCGAAGCGCGCAGTACATTGCGGCCGATACGTCCAAAGCCGTTGATTCCTACTTTGATTGCCATGTTTCCTCCGTAGATTTATGAAGGCGTGATCAGGTTTGGTTGACGGTTGAGCTGTAAACAAATGATGTTAGCAGGGAAGTGGAAGCGCCGTAAATGACGGAGGATTGCGCTTTGCATTCCCGAAGTTCCAATCACGGAATGGGGTGAGTGAGGTCACTGACAGGTACACCTGCGATTCTGCGAACTCGCTCGGGATTACTGGCTGGTCCTACAACGGCAGACAGCCTGACCCGACGTCCGCCTTCCAGACACCCGGCTTCTTACCCGGCACTATATTACGCGTTGTTCGTAATATACCCAGGGCCTAAACAGTCTTCATCGCAGGAGTATGTCGCGCAGACTAAACCTGTAACATGCTTGCCAAGCGCTAGTCGATGCCTTCCCGGGAGTGCGAACATGTGGATGGACCGGCAAGATCTTCTCTATACCATTCGATCGGCACGCCGTGAACCCCTGCTTTCCATCATTGGCGTCGTGGCATTGTCGCTCGGGGTTGGACTCAATGCCGGCGTGTTCACTCTGCTCAATGCTATGTTTCTGGATGCGCCAACGCAGACGAATCCTGCCAGCTTCGTCCAGCTCTATCCACGGTACGAAGGCTGGTTCACGGGAGCCGGACAATTCTCCTCGTTCACTACCGAAGACTATGACGCCATTCGAACGCGATCGACTGTGCTCGAGGAAGCCGCTGCTTCGCAGCAATCCTCGGCAATTCTCGACCAGGGACACCGGCGCATCGCTACTCTGTCGTCTGCTGGCGGCGGATGAATGCGACCGCGGCACTGCCGCTCAGGTGGCGGTGCTCAGTGAGCCGTTCTGGAAGAGTCAGTTCAATGCGGACCACCACATTGTGGGAAGGGCGATCCATTTGAATGGTCTGCCTTTTACGGTAATCGGCATTGTGCCAGCGGACGATGCGAATCTCCTTATTGGCGGAGTCTTTTTTCCGTATACGCTGCAGCCGGTCATGGATCGCGGCAGCAACCTGTTGGCAAGTCTCGACTCGCCGTGGCTCGCAATCACGGCCCGGTTGCGGCAGGGGTATTCACGAGCGGATGCGCAGAGGTGGCCACCATTCTTCGGCAACAGGACCGCGCTTATGTGGAGCGCAAGGTCTCCGCGTTCAATCGCAAGACGTCGGTGGTACTGACCAATGGGTCGTTTGTCCCAAACCCCGCAATGCGTGACTTAGTACTGGCGCTCATGGCGTTGATTCTTGGACCGCTCCTGCTGGTGCTGCTGTTAGCTTGCAGCAACGTCACTATGTTGTTTCTTTCCCGCGCCATAGTGCGGCGGGGAGAAATCGCTATTCGGCTTGCGCTCGGGATCGGGCGAGCGAGACTCATCCGCATGCTGCTAATGGAGAGTCTGTTGACAGGCTTGATTGCTGCGCCAACCAGCATCGCGCTAGCGTATCGCGTCCCTTTGCTAATCATGAATGTGGTGGACCCGAACCAGTCCGGGTTCGTGCCTCTCATGCACCCGAACTGGCGTGTGTTCGGTTACCTGGCGGCTCTCATTGTGGTGGCCACTATGTCTTCTTCACTCGCCCCCGTGCACGCCGCATGGAAGCTGGATTTGACTACCGCATTGAAGGGACGCGAGGGCTCAACGACTATGCGCTCCGGGATTACAAAAGGTCTGATTGTTGCGCAGATCGCCATGAGCTTTGTGCTACTTTCGGCGGCGGTTCTGTTCGGGCGGCTGCCTGGCGTAGTCACCGGCATGGACCCTGGATTCGAAACCCGTCACACGCTGGCCGTGCCGCTCGACATCGACAGGTTGCCCGAGCGTCGCACGGCGACTCTCAGCTTTTATCGCGCCCTTGAATCACGGATCCGCAGTATTCCCGGCGTGCAGTTCCTGGCGTATGAGAGTCTTCAGCCCTTCCGCCGGCCGGCGCCGTATGAGATTCGGTTGGCAGGTCAGGAGAAAGGACAAGGGAAGCCGGCTTCCGTCGATACGTTTCGACGGATTTCCTCTACACGTTTGGCATTCGCGTGATTGCCGGGAGATCCTTTGTGCCCTCCGATGAACCTTCCGCACGTGCAAGTTCTCTCGTCTTGGTCTCGCAGGCCTTCGCGAAGCAGTTCTGGCCCGGCAACAATCCGATCGGCCAGGTCATCACCACTCCCGACGACAAGCGATCAACGGTGGTGGGTATAGTTGTCGATACTCGCTCCGAACGTTTCGGTATCACCGATGGCCCGCGGCTCTATACACTGCGCGATCCGGCAGCCCTGGACGGGCAAATGTACGTGCGCTTCACGGGAAGCACCAACACAATCGAGAGTGCCGTGCGGGCTGTGGTAAGGAGCCTCGACTCCAAGCAGTTCACGACTCCACAGACGATTTTGGGAATCGCTAGAGGCGGAGGCTGAGCAAATGCGATCGCTTGCGCTCATCGTTGTCGTGATGGCCTCGATCGCAGTAATGCTAGCCCTCACGGGCGTGTACGGAGTACTGTCATTCGTCATCAACCAGCGTAGGCGCGAGTTCGGCATCCGGATGGCTCTTGGCGCAAATCGGGTTTCAATCTTCTGTTTGATCTTGCTGCGCGGGTTCCGGCAGATCGCAGTGGGACTGGTGTGTGGCATAGCGCTTGCCGAACCGGCCGCATGGGCCCTCACCCGGTTGCTCAAGAACTCTCCGCTACCCTTACGCAACTTTGACGCATTGGTCTACACGATCGCTGCGGCGTTGCTCGTGGCAGTCTCTCTCTCAGCAATGTATCTTCCGGCAATGCGAGCCACACAAGTGGACCCCATGAAAGCGCTGCGAACGGAGTAGCACACCGGAATTAGTCCTAGTCCTCTCGGAAAATCGTCGCCCGTCCAAGACAGAGAGTGTGAGAAGTTGTCGCCGACATCGTTTTAAGATGCACCTTTCCGACCTGTGACCCCGGTCACCATTCCCCGCGACTATTGTCACTGCTCCGCCCAATTCCCGGGCCTCTAATGGAGCCGCGAAGAGAACGGCGCGGAGCGGCACCGAGCCCCGCGAGATCTCCTGATCAAGAGGCTGGCAATGGTCAACGACGACGTTGTGAAATGTCCGCTGCGCGGCGGATTCACCCAGATCGAGAGGCCCGATCTGCTCGCGGCCCTCAAGAACCCCCGGCTGCGCGAACAGATCGAACAGTACATCACGCAACTCCTGAAATCTCCGGTGGAAGACTTGACCGCGGTCGGCGCCACCCAGACCGGACGCGATTTCCAGAAGGACGTGCATAGCTGGAATCCGTGCGTCCCGATGTGGAAGAGAAGCCCCAAGGAGTAACGATTCGCTCGGGCTGTGCTCGCGCACGGTTGGGACTCTACGCTCACGACGGATAGTGATCTCAATCACAGCCTGCCATCAGGCCCGGGCATATACCAAAAGCTGGAGAATATCTCGAATGGCTGAGTCTCGCTCCGCCAAAAAGTTAGCCACTCCCGCCGTACGGTTCGCCCGCATCTCCCTTCGGAGGATTTCATGTTAATCAGCAAGCAGCAGGCCCTCGACTATCACAATGGGTCGCGCCCAGGAAAGATTGAAGTTTCACCCACCAAGCCCTGCCGCACCCAGCGCGACCTCAGCCTGGCCTATACGCCGGGTGTGGCCGAGCCGTGTCTCGAAATCGAGAAGAATCCGCGCGATGCCTACAAATACACCGGCCGCGGCAACCTGGTCGCGGTGCTAAGCAATGGAACCGCCGTGCTTGGCCTCGGCGACATCGGCGCCCTCGCCGGCAAGCCCGTCATGGAAGGCAAAGCGGTGCTGTTCAAACGCTTCGCCGACGTCGACGTATTCGACATTGAGGTGAACAGCCACGATCCTCTGGAGATCATCAAGCTCTGCCAGTTGCTCGAGCCCACATTCGGCGGAATTAACCTCGAAGACATCAAGGCTCCCGAGTGTTTCCAGATCGAAGAGACCCTGCGCAAGACCATGAACATTCCGGTTTTCCACGACGACCAGCACGGAACCGCCATCATCTCCGGTGCGGCGTTGCTGAATGCGTTGGAAGTTGTCGGCAAGGACATTAGTGAGGTTCGCGTGGTGTTCAACGGCGCCGGAGCGGCCGGCATCGCTTGCGCCGAGCACTATGTGCATCTCGGAGCGAAGCGGGAAAACATTATCCTCTGCGACACCAAGGGAGTGGTCTACAAAGGTCGCACCGCTGGAATGAACTCGTACAAAGAACGCTTCGCGCAAGAGACAAAGCTGCGCACCTTGGCCGAGGCATTGGTCGGCGCCGACGTGTTCGCCGGACTTTCGGTGAAGGGCGCGATCACGCCCGATATCGTGCGCACCATGGCGCCCGACCCCGTTGTCTTCGCGATGGCGAATCCCGATCCTGAGATCACCTACGAAGACGCCAAGGCAGCTCGCCCCGATGTCATCATCGCCACCGGACGCTCTGACTATCCCAACCAGGTCAACAATGTTCTGGGGTTCCCCTTCATTTTCCGTGGAGCCCTCGACGTGCGCGCGACGGCCATCAACGAGGAGATGAAGCTAGCTGCCACGCACGCACTGGCTGACCTCGCCAAGGAGGACGTCCCCGATTCCGTGTGCCGCGCCTACGGAGTCTCACGCCTCCAGTTTGGACGCGAATACCTGATTCCCAAGCCCTTCGATCCACGCGTGTTGATGTGGGAGGCTTCCGCCGTCGCCGAAGCTGCCATGCGCAGTGGAGTCGCGCAGGAACCGGTCGACCTCAGCATCTACCGCGCCCAACTGGAGCGAAGGCTGGGGAAGGCCTATGAAGTCTCGCGCACCATGATCCACAAGGCGCAGGCGAATCCCAAACAGGTGGTGTTTCCTGAGGGTGACAACGAGAAGATTCTGCGGGCCTGCCATCAGCTCGTCGAAGAGAAGATCGGCAATCCCATCCTACTAGGTGATGTCAGCAAGATTCAGGCGCGCGCGGGCGAGCTGGGCGTGAATCTCGAAGGTATGCAGATCGTCGATCCTGCGACCTCCGATCATCATGCATACGTCCAGGAACTGTTCCGCCTGCGGCATTGCCGGGGCGTGACGCTGCAAGAGGCCGAGACGCTGATCAATAACCGCAACGTCTTTGGATCGATGATGGTGCACATGGGAGACGCCGACGCGCTGGTCTCCGGGGTGACTCAGCATTTTCCGGACACGATTCGTCCGGCGCTACAGATCGTTCGCATGCGCGAGGGGCTGCACCGTGTCTCCGGCTGCTACGCCGTTATCACGCGCAAGGGAGAAGTTTTCTTTCTCGCCGACACCAGCGTGAACATCGAGCCCACGGCGGAAGATCTGGTCGAGATCGCCCTTTGCACTGCGCACATGGCGCGCCGCTTCGACATGATCCCCCGGGTCGCGATGTTGTCTTTCTCGAGCTTCGGCGGCGTTGACCACCCGATTTGCACCAAAGTGCGCAAGGCGGTCGAAATGATCCAGTTCGCCGACCCAACCTTGATTGTCGATGGCGAAATCATGGCCGACGAAGCCCTCTCGCCCGAGATCATCGAAGAGCAGTATCCCTTCAGTTCCCTCAAGGGCGGCGCCAATGTGCTGATCTTCCCAGATCTCGCTTCGGCCAACATCGCGTGCAAACTCGCGGCGAAGATCGGGGGCGGCGAACTCATCGGCCCCATCCTGATGGGGATGAGCCGTCCGGTTCACGTCCTGCAGCGCGGCGCGACGGCGGAGCAGATTGTCAACTTGGCAGCCATCGCGGTGGTCGATGCGCAAGAGAACGATACCTATGCGCATCCCCACGTTCACGTGTCGGTCGAGCGGGAATTGGTAGGAGAGGACTGAGGTAGGAGCAAAGTTCAAGGTTTCAAAGTTTCAATGTTTCAAAGAAAAAGCCTGAGCGCAATGCTTCTAGCCTTGAAACCTTGAAACGTTGAAACTTTGAAACCTGTTTCAGGCTGCATCGGCGGAGGAACAAAGTTTCAATGTTTCAGAGTTTCAAAGTTAAGGGCATCGTCTTTGGTTATTCTTTGAAACCTTGAAACCTTGAAACCTCGAACGTTGAAACCTGCGTCAGCCGAGGATCAAGCACGTGTCAACCCTTTGGAAATCACGCTACGCGCAGCGCACGTTGGGCATCAAAAGTTCCGCCATCCTCGAACTGCTAAAGGTCACCCAGTAGCCGGAGATCATTTCATTCGGCGGCGGATTGCCAGCTCCCGATGTCTTTCCGGTAAAACGCTTCGAGGAGAACATCATGGAGTCGCATCGCCCGGTCTGCTGGAACTGCCACGTAGCGGAAACCTTCCGGCGCATGCATCCTGAACTGGTCGTTGATCGCCAGCGACACGCATAGCGGGGTCTGAAATCACCAGATCATGGATGCCGGTGCAGCACGTGCGTTGCGATGTCAGGCCAGAACTCGCGGAACGTGTTGGTGAGCGCGTCGCGCCCCATCGCCCATCCAAATTTCACTGCCAGTGCCCCCGCCGTCCTGTCCGCGCTGGGATAATAGGCCGTAGAAATCCCTTGGGCCATGGCTCGTCCGAAGACTTCAGACGCATTGAAGGTATTGTGTCCGTGATAGTCGCGTGTGATGAGGATGCGCGAGCTCGCGTAAATGCCACGCTTCCAGAAGCCGCCGTGGCCCATCGCGTAATAACGCTCGTCTTGATGCAACACGGTGGGTAAGGCGAAGATCACCAGATAATTTCCGTTGGTCTTGTCCAGAAATCCCCGCCAGTAATACTCCCCGTATCCGGACATACCCGTGCCGAGTTTGGGATGGGCATTGCTTGCTTCCGCGAAGGCCGAAGTCATGCCCACGAAGATGAACGACGAGTAGTCGAAGCTGTTCTTCGTCGCAATGATGAAGGCTTGTTTGGGTGTGGGGGGCGGAGGCATCTCGCCGGCGCTGACCGCGCGGAAATTGGGCATGATTCCCATAATCCGCTTGGGCTGCTGCTTCGAGGTCGGAACGGCCTGCGCCGGGTCACCCGACGGCGCTGGAGCGGGGGCGGAAGTTTGCGGCGCGGGCGCTCCAGACTGCGCAGGCGCAGACTGCTCCCTAGGATCGGAGGTCGATGCCGGTGTCGTCTGTTGCGCGGTGCTCAGCCACGGGAAAAGGCCGGCGAGGGCAAAGCAAGCCGCAAATCTTGCGACAGAATGACGGTACAAAGAGGTTCCCCCTGCGTAGCAGTGTGTGGTTGTAATGCGTTGTTTTCATCTTATCAATCACGGGGTCATTTTCGCGGAGCCCTGCGTCCTTTTACATTCGTTTACAAACTAGGCTTTCTCGCAAGTGGCACTGTCCTGTCGCCGGGTGTTTGCGGATGGACTTCGCCGCCGTGCGCAACCTCAACGACCGGCAGAGTCACGCCGACCGATCGCATCACGAACGCATGAATATCTGATCTGAGTTTCCTGGTTTGGGACTAAACTCTCGAAAGCTTCCAGCGGTTATCCAACGCAAGGCAATGCCCGGCACGTTACTATAGTAACGAGCATAAATTTTGCGGTCGCTGGCCATGGGCCCGGCCCAAATACAAATTCAAAGCGAGGAATTCATGTCGGAACCGACTTACGAGGAACTGAAAGCCCGGCTCTCTCAGCTGGAAAAGGAAGTCGAAACCAAGAAGCGCAGCGGCGAGCTCATCTTGAAAGTAGGAGAAAAAGGAGGCGTCAGCGTCTACGGCCTGGGCCGTTTCCCCGTCACTCTCTACTACGAGCAGTGGAACCGCCTCCTCGGCGCCGCCAACGATATCAAAGCCTTCATGGAAGAAAACAAATCGAAGCTGAAGTTGAAAGAACAAGGCTAAGACTAGCGCTCCAAGCTTTTCGCTCGGTCCAGCCACTCGCGTGAGGCGTGGCGGGTCTCTCCATGCCGCGGGATGGCGACGATGCCGCACGCATGATGACCAGGCACCCCGCCTTGATCGCTAACAGTTCCTGGGGGTCGACTAGAGGAAATAAAGTGCTGCCTTCCGGAGTCCCGCCAACCGGCAGTCGGCTAGTATAAAATCAATGCGCCCGACCGTTGCTGGGCACGTCGTGCTCCCGGTGATCAGCGTTTACGATCCCTAGTCAACGGCGTTCAGCGGTTAGTCTCCTCCGGCGTTGCCGAGTATGCGAACTTCGATCCGTTCTCGCACGTTCATGTACGTGTGCGTCGTCGCTTTGGGCGTCCTTAGCGTCGTCCGTGCGCATGCGCAGTTCAGTAACATGGACTTGATCCAGATCTACGTCAGCGAGCAGAAAACGCGCGACAAAGACGTGGAGCGCCAACGGATACAGGAAAACAAGGCACTCATTGATTCCGGGGAGGCATCGGTACTCGACTTCAGTGCACCCTATGACGCTCTCGGAGAATTTAACCGCTCCCTTGAACTGATCAAAGCCCAAAACACGAAAGAGGCGATTAAGCATTTACAAAAGGCGATCGCCGCCTATCCAAAATTTGTCTCCGCACACGTCAATCTCGGCATCGCGTACCTCGATCAAAACGATACCGAGCGTGCCAGGAGCGAATTCGAAACGGCCACGAAGCTGGACGACAAGTTCCCACGGTCGTTCCTCAATTTGGGCGTGCTGGAAATGTCGGAGAAAGACTTTGCGGGCGCACAATCGCAGCTGGAGAAGGCGGCTGAACTGCGTCCTAAAGACGCCCTGACGCTGGCGACTTTGGCGCGCGCGCAAAATGAAAATCATCACTACGAGCTCGTGCTGGAAACCGTGCAGCGAGTCCACGACCTTCCGCATAAGGAATTCGGAGACGTGCACTATGTGGGGGCCGCCGCCGCGATGGCGCTCAAAGACTTCACCACCATGCAGCGCGAACTCGGCATATTCCTGAACGAGGCTCCGGCCAGCCCGTTCGCCCCCAACGCGCGGCACAATCTGGAGCTTCTTGCCCATAACAAGGACGGGGTCTTGCCGACGATGGACACTGTGGTTCTGGTGGATTCGAGGGCAACAGAGACATCATCGCCGGTCGAAACCTTCCCGAACAGTGAGAATCTTAAGATGCAGTTGAGTGCCCTGGGCGACGAATCCGAGGGCTGTGACGAGTGCGACTCGCCAGAAGAGCCAGCCGCAAGTGCCTCGGGCAACGCGAGTCTGGCAGCGGCCGGAGGTGTTCCAATTCTCCCGCGGCGTTCGCAGGGACAATTTACCATTCGCACCACGGTGGATGAAGTGGTCCAGTTTTTCTCCGTCAGCCGCCACGGACGGTTGGTCAACGGGTTACAGGCTTCCAACGTCCAGATCCGCGATGACGACAAGCCTCCTGCGAAGTTGCTGCAATTCAGCCCCCAGTCCAAGCTCCCGCTGCGACTGGCTTTGATCGTCGATACCAGCGGCTCAGTGCAAGACCGGTTCAAGTTTGAGAAGCAGGCCGCGAGCAAGTTCCTTCAGAAAGCGATGGGTCGGTCATCGGATCTTGGCTTCGTGGCGGGTTTTGCCAGCGAAATCAAGGTAACCCAGGATTTCACCGCCGACTCGGGGCAACTGAGCGCCGGGCTTGAAAAGCTCACCAACGGCGGAGGAACAAGACTGTTTGACGCTTTCTCGTTCTCCTGTCAGAAGCTTGCCGCGTACCCAGAGGGTGAACGCGTGGCACGAGTGCTCGTAGTGCTGAGCGACGGCGAAGACAATTCCAGTCACCGAACTCTGAAGCAAAGCATCCACGATGCGGAACTGGCGGGTGTGACGGTCTACACGGTTAGTACAAAAGAAGGCGACGGCACCAAGACGGCTGCCGACAGGGTCTTGGAAGTTCTGGCCGAACGGACCGGCGGCGAGGCCATGTTTCCGGGAGACACCACCACTCTGGGCAGAACGCTCGACAAGTTAGGTGATCTCATCCGAAGCCGCTACCTCGTCGCGTACAGTCCTGCCAGTTTCGTTCCCAACGGAAGCTACCGCACCATCCGAATCACGGCAGAGAAAGACGGTAAGCGACTGCAAGTTCGCGCTCGCAAGGGCTACTATGCCCGCTTGGCGATACCAAAGCCTTAAGGAGGCAGGGGAGCGTCGCCGCTATTCATCCTCTTCTACTATGGCTACATCCCACGCGGGCAGGCTGACACTGCTTTCTCGCGCAACGGCGTGGCCGGTGAGCAGATCGTGTCCTGCGGCGTACGCATAGGTCAGGTTCGCCGCAGAGCCCGAGTAGTTCAGGTAGAAGTGAATATGCTTTCCGACGCGGTTGGTGCCGTGCTTTACCCGCACCGTCGCGGGAAGTGTCTGGTCGGAAGTGGTCAACCCACACTCACGAAGAACATCAAGAACGACTGCCTGCTGCAATCCGTCGGAGACTGCCGTGCCCTCGTAAGTAAGCGAGCCAGAGCCGAACTGGTTCCGCGTGATCGCAGGCCAGCGTCCGAAGAAAGGATGGTCGTAGAAGGCGAGAGGTTTCGCCGAAGTGGGCAGTAGGAACTCCGCCCACTTGCTCACCCTATTTTCGTCGGCAGCAACATGAAACGGATTGTCTCGAAGCGCAAGGGGTTGCTCTAGGCTCGAGAACTCCTGATAGGTAAAGCCCGCCGCATCGCGCAGCGGTCCGGGCGCGCGCTCCCACCGCACCGCGGAGTTCTCGTTGGTAAAGCCACTCTTGAATGTCATCAGCACATGGCCGCCACCGTGAACATAGTCCGCGATCTTCTTGAGTAAGGCATCATCGGAAACGTAAAGCGCAGGCACGATGAGCAACTTGTAGCGCGAGAAATCGGCAGTGTCGGGAAACACGAAGTCCGCGCCGACATTCGCCTGATACAGCGCCCGGTGCAGCTGCGACAAGATCGCGTTGTAACCTCCGGCGGCTTTCCCCGGCACCCATCCCAGATCCTGCCGCTCGAACGGCATAAAGCTGATTGCGTTCGACGAATCGACGCTATAGAGGATCGCCGCCTGGTTCTTGATCTGGAGATTGACGATCTCCGGCCCAACCTTCTGTAGTTCATGCGCAATCCGCGACACCTCGGCGTAAGCGCGATTCGGTTCCAGGTCGTGGCCTAATACTCCCTTCCAATAAGTTTCCTGCCCGGCATGGATCGAATGCCAGTGCCAGTACTCGACCATATTCGCGCCGGAAGAAATATTGGTATACACGTCGAGGCGCAGTTGCCCATCGTACGGCGGATATTGGTTCGCGGAGTCCCAGCCCAGTGTCTGCGCGTTCGTTTCCGTCACCAGAAAGTTCTGATGTTTGAGAGACCGCGAAAAATCGCCCTGCAAAGCCTGCCACGCGCCATCCAGATGCCCCTGCGTGCCGTGGTAAGGATTGTTGGCGATTACATCCAACGATTTCGCAATCTCCACCTCGTTGACATCGAGCTTCATCGTCGAGCCGAAGTCCTGCGTCACGAATTGGTCCGGCCGCCGGTTCTTCCGCACCAGCGCCGCCTGAAACGCCAGATAGTCCGCCACGCGCATCTGCTGCCAGCGTGACCACTCGAGTTTGTAGCTGGTACTCGTTGCGTTGTCGCGCGTCGGCATGTCGGCCCTGTCGTTGACGTCCTGGCCCCAATAGTGCAGGAACCAGGCCTTGTTGAGCGCGTCGGTCGTGCCGAACTTCTGCTTCAGATGGTTAACGAAACCATTGAAGACGTCGGGGTTCGAAGCGCCATTCGATCCCGTCTCGTTGTCGATCTGCCATCCGATGACTGCTGGGTTGTCCTTGTAGTGCGCGACCATGTTCGTGATGACTCTGTCGGCGTAGAGCCGAACTTCGGATTGTCCGTGTCCATGTTCTGGCGCATGCCGTAGCCGACCGAAGCGCCGCCCAGCGGCCGCGCGTAAAACTCGGGATGCGCCTTCGCCATCCATGGCGGCATGGAGTACGTCGGCGTGCCCATGATGACCTTGATCCCCGCCTTGCCCATCGCGTCGACCACGCGGTCCATCCACGTGTACTCGAAGCGTCCGTCGGCGGGCTCCCAAAGGCTCCACGTCGACTCTCCCATGCGGACCACCGAGATGCCAGCCTCCTTCATGAGTGCGACATCTTTCTCCAGCCTCCCGGGCTGAAGATCGGCGGGCATGTTACTCGTTGTAGTACGCGGCCCCGTAGAGAACGTTGGGTAGCACGGCCCCCGGCGGTGGGGCGGAGTTCTGAGCCTCGCCTGCCACCCAAGCCAGGGGAAGAATGAGAATCGAAGTAAGGAAATGAGTAAGCCAGCGCCGCTTCCAGGGATTCCTTCCTTATGCTCTTACCAATGAAGTGTTGATATGGAAACGAGAAATGGTAGGCGGCACTCGGAGGCAAGTCAATGAGGGCAGGGAATGTCGGCAGGGAATGACGGCAGGGAATTAGTGCTTCAGACTATTTCCCCTGTCCGGCTCTCCGATTCCAGAAAGCCTGTCAGTTCTCCGCGGCGCCTCCAGAAATAGATCGCAAACGCGAACATCACGACGGGCACGACGATCCCAAACTCGTCGATGAAATATTGCGTTTTCCTGGTGTTGACGGTGAGGCGCGTGAATATCACTTGAACGAATATGTTGTGGCTATTGTGCAGCAGAACACCCGTCCAAAAGACTGCCCGAACGCAGCCGAAACCAATCCGCTATGGTCGCACCTACGCGAGCATCGCGTATGGGCTGATTTGGATGATGGGCCGGGGTACGCCATGGGTACGAGGCACGCCCGTAGCTGCCATCTCCAATCACCCCATTTCCAACCGAAGACCTTCAACGACGACTTTGCGATCATCGCCGTGAGTGTGGCGCGATCGCCGGAGACCACATGATGGTTTGAACGTAATAGCCCTTTGCGCCGAAAAGATTGCCGGAGAAGATCGCGAGTGACATCCCGATCGCGCTGAATATCGCCAGGAGAATCAATAATACGCCGATGTCCTTCCATCGCCACGGAGAAGTCATTCCCGCTCTCCCAGAGTTACGTTGATCTGAAGGTTAGTCCGATGAAGAATACGATGCGAGCTCGAGTTTTCCTCAGGCCTCTTGTGACATCTGACCTTGCGCTAAAATCAAAAAGGAGATGATCGTCAAGGCGGAGGCGGTGTGAATCGAACCCGCAGCACGCTACCTAAGTCGTTTGTTGTCAAGATGTTGACTCCTGATTCCTAGGCGCTCAGAATTTTCAGACACATTTTGTAAACCCCGCGCCAATCAAGGCTTTCAGAGCTGGGGGAGTACCCTCAAAACCCCACCCGTTTCCCGCAATGAACCTTCAAAAAAGGATCTCCAAGGCCTTCTCTGAAGGAATATTTTCAGGAGCTTATTCACAGCTGGATTTTCGAAAAGGGCTGGGGATTTCGGCGACCCCCGCAGTCCGATTCGCTGCGGGCAAGCGGGTCGAAGGTAAGCCCATCTGCTAAAACCGAGAGTACCCAACTGACAACTGAGAACTGGGAACTGAGAACTGCTTTTCGGTCTATAATAAAAAGACTGTGCCCAAGTACTCCATCGTCGTCCCTCTGCACAATGAGCAGGAGAACGTCACCGACCTCTACGATCGCCTGAAAGCGGTCATGGAGGGTCACGGTGAGAGCTTCGAAATCGTTCTCGTCGACGACGGGTCGAGCGACCACACGTTCGCCATGCTGCGCGAGATTGCCGCAGTCGACAGCCGCGTGACCGTGGTGAAACTCCGTCGCAACTTTGGCCAGACCGCAGGACTCGCCGCTGGCTTCGACCACGCGCGTGGAGAGTACATCATCGCCATGGATGGCGATCTGCAGCATGATCCCAACGACATCCCGCTGTTCCTGGAAAAGATTGCCGCTGGCTACGACATCGTGAGCGGATGGCGTAAGAATCGCGTCGACAATTTCTGGATGCGCCGCATTCCATCCCGCATCGCGAACTGGATGATGGCCAAAATCAGCGGCGTCGACATCCACGACTTCGGCACTACATTCAAGGCTTACCGCCGCGACATTCTCGATCAGGTGCCGCTCTACGGAGAGCTGCACCGCTTCATTCCGGCGCTGGCTTCATGGCACGGTGCGTCGATCTGCGAAGTTCCCATACGCAATGTGAATCGCGAGCGTGGCGTTTCGCACTACGGCATTACGCGAACCTTCCGCGTATTCTTCGATCTGCTGACCATTCGATTTCTGCTGCGCTATCTTTCCCGCCCGCTGCACTTCTTCGGCGGCTTCGGCATGATGAGCATCTTCGCCGGCACAGGAGTCGTGCTCTGGCTGGGCGCGGAAAAATTCCTGCGTCATGTTCCCGTCATGGCGTCACACGGCCCGCTGATGATGGCTGCTCTCGGCCTCCTGCTCGGCGGCCTGAACTTACTCGCGATCGGCCTGCTCGGCGAAATGCAAGTGCGCCACTACCACGAACCCAGCCGTCGCGCGCCATACTCGGTCGACCGAGTTCTTCGCTCTCAGAACGAAGAGCACAGCGTCTCGGAGTAACCTTCCCGTCGAGACGTCAGTGTTCCGCGCAATCAGGCGATTGCGTATTACTTTGGTTCCTCAGAACTCAGTTCCTGGAACCGGCTACTTGGGCAAGGTTTCCCTTATTATCATGAGGCTATCGTTCGCGGTTCGATTCGTCGCTGTGGCGTGGGTTCTTGCCGCCTGCGCAAATTCGGCCTATGCGTGCTTGGATGTTTCTCGCGACCGAGTCGCGCGCATCACGTTGCCCGGACTTCGGATTCAGGAGGCAAACGGTGCGCTCCAGATTGCGGGTGTGGCTTCCAATCGTGCAATTGGCGATCGCGATCGCCCTGATCACCAGTAATCGCCTGCAAGATCGCCTAGAAAGTCCATCGTGGATAAAGCCTGACAGGCAGATCTGTGACGGGCTAAATGCACCTGCGTCCTTAGTCAGGTTCTGTTTGTTAAAGGTTGCCGACCGCGAATTCCAATCAATCAGATGGATAGATTCCATCCTTGAAACGGTGGTTTACTTCGCATTGGTCTGGACGCTGTGGTACTTAGTGAGCATTGAGATAAGCGGCAGGAATCGTAAAGGGCCGAGCGCTCTGGGGCACGAGTACTACGGCCCTAATCTAAGAACTGCAATCGATGTACGGCTGATTGCGTTCGGAGGTGCCTTGGCAGTGGTTGGCCAGTTGGTTCGGCACCAATTTGGTGGCCTTCCCGACCTGTATGCCAATCTTGTTTCTGTGCCTTATTTCCTGTGGGCAATCGTGATCGTCGCGTTCTATGGCCGCGATTTGTGGGTCTACAGAAGCCGAAAATGGAGATCCACCAACTGGCAAAATCCCGGTGGGTAGAGAACTCGGAATAAGGGTTCGTGCTTATCCCCACTGCGCCGCTGGCTGCCCCTTCCGCAGCCAGATAATGAAATCCGTCAGGGGAGGAGAGCCGCCGATTTCCCGCAAGCGCGTAGCGTTCTGGCCGCGATGATAGTGGCTGTGCATGGCCGCCTGAGTCAGCGCGTGCCGCCGGCTGATCTTCACCGGTGGCGTAAACCACGGCGCATCGACGATTTCTTCGAGCTTGTCTGAATCCAATCCTTTCAGCAGATCGCCGACGGCCGCGTGATATTGCACCGCGTATTTCTTCAGCTCTGTCATGCTGGCGAAGTCCTCCAGCTTTTTGAAAGCGAAGCCCGAGGTCTTGGGATCCGTGATCCATAGGAACGCATACTGCACCTGATGAATATGGAGCAGCCGTTCGCAGATCGCTTTGTCGGCCAGCGCTGCCGGATGCGCCTCAAACGCGCGCCAGTGCTCGGCGTCGGCCCACTCCTGGTGAGTGTAAAGTTCGTCGAGATAGAAGCTCACAGATTCCTCCTTGGTTCGAGGAGAGTTTACTCCGACTTGGCCTGCGGGGTCTGCGCACAGCCTGCCCGTACCCGCGGAGGTATAATGTGCCGTTTGCCCTTATGAGGAGTTTCTCCATGGAGAAAGCTACCCAATACGAATTGCAACTTGCCCGGCGCATGTCGCGCCTCGGCACCGAGACCGCTTTTGAGGTCCTGAACAAAGCGCGTGCCTTGGAGCGTCAGGGCAAGAGCATCGTTCACCTGGAGATCGGCGAGCCAGACTCCGACACTCCCGCCAACGTGGTCGAAGCAGGCATTGACGCCCTGCGCAAAGGCTGGACGCATTACGGTCCCTCCGCCGGTTTGCCTGATCTAAGGCAGGCGCTCGCGGAATATGTCAGCCGAACCCGCGGCGTGAAAGTGACGAGCGATGAAGTGGTGGTGGTTCCGGGCGGCAAGCCGATTATTTTCTTTACGATCCTGTCGCTCATTGATGAGGGAGATGAAGTCATCTATCCCAATCCCGGTTTTCCCATCTACGAGTCGATGATTCACTATGTCGGCGGGACTGCAGTGCCGATCCGGTTGAGCGAGGAACGCGATTTCTCTCTGGACGTAAATGAACTAGTTGCGCTCATTAATAGCCGCACCAAGCTGATCATCTTGAACTCGCCCCAAAACCCAACAGGAGGAGTGCTCCCGCGGCGGGACATCGAGAAGATTGCCAATGCGATCGGTGATCGCAACATCATGGTTCTGTCGGACGAAATCTACAGCCGGCTGCTGTTCGACGGAGGCGAGCATTTCTCCATCATGTCGGTTCCGGGAATGCAGGAGCGCACGATTCTGCTCGACGGCTTCTCGAAGACCTACGCGATGACCGGGTGGCGGATGGGTTATGGCGTGATGCGTCCGGACCTGGCTGCGCACATGACGCGGCTGATGACGAACTCGAATTCATGTACTGCGAGTTTCACGCAAGTCGCAGGAATCGAGGCAATCAAAGGCGACCAGAGTTCGGTGGACCACATGCGCGACGAATTCCAACGCCGCCGCGACATGTTTGTGGCCGGGCTGAACAAGATCAAGGGATTCTCCTGCCGCATGCCGAAAGGCGCGTTCTACGCATTTCCCAACATTACCCGCACGGGATGGAAATCGAAGCCGCTGGCCGACGCTTTGTTGGAGCAAGCGGGAGTGGCCGCGCTCTCTGGCACCTCGTTCGGCGCCTTCGGCGAAGGCTACTTACGCTTCAGCGTGGCCAACTCACTGGAGAACCTGCAGCGAGCGCTTGACCGCATCGACGAGTGGACGAAGAAAAACCTTTAAGCCAAATTACATTCTCGCGGAGATTCTTCATGCCAGTGAAGAAGAGTCCAAAGCAAGCACGAAAACCGAAGGCCAGCCGTCCACACGCGACGGGTTACGGGTTCCCGGAAGGTACTAGGGGACTGCTCGCCTGGTCCTGGGCCGAGCAACGGCTGAAGAAGTCGCACAACTACTGGATTACCACTGTGAAACCCGACGGATCGCCGCACACGATGGTCGTCTGGGGTCTGTGGCAGGACGGGCGTTTTATTTTCAGCACCGGAAGCAAGTCACGCAAGGCGCGCAATCTGGCTAAGAATACAAACTGCATCGTCTGCACCGAACATGCCCAAGAGGCAGTCATCGTCGAGGGCGTTGCAGAGGTCGCCGACGTTGCCGCGCGGCGCAAATTTCTCCCGGTGTACGAACGCAAATACAAGTTCGACATGGGATCGATGAAGGAGGGCATCGTATCGATGAAGGAGCCCGTCTTCGCCGTGCGCCCGCGCGTTGTCTTCGGGCTATGGGAGAAGCATTTCCAGAGCAAGTCCACCCGTTGGGAATTTGTATGACGGAGACCCTTCTGGCTTTTATGCCGTGAGCAATGCCGGAAAAGCATCAAAAGCGTCAACCACAAAGGACACCCTTCGGCTTCGCTCAGGGCAAGCTCCGGTTCACGAAGGAAACCCCCGCAAAGGCTCGTCACTGCTTAATTTGCATATCCTCTTCTCGTCACCCCCTGATGTGACTGTAATCACGGTCTGCCCATCCCCCGCGTAGCCTCAATAGAGCGTCTTCCGTGCGCTTCATGTGTAAGGCGCTATCTTCCGGCGCAAAAGGGGGAGGCCATGGCCCTCACCGATTCCGCGCCGTGGGAATGGCCCCGGCGGCGCGGCTTGACGGCAAGAAGCACAAGATCTTCTGCGTCATGGGCGACGGCGAGCAGCAGGAAGGCCAAGTGTGGGAAGCGGCAATGGAGGCTGGACATTACAAGCTCGACAACTTGATTGCCATTGTCGATTGCAACCGCCTGCAGATTGACGGCTTGGTGAAAGACGTGATGGACGTGGATCCACTCTGCGCGAAATACACCAGCTTCGGCTGGGACGTGATGCGCATCGACGGTCACAGCATGAACCAGGTGGTCGACTCCCTGGAGCAGGCCAAGGCCGCCACGGGCAGGCCGATCTTGATTCTGGCGGACACCGTGAAAGGCAAAGGCGTCAGCTTCATGGAGGATCAAGCCGGCTGGCATGGAAAGACTCCGAACTATGAAGAATTGACGAAGGGTCTGCGCGAGCTCGGGTTGAGCGGCCACATTCCCGTGCGGGAGTTGCTGGACAAGGCGAAAGACTATCAGGCCGAAGTCGAGCGCAAGCTCGAAAACAAGATGCCGAAGTTCTCGCGCCACTACTGGTGGAACGCAAAGGGACACCATGAAAGTGAAGATGGAGCCCACGCGCAAGGGCTTCGGCCAGGCATTATCGGAAAACGGCGGCGATGAGCGGGTGGTCTGCCTTGGGCTGGATATTTCGGGATCGATCACCATCAGCGATTTCTATGCCGGAAAGCCGGAGCGCAAGAAACGGTGGATCAGTATGGGCATCGCGGAGCAGTCGCCCACGTCGGCCGCGGCCGGGCTGGCGCGAGAAGGGAAGCTGCCTGTGCTGGGCACGTATGCCACTTTCGCGGCGGCGCGCAATCTTGACCAGATTCGCACGTCGGTTTGCTATGGCAACTTCAATGTGCTGATCGCGGGAGCGCACGGCGGAGTTTCTGTTGGCCCCGACGGTGCCACGCATCAGGCACTGGAAGATCTTTTCGCCATGGAGGGTCTGCCGAACATGTCGGCGGTGGTGCCTTGCGACGCAATAGAGACACGCAAGGCGACCAAATATTTGCTGCTAAAGCACAACGGGCCGAAGTACATTCGCTTCGCACGCGAGGCGACGCCGATTGTCAGCGATGAGAAAACACCCTTCGTCTTCGGTCAGGCTAATGTGATTCGGCTGCGGAAGGTAGGGCCGAATTTCCTGGAAGCATTCGCAACCGTGCTGGGCTCGGCCTACAAGAACGAACACGAGGATCTCGCCATCATCGCCTGCGGGCCGATGGTTCCAGAGGCGATGCGAGCGGCTTACATTCTGAAAGAGGATTTCGGCTACGAGAGCCGCATCCTGAATCTCCACACCCTGAAGCCCATCGATGAAGAGGCCATCATTCGCGCCGCGCGAGAGACGGGAATCGTCGTCACCGCCGAGGAGCACCAAATCGGCGCCCTGGCCTGGCGGGTGAGCGGCATTTTGACGGAGAGTCCGCAGCTCTACGGTTTGCCAGTGATTACCGGCGCCATTGGAGTGAAAGACCGCTTCGGAGACTCCGGTGCTCCCTGGGAACTGATCAAGGAATTCGAGGTCAGCGCGGAGCACATCGCGCACAAGGCCGCTGAGTTGATGGCGATCAAGAAGAAGCGCCCCGTGGAAAGGGAAGAGCTAGCCGGAGTGCGCTGAACAGACAGTGGTTCGCGTCGGATGCGGGCCTGTGACCCGGCTGTTACTTTCGTTACAGGCCAGGCACCCCTCAAGGTACGCGATACTGCGGTTTGCCCACCTATAATCTCGTCAAGCCACACAAGTCTGTGACCTCCCGGCCCGCATGGCCACGGTCCCGCGTTGTGGCAGGCGGTTCATGGGAAAAGCAAACCAAATATCGAACCAGCAGGGAGCGCCCTGGATCTACAATCCGGCTCTCGACCTGATCGTAGGCTGCGGAGCGTGGTCGGCGCCGTTGCTCCTGTTGTCGTATTTTTCGTTGGCCACGAGCGCTCGGGCCTGGGCGGTTGCGTTCTACGCGCTGGCGTTCGTCTTTAACTACCCGCACTACATGGCGACGATCTATCGCGCATACCATCGCGCCGAAGATTTCCAGAAGTACCGTGTGTTCACCGTGCACATCACGGCGTTAATGGTGCTTACGCTGCTGCTGTCGCACTTCTGGCTGCGCCTGCTGCCCTGGATCTTTACCATCTATCTAACGTGGAGCCCGTGGCATTACAGCGGACAGAACTATGGACTGTTCATGATGTTCGCGCGCCGCGCCGGGGCCGATCCGGATAAGACTGCGCGCCGGGCGTTGTACGGCGCATTCATCGCTTCGTATCTCATTTTGTTTTTAGGATTCCACACCGGGCCGTCGACCGATTCGTTGTTCATATCGCTGGGAATTCCGGCGGTCGTGAGTCGCTGGGAACAAGTTGCACTCGGCATCGCGTTCGTGGGTCTCTCGGTGTTCGGACTGTCACGACTGGCGCGCGCGACAGGGTGGCGGAAGCTGATTCCGTCCCTGACTTTGTTCTCGTCGCAGTTCCTATGGTTCCTGCTGCCGGCGGCGATTTCGCTGATCAAGGGCCTGGAGATTCCGCAGAACCGCTACAGTTCAGGCGTGCTCGCAGTGATGCATTCGGCGCAATATCTGTGGATCACCAGCTACTATGCACGCCGCGAAGCGTCCGGTGACGCCTCGACGAGCAGTACGGGAAAACGGAATTGGCGCCCGTTCGCATATTTTGGACTGCTGATTGTGGGCGGGATTGCCTTGTTCGTGCCCGGACCGTGGCTTGCCAGCCGCGCGTTTCATCACGATTTTACGGCCAGCTTCCTGATCTTTACGGCACTGGTCAACATCCACCACTTCATTCTCGATGGGGCGATCTGGAAGCTGCGCGATGGACGCATTGCGTCTCTGCTGCTGAATTCGCGGGAACTTATCTCCGATGCCGCCTCCGAGGCAGGTGGCCACTTTGCAGCTGCCGGGCGATGGCTCGTAGGAGGTACCGCCAGCGCGCGTTCGCTGCGCGTGAGCGTCGCCCTGCTGCTGCTGGTTTGGGGAACGCTCGACCAGGCGCGCTACTATCTCGCGCTGCAGACCGACGACCTGCACGATCTGCAACGGGCGGCGTCCTTGAATTCCTTCGATGCTTCGCTGCAGATGCGCATGGGCCGCAAGGCGATGGAAGATGGGCAACCGCAACAAGCTGAGGCTGCGTGGCGGCGTGCGATGCAGGCCAACCCGGCGGATCCGGCCGCGCGCCAGGCCCTGCTGCAATTCTTGATTGACCAGGACCGGTATGACGAAGCGCTCAACCTGACCCAGACGGCGCTCAAGTACACACCCAAGGATGCTAATTTGCTGGTCGACCGCGGATTGCTGGAGTTGCGTCGTGGCGATGGTGAGCACGCCCGCGCTGACTGGGACGCAGCCATTGCCGCAGATCCCGGCCAGCTTAACGCCCATCTCTATCTTGCGGACGAACTCGATCACGAGGGCAAGGCGCAGGCTGCTGCGTCACACTACAACGCATATCTTGAGAGGATTGCGCGGCAAGGAGCGCAGGGTCGTCCGCCGGCTGACAAAGTAATCGCCGTAGCGATTCGCATGGCCGATTGCCAGGCGCGGTCGTCGCAGACCGATCTGGCGATCAAATCATACCGCTTGGCGGAGAAACTGGCGGCGCAGACCGGTCAGCCGAAGCTGGAAAGCGTGGCCGACGTGAATGAAGCAGCGCTTCTGGGCCAAAACGGTAAGTTGAGTGAGGCTTTGCAGCTTTATCAGCGTGCGCTCGAAATCGACAAGGCAAGCGGCGACGATAATGCTGCCGCTGACGATTGGTTCTCCTATGGGCGCTTTCTGGATGATGCAGGTTTTCCCGCGAGGCTGGCGTATGCCTGCCTCGTCAAGTCAGAGAGCCTGAAGCGATCCGGTCCGGATGTGGCAAGTACGGATTCTCGAGCCGCCGTTCGTAAGCAAATGGAGAAGCGGCTGGGAGTGGAAGCCGCAAGCCTAGGACGTAATCCGGAACCGGCGTTGCGGGAGGCATTGGCCCTGCGGCGCTAGCGGGGGTTGTCCAGGTGAAAGTCCGGCATCCTATGAGCCAATTGACACTATGTTAGTCCTGCTAAACAATTAAGTATTTCTGCAATCCATTCTTGTGCTTCCTGAGGAGGAAGAGTGTATGGCCGATGAAGGCGAACAGATTCAAATGGAACATCAATCGAACGCTGGCAAGTGGATCCTTATCATAGTGGCGGTCCTGGTAGTGGCAGTTCTCGGGTTTGCCAACTACACAACCTACAAGAGGGCCGACAGCCTGACCGAGGATTTGAGCAAGAGTCAGGCGCAGGTCAAGGAACTGCAATCCCGCATGCAAAACGCCGAGGAGACCGAGGAGGCCCTTGAAAAGCTGGCAGGCGTGACCAAACAGGACATGGCGACAAAGACTGCCGAGTTGCGCGCCGAGCAGAGAGCTGCCGCAGCCCGTCTGGAGAAAGAGCAGAAGGAGCAGCAACAACAGCTTGGGCAGGTGACCGGTGATATTGCGGGCGTGAAGGGCGATGTGGGCGGGGTCAAGACTGACCTCGGCACGACCAAGGCTGATCTAGAGGCGACGAAGGCCAAGCTGCAGAGCACGATCGGCGACCTGGGCGTGCAGAGCGGACTCATCGCGCATACGGCCGGCGACCTCGAAGTGCTCAAGCACAAGGGCGACCGCAACTATTACGAATTCACCCTGCTGAAGGGCGCCAAGCCCCAGCCCGTGGCGACGGTGAGCTTGCAGCTTAGGAAGGCCGACTCCAAGAAGGGCAAGTTCACCATGAATGTGACAGCCGACGACAAGACGATCGAGAAGAAAGATCGCAACATCGCCGAGCCCATTCAGTTCTACTCAGGTCGCGAGCATCTGCTGTTTGAACTCGTGGTCTGGACCGTGGACAAGAATCAGGCGACGGGATATTTGAGCACTCCGAAGAATGCTCCCGTGCCGGTAACTGCCAATTGAACCAGGCGTTTTTCCCGGGGAGCCACGTGTTGCTGCAGATTGTGCTGCGCACGGGCGTGATTTACCTGCTGGTGCTGATTGGTGTGCGTTTAAGCGGCAAGCGTGAGGTCGGACAGATGACGCCGTTCGACCTGACGTTGCTGCTCCTGCTGTCAAACTCCGTACAAAATGCGATGACCGGCCCTGACACCTCGCTGCTGGGTGGGGTGATTGCGGCGGGCACTCTGCTGATATTGAACTACGTCGTGGCGGATCTGGCCGGCGGCAACCGGCGCTTCCGAAAGCTGATTGAGGGCGAGCCTTCGCTCCTGGTTCACGACGGGAACGTCATCGAATCGCACATGGCCCGCGAGCACGTCAGCATGGACGAATTGCACCGGGCGCTGCGCGAGCACGGGATTAATAGCTGCGATCAGGTGGCGCTCGCCGTGTTGGAAGTAGATGGGTCGATCAGTTGCTTGAAGTACGAAGAAATTAAGCCGGATGCCAACACGCATCTGGTGCGGCGCAAGGGTATTCAGAAGAAATCTTAGAGACGCTGCTCTGCTACTTCTTGCATGCGGCGCCGGTACTGCGGGCAGAGACGTGGCAGAGCTACGTCTCTACGAACTATTCCAGCTTCAGGAATTTCACGCAAACCGGCGATGCTACGTCTAGCACCTGTCCCGT
The DNA here is from genome assembly GCA_035695545.1 of Candidatus Sulfotelmatobacter sp. GTDB lineage: Bacteria > Acidobacteriota > Terriglobia > Terriglobales > Acidobacteriaceae > Sulfotelmatobacter. The sequence continues at coordinate 18,741 of DASRRV010000268.1, read as the reverse complement.
CGGCGTCAGCTTTCCGGTTTTCTGGTCGATTCGAAATACCACGATATTGTCTGACTTCTGATTTGCCGCAAACAACAGCGTGCCGGTGGGATCGATCTCGAAGCTGCGGGGTTCTTTGCCTTTGGTGGAAGCGTATTCGACCAGCGTCAGCGTGCCTTTCGAGGGATCGATCGCGAAGACTGTGATGCTGTCGTGTCCACGGTTGGAGGCGTAGAGGAATTTGCCCGATGGGTGGACCTCGATTTCGGCATCGTCGTTCCGTCCCGTGAAGTCTTTGGGTAAAGCCGAAATCGTCTGCAGCGGCGTCAATGTTCCCGTCTTTGCGTCGTTCGAAAACACCGTCACTGAGGAGTGCATTTCAGTAAGCACATAGCCGAATTTTCCGGAGGGATGTAGGGCGAAGTGTCGCGGGCCACCTCCGGGATCGAGCTTGGCGAAGGGCGGATCATTCGGGGCGAGAGATCCTTTCGAGCTGTCGAACTTGTATACGCGCAACTCGTCCAGGCCGAGATCGTCGACCATGGCGAAGCGGTTGTCGAGCGAGAGGTCGATCGAGTGGGCGTGCGCGGCTTCCTGGCGTTGCGCGTTCGGACCGTGGCCCGTGTGTTGCACGAAAGCTGAGGCTTCACCGAGCTTCCCATCTTCAAGCACGGGGAACACGGCGACGCTGCCGCCCGTGTAGTTTGCCACCAGCACGTACTTTCCCGTCCTGTCGAGCGTGATGTAGCAGGGATCCGCTCCGCGGGATGCTACTTCGTTCAGCAATGTGAGTTTGCCCGTGGCGCGGTCGACGGAGAACGCGCTGACGCCTCCGCTGTTCGGTCCCTTGTAATTGCCGACTTCATTGACGGCGTAGAGGAAGCGGCCGTTCGGATGCAAATCCACGAACGAAGGGTTCGTGGTTTCCGCAGCCAGACCGAGCGGTGCGATCTGGGCGGTAGCCGCGTCGTAGCTGTAGGCGTAGATGCCTTTGCTCTTGCTGCCATCGGCGGTGTAGGTGCCGACGTAGAAAAGATATTTGCCTTTTGCAGGCGTGGCCATTGCTGCGAGAGCCAGAAGGAAAGTGAGGGTCAGAATTAGCGCGACAACTGGGAGAGGATGCCGGGTTAAGTTCATCTGGCTATAGAAACGCATTTGGGGGTACTCACGCAAGGGGACACGATCTGGGCGGGTTGCCTTGGCTACCGGGAGTGGCGTCGAGCTTCGCTCGACTGGACAGCCGAGGGCGGCTGTCCCCACATGGATTCTAGTGATCCTAGTTCAGATCATGGGCGAACATGAGTGACTACTTCGTCATCGTGACCGGGAGTTGCTGGTCGTAGGGCCAGAGGATTACGCTCACGGACTGGCGTTGGTTAAAGGCATCCAGAGTCTTGGGGAAGACCACGATTATTGTACGGGAGACGCTCTCGTCGGGCTGAATCTTGGTCTCGGGCGGCAGAGCCGGCTGCGAGCCGATCTTCAGCGTAGGGAAGGCCTGAAAATAACGATCGAAGTCGATGGCCGAGACGGCGTCGGCAGTGGCGTCGCCGCTGGGCGCTTTGATGGAGCTCTGAATGTTGTGGACGTAGAGAATCTTGTCGCTGGTGTTGTGCACCGTAAAGGTCAGCGCGACCATGGTCGACCCTTGGTCTGGAATTTCAACGGCGACCACATTGTCGAGTGAGCCGGAAGCCTGCGGTTTGGCCCGCTTCAAGAAGGAAGCGAAGATCACCACCACAAGGACCACGCCAATCGCGATTAGAACGATTTTGGCGGGAGGCAGGTTCTTCTTCGCCGTGCCGTATTCTTCGCCAATGTTGATCGTCGGACCGGAGGGAACGGCGGGCGATGCGGGCTTTGGCGATGGAGGCGGAACCGGATTCTGGTCAGGCATAAAGTTTTGTCGTCCTGCCGATTCTACGCTTGCGGCCGACGATATGGTGATTTCACCAGGCGTGCTTGATGGCCTTCGCAAATTTCGGCGCGGGCAGAGTGTTCAGTACATCGTCCTTCGTCAGCCAGGCGCGGCGGGCTTGAAGGATGCCATAGCGGATTTTTTCCATATGCGAGGTGTGGTGAGAATCGGTGTTGATGACGATCTTCACCCCGTGCTGCTTGGCTTGGCGCAGATTCACGTCGTTGAAATCGAGGCGGTCGGGATAGGAATTCAACTCCATCGCGACTTTGTGCTTCTCCGCGGCAGTCAGGATTGCGTGCATATCGAAGTGGTAGGAGTCGCGGCGCAACTGAATACGGCCGGTGGGATGCCCAATCAGCGACGTGTTTGGATTTTCGATGGCTTTCAGCAGGCGATCGGTCATCTTCGCGGGTTCCTGATGGAAGACGGAGTGCACGCTGGCGATGACCATGTCCATTTGCGCAAGCACGTCGTCGGAGAGATCGAGGTCGCCGTCGGCCAGGATGTCGACTTCAATGCCGGCAAAGATGGTGATGCCGTCCATTTTCTTGCCAGCCTCGCGGATGCGATGGATATGCGCAACGGCGCGCTTGTCGTCGAGCCCGTTGGCGAACGCGAGATTTTTCGAGTGATCGGTGATGGCCATGTATTTGTAGCCCCGCTCTTTGGCGGCCTCGGCCATTTCTTCGATGGTGTTTTTGCCGTCGGTTTCGACGGTGTGCATGTGGACATCGCCCTGGAGATCTTCCTGAGTGATCAACTCGGGCAGGGCGTGATTCTGAGCGAGGTCGATTTCGCCCAGGTTCTCGCGCATCTCGGGCGGAACGTAGTCGAGCTTCAGCTTGGCGTAGATCTCTTCTTCGGTTTTTCCGGCGACCGGTTTCTCGCCTTCGAGCGTGGCCAGGCTGTATTCGTTGAGCGTGTATCCCATCTTCAAGGCGCGCTGGCGCAGGGCGACGTTGTGTGCTTTCGATCCGGTAAAGTACTGCATGGCCGCGCCGAAGGAGTCGGGAGGCAGAAGGCGCACATCGACCTGCATGCCGCTTCGCAGGTGAAAACTGATCTTGTTGTCGCCGCTGGCAATGACATCCATGAGCGGGGGATATTGCGCGACGTAGGCGATGGCTTTTTGGCGTCCTTCCTCGGTGGTGCAGGCTTTGCCGGTGACGAGAATATCGAGGTCGCCGACCGTCTCACGGCCACGGCGCAAGGATCCGGCGGGAGTGATCTTGTCGATGCCGGAATATTTCTTGAGATATTCGGTCAGCTTCTCGGCTTCGGTTTCTGCTGCGTCGATCAGGAAGCGGCCGCCGATGCGGCGATAGTCTTCAATGGCCTTGATCAACTTGGCTTCGTGCTTCTCGCCCATTCGGGGCAGTTCGCGGATCTTGCCTTCGCGCGCCAGTTTCTCGACGCCGTCGACGTCGCTGACTTTGTAGGCGCTCCAGATGAGCGCGATGGTCTTTGGTCCGAGGCCTTGAATCTTGAGCAACTGCAGCATAGAAGGGTTGTACTTCTTGAGTAGGTCCGCCTGAGCCGTGAGCTTCCCGGTGGTGAGTAATTCCTTCAACTTGTCGAGCATGCCCTTGCCGATGCCGGGAATCGCGAGGACCTGTTTGGGATTGGGGATCAGTTCCTTGATTTGTTGGGAGTGGTTTTCAATCGCTTGCGCGGCGTTGCGGTAGGAACGAATACGAAAGGAATCCTGCCCGTCGATTTCGAGCAGGTCGGCAGTCTCGTAAAGAACGTTGGCGATGGCCTTGTTTTCCACGGAACTAAAGATAAACAAGATGAGGGCAAGAGGGCTAGCGCAGGAGGAGGAAAAAATCAGGTCAACGCGGAAGGAATGGATCACACACTAAGCCAAGGCGGGTGCCGTGCGCGCTCGCTGAGCGGAGAATTGAATGGAGTGGCCGGACCCGCCACTAGGAAGCTTTGGTTACGTTCGCGGCCTGCGGTCCTTTTTGGCCTTCGGTGATTTCGAACTCCACCGGGTCGCCTTCCTGCAGGCTCTTGTAGCCCTCCGAGGTGATGGCGCTGTAGTGAACAAAAACGTCCGGCCCATCCGCGCGCCCGATGAAGCCGTACCCCTTCGCGTTATTGAACCACTTGACGGTTCCTTTCAGACGTTCCACTTGAAGGCCCCTCTTTCTGCACGTCCTTTACCAGGGGGCCCAGGACGTGCACCGCAGTCAATACGATGCATTTTGGAGCGGCCCGGGTGGGCTGTCAAGCGGGGAAAGAGTCAAAGGGGCTCTCGGATGGTGGGCTTCCTGAACTGGTTTCGCCTTAGGCCAAAACCTTCCACCATAAAGGACACCCTTCGGCTTCGCTCACGGCAGGCTAAGCTCCACGAAGGAAGACTGGGCTTTGGCGTTATGTTCGGTTTCTTCTACCTCTTGCGACGGCGCGCTTTTGATCCCGCGTTTCGCGAGGTGTGGTCGAGCCAGAGGACGGACGAGATGGTCTTCGCGTCGCGGATGGTGCCGTTCATCACCATGCGCACCGCGGAAGGCAGCGGGACCAGACGCTTGTAGATGATTTCGTCTTCTTCGGGCTGCGCCTTGCCCGCGCGCAGGCCGGTGGCGAGGAAGACCGCCATGGTTTCGGCGACGAATCCAGGGCTGGCGTAGAACTTCAGAATCCGCCTCCAGTTCGTGGCGGTGTACCCGGTTTCTTCCAGCAACTCGCGCTTGGCGGCGTTCAGTTCGTTCTCGCCGTCGTCGATGCGGCCGGCGGGGATTTCCCACAGATAGTCGCCGGCGGCGTGACGGTATTGGCGCTCCAGGAGAACGCGCGGGGCGGCGGTGGAATCTTCTACGGCCAGTACGACGACGGATCCGGAGTGGCGAATGAGGTCGCGACGGACCTCTACGCCGCCAGGTTCCTGGACGTGGTCGGTCGTGACGGAGAAGACGGGTCCGCGATAGACAGTGCGGGAAGAGATGAGGCGGACTTGGGAGCGCTTGGTGGGAGCTTTGCGAGCGGAGGCTTTGGGCATGTGAACAATATAAAGGCTTCGGGCTTTGGGCGTCCGGCTTCCGGAAGATGCATTGTTTACTTGGGCCTTGGTCGCGCGGCTCGGTTTCCGGGAGCCGGCAGCCGGAAGCCTGACGCCGCTTCTGCTATTCTCCCGGCATGGCTGCCAAGCCGCGGATAGCGATTGTGGGGGCGGGAAATTTCGGGAGCGCCCTGGCGGTGTCGCTGCGACGGGCTGGGTACACGATTAAGCCGGTAATCGCGCGGTCTCCTGGGGCATCGTTGAAGAAGGCGCAGAGACTCGCGACAGAAGTTGGTGCTCGTGCAATCGCCGGTTCATTCGTAGGAGCAACCGCAGAATTGATTTGGTTTTGCGTGCCCGACGGCGAGATTGCTCGGGCCGCGCGATGGTTGAGTCAAGATCCTCGTCCCTTCGACAGCCTCAGGGCAGGCTCTCTCGCGAAGAACGCGAGACGAAAGGGGCACCCTGAGTTGGATTGGAAGGGACGAGTGGCGCTGCATTCGAGCGGGGCGCTGGCTAGTGATGAGTTGGCGGTCCTGCGCGAGCGGGGAGCGTCGGTTGCGTCGGTGCATCCGATGATGACGTTTGTGCGGGGTTCGCGGCCTTCGCTGGCGGGAGTTTCATTTGCCATCGAGGGCGATCGCGCGGCGGTGCGCTGGGCGCGCCGGATTGTGAAGGATTTAGGTGGGCATGCTTTTGCGATTCGCAAGAAAGACAAAGCCGCTTATCACGCCTGGGGAACGTTTGCTTCGCCCCTGTTTACCGCGTTGCTCGCCACGACCGAGCAGGTTGCAGCCACTGCAGGAGTGGCTCGGAAGGCGGCGAAGCGGCGAATGATTCCCATCCTGTTGCAGACTTTGGCAAATTACGCGGCATTTGACGCTGGATCGGCGTTCAGCGGGCCGATCGTGCGTGGGGACGTCGACACGGTGAAGCGCCATTTGCGTATGCTTGCCGATGCTCCGACTGCGCGCGAGGTCTACACTGCTTTGGCTCGCGCAGCATTGCTGTACTTACCTGCGAAGAGGAAAAGCGAACTCAGCAAAGTTCTTGAATCTCGGGAGAATTGACTCGCGTTGCGCACGCGAGAAGAGCGAGAACGGCGAAAGGGAGTGAGGCCGCCGTGCGAATGGGCAGAGCGAACACATACTCGAACCTTTCTGGCGTCAACAATGAGTGCATCGCGAGCAGAGCGAAGGCAGCTATCCATGGCCAGAAGAGCACAATGGTGCCGAGGATTAGGAGCGCGCGAGGAACGCGTGAGGCGGCGCGAAGTTCACGGCGATACCGCAGCACAATAATAATACCGGGAATGAGGATGACGTGGTCGTAGATTGCCTGCCCGGGAAGAAGTGCCACGGACGTGATCGCCAGCAGCAGGCTTAGAGTCAGCCAGAAACGGGGAGAGTCCGAACTGGCCCGCCGATTTTTCCACGCGAGCACCGTACCGAGTCCGAGCAACGCGACCATGGCTGCTGGGCCGAGGTATGGACCTAACGTCTCACCCGGCAACAGCGTCACGAGGGGCGGCGTCGCATAGCGATGGTATCCGAGAAGAACCTTCGTCCACTGCGCGACCCAGTGTGGCCAGATCCATAGAGACGCGCCCATCAGCAGCAATGTCGTTCCAAGAAACCCTGCGCAGAACCTCACGCGGCGTCGGTCGGTCAGGCTCCAGAGCAACAGGTATGCGGCGGCCAGCACCGTCATTTGAGGCTTTATTAGAGTCAGAGCTAGCAAGGTTCCGGAGAGTAATAAACGGTCTTTCTTGAGAGCTAGCGCTGAACTTGCCAGCAGAAATCCCACGATCAAGCCGGGTTGTTCCGCGAAAATCCCTTCGAGCACAGGATAGTTGCATAGCGTGAGTACAACGAGCATTGCGAGCCAGAGCAGATTGATGCGCCATTGCAACGCGAGCATCCACAACCAGACGCTCGCGGCGGTGAGAAGCGGCAGAAGTACTACGAGCACAAGGCGAAGCGTGGGGAATTCGAGCGCGGACGCGGGCCAGAGAATGAGTTCGGTAAACGCTGGGTACGAAAACTCGCGATAGTCGGTGGGCGGATCGTTGGGATTGTGCGCGTCGAGCGGACGGCCGAAGAGACCGGTCTGAATCACTCGCGTCATCTCGGGGCTGTAGGGGTCGCGATGCTCGGCTCGCCACTGTCGAGCGGTGAGCCAAATCGGATAGAAGTCGTCACCGAAGGAGTAGCCATTGCCCAAGCTCTTCGCGGCGCGTACTTGCAAGACTCGAGGAATGAAGAGATGCAGGTGGTAGTCGAGCATTGCGGCCGCACCCACGAGGGCGAGGCACAGGGCCAGAGCTGCGATCAAGGAAGACTGGCGGTTTCCGGAGTCGGAGGCGTGCATTCGTGAATTGGAGTCAGCGAATTAGAGCATGGCGGCGGGGTTTGCGCAAAATTTTGAGTTGTTCATGGGGCTAGCGACAAGCTGTCGAGCTGCGCTCGACGGACAGCCGAGGGCGGCTGTCCCTACATTCGGGCCTTTGAGCGTTCCGCTTAGCTCGAGGTGAACAGATGGCCGAGTTTTTCTTTCTTGGTCTTTAGATATTCCTCGGCGTGGGGGCTGGGGGTGACTTCGCAGGGGACGCGCTCGACCACCTTCACTCCGGACCGTTCGAGGGCCTCGACCTTGTCGGGATTGTTCGAGAGCAGGCGCACGCGCGTGACGCCGAGAGCTTTCAGAATTTCGGCGGGAAGGGTGAAGTCGCGATAGTCGTTGCGGAAGCCGAGACGTTCGTTGGCCTCGACGGTGTCGAGTCCGGCGTCTTGCAATTCGTAGGCCTGCAGCTTGGCCATGAGACCGATGCCGCGGCCTTCCTGCTGCTCGTAGATCAGGATGCCGGCGCCTTCGTCCCGGATGAGGGAGAGGGAGAGTTCAAGCTGCTGGCGGCAATCACAGCGCAGGGAGTGGAAGACATCGCCGGTCAGGCACTGGGAGTGAATGCGCACCAGGGCGGGCGCGGAAGTCACGTCGCCCATGACCAGTGCGACGGCCTCTTCCACGCGGGAGTTGCCGTCGGAACCGAAGTTTCCGCGAAAGCCGTAGATGCGGAACTGGCCCCAGCGCGTGGGAAAATCCGCGGACGCTACCTGCTGAATTGCATTTTCCTTCACGTTTTTATTATAGCGGCTGTGCGCGATGCGAGAGGTCTACCGACGCGGGCATTGGGAGTTGAGCTATCCTCTGGCGCGGAAGTGGAAGATGGCATCCTGCTTGGAAGGAATGGGCGCGCCGTTGCGCGTGGCGGGATGGAAGTGCCAGTTCTCGAGCGCGACCAGAACCTTCTCGTCGAGCTTTGGTCCAAGACTTTGCAGGACGGTCTTGGCGATGATCTCCCCGCGCTCGTCGATGGTGATCTCGACTACGACGTTTCCTTCGGAGTCGGGCAACTCCCAAGGATATGTAGTTGGATCGGACGTGGTGACGGGCAGAGCGGGACGAATCTCTTCGCCGTATAACTGGCCGCGATTCAGGGTTCCGTAGGGAAGGCCTGCTTGAGCGCCGTGACCCATGGCGGAAAGCGTTTGTGCTTTCGAGGTGTCCTCGGTGTCGGTGCGGGCTAGCGGATTCTGAGGAGCTAGCTTTGCCAGCAGAGCGGGCTGCTTCCAGAGCAGCTTCTCGTGGCCGAGGCGCTGGTGGCGGTAACGCTCGGTCGCGCTGTCGGAGGAGCTGTGCGTGCTGTCGTCGGTGAGCTTGCTGGGCCAGTAGAGGCGCGTGAGGGAATGCCCGTTCCGTCCGAGAGCCACCGAGACGGGGTTCAGCAGCAACGGCTCAGGCTCGTGCAGCAGCCAGGCCAGCAATGCTCCATGCAGCGCGAGCGAAGTCCACTTGAGCCATCGCTCGGAGCGGGAGGTTGCGGGACTGAGTTGGGTAAACATCGACAGTTTGAGTGTACGCGGAGTTAGCTCTGTCCTAGGTTAGACGCGAGGCAGGGATTTTCGTCAAGACTATTTGTTGAGGATTGTTGTCGCGCGAGTGCCCAGCGTAATGATGGGGTGGGGCGGTGGTGTTGGTGCCGATTCTCGAACGCTGCTAAAATAATCAAGCCGCACAAGTCCAACCCACCATGGGGCTATAGCTCAGCTGGGAGAGCGCATCGTTCGCAACGATGAGGTCGTCGGTTCGATCCCGACTAGCTCCACCAATCTTCTCAATCACTTGCCAAGATTGATATATCGCTCCACGATGTTTTGTCCTGTTTTATTGGGGTAGTTGCGTACCGCTCGTCCTGCGGACTTTGACGGTCACTTCCTTCAGGTTATGCAGCCGTTCGATTACCCACGGCTCCACAGCGATCGGTTTCGCGCTTGCCTCTGTTTTCGGAAAGGGCCAGTCGCCGCGCGCAAAGCGCTGCTCGATCTGCCACTGCGCGTTCGTGGACGTTCCTGCAAGACCCGCGAATTATTCTCCCCCACGGTCTGTCATGGTTTTGCGTAGTCCGTCTACTTCGAATTGTGTTGTTTGCGAATTTCGTCTAACCGCTTCTTTAAGTATTCCTGATATTCCTTCTGCAGCGTCGGATCGTTTGGTGAACTGTATATGTCGCTGGACTTGTACTGGCCTTCGTCGAATTTCTTCTTCGTCCATTCGTCGTGAATATGGGTTTCGTCCGCATGGTCGAGGACTTCTTTCACAAATTGTGGCGGAATGAAATAGACCCCCTCGCGGTCGCCGACAACAAGGTCGCCCGGCATGACAGTGACGCCGCCTATCCGGACCGGCAGGTTGATGCCAGTCAGCATTACGTTTCCGATAGGTGTCGGATCAGCCGACCGGAAGTATGCCGGCATATCGATTTCCGCAAGGCCGTCCAGGTCGCGAACGCTCCCATCCACCACCAGGCCGCCACCGTGCGTAGCTTTCATCACATAGTAGAAGAGATTGTCACCGACGATGGTACCGTCCACTTTCTTACCGAACATATCAACAACAAGCACATCGCCGGGCTGCAACATGTCGATGGCGGTTTGATTCGTGAGGCGCGGGATGCCGCGTTCCTTGGTTTTGGCCTTCGCAACATCGTCAACGTCGGCGCGCAAGGGCATGAACTGCACCGTAAAGGCGCGCCCAACCATAGTCTTTCCTGGGTGTAGAACCTGGAATCCGTCGGCGTACTGGTTGTTGAATCTCTTCTCGTGCAGGATTGCCCAGACTTCCTCTGACGAAAGACCGCGCGCCCGTTCAATCAGGTCGTCCGGCACTCTGGGCCGCCCGTCGCCGAGCCGGTCGAACGGGGACTGGGCAGTGTAGTCGATCAGGTCCTGCTTGGCGAAAGTGAACAACTGCGCTGAGGCGTAGCTGGGCGCAAGCATGGCGATAACGCAACTGGCTAGGAGTAATATTCCGGCTATGCGCGTGTCGGTGTTAAGCACTCTTGTCATTTTGGGATCTCCGCAATCCGCGCTGCTTTCGCGCGCAGATCGTTCTTGAGCTTAGAATTCTAGTTCGCAGCGAACCTCTCCATGGTTGAATATTTCGGCTCGTTCGTGTTGTGGGTTCGCGTTCATTTCACAATGAAAGGGTAACGCCGTGAGAATCAAGAACCGGGGTCTGTTGGGTCGTCGTGACATTCTAAAGGCGTCCGCCATGGCGCTGGGAGGTGCCCTGCTGGCTGGTGAGCCCATGGAAGCCTACCCCAAAGGCGTCAATGCGAATTCCGCGCCTTCGACGTTGAAGATCACCGACCTGCGCGTGGCTACCATCGTGAAGCCGGGGCCTAGCCCTTGTCCGATCATTCGAATCGATACCAACCAGGGAGTCTACGGGTTGGGCGAGGTTCGGGACGGAGCCAGCCCGACCTACGCTCTTTTCCTGAAGAGCCGCATCGTGGGGGAGAATCCGTTGCAGCTCGACAAGATCTTCCGCAAGATCAAGCAATTCGGTGGGCACGCACGACAAGCCGGCGGAGTGTGCGCCGTTGAAATGGCCCTGTGGGATATCACCGGCAAGGTCTACAAGGCTCCGGTGTACTCGCTCCTCGGAGGCGGCAAGTTCCGCGACAAGATCCGCATCTACGCGGACACCACTGAGTCCAAAGACCCCAAAATCTATGCGCAGAGAATGAAGGAACGCAAAGACGTCATGGGGCTCACCTGGCTCAAGATGGACCTAGGGATCGATCTGGTGGCGGAAACGCCAGACACCGTTACTAATCCTGTCGATTTGCAGCAATGGCAGCCAAACCAGCTTCCGCATCCCCTGCTGGGCATGGAGGTCACTGACCAAGGGATTGCAATGCTGGAACAGTACGTGGCTGCAGTGCGGGAAGCCGTAGGCATGGAAATCCCGCTCGCCATGGATCATCTGGGCCACCTGGGAGTGAAGTCGATCATCCGTCTGGGCAAGGCTTACGAGAAGTACAACCTGTCGTGGATGGAAGACGTGATTCCGTGGATGTACACCGACCTGCTCAAACAAATCTCCGATGAGAGTCCCACTCCAATCCTTACCGGAGAAGATATCTACCTCAAGGAACCATTTCAGGTTTTGTGTGAGAGGCACGCGGTCAGCAAGATCCAGCCGGACCTTGCGACTTCGGGCGGCATCCTGGAGACGCACCGGATTGGCGATATGGCCGAAGAATACGGAGTGCCGATGGCAATGCATTTCGCCGGGACGCCCGTGGGTTGCATGGCGAACGTTCATTGCGCAGCCGCCACACAGAATTTTCTCGCACTGGAAAACCATTCGCTCGACGTGCCTTGGTGGTCATCGCTGGTCGAAGAAGGGACCAAGAACCCCATCGTCAATCACGGCTGGATCGACGTGCCGGACCGACCCGGACTCGGTGTGACTCTCAATGAAGACATTGTGCGACAGCATCTCGCGCCCGGTACCGGCTTTTTTGAGCCGACTCCGCAGTGGGACCAGGAGCGGTCCTGGGACCGCCTCTGGAGCTAGCTGGCGTTGCCGCACGCCGTGCCACATCCGGGCCCAGGCGGGGGACATGCGAAAACCAAAATAAAAATTTGCCTGACGACAGGGGAGCGATGACCCCGTTGCCACCAGCCCTCGTTTTCTGGACAACTCAGGGGGGCCATCCGGGCAAGCGGCGGGATTTCCTTGCGTCGCGATCTTGTGTCGTAACCCTCCCAGCCCTACCCGTATCGGAGGGTCTCGCGCGATGTCGCACGGGCAGAGGTTGAGGGCAGGGAAGATGGGTCAGACCCCCATGAACACTGCCCCTCAGTGCTACTTGGACTTCTTCGGTGTCGCGTCGTCTCGGACAGGGTTGAGAATTCGCAACGATGAGGTCGTCGGTTCGATCCCGACTAGCTCCACCAAAATCTACTCAACTCAGAGTTTATGGGGAATTAGCGCCGTCCCGAGGTGTGCGTAAAATGGCCGGGAGGTGATCTCTGGCCCGTCAATGTGTGACGTCTCGATCGGTTAGACTCTTACCGGCCCGGGATTACTCAGATGCTGAATCGCGATTTCTTGCTGAAGTTCAAGAGGACCACCGAGCTGAGTTGGAGCGAGCCATATACGGGTTTCAATTTTCAACGCGGTACGCACTGGAATCCGGGTCTGTCGAACGCTGAAATCGCGGAGTACGAAAGTGTACTCGGAGTGCAATTCCCGCGCGATTTTCGTGCTCTTCTCCAAGTGATGAACGGAACCGACATCCCAACCCTGAATGTGTACGGCTATTGCGGGGAGCCACATCGCACATCGGTCGGGGTCTATTCCTATCGAGGGGACCTGAAGATAGTGCGGCAGCGCATCGAAGATGTTCGTGAGAGTCGCAACGAAATTGCGGCAGAGCTGAGAGAACAAGGCTTTGACTTATCGGCCCAGTCCGATCTTGTGCCCATCTTCGGCCACCGCTATGTTGTTTGCACATCGAACTTGAACACCAGCGTCGTATTGTCCATCGTCGTCCACGATGTGGACGCGATCGTCTATGGAAATACCTTGCAGGAGTATCTTGAACGCGAATTCCTCGGAGGATCGCAGCATTTGCTCGATTGACGCAATCGGCCTTCCGCTCATTGAGGCCGCAATGAATCCAAAACTTGTCCCCATATCGTGCCGCAGCGAAGCCGGGGTCCAGTATCACACCTACACTAACCAGCCCAAGCGTGAAGTGGTTGTCAGATAGCCACCAATGGAGGACAAGACGAATACTGAGGAGCATCCCAAACAGAGCGCCGCACACGAAACGTATCGCGAACTCGAACCAGTCGATTTTTCTTGAAGGATTCATGGTCTAGGTTCGGGTGGCGTTTTGGCTCGACGAAATAGGAAGGAATAGCTCACACTTCTATCCATTCGTTTATCGATTCCCGCCTGTTTTACAGGCAGCCTAGCGTCTCCAAGAGGAAGACGCATAGCTGAACTTATATCTGGGCGGAAGCCTGTGCTAGCGGCTGGCGTGTTCCTTCAGCCGAAAAACTATGCTGGCGGTTACGCGAAGATTGTTCTGGGGTTGCACTACGTTGGTCGAGTCAACATAGGATGTGCGCAAATAGTCTCCGGCGACGCGGAGTCCGAATGGTCCCCAGACTGAGTGTTCGACTCCTCCGCCCAATGCATATGAGGGACGGGCTACCCATCCGTGCAAATAGTTGGTGCTGGTTACGGGCACTGCGCTGTCGACTAGACTTGCGCCGGCCAATGCGTGGACGAACAGGCGAGTGTTTCTGCGCTCCCAGGGATAGAAAACGGGACCGCCCAGCAAGCTCAGAATAAAGCCGTTCTGTCCGGTGCCGAGAATGTTAGAAGTGTGCGCGTATCCGGAGTCTGCGGTCACGCCCCAGCGCGGGCTGAAGTCAACGCGTCCGCTAGCAGCCAACCCATTGAGGCCCACGCGCCCTGAGGACGGAATCGTGGATGAGAGATAGCTATAGCCGGCACTCACATCGATTGCCGGGCCGTAGGCGGCAACGGGCGGTCCTGATTGCAGATGATTTTGGGCCAGTGCCGTCACAACCAACAGGAGAGCGAAAACAGAGAGTTTTCCGATGGCTCCCAACTGGCTGAACTTCATTTTCATCTTCATCTCGATTTTGCCGATAACAGATTGGGCGGATTGACAGTCGCGATAGGTTAGAGCCATTGCTTTTCACTCCATGGGGGAAACCAAGCTAGGGCATCACCCGGAACTGGAGTATTCAAAATACAGGGGTTGAGATGAGGGGTAAACGTGCCCACGGGCTTGTGACCTTAGGTAACACCCGAAAGTAACCTTCATGGAAAATGGTATGATCGTCTGTGAGCTTCCTTAAGCTTGATCTTCGGCGTTATGTCTGCGAACGGCTAGCCCCTTCCGGACTCTAGTCCCCAGCGCAGACCGCTCATCTGAGCGGATTGTTTTCCTGGCTTAACCACAACAAACTGACCTTTTGAGATAAGTCCTGTCCGCTCTTTGTGTGCGCGACTGGGCTGATCTCGGGGCACCAAACCAAATTCTTAACAAGAGGGATTCTGATGAAACTACTAGTGATTGGGTCGGGAATGATGGGTTCGGCTGCGGCGTTCGATATGGCACGCACGCCTCAGGTCGATTCGGTAACGCTGGCCGACAGCGATACAAAGCGCGCGAAGGATGTAGCCGCGCGAGTCAATCGAATTACTGGCGACAAGAAGGTACGAGCGGTGGGACTCAATGCCCGCGACGAGAAGGCTGCGACGAAGTTGATGCATGGCCACGATGCGGCGCTGTCTGCGGTGCCTTACTTTTTGAATCTCGGATTGGCGCGGGCAGCGGTTGAGGCGCGGTGTCACTTCGCGGACCTGGGCGGAAACAACACAGTCGTGCGTCAGGAACTGGCGTTGTCGAAAAAGGCGGGGAAGCGAGGCGTGGCTATCGCGCCGGATTGCGGGCTTTCTCCAGGGATGGCGTCGATTCTGGGCGGGGAACTGGTGCGCCGGTTGGGTGGACGCGCCGACGCACTGCGCCTGTATGTCGGAGGCCTGCCGGAGCAACCTACGCCGCCATTTCATTATCAACTCGTGTTCTCCGTCGAAGGACTGATCAACGAGTACGTGGAGCCGGCGCGCATTCTGCGGAAGGGAAAGATGATTACGGTCGATCCGCTGACCGAGCCGGAAGATTTTCACATCGCGGGGTTTTCGCCGCTGGTGGCGTTCCAAACCTCGGGCGGAACGTCGACTCTGCCGGAGACGTTTGAGGGCCGAGTGGGCGAGTGCTTCGAAAAGACGTTGCGTTATCCCGGACACTATGACTTGCTCTGCGAATTGAACGAGCTGGGATTGTTTTCCAGCGAGAAGATGAAGTTTGGCCAGGCAGAGATCTCGCCGCGGGCCATGATGTCGAAGATCTTCGAAGGGAAGTTTGCGTCGAAGGGGCCGGATGTTTGCATCATGCGCCTGGAAGCGCACGAGTCGGTGAATCGCGCTGGGGTCCGCGGGTTGCTGGGCGGACGATTGAAGGGACGCGTGGCATCATTCACTATGGTCGATCACTATGATCCGAAGACGGACATGAGCGCGATGATGCGAACGACGGGGTTCCCGGCATCGATTGTGGTGCAGATGCTGGCGTCGGGGGCAATCGGCAAGCGCGGAGGCGTTCTGCAGGAGTGCGACGTGCCGGCGGATCAGTTCCTGGATGAAGTGGAAAAGCGGGGGATCAAGATCGATTACGCGATCGAGTAATGGGGACGTGGTCCCGGGCCGGAGCCAGTGCCACAATCTTGCGCTCTACCACCGCTTCCGATAGCCTTCTTGCCTGTTTGTAACAGGAGGCTCGGTTGCGATTTGCGAGCGCGGGTTTGCGAGTGGTGCGGATTTCCTCGTTTCTAATGTGTCTGGTTTTCGCGCGGAGCCTTAAGGCCCAAGCGATCCGTTTGCATGTCGATTTGACGGATGCTCCGCGAAACATCTACCACGCGCACCTGCAAATTCCGGCTCGCGCTGGTGAGATGTCACTCGTTTATCCGAAGTGGATTCCCGGGAATCATCGTCCCAGCGGACCAATCGCAGCGCTAACTGGAATTCAGATAGAGGCGGGGGGCCAGCCACTCGCGTGGCAACGTGATCCGGTGGAGATGTATGAATTCCACGTCAGCGTGCCTGCGGGTGCCACCACGATCGATGTGTCGCTCGACGCGATCACCTCGCAGGATAGCGCCGGTGCGCACGGCCCGGCTGCATCGAGTAATCTGCTCGACTTGAACTGGAATGCTGTGGTGCTTTATCCGAAGGGTGCGAGATCGGACGACGTTAGCTTTCTTCCGTCGGTGACTCTTCCCGCGGGATGGAAGTTCGGTACGGCCCTACCCGGAGCGGGCGCGACTGGGGACGACGTGGAGTTTGCTCCAGCCTCGCTGACTACATTAATCGATTCACCTCTGATCGCCGGCGCACACTACCGCAGAATAGAGCTTTCGAAGCCGGGCGACACTCCGGTCCATGGGATGGACGTAGTGGCCGACGCGGAACCAGACTTGGCCATGACATCGCAGGATGTTGCCGCCTATCAGAAGCTGGTCGCCGAGACGGGAGCGCTCTTCGGCGCGCGCCACTATCGCGAGTATCACTTTCTGCTCACGTTGAGCGATCTGGTCGGCGAGCATGGGCTCGAGCATCATGAGTCCAACGACAGCGTTGAGTCGGAGCGGGCGCTGCTCGATCCGGATCTGCACATGGTTTTCGCCGACCTCGTGCCGCATGAGTTTACGCACTCGTGGAATGGCAAGTACCGGCGCCCAGCGGGCTTGGCGACTCCGAACTATCAGGAGCCGATGATTGCCGACTTGCTGTGGGTGTATGAAGGTCTCACGCAATATCTGGGTACGGTGCTCGCGGCGCGATCCGGGTTGTGGACGGACGAGCAGTATCGCGAAGCGTTGGCGGCGACTGCCGCGGATCTCGATCATCGCGCGGGGCGGAAGTGGCGTCCTCTGGAAGACACGGCGCGCTCGGTGCAAAGCCTGCGCATGATGGGATCGCAATGGGAAAATTGGCGGCGGGGTCTCGACTACTATCCTGAGGGCGAATTGATCTGGCTCGAGGTGGATGCGACCATCCGGCAACAGACCCATGGGCAGCGTTCGCTGAACGATTTCTGCCGGCGTTTTCACGGCGGTGAGAGCGGCGCGCCCAAAGTGGTTCCCTATACCTTCGACGATGTGGTGCGCACGCTGAACGAGGTTGCGCCCTACGATTGGGCACGCCTACTCCGAGAGCGGGTCGGAGCGACCAACGCCCACGCGCCGCTGGGCGGCATTGAGCGCGGCGGTTGGAAGCTGGTCTACAACGACAAGCCGAATCGATGGAACTATGCATTGGAGAAGCTGTCGAACTCGGCTGACTTTTCTTGTTCGCTGGGATTTAACGCCGCTCGTGACGGGAGGCTCATCGACGTGATCGTCGGATCGCCGGCGTACCTGGCGGGTATCGGTCCGGGCATGAGGCTGGTTGCGGTCAATGGCAGGAAGTGGGCTCCTTCATTGCTGCAAGCCGCTTTGAAGGCGGCGCAGGGAAGTGATCAGCCGATCGAGTTGCTGGTCGAGAACGCGCAGTTCTTTAAGACCTATTCCGTCCCTTATCGCGAAGGCGAGAAGAACCCGCACCTGGAGCGGGTTTCGAGCCAGACGGACATTTTGGGAGAGATTCTGAAGCCACTGGCGCGTTAGACCTACTTCTGGAAGGTTGTAGTACCAAAGTAAGCTCGGGATGGATGGAGGGCTGCTACAATCGGCGCTAGAGCTATCTAAAGACCACGCAGGCGCAGGTGTACATGTACAGGCCCCCCCGAATTCTTGCAGGTTGGCTGTTGCTGGCTGGACTGGTGCCGCTGGCCACCGGGGGAACGTCCGTGCAAGCGCAGACCTCAGTGCGCAGGGTCAAAGTCCTCGGCAGTAAAGATGCGGTCGAGATTGAAGTGGAAGGCAGCGATCGCTTGGTTCCGCAAACGCGGGTGCTGACTGGCCCTGATCGCCTGGTCATCGACTTTCCTAATGCCGTTCCCGGCAACGAACTGCGCAGCCAATCGGTGAATCAGGGAGAGGTGAAGGATGTGCGCGTTGGCTTGTTTCAGTCGAAGCCTCCAGTGACGCGGCTCGTGCTCGACTTGAAGACCGCGCAGTCGTATCAGGTGTTTCCTTACGGGCGGACGGTCATGATCAAGGTCGTGGCTGCCGCACCAGATACTTCTGCCGGGGTGGATGATTTTCCTCCCGAGCCTAAGGGGCATGCGGGGCTTGTGGCCGCGAACTACACCACAGGAGCGGAACGAATTCAGGTTCAGGCTCCGGTCCAGCCGCCGCTCGATGTTTCGTTTCGCGACGGACTGCTGGCCATTAAAGCCAACAAGGCCACGTTGTCGGAGGTGCTATTCGCGGTGCAACAGCGCACCGGCGCCGAAGTTGCCACCGCACCAGGGGCGGAGCAGGAGAGAGTCGTAGTCGACTTGGGTCCGGCGCCTGCGCCTGAGGTGATGGCGCAGCTTTTGAATGGTTCGAGGTTCAATTTCCTGATTCTCAGCGCGGCGAGCGATCCACGGAAACTCGATCGGGTGATTCTGAGCCAGCGTACGGATGGTGCTGGGAACCCCATGCCGCTGCCGCAGATGCAAGCGGAAGTATCGGAAGATGATGCAGCAAACCAGGCCGCGCAAGCCGACCCGAATAACCGGCCGCCCAATGAGATCGTTCCGCGTCCCCAGCCTGAGGTGAAGGCTGACGACAACACGCCGGACCAGTAATCTCTCTCTGGAAACCTCTCTTATTTGGCTCCGTTGTGTGGCCGTTGTCTTGAGTATTACTCGGCAGGAACCAATTGAAGTCCCAGAGCTTTGGCCTTGTGTTGTAAGTGGATCAATTGGCGTTGTTGCCGTCGTTGCTCGTAA
>DASRRV010000267.1:0-4127 GCA_035695545.1 Candidatus Sulfotelmatobacter sp. | reverse complement strand
GAAGAATGACATGACGATCGCCCAGGAAGAAATCTTCGGGCCTGTTCTCTCAGTCATCACCTATGAAGACGACGAGGACGCAATCAGGATTGCCAATGACACGGAGTACGGTCTTCACGCTTACGTGAGCGGTACGGACCTACAGCGCGCCCGCCGCGTGGCATCTCAGATCCAAGCCGGACGCGTAGCGATCAATGGCCTGCTTGACGATCAACAAGCGCCTTTCGGCGGATTCAAGAGCTCAGGCGTTGGCCGCGAGTTCGGCGCGTTCGGCATTGAAGCGTTTCTCGAACCAAGAGCCATTCTGGAAGCCGCCTGAACATGCCACTTGTGATGAATGGACTGAAAGGCCAACAGAAGACTGTCGAGTGACCTGTTGCCATGTTTAAAAGCGATTGAAGAAGGAAGGAAACTCATGAGCAAGCACGTCAATATCTCCCCCCAAGAAGCCGCAGATCGTCTCTCGATCCGCGAACTCGTCGAGGCTTACGCGCATTGTGCCGATCGGCGCGACGCGCAAGGTCAGATGTCTCTCTTTACAGCAGACACGCATTTCGTCGTGTACATGAACGCCAAAGATCCGACACCCTCACAGGAACTGCACTCGCGCGAGGCGCTCGCTCCCGTGTTCGCTGATCTAAACCAGTATGCCGCCACGATGCATTTCGTCGGGCAGAGTACGATCCTCACCCTGACAGCTGATCGTGGAACCGGCGAGGCCTACTGCCTAGCGCATCATGTCACCGTCAACGGCGCAAAGCGACGGCTGATGATCGCAGCGCTACGCTACTACGACTCATTCGTTAAGCTGGACGGTACTTGGATGTTTGCGGAGCGCAAGCTCTACGTTGACTGGCTGGAGGAACGCGTCCTGTCATGACACCAGCCGAGAAGGTAGTGCCGTCAGGTACCTTGACTGTTCCCACATTGAACGCGAGACTTCAATCACGACCGGACTTGTGGCTGCTCCTATCCTTATTGCTGACCATTCTGTCGACTCCGGCCTTGAACCAAGACAATTGGAGGCGACTGGTGCTCGCGGCTGTCACGTTTATACCAATTGTCTTATCCATAGTCCGGTTGTCGCAGATCAAAAGGCGGGTGTGGCCGTTGGTTCTGTTGGGGGCGGGAAACGTGGTCTTTGTGGTGGCTGGCAATACCTTCCCCAGCCCTACACTGACGGGAATTCGGTGGTGTTTTCTGGCTGCCTTCTTCGCACTCACGTCCGTCGGTCTCTTTTGGCAGCTTAGGAATTCTCTTTCGGTCGCTGAGACGGAACTTTACATTGCTATCAATATCTATCTCTTGCTTGGGTTTCTATGGGCAACGCTTTATTTAGCCCTGGACTCTTTCTTCCCGGGTTCAATTAAGATGGCAGCAAGCGCAGCCGACCGTCAGACAGAGCTGCTTTATTTCAGCCTGATAACGCTCTCGACCGTTGGATACGGCGATATAGTGCCGATCAGCGGAATGGCGCGCATACTAACGGCACTGGAAGCGATGACCGGGGTTCTATACATCGCGACGACAGTGGCGCTTTTAGTTGGCAGGTTTAGGCGTGAGTCTTCTGACTAGCATGTATCAGATCGAGAACCCCCCAACGTCATGACAATAACGGCACAAAACCGCCTTGTCATCGTGGGTGCATCGGGAATGGTCGGCGGATACGCCCTCCGCTATGCATTCGACAATCCTGGCGTCGGTACCGTCACCTCGATCGGCCGCAAGAGTCTCGGCCTTTCGCATCCCAAGCTGAGAGAAGTTCTGCACCAAGACTTCGCGGACTGCTCCGCACTAACGGAAGCGCTCTCGGGTCAAGACGCCGCAGTCTTTTGCCTCGGCGCGTATACCGGTGCGGTGCCAGACGCGGAATTCCGTAAGATTACCGTGGACTACCCAGTCGAGTTCGCGCGAGTTCTCCGCGCCAGGAGCCCCGCGGCGTCGTTTTCATTCCTGAGCGGGAGTGGCGCGGACCCCACGGGACGAAGTCGAATGGCTTTTGCACGTTACAAGGGGGAAGCAGAGAACGCACTCCTCGCCGCCGGGTTCCCCCACGTTTACATTTTCCGACCTGCGTACATCTATCCCGTCGAGCCGCGCAAGGAACCGAATTTCAGCTACCGGTTTATGAGAATGATCTATCCGGTGTTTCGGACGCTGCTTCCCAATCACGTGATTCGAGCCGACGACCTGGCCCGAGCCATGGTCGACGTTGTGGTTAGCGAAACAGAAAAGGCCCCGAGCTGGATTTTAGAAAATCGTGACATCAGGAGCCTGGTACAGTCGCTTGCTCCGCTACGGAGTAACTCTGCGAAAGGGTGCAAATGACACAGCGCCGGCCCCGCAAGCAGCTTCGCGAATCGCATGACATCGTGAACGCTCGGCACCCTGAGCGAACGGATGCACTTGAGAAGGCCAATGAAGATTTAAAAGAAGCGCAGGCGGAGTTGCAGAGACGATGGCAGTACCTGGCCGAGGCTCAGAGGCTGAGTCATTCGGGAACTTTCGGGTGGAAGGTCAGCAGTGGCGAACTCGTTTGGTCGGACGAGACTTACAACATTCTGGGCTTCACGCGAGAAACGAATCCGACGCTCGATTTGGCATTCGACCGAATTCATCCCGACGACCGGGACCATCTCCAACAAGTTCGGGATGGCGCGGCGCAGAACGGCATGGACTTGGACGTCGAGCATCGAATCCTGCTGCCCGACGGTTCGATCAAGTACGTCCACGTGGTTGCTCACGCCGGCAGAGACGACTCCGGCGATCTCGAGTACATGGGCGTAGTCACCGATATCACTGAGCGCAAACGCGCCGACGAAGAACGTCAGGCCCTGTCACGCAACTTACAAGAAAGCAAAGCCAGGCTTGAAGAAGCACAACGAGTCGCTCACATGGGCCACTACCATTGGGACCTTATCGCGAATCGCGTGACTTGGTCCGACGAACTGTATCGCATCTACGGGCTGCCTCCACAGGAAGGGCCCATTGACATGGGGATGGTTGGCGACATGATGCACCCCGAGGATCGAGAGCGTGTTTTCCGCGCCGCTGAGGAGGCCATTCGTAGCGGAGTGCACACTGACGCGGAACATCGTGTAATTCGCCCCGACGGTGAGGTGCGCACGGTCCAAGGTCTCGGTACGGTGAAAAGAGACGAATCGGGACGAGCCTACGAGATGTTTGGTACGGTCCAGGACATAACAGAGCGCAAACGCGCCGAGGAAGAACGCCAGGCCCTAGATCGCAACTTACGAGAAAGCAATACTTGGCTCGAAGAAGCACAACGTGTGGCCCATGTCGGCCACTGGGTGTGGGACCTTGAAACGAATACCGTGATCTACTCGGAAGAAAATTACCACATCTTTGGGCTGACGCCCCAAAAAGACCCGGTCGACATTGCTACAGTGCGCGAAAGGATTTTTCCTGAGGATCGGGAATATGTATTTCGGACGGCAGACGAGGCCATTCGTTCTGGAAGGCGCGCCGACTGTGAACACCGAATCGTTCGGCCCAATGGGGAAATACGCACCATACACAGCCTGGGCGATTTAAGGAAGGACGCATCGGGACGACCCTACCAAATGTTCGGTACGACCCAGGACATCACTGAACGCAAACGCACGGAACAAGCCCTGCAACGAAACCAGGCTCATTTTCGCGAAGGGCAGCGCCTTGTACGCATGGGAAGTTGGACGTCCGATGGTTCGGTTTGTGAATGGTCTGAGGAGCTGTTCGAAATTTATGGTTTGGACCCGCG
Source organism: Candidatus Sulfotelmatobacter sp. (assembly GCA_035695545.1). GTDB lineage: Bacteria > Acidobacteriota > Terriglobia > Terriglobales > Acidobacteriaceae > Sulfotelmatobacter. The sequence goes on along the minus strand of DASRRV010000267.1, from coordinate 367 downwards.
GAACGGGGTCCCCAGCACCGAGGACTTCCTGACCATCATCCACCCGCAGGACCGAGCGGCGATGGCAGACGCCATCAAAATGATGCTTGATCACAAACGTGGTTGTGACGTGACGACGCGCATAACGCGATCCGACGGCGAGGTACGCTACGTGCGTTGCGTAGGCGTTCCTGTTGTTGAACAGGGAGAGTTCAAAGGGTTTCTCGGCGTCGGTATCGACATCACCGAGCATGAGCTATTGACGCAGGAGTTGCGGCGGGAGCAAGCATACCTTGCGGAAGCACAGAGCCTGACTCACGCCGGCAGCTGGGCGTGCAATTTGGTCTCCCGGCAGATATTTCATTCATCGGACGAAAACGCTCGCCTC
>DASRRV010000266.1:0-18057 GCA_035695545.1 Candidatus Sulfotelmatobacter sp. | reverse complement strand
GCTCCGGATCAGACAGTTAGACGGCCTCGGCTTCTCCACTGTTGAATCAATCTCGCCGCTCCGAACCATCGTGGATTATGGCTCAGCTCTGACCCATTTTCATACGCTTTCGCGGGCCATCGGCCCGAGCTGACAGTTAGGAGCGTTTAAGATTCTCCCCTTCCCAAACCATTTATGAGACCAGTGCTAGTCATTTTCGGGGTACACCCAGTACGCGGACGCTGCATCCGACTCCCAAGATATCGTAAGCTATAGAGAGTACAGGAGGACCTGTGCGCTGCCCTCGATGCGGGAATGACAATCCGGGGACGAATCGCTTTTGCGGGATGTGTGGCGCTACTCTTCTGGCAGCGCCTGCGCCGGCGGCACCGGTACAAGGCGCGCCCTCTTCGACGGCTAGCGTGCCGGTTGCTGTTCCCTCCCACGCTGCGCCGGCTCCGGTCGCGCAGAATGCTACTGCGGCTCGACCAGCTGCGCCTGTGCCGCGCGAGCAGCCGGTCATCAGCGGGCCTTCGTTTCTGGGACTGAATGAACCTGCTCCGCGCAAGCGGGCGAGTCTGAGCAGCGATCCGCATTCTGCGCCGAGTTCGCGTAACCTCGATTATTTGTTGGAAGACGAGGACGAACCCAAACGCGGAGGCGTGGGAAAATTTATTCTGATTGTGATTGCGTTGGCATTGGCGGTGGGACTGGGATATTTGCGATTTAAGAATCAGGGATTTGGGTGGCTGAATTCGGGAACGAAGAAACCTTCAGCGGCGGCACAGAATCCGGAAGTGGGAGACTCGAGTTCGACTGCGATACCGCCGGCGAACGGTACGAACGCGGCGCCACCATCGCAACCGAATCCGGCTGCAGCGGGGACGACTTCGCCGCCTGCGGCGGATTCACCATCTAACGGAACCCCGAGCGGAACCCCAAACGGCAACCCGGGGGCCGGGAGCCCGGCGGCCAATTCTGCTTCTGAACCGACACCGCCTAGCGCGGTCGCTCCGGATGCTGGCGATCCGAACGTTGCGGCGAGTTCCGTCCCCGCGAAGCATCCGCCGGCGACGAAAGATTCTGACCTACCCGATCCTAACGTTACGACTCCTCCCGCCAGCAAACCTGCGCCGGTCGCCGCTGCGACTAAACCAGCTGCGCCCAAACCTGCTGCGGCAAGTAATCCGGCGAGGGCCGACTCGGTCAGCGAGGCACAGAAATATCTCTACGGCAAGGGAGTGCCGCAGGATTGCGATCGTGGGCTGCGAATGCTCAAGCCGGCGGCGGTTGCGGGTAATCCGAAGGCGATGATCGAGATGGGAGCGCTCTATTCGGCGGGGCTGTGCACGCCGCGCGATCTACCTACGTCGTACCGATGGTTCGCGCTGGCTTTGCGCAAGGAGCCCGACAACACATCGGTGCAAACGGATTTGCAGAAGTTGTGGGGCGAGATGACGCAGCCGGAGCGTCAACTGGCGATCAAGCTCAGCCAGTGAGGAATTCGATTTAACAAAGTCAAAATCCCCGCCCTATCCCTGCACAAACGCGGGGATGGTGACGGGCACCCTCTTCTAGTACGCGTACACAATGGAAATGGATTGCGGGCTTGGTGGAGCAATCCGGTGCGGATTTGAGCACGTATTTTCAATAAGGAAGAGACAGGAAGCGTTTGTCGAGTCCTGAACGACAAGGAATTTCGCCGGACCTGGCGACGGTAACGGCCATGAAGTCAGGCGACCAGAGCGCGCTGGCGGAGCTCTATGATCGCTATTCGTCCGTAGTGTATGCGGTGGCGTTGCGCGTTCTGGGCGACACGGGAGCGGCGGAAGATGTGTTGCAGGAAGTGTTTCTGCAGCTGTGGAGGAATCCGGGGGCGTTTGACGCGGCGCGGGGAAGTTTGGGTGCGTGGCTGGCCGTGATCACGCGGAATCGGGCGATCGATGCAGTGCGGCGGAAGCGGCCGGAAACGGATCTTGAGGATGTGATCGTCTCGGTGGCGCCCGATTTGGCGGGCGAGGCGGATCGGTCACGGGCGGCGGAGAAAGTCCGCGGGGCGCTGGGTTCGATGCCGGCGGCGCAGCGGAGCGCGCTGGAGATGGCTTATTTTGAGGGGATGACGCATTCGGAGATTGCCGCTAAGACCGGAGAACCGTTGGGAACGATCAAGACACGGATTCGAACTGGGCTGATGGCTTTGCGGAAGGCGTTTCAGACTTGAGGGAGTCAAAACCCCCACTTCTCGCAAAAAGATGCGAGAAATGGGGCACCCGGGGATTTGTTGTACGAGATGAGCGGACACGAACAATTCGGTGAGGATCTCGCGCTTTACGCGCTCGATGCGCTAGTGGGCGAGGAGCGCGCGAACCTCGAAAAGCATCTGGCCGGTTGCGCAGCATGCAAGCTCGAACTCGAGCAACTGCGCGGCGATGGAGCGTTGCTGGCGCTTTCGACGCTGGGGCCGAAGCCTCCGTTGCGAGCGCGACAGCGGTTGCTGGATGCGGTCGCGAAGGAGAGCGCAGCGCCCACGCTTTCGACAAGAACGCGCAGGGATGGGCCACGCACAGTCGATACACCTCCGCGGTCGTGGTGGGGATGGATGGGATGGGCTGCCACGGCGGCGGTGATCGTGTTTGCGGCGTCGTTGTGGAAAGAGAATTCTGTGCTGAAACAGATGCTCGCTTCAACGAGTACGCAGGCCGCGCAGACCACGCGAGAGCTTGAAGACCTGCGCCGGATTGCCGCGCCGATCATTGCGCCGGAAGCACAGCGCGTCACGCTGGTGGCGCTGAAGGCTCCGGCGCAGCCGCAGGGCAAGGCATTCTATCTCCGAAACCGGAGCAGCCTGGTGTTCGTGGCGAACAATATGCCTGCACTTCCTTTACAGAAGGCGTATGAGTTGTGGCTGATTCCAACGCAGGGCGCGCCGATTCCCGCAGGCGTGTTCAAACCGGATGCGCATGGCAGCGCGACGGTGGTGAATCCTCCGCTGCCTGTGGGGACGGAAGCCAAAGCGTTTGCGATTACCGTGGAGAACGAAGCGGGCGCGGCCACGCCGACGATGCCGATCATCATGATGGGAACCGGAGAGTGACCTCCGTCCGCCCTGGACATCCGGTAGACTTGGGATACATCTAACTTTCCATGATATTTAGAGAGCCGATATTCAGAGCCTCGATCCACCGAATCGGTGTGTTCGCAGTTTTCCTTGCGTCCGCGCTTTCGGTCGCCGGGCGCCCTCAGCAAAACAGTCCTCAGCAAACCGTTCCACAGCAGACCACTGCTCAGCAGACAAGTCCACCGCCCCCCCCTCCTCCGCAGGTCAAAACCGATGCCGCCATCCATCGCGAACATGCGATGGGAATCAAGATGACGCAGAAGGGATTGCCGAATTTCGGCAAGGTGACTCCCAACCTTTATCGCGGAGGGCTGCCATCGGTTCAAGGACTTGAGGCGTTGAAAAAAATGGGCGTTGGCTTGGTTGTAGATCTGCGCGGACCGAGCAGGGACGAAGAAGGAGTCGCCACCAGGCTTGGAATGCAGTATGTTGCGATTCCGTCGCACTGTCCGTTTCCGAAGGATGAAACGTATGCGAAGTTTCTCCGCGTAATTCGGGAGAATGCGGGAAAGAAAGTCTTCGTGCATTGCCGACTGGGCGACGATCGCACCGGGATGGCGATCGCTTCGTATCGCATGTCGGAGGAAGGCTGGTCGGCGGAAGAGGCTATGAAGGAAATGGAGACGTTCGGGTTCAGCACCCTGCATCACACGATCTGTCCCGGGATGGCGGGCTATGAGGAGAGTTTGCCGAAGCGATTGAAGACGGGGAAGGCGTTTGAGGATCTGCGTGCTCCGAAGACAGCGGAGACGAAATAGGTTGGGTTCGGCATTCTCCTTTTCGTGCGCGGCGCGAAAGATGCGGGAGGTCGGGAGATCAAAATCCCCACCCTTCGACAGGTTCAGGGCAGGCTTTCTCGCAAAGGACGCGAGAAATGGGGCACCCGGGGCTTTTCTTTACTTCGGCGCTCTCTACTTCGGCGCACTTTTTCGCGGCGTTTTTTGCTACTGCGGGAGACCGTTGCCGGTCACGTTGACTCGCAGTGTCACGGAGCCGATGGACTTGCCTTCGCTTTCGCCGCTCCAGGTCAGGATTTGCCATGTTCCCTTTTGCGAGTCTGGTGGAATGAGGGCGAGCTGAAGCGGGAACGAGTCGTGCGGGTCGACTTTGACGAGACTAGTGTCCGGCTTCTGCTTCCAGCCCGCGGGCAGCGAAGTTTTCAGAGTGATCTGCCGGGCTGAAGAGGTGTCGTTGCGGAGAAGAAGCGGCACCCCCACGGATTCTCCGACCGAGACTTGCGCCTCCGGAGCGTAGAGCGTTGCGAGGTGTTCGAGGTTGTGCGCTCGCCAGAATGCCTGGTAGAACGCCCACGGACCGCCGAGTTCGAGAGTGACTCCCGGCGCGGGCGGTTCATAGCCGCGAACGCGCGCGTAGGGGATGGGCGCAGCGGTTATCCCTTCGAAGACGTCCCCGGTAGTCGTGCCACCCACCAGCGATTTCCCCAGGATTAGATCGACCGGCATCTCCGAGTATTCCTTGATCTGGGCGTCGGTGAGATCAAGCTGAGTCTTGAACACGCGCCATGCGTCGGCTGCAATTTGCGAGTACGGAGCCTTTCGCGAGGGTGAAATATCGCTGGTCGCATACTCGGGTCCCTTTCCTTTCAGGAACTCGAAGTGAGAGGTATCGGAGAAGTAGTAAAGCTTCTTAGGCTGCCAGAGGCGAAGCCCTTCGCCATAGTTGCCGATGTTCTGGGGAGCGCGCGGAGCTTCGACCTGCTCGGGAAACGCCAGCGGATTCGCGGCCAGATCGAATGCCTCCGTCGCTAGGACGCCCGCTGCCTGATGGTCGTCGTGATTCTCGCCCACCACATAGTCCGGGAGCCAGGTGAAGATGATCTCGGGCCGGGTGAGGCGGATGAGGCGAACGACTTCCTCCAGCGACTGGCCGTGTCCCCACGTCTCCAGCGAGTGCAGCACGTCGTTGCCGGGAGTGTCAGTGCCGCGCAGAAACCAGACCTCGGTGATGCCGTAGGAGGCTAGCGAATGGCGAGCTTCCATCTCGCGAATATCGGCCAGAGCGGCGGCCTGCTCCTGGCCAACGGCATTTCCGCCGGCGTTGCCGCGGGTACCGTAGATCACGGCGACGCGCTTGTGCTGCTCTTCGATGATCTTCGCGAGATAGGCCGACACTGCCGTGTCGTCATCGGGGTGCGCGATGACCATTAAAATGTCGACCTTGTAGCGGCTGTCGGGTGGAGGGATCGTGGCGGGTTGAGACTGCGATTGGAGGACGGCACTGGAGAGAAAAAGTGAGATACACAGCAGCGAGAGTTGTTTCATTTGGGCTAGGCCACCGAGTCTACCTGATTCTTCTCCGCGGCGGAGTCCGGCCGTCGATCTCGGTGAGAGCATCCTGCGGCCCACTTCTCGCAAAGAACGCGAGAAATGGACATCCAGTGCTTGCCGACCACCCAAGATTCGTGGCGTTAGACTTCGTCTTGTTCTTGCAGCTTCGCGATTACGCTGAAATCTTCGAGCGTGGTGGTATCGCCCTTGACGCTGCCGTTGGTCGCTAGTTCGCGTAGCAGGCGGCGCATGATTTTTCCACTGCGCGTTTTGGGAAGTGTATCGGTGAAGCGGATATCGTCGGGCTTGGCGAGCGCGCCGATTTCTTTCGCCACCCACTTGCGCAGCTCTTCTTTCAGTTCGTTCGTGGGAGCTCTTCCCTGCTCGAGCGTGACGAAGGCCGAGATCGCCTGACCTTTGAGATCGTCGGGACGGCCGACTACCGCGGCTTCGGCGACGGCCTCGTGCGCGACTAAGGCGCTCTCGACTTCCATGGTGCTGAGGCGGTGGCCGCTGACGTTGAGGACATCGTCGACGCGACCCATGATCCAGAAATATCCGTCTTTATCTTTGCGGGCGCCGTCTCCGGTGAAATACATGCCGGGAATTTGCGACCAATAATTCTTGACGTAGCGGTCTGGGTCGCCATAGACGGTTCGGAGCATGCCGGGCCATGGACGCTTGATGACCAGGAATCCTCCGGAGCCAAGAGGAACGGAAGTGCCATCCATGGTGACGATATCGGCGACGACGCCGGGGAACGGCTTGGTAGCCGAGCCCGGTTTCGTGGCGATCGCACCTGGAATCGGAGTGAGCATCATGTGTCCAGTTTCAGTTTGCCACCAGGTATCGACGATGGGGCAGCGGTTGCCCCCGATGGTTTCGCGATACCACATCCAGGCTTCGGGGTTGATGGGCTCGCCGACGGTGCCGAGCAGGCGCAGGCTCGACATGTCGTGTTTCTTCGGCCATTCGTCACCCCATTTAATGAAGGTGCGGATCGCGGTGGGCGCCGTATAGAAGACGTTCACCTTGTGTCGCGCGATGATCGACCAGAAGCGGTCAGGCTCGGGGCAATTGGGCGCGCCTTCGTACATCAGGCTGGTGGCGCCGTTTTGCAGCGGGCCATAGACGATGTAACTGTGTCCGGTGACCCAGCCGATGTCTGCGGTGCACCAGTAGGTGTCTTCATCTTTGAGGTCGAAGACCCATTTCGTCGTGATGTAGGTGCCGACGGAATAACCGGCAGTGGTGTGGACTACGCCTTTCGGTTTGCCCGTGGTGCCCGACGTATAGAGGATGTAGAGCGGATGCTCGGCGTCGAGCGGCTCGGCAGGACAGACGTCGGAGGCTTTGGCCATCAGCTCGTGCCACCAGTGGTCGCGTCCGGGCATAGTGTTGATGGCGTTTCCGGTGCGCTTGTAGACCACTACATGCTTCACGCTGGGGCAGGACTTCAGAGCCTCTTCGACTGCGGGGAATAGCTTCACTTCTGCGCCGCGGCGGTACGATCCGTCTTGCGTGATGACGGCGGACGCCTGGCAGTCGTGGATGCGATCAACCAGGGCGTTTGAGGCGAATCCTCCGAAGACTACGGTGTGCGGCGCTCCGATGCGTGCGCAGGCGAGCATAGCAATGGCAAGCTCGGGCGTCATGCCCATGTAGATGGCGACGCGGTCTCCTTTTCTGACTCCAAGCGACTTGAGCACGTTGGCGAACTTCTGCACTTCGCGATGAAGCTGCTGATAGGTGAGGACACGAAGTTCGCCGGGCTCGCTCTCCCAGATGATGGCGGCCTTGTTTTTGCGATGCGTGGTGACGTGGCGATCGAGGCAGTTGTAGGAAAGATTAATCTGTCCACCGACGAACCACTTGGCCCAAGGGCAATTCCATTCGAGAACTTTGTCCCACTTCTTGAACCAGTGCAGTTCGCTGGCGATGCGGGACCAGAAGGTGTCAGGGTCGTCGACGGATTCTTTGTAGAGGCGGTCGTATTCTTCCCGGCTCTTGATGTGTGCTTGCTTGGCAAATTCGGGCAGGCACTCGAACTTGCGCTGCTCGTTCAGGATGGAATCGATGTTGGGGCCCTGGGTATCCGACTTCGGAGGAACGACGGCTTTATCGGCCATGATGGAGACCTCGACTGGGAGGAATATTTTCGTGCCTCACAAACATGGCACGAGATTGCAGGAGATTATTCTACACAGGCTAGGGCGGGTGTGATGGATCACCCCGACAAAGCTCAAAAGCTTCAACCCAGAGGCACGGAGGGACACAGGGGAATTACTCAGACATCCAGGAATCTCGCGCGCATGGCTTCGGTCGGGACTGGACAGGTCTTGTGACGACCAAAGATGCGGTAGCGGTTATTGGCTACTCGGCGGTAAAGCCAATCGCGGAGAGGTCGGGGCACGATTTGCAGCGTCAGTCCGATGGCGCGCCAGAGTCCTCCTAGTTGTTTCAGGACGAAGACCACTGCGTCGGACCGAGAGAGCAGCGATTCGTTCGGCTGACCTTCAGCGTTGGGGACGTGATCCAGAACCACGTAGACGGTGTCGAGGTCGACGGGGTCGGCGCCGCGTCGGACCAGGATGCCGTTAGCGAGCGCGCTCTGCAGCGAGGCGAAGCGGAAGATCGCGGTGCTGTCGTGGCGCAGGATGAATTGGACCGAACGGTTACAGAGTCCGCAGACGCCGTCGTAGAGGAGGATGGGGTGGATGTCAACAGTCGGTGTCGCTGCTTGAAGATCAATATCCTCGCCCTGTCGCTGAACGGAACGCAGGGACGAGAACGATGCACCCTTGTCACCATCTTTCATCGCACGCAGCACCTAAGGTCGCGCACGCCGAATGGGCCTGGTTCGGGCAAGCCTGGTCGAATTTGTTCTGGGGTGAATCGCCGCGATGGAGTTAGATCGGCGGGAAGCGGATCACAGGGAGTGGCTGGTTCGACCACTCCTTCTACCAGGATTTGCACTTGAGCCTTCGCGACCAGCGGTACCTTCATGGTCAGCTCGCAGACCTGGGCCAGCAGACGATGGAACCAGACGGGCGCGGGAAATATCAGGATATTGCGGCCCAGGACTTGGGCCACGCGGCGCGCTGCTTCGCTCAGATAGAGTTCTTCCGCGCCAGTAACCGCGATGGTATTGCTGGGGAGGCGGGCGTCGATTAAGGCAGCGCGGAGGATGTGTACCAGGTCGTCGACTGCAAGAGGACGAATTGCTTTTTGGTTGAAGCCGACAGTGGCCAGCAGGGGCAAAGTGTAGAAAGCGTGACTGAGATGGTCGAGCATGTGGTCGCCTAAACCGTAGACCATGCCAGCCTTGACGATCGCGTAATCCAGACCAGAATTGCGAATGATCTCTTCGGCCGCCCATTTTGATTCATGGTAGGGCGAGCCACAGTTTGGGCGCGCGCGCAGAAAGCTCATCAGGGCGATGCGTCGAACACCAGCCTTCAGCGAGGCTTCGACGACATTTTGCGTGGCCTCGATATGGACTCGCTGATAGGTTTGCCGGCCGAGCTCGCGGTTGATTCCTGCGCAGTGGGCGACGGCGTCGCATCCCGTAAAAGCTGCGGTCAGAATATCCCTGTCGGAAAGGTCGCTAGAGACCCGAGTTACAGAACCCAAGGCGTTCAGCCCTGGGGTTCGCGTCTTCGCGTCGCGCGACAGCAGAACTACTTCGTGGCCCTCTTCCAGTAATTTGCGAGCGAGGTGCTTACCGATAAAACCAGTTCCGCCGGTGATTGCGATCTTCATGATTTGTGCTCCTTTTTCGCTTTGCGGCGATGCAGAGCCTGGGTGGGGCAGACGGTGCTCAGGAAGTCTCCGACGGCGCCGACGATCTCGTCCGGCTCGAGGCGGTAGAAGATCCGGTTCCCTTCCCGGCGCTCGGTGACCAGATCGGCTCCTTTGAGAATGGCGAGATGCCGGGAGATGGATGGGCCGGAGATAGGGAAACGGGCCGCGATTTCACCCGCGGCCAGTTCAGATTCCTTCAGCTCCTGCAGAATCTGGCGGCGGGTGGGGTCGGCCAGTGCGCGGAAGATGCGGGAGACTGCTTTCATGTTTCTAGTCTAGCTATTTTGCTAAATAGTGTCAATAAGAAACGGAAGCTAGCCGCCTACCCGCCAGAGTCAAAATCCCTGCCCACTTTCGCGCAGAACGCGAAAGAAGGACGGGCACCCTTCAGTTAGGGCTTGGCGCCCAGGTGGAGGAGGGTGGCGCGCAGGCGCGGGTGAGCTTGGGTTCGGCGGAGGTATTGCATTTCGTTCGCGGCTAATTGGGATCGAATGATCTTTGCCAGATCTTCTTTTTCTTGCGGGAGCCAATGCGCGAGATCGGGAACTTGGGCCAGTACCAAAGACCAATTCTCCAGCGCGCGGCGCTCGAGAGCGCTCCAACGCCTTGGGTTCAGGCTTAGGGCACGGGCGATTTCTTTGACGCAGGCGTCGCGCATGCGAGTTGCATCTCCGCCGAAATCGCGAGCCATGCGGCGGTTCACGCGGAGAGCAAGGTTCCGCGTGGAGAAGGTGTCCCATGATCCAGACTTGGGCTTGGTGGCCCGATTCGAGGGGGTGCCCTTGCCGCTTTGTTTCAACTCATAGAGCACGTGAGTTTCGGCCAGGCGCTTGAGCGTGTTCTTTGAAGTGCGGTATTGCGGATTCGCTGCGATCTTCTGCTCTTTCCTTCTAGCTAGCATTTCCAGATCGCTGCGGCCGGAACGGAACCCTAGTTTGCGGTAGAACCAGAATGCGCCCGAGTCGATCGCTTCGTCATTGTTCTGGCCGATCTGATACGGGTAGACGGAGATCGTGGTTGCGCCGGTCAAGGCACAGAGACAGCGCAGAGACTGGGCATAAATCCATGCGGTTTCGCCATGACGATAAGTGTAGAAGGTGTTGAAGCCGACCTCGATCCATTCACAGATGCCGATGGCCTCGATGTAGTTGATGGGCACGCCGTTCTTGAGAGTGAATCCCGCAACGTAGGCGCGCAGCGGTAGGCGGCGATCCGGGGGCAGATTCCAGAAATACATGACAACGCCGCGTCCGAGATCGGCGCGCACGACCGATGCAGGATCGCCGAGCGTTGTGCCATAGAGTTCGCGGTAGCGGACCAGCATCACTTCGCGGATGGTGTGCCTGACAGATTCGCCTTCCCGGCGAGAGAGTTTCGTGAGGCGAGGTGCCGGCAGGGCAAGCTCGCGAGCGAGCGAGACTTGGCTGCGCGTGATCAGCGGTTCGGTGTGAACGAAGAACCTACGCGGGTGGAACCAATGCCGGGTGCGGGAGAGTTTCAGATTTTTGAGATGCCAGCGAAGCGGCAGACGGAGAGAGTCATAGAGTTCCGCGCGTTCGCGGTCGGTGACTGAGAGTTGCTCGAAACGACGGATCAGCCATTCGAAGTCACGCTCGTGGCCTCTCGTGGCGTCAAGCCAGCGGCGCCACGGGATGTTGGCTTCGACGTCGGCGTCTTCTTCAAGAAGCGGGATGAAGCGGGGCCAGGTGGATCCCATGGCCCGCTCTGCTTGATAGTCATCCGTGTAGTCGTCCCATGCGATCTCGACGTTGCGCGGAATGCGGCGAACCAACCAGCGGGCGGCTTCGAAATTCAGAGTGTCTTGCATGGTGGTGCCGGCGATGCCCGAGGTGTCGAAGTCGTCGAAGGCATCCATGTCGGCGCCGAGGGCGCGAAGCTTCTCGGTTCGTTCGTAGAACCTATTCAGGCGCCTTTCGATTTGCGTGACGAGAGATGCCGACTGCGGGAAGGCACGGAGAAAAAGGAGAGCCTCGTGAAAGCAAAGGAGCGATTTGGCGTCAGGGAATTCCTGGCGAGAAACTTGATCTAAGAGGCTTCGTGTTTCGGCGGCTGCGGCTCGGCCGAAGGTATTTTTTGCGGCTTCGAGGAGCGTTAAGAGCGCATCTAACGATTTAGGCATTTAGATTCCGGCTGGTTAGTGTAGCGCATCCAGTCACAAACGCTGCTGCTTCGACAGACTCAAGGCAGGCTCTCTCGCGAAGGGCGTGGAACGGCGAGTCACCCGCTGTCGCTTGGGTATATCATTTTGGCAAAGATCCCTAATGGGCCTCGATCTGGGAGTTTCGAAATGACTAGTCTTCATCTCGCGATCAATGGACGCGACTATTCGGTTGATGCAGATCCGCAATCCAGTCTTCTCACCGTGTTGCGCGAACAACTCGATTTGACCGGAAGCAAGTATGGATGCGGCGAGGGGCAGTGCGGCGCCTGCACGGTGCTGATCGATGGAAAAGCGCAGCGGTCGTGCATCACGCGGGTCGGCTCGGTTGCGCAGAAACAGATCACCACGATTGAAGGGGTCTCGAGCGGAGAGCAATTGCATCCCGTGCAGCAGGCATTCCTCGAAGCGGGAGCCTTGCAGTGCGGGTACTGCACGTCGGGAATGATCATGTCGGCGGTGGCACTGCTCAAGAGAAATTCAGCGCCGAAGGAAAACGAGATCATCGGTTTTATGGAGGGTAACATTTGCCGCTGCGGAACGTATCCGCGGATCGTGAGCGCTATCCAGAAAGCAGCGAAGGTGCTGAACGCATCTGCCGCGGCGAAGGGAGCGGGCCGATGAGCGCGAAATCGCAGATGAACCCAACTTTGGAACCAGAGCGCTATGAACTGACGGCTCGTCCGATGTACCGCTTTGATTTGGATCGTAGGGACTTCTTCAAGTTTCTAGGCGCGGGCGTGCTGGTGGTTTCGGTTCTGAAGCCGGCAGTGGTTGCTCAGGAATCCGGCGGGGGCAGGCAGAGACGAGGCGATTCCCTGCCCAAAGAAATTGATGCCTGGCTCCACATCGGAGAAAACGGCAAGATCACAGTGTTCACGGGCAAGGTCGAGGTAGGACAGAACATTCGAACGTCTCTGAGCCAGGCAGTTGCGGAAGAGCTTTGCGTGCCGATCGAAAAGATCGAGATGATCATGGGCGATACGCACCTCACGCCTTTCGACATGGGCACGTTTGGGAGCCGGACGACTCCCACGATGAATCCGCAGCTTCGCAAGGTTGCGGCTGCGGCTCGCGAGATGCTGATTGGCCTGGCGGCGGCTCAATGGAGCACCGATCGTCAGCATCTGATGGCCGCCGACGGTACAATTACAGATACCCAAAGCAAGCGTTCGGTGGAATACGCGGCTCTTACCAAGGGACAGCAGCTTGCTCAGAGTGTGTCCGCCGACACGCCCTTGATTCCCGCAACGCGCTGGAAGGTGGCGGGGCAATCGGCGCTTAAGGTGGATGGCCGCGAATTCGTGACGGGAAAGCATCGGTATCCGTCGGACCAGAAGCTGCCCGACATGCTTTACGGGAAGGTGCTGCGGCCGCCGTCGTTTGGTGCAACTTTGCTGTCGGTCGATACACAGAAAGCCGAGCAGATGGGAGCGACCGTGGTACGCGATGGCAACTTTGTGGGCGCCGCAGCGGCAAGCACCGAGTTGGCCGCCTCAGCGATCGCGGCGATTCACGCGGAGTGGAAGTCCGATCCGCAGCCTTCCAGCAAAGACTTGTTCAGCTATCTGAAGAAAGATGCAGGCCAAGGCAACGATTCCAGCGGAGACGGGGATCGCTACGACGTGGGCACAATAGATCAGGCACTCGCCACTGCGGATCACAAACTGCAACAGACGTATACCGTTTCCTACATCGCGCACGCTCCGCTCGAGCCGAGGGCTGCGCTGGCAAAGTGGGACGGTGACAGCGTGACCGTGTGGACCGGCACGCAGCGTCCGTTTGGCGTGCGCGGGCAGGTGGCCGAGGCGTTTCGCATTCCGGAAGATCGCGTACGAGTGCTGATGCCCGACACGGGGTCGGGATATGGCGGCAAGCACACGGGCGAAACGGCGATCGAGGCGGCGCGGTTGGCGGGGGCGGCAAAGCGTCCCGTCAAAGTCGTGTGGACTCGCGAAGAGGAATTCAGCTGGGCGTATTTTCGTCCGGCAGGCGTGATTGATGTGACCAGCGGCGTGCGCGCCGACGGAACGATCACCGCGTGGGAGTTTCATAACTACAACTCCGGCTCCGCGGGCATTCGCACATACTACGAGATTCCTAATCAGAGGATTATTTTTCACGAGACGCAGTCTCCGCTGCGGCAGGGATCGTACCGGGCACTCGCGGCCACCGCGAATCACTTCGCTCGCGAATCGCACATGGACGAACTAGCGCACGCGTTGAAGATGGATTCGCTGGAATTCCGGCTGAAGAACTTAAAGGACGAGCGTTTGCGCGCGGTGTTCCAGGCTGCGGCGAAACAATTCGGATGGGGAAAGAGCAAGACCGCGCCGGGACAAGGCTTTGGCATGGGCGGCGGCTACGAAAAGCTGGGGAACATCGCTACGTTCGCCGAGGTCAACGTCGATCGCAAATCGGGCGAGGTGAAGGTGGTACGCGTGGTCTCGGCGTTCGAGTGTGGGGCGATCGTGAATCCCGACAATCTGTGCAACCAGATCGAAGGATCGAACGTCCAGGGGTTGGGCGGAGCGCTCTTCGAAGCTATTGAATTTGAGAACGGCAAGATTCTGAACGGCAGGCTATCCGCGTATCGCGTTCCGCGATTCAGCGATGTTCCGGCACTCGAGACGGTGCTGCTCGATCGCAAGGATATTCCATCCGTGGGTGCGGGAGAGTGTCCGATGATCGGCCTAGCTCCGGCGATTGCGAATGCCATCTTCGACGCGACCGGTGTGAGACTGCGGGCGCTGCCGCTGGTACCGGATGGTCTGAAAACAAGTTGACTCGATCGCTACATTACGATTCGCCGAGTACGAGATAAGTGGGAGTAAATCGGGAAGTGGCTGGAACAATTGGCCGCCCTAACCCTTTCGAGTTAGAACTCACGCCCCAAATTCTCCAAGCCGGTGAGTGCCTTAGCGCGGAGATCGCCGACATTCAAAACGGTTTGCGGGCGCCCAATGCGGTAGCGCCCGGCGGGCCATTGATCAGTCGCGCAAGTGGAAGCGCAAGACGACCCCAAGCCAAGTAGCCACGGTGCAGTCTGACGACGCCTTGCCGCCCACAACCGAGCTTTTTGACATGGCTAGTCGATGCAATTCGACGCAGATAATTGCACCATAGCAACGACAATGACCGTGTTAATGCCTATGCTCTTATACAGTTGGCTTCTGATCACCAGCCTAAGAGAAAAAAGAATTTTTGCGAAGCCTCAGGTATGCACCTGATCGGCTAAGGCGAACAAGTCAGAAAGAGTGGGAATGAGATGAAGGAGCAGAGCGTTCGGCTCGGTCCGCGCGAACAGCAGGTTGTTGAATTGCTTTTGCAAGGTTGTGACAACGCCGAAATCGCCACCCAACTCAAGATGGCAAGGCGAACAGTAAAAGCTCATTTCAACCGGTTGTTTATGCGTTTTGGAATCACTGGCGGTATCAAGCGAGTGAAACTCGCAACCTTGTTGTACCGGAGGCAAGCATGTCTGGAATTGAACGCTATGGGAACCGTGTCCCAAGTATACGTGAATACCGAGTCATCGAACTCGTGAGCGAAGGCCTGAAGAACAAAGAAGTAGCCGAGGCCATCGGAACGACCGAACACGTCGTGAAGAATTATCTGAGAGTCATCTATGACAAGCTCGGCCTCTGGAACCGGGTAGAGCTTGCCCTCTGGTATGAATCTCGGCGTGGTGCTTCCGTCACGTTAGTCCAGTGACACTTCTCGGTCCGCTTCATTGCTCTGTTCGGGGTTGCAGAAATCCTTTTGTACCACCGCAACTGTTGTAAACATCGCTATCTAGCACTCACTGCACCTTTATGGGATGTTGAGTGTTATGGCCTTCCATGAGAATGCCGGTGGATGTCAAGTAAATTCTGTTTTTGTTTTTGCCTTTGCCTTCCTGAGATCACCTTTCTTCCTTAGCGGAGAGATTTTGCAGAGCCGCCCGGAGCGGTCAAGGGCGCGCCGGGTGTTGGGCGCGGCGGAGCGAACCCTTGACGGCGAGGACGGGTCTGCAACCCTTCCGCTAGGAAGGAAGGTGAGCATACTCAACCTCCAGTTCGTACCTTGTATCTCCGCTTGCACTTTGTGACCTCCAGCCCCTGGTTCGTCCTACTACTGTCGCCACCCTTCCATCCGCACTCGAATTGAGCTTTTTCCTGCGCTCGGTGCAAGTTGGGTGTTCTCGTTAACAGCCGGCGCTGCTACCTGATTTTCGACCTCTCGTCCATCTCACGATGGAACGGGGCCAGGCCATTGACGCAGTCGCCGGAACTCGGCGGTTGAACTCTGGGCTGTGGTCGCGTGCGCTTTTTTTCTCCCGGTTTTAAACTAAGACTAGGCCGCTGCCGCGGACTCGACCGCTCGCTGGTTGCGCGACGGTTCGTAAGCCTCTCCACTGACCCATAGCCGATGCAGTAGCACGGCTAACTTGCGCGCCACCGATCAAACGCACCTTGCGCGCTTGCGCCACGATCACTTCGTGTCCCAGCTCTTTCATTAACCGGCTGATCCACGGCGAATGCATCCCCGTCTCCAGCGCCACCCGGCTGTGCGGCATCGCCCCGAACACCTCTCTGAGAGCCTTCGCGGTTGTACTCACTTTGTGTTCCAACACCACTTCCGCATGTTCGTCCAACACGCAATACCAACTCCATCGATCTCCCAGATCCAATCCCACCGTGTATTTTTTCTCCGCAAAGTTGCTGGTCTGCTGTCTGGCCACAGTGATACTCTTCGTCATAGCCGGTCTCCTTTTTTATCGCGCCTCGAGCGCGTCGTCACTGGGAGCTTATCGCATCCCGCCTGGAGACCGGCATTCTCATCCCATCTGGTTTTGCCAGTCATCACTCTGGCTTGACGATCATCAATGACGATACGTCTTGGCAGACTCTCCGATGGCAAGTTTTCGCTTCGCAATCCATTTACAAAATGTGCCTGTCGTTTCTGACGGTTTTTCGCGCTCCTGAGTCGACCTATACTTTATCCGGCTCTGGTCACAACTCCTCGAAAGGTGGTGCCGTATGAGGGCCGGTGACGACAGCAATATTTCATGGGTGAAATCGAAGTTCCTCGCAGGTCTGAGCGATGCAGCCGTGCGGCAACTTCTCGACACCGCCCGCCTCCGCCACATTGCCCCCAACAAGGATGTCGTCGTCCAAGGAGAGCATCCCGATCATATGTTCCTGTTGAAGCTAGGTCGAACGCGCTCTTATATTGTGACGGAAGATGGCAGCGAGATTGTCCTTTTGTGGGCAACTCCCGGTGAAGTCCTCGGATTGGTGTCGCTACTTCCGAGCCCTCCAAACTATATAGCGAACACGACGACGGTCACCGCTTGTGACTGCCTGGTCTGGGATCACGATACTATTCGGAAGTTGGCGACAGATCACCCTCAGATTATGGAGAATGGTTTCCGGCTCGCGCTCTACCATCTCAGGACCTACATGAAGCGCCACGTCAACTTCATAACCAAGAGCGCAGAGTCGAGGCTCGCCAACCAACTGGTCCAGCTCGCGACCTCCGTAGGCGAAGTAGGAAGCTCAGGAATAGACGTTGACATCACGAATGAGCAACTAAGCTCCCTCTCCGACGTCGGCTACTTCACAACGAGCCGGATCCTCTCAAAGTGGGAGCATGATGGGATGCTTTCCAAAAAGCGCGGCCGCGTCACTCTGCTTGCTCCCGAATCGCTGATGGCTGCGTGATGTCAGCTCGGGATGCCGGTTTTTCGGACGAAGTTGAGAATTCGCGAGAGAGAGTATCGAATTCCGCCCAAGGGAGAGTCCACCGTGGACCAATTCACTTCTTCCCGGATGCTTGCGCTCATCACTCTGGCTTTCCTTGAGATCGTACTGGGCGTCTTTCGGTCGGAGAGCTACATTGCGAAGGCTCAGGAAACGGCCAGCCACCGACGGGTCAACCCACGACACTTTTAGCCGTTCTACTTATGCATGGCGACGGAACGTATGAAGCCACGGACAGGGTGAAAGATCTACAAGCCAATCGAAGACGACAGGGCGATATATCCATGATGAATCCCAGCAGCAGATTGACTGGACGTCGGGCCAGTGGAGAAACCGGCTTGGACTTTATATGCCTAAGGTAAAAGGTACGGATTTTATTGTCATTCACACGAAGAGGGACCCTGAGGGCAAGCTCGATGGCACGCTGCGCTGTGCTCGTACGCCATCCTCACAATAATTGCTGCGGCGCGTTGTTTTTCAAAAATCCCCATAGCACTCAAAACCCGCGCACAGGAGCGGACAGATGGCGCAAACATTGGTGCTAACGCTGTTTACAACAGGTAGCCGCCGCTAATCGGATTGCGGTCACACGAAAGGTTCCCGCTCGCATGACGCATTTATTCCTCGATGACGTTTCACGTTGACTGAGAACTCGCCAGATTTCGGTGCAAAGTTCGTCGTACTTCGCTGAATCAGTTTCCTTGATGGCCTCGGCTACAAGCCGTTCTGGCTGCGCTGTTGAGTCCTCGAAGGGGTCCGTCATGTGGGGTCCTCTTTGTTGGCGAATGCCGATCTGATCACGGTTTTCTGATCTGTGACTTCTCCTCATTTGTTGTGCGGTTCAAGGATTTATGGGAGCCAGCTCATAGCCGAGTTGTTTGGCTGTGGCCGCCAAGCGTCCGATGCGCTGCTGGCGATAGCGGGTTTCGTAGGCCTTTTCGCCTT
>DASRRV010000265.1:0-28209 GCA_035695545.1 Candidatus Sulfotelmatobacter sp. | reverse complement strand
GGACAACAGGGTCGATTCTCGCTAGCGAATCGAGACGGCTGAGGGCGATACCCGTTGCGGGTGCGCACTCGATACTTCTTCAGTTGATCGCCCACGAGCTTTACGGTAATCGCGCGCCATCCGGAGTTGCTGTTGGGCTTCGGGTAATAACCCAGGGAGTAGAGGTGGGCCAAATCGTTGCGAATCGATGCAAAAGCCCGGGTCTCGTCTCTCCAGTCCTTCGCAAAATAGGCTTTTCCACCAGTGGCCGCGGTCATACGATCGAAAACGGCCGTAGACACTGGCTCGAGCTGAGCCTTGCGAGTGCTGATCATATAAATGGAGACCCCTGCCGACTGGGCAAATTCGGCGACATCTTCGGGCGGAACTACGCTGGAGTTGTCCGGGCCATTGGAGAACACAACCACGACTTTCCTGCCTGTGTTTTGCGCAGCGTCCTTCAGAGTCAGGAGGAGAGCGTTGTAAAGCGCTGCTTCATCTCCAGCGACAGTCGAGCGGACGGCGCGTAAGACCTGCGACCGGTCGGCAGTCAGAGGGGCGGCACGGGAGAGGTCTCGACTATACGAGTAGAAGGCGATCTTGTCAGCCGTCTCCAACGAGCGGATGAATTCGCTAATTGCGTCTTGCGCGAAGACAAACCCCCGATACATATAGTCGCTGGTGTCAAACAAAATGAAGACATTGGCTCCGCTGATCAGCGAACTGAACGACGGAGGCAAACCCGACGCGGAGGAACTCAACGATTTATCTGGCGCGGATGAGCCCTGCGCATCGAGATCGACGAGGCCGCGGGCCGGTTCGTTGCCTTCGGCAAAGATGGCTGCCTTCTCCGAAATCCCATCCTCATAGATAGCAAAATCTTTCGGGTTTAATCCGGTAATGTAGTTTCCATTCTTGTCGGTCACTGCCACATTCAGCTGGACCAGGTTGACTACAACGTGAAGGTCCGGGTTCTCCTGAGCCAGGACGAAGGTTTTATTTCCCAGGAACAGACCCGCCGAAATCAAAATCAGAAATAGCTTCCTAACCATGGCTCCCAAGGTTCCTACTCCGCGACCCATTAGGGTCGCTGTATTTGTTGTTTGCACTTCAACCAAACAAACGACTCAAGGATGTGCAACGCTGGTCCGCGCGGGCAATGTCGTTTTCCCCTCGCGAAAATCTTCCCCTGCTTCGTGCATCGCCCGAAGAAGGGCAGGCCAATCCTCGAAGTCCGTAGCAAAAATCTTCGCAACCATCAGGCGGGTAAGCTCTGGCACGATGCGATTCAGCATTACGGGCGAATAACCTCCCTCATCGGCCAAGCGAGCCCAGTACAAGTTTGGAGAATCCCAGGATTCCGCGAGAAAACGGCTGGAAACTCCGGAGAACGGCGGCATGGGCGCCATATTCAGGAGCTCAAGACCATAGTTCTGAGCCAGGCTGGGATGCGGCGTTCCAAAATCGCGCGACAAGCGCTGCCAGTTGACCTGTTCCGGATGTTGATCACACAGTTTCTGCAGTTCTTGCCCGGCTTCTCCCCAACGATCCGATTGCGCCGGGTGCTTCCGCCGGAACTCAGCAGCCAGGTAGAAGGTGTCTGCCGGCATCATTTGAGGAACTAGTTCTGATACGTGTCCCGAACGCACGCCGTGCTCGACCTGCCGCAATCGTTGCGGAAGCAACCGATCGGACAGAATGGTCATGACCTCTCTTTGCAGGGCCTCGTCCGTTGCGGACGCGGTCAGGAGCTCCTCTCCCGCCCGCTGATAGAGCGCGATCGCGTGGAGTTCGATCGGGCTGACGTCCCACCAACGAGGCAAGATGGCGCTGGTCAAGAGTTCCGGCGTCAACTCCCTCCAGATCAGAGCTTGGACACTGTCGGGCGAGATAAAATCCTGCTCGATTTCGGCAAGGGCGTAGGGTAGATCCGCGAGCGAGCCAACGAAATGGGCGCCGCCACCTGCCGGCGTGCCCTGACCGAGAAGTTCTGGCGCCTGCCAGAGTGTCTTCATGCCACTCACGGTTTCGCCAGCAAAATCGTGGGAGCGGACAAAGAGCGGATTGTTGTGCAGAGCCTGCGCACCCGGCGGCTCATAATAGGCATAATTCAATCCGACCAGAGTATCTCGGAGGAATGAAGATAGCTGACCGCGCGCTTCGTCAATCTGCGAGTGCGAGGCCGTGGGGGATTTTAGAATCTTGGCCACATCGGTTCGCATCTGCACTTCGGTGTGATGATCGTTAAAGACTCCTGCAGCCCATTCCAACCTCTCGCCGCTCGTGAAGATTGGCTGCGGCATCTGAAATTCTCTCGTTTGACTCGCCAGATGGATCACGTACTCCTCCGGCTCTTTCCCTTGAGTTTTTTGGCGAAGGGCATCGCCAAGCGTCAGGAGTGTGTCGAGCGAGACCAACCGCTGGTCGTCCAATACCGCGCGAATCCGGTTGGCGAGTTCCCGGTGCATCTTCATTCCGTCCGGGGTAGTCTGCCGGGGTCCGGCTAGCAATTCGATAATTTCACTCTGCGAAGGCCTGGGCTTCCCGGTTGCGGCCTGGAAAACCTCTGCGAGAGAAGTTCGGCCCGAGTCATATAACTGGGCGGCGGATCGAATCGAGGCGAAAGGCTTGATGGCCTTCTGCCACGAGTCATTCAGGTGCACATGCGGAATTTCTCCCTGACGGGCCAGAATCTGCCAGATTCCAATATTCGCCTGAAACGTACCGAAGGCGTTCCCGCGAACGGGCATAGGAATATTGCCGAGTTCCTGAACGACGTTCAAGAACAAGGTGATCGACTCATCGCTTAATTCCGGAAACTCCGAAAAGATCCGATATTGATCGCTGAATTCTTCGAACTTGTGCGCCAACAAGCGGACCGTCTCTGGCGACAGGCGATGTTCGGGAACTCGTCTGCTGTCGAGTTCGCTGATCGCCATGTAGATTTGCAGTGGCCCGCTATCGCTGACTCCACGGGACAGTGAGAACAATGCCTGCACGAGTTGATCCGGGTTCGCCAGGCTAAGAGAGCCCCCTCCCGACTTGCGCACTACATTGAACTTGTGATCCTGGAGAAACATATCTTTCCATACTTCCAGATTTCCGGGCACGCGCGGCTCGCCGCGTTCGTCCAATTGAAGCCGGGTGGTAAGAAGCAGGAGCGCTGGGGTTGGTCTGTATGTTCCCTTTGTGGCCTTGGCGGAGGGATCCGGCGCGCGGAGGCCGTTGTAGAAGAGCCGCAGCCGATGCGGATTTGTGAAATATGCCTGCTGATTGCCATTCGCCCGCGAAAGCACGTCAAAATAAGCGGCCAGCCAGCCCTTGTCCCTGGCCAGCAACTTCTCAACAAACGCAGCCGGCGAAGCCGGACTTGCTCCCACCAGGTCTTTCCATGCAGGTTCAGCGCCTGCTCCTCCGGGTACGACGACTCGTCCCCCGGTGATGGACAAGCCTCTCCCATAAAAATCCAGGACGGCCGCGTATGGGAGCAGCTTCCCAATTCCAATCGATTCTTGTAAGAACTTCCTGGTTTCCGGGTCCAGCTTGGAAACGGCCCAGTACAGGCGAGCGATCGCGGGGTCATTCAGGATCGTGTCAATCAGATCCTTGCTGCTTTCGTTGTAGTTCTTCTTGCTCGCCTTGGTCCACTCACTCTCCACGAATTGCAATGTGACAGGAGTACTAGAGTACGGGTACTCGAACGGTTTACCGCCCTGCAGTGTCTGCTCCAGCTCAGGGAGAGGAAACCCAGAGTCGATGGCCAGAAATGCCCTTTCAGGATCGTCCGTTTGCAACGACGTGCCAGAGTCTCCGCAAGTCTCCCGGGTGCGATAACCGAGAATGTGTAAAAGGGGCTTGGCATCATCACAACTCGAAACACGAATCACCATGCCATTGTTTGCAGCCAAGGCCGCTAGCTCCCGCGCCTGCACGACGTATCGCCGCAACAGGACCAGGAACTCAGTTGGCCGGGTGGAGGCCTCATACCCCTGGGTAAACACGTTTCGGCTCAATAGGGGCAAGATCTCTTCAGGCGTGGCTTTTTGACTGATCCCCGCCATGCGCTCGAAGGACCGCAGCGGCCCCGGAATCATAAACTCGGAGGCAGACTGAGGCATGTCATCTTCTGAAGAGATCACGGCTGCATTCGAGGCTTCGGAGGTAGCGGCAGGCGGCAGTTTGCCGGCACCCGCAAACAAGTCACAGGTGCAGAAAGTAAGTGCGATGAGCGCGAACACACGAGGATATTTCACGGTAGGATCCCTCTTGGAGCCGGCGGGAACTCACTGACCTTGAAATCTCGCGGAAGGCAGGGGGTGTCTTCCATGCGCGGAACTAAATTTCCCCAGATCCAAGCTTAGTGAAACCCGAACCTCGCTCCAGACTTCGGTGTGGGCAAAAATACTCCATCTCGAGCGAGTATCCAAGTGGTTTTTTGCTTTTCTTTGAAAAGCTGGTGGCTTGGGAAATGGTGCCGGGTGGGGCTCGCCGGTCGGGCCTGACCCGGATGCGGGAAATCCAGCGTTCTGAAATGCCCTGTGTGCAATTAGTTGCGGTTCGGAGAACCCAAATGCAGACTCATGACCCTGAAGGGTGCGAGGAGTGGCCGATCCGGAAGTGTTTTGACAATGTCAAGAAGAGTCGCCGGTGACCTTTGCGAAGACAGCTTTGATTCGGCGCTACCGCGACGACATGTAAGTCTCCCGCGGCTTCAGCAGGAGCAACCCCAAGTTTAGAGCCCCCACGACGGCGATGGTGCCGATGGTACGTTCCATGCCGATGCCGAATGCGGTCTTCAGTTCGCCGGCAAAAATCAGGCGCTCGGCGATACGCAGAACCGCAACCACAACGGCAGGGTAAACCAGAGACCCGTAGCGTACCGGGTCCTTGGCGATGAAGAGCATCATCACTCCGAACGCGACCACATAGGCGCCGAGAAACTTCGCTAGATAGGTGAACTGGGGATCAACCGTCACATTTGCGTGCCACAGAACGCGGGCACCCCATGCCGCAGTAGAGCCTGAGACAATTCCTAGAGCCCCCATCAGAATGTGGTAGATCCCCATGAAACCAGCTAGAAACCTGATTCCGTTGTGGCGATTCATAGTGAGCTCCTCAGATTCTAGAATGCTGCTGCAAAACTCTGGCGAAATCCAGCCCCAATTCAAAACGTGCCGTGAGAGTTACTCCGGCTCAGGGAGGGCGCTTTCTTCCAGGTGGCAGACCCGCGCGATTTGAAAGCGAGATCGCGTTCCGGGCGAGAGCCTGCAGCGGCCGGCAGTGATCGCGCCTAGGAAATCCTGGTCGTAATCGAGTCCCAGAGGAAACTCAGCAGTCGTGGGTGCGATGTAAGTCCCGAAGGCGTGATCCCATAAAGCGGTGAAGTTGCCATAGTTGCCCTGGATTCTCGCAGCGTGATGCAGCAAGTGTTCCCGCGGACTGATCAGGAAGAGGCCTCGGAATGCAGTTTCGGCCCAGTCGAAGCGCCGCAGGAATATCGAGTGACTGGCGCTGGCAACGAAGGCGAACGTCAGCAGGAGTGCGGGCACAACGTGGATGAAGGTGGCGATCAGTTGCGGGCGCCCGATCAAGCGGACAACACCGAAGATGGCCACGCAGGAGCCGGCGTTAATCAGGAAATTGGGAACCACCACGAAAGGGCGAGCGGCGATGCCGGGCATCACGTTCGAGACGACAGACGGCAAGTGATGGTTTTCGTGCAACCTCCAGAGAAATCCGTGCAGCAGGAAGCGGTGGACGAGGTAGTCAAAAAAGGTTCCGGTGAAGAATGCTCCAACGAAAACCGGAACGACCCACCTCGTTTCCGCCTGGGACATATCGATGCGCGCTGCACGAATCACGTCGTCGCTGAGTTTGCCGATTGCGGGAAGGAAAGAAGCCAGCGCGATCTGAATGGCGAAATACAGTAGGCAGGCTGCGGCCACGGCGAGAATGAGCACACGGTATCGACTGACTACATGTCGAACGCCGGTTTGCCGAGCCAATCGCCAATGTTCGTAGAGATCCAGCGTAATGAACCCGGTCTGGACGTAGACGAACAGCCAAAGAAATGTTCGTGGGTTCGACATGGAAATCTCAGATCACAGAGCCCAATACTTGATCCGCAGAGGTCTCTTCCGGGACCAAGTCCAATTTCTCCTGAAACGCACCGCGCAGGAACCACAAGTTAGTAAACGCCTGGACCCAGATCGATCCGGCCGAGATAAGCCAGATGTGGTGCAAGGTCAATCCCGGCCATCTCAAGAGGAGAAGCACGGGCACCGCGAACGCAAACAAGCGGATGATCGAACTGACGAATGGCGGACGCGTGTTGCCAAAGCCCTGAAAGACACTCGCTGAAGCGAAAATCAAACCGGTCGCCAGAAATGTAAGGGAGACGATTCTCAGGTAATCGCCCGCAATCGTCACGACATCGGCCTGCTTCGAGAAGAGACCGACTATTGCGTCGGCCTCGAACTGGCAGAGAATCGTGAGAACGAGCATGACGCCAGAACCCACGAAGCACGCCGCCCGGAAGCTCTGGCGTACGCGCACAGGTCTCTTGGCTGAATAGTTTTGCCCGACGATAGGGGCATTCGCCATCCCGACTGCGACCGCCGGCAGGATGAGAGCTTGCATGACGCGGGCTCCGATGGCGAATCCGCCTTGGGCTTGAGCTCCGAAATGCCGAATCACTGCATAAACGACAATCAGGTAGATTCCGAGGATTCCCAGCTCCGCTCCGGCGGGCAAGCCAATGCTGAACACTTCTCGCCAGAGTGAAAAGTCGGGGTGCAGCACGGACTTCTCAAACGCCAGATATTTCTCTTTGGTGGCAAAGTAGCCGAACATAGCGATCACGCCGATGGCCAGCGCTAAAAATGTTGCCATCGCTGCTCCCTGGACCCCGTAAACACGTCCGGTGCCCCATCCGAAAATCAAGATCGGAGCCAGAACCAGGTTCAGAACCACTGTTATAACGAGCACGGTGACGGTGGGCTTGACTACCCCTGCTCCCCGTAGGGCAGCCCCCATCGCAATGAGAGGAAACTGCAGAAAGAGTGCTGGAACAAACCAGGAGAGGTATGACGTACCCAGCTTCACTGTTTCAGGACTGGCGGCGAGCGCCGCACAGTAGGCATGGCGAAGCAGAAACGCCAGAAAGCATAGAGCTCCGCCGCCAACGATGGACAACAGGAACGACTGATTGAATACGAAGCGCGCACGGTCCTGATTCTTCACGCCAGTCGCGTGAGAGATGAGAGTCGTTGTCCCCACACCCATCATTTGCGTCAGAGCCAGCGTCAATGCCATCAGATTAGCGGCCAAGCCGACTGCGGCCACGGACTCCTTGCCCAGACGTCCGACCCAGTACATGTCGGCCAACAGGTACAGAGCCTGCACCAACATGCTTGCCATGAGGAATGCAGACATCCGCACCAGGTTTCCCCAGACTGAACCTTGCGTCAGGTCTTTCAAATACAATCCTCCGTACTGTCCGGAAGGCAGTGCGGTCAGTAGCTGATGCGGTCTTCCGGGACAGGGCAACGTTGGGTATGAAGTACTGGCACGCTATAGCGAACCTGAATCTGCTCGTTCTCGCTGCTGATCACCTCACCACGGGACTGGCGGGCGTTTTCTTTCCGAAGCGATCGGCAGGCCTCTACCAGCGGTTGTTCGGAGCTCGCCTCCCCGCCGATTCGCCCCTGGTCGCCGTGTTGCGTCCCTGGGGCGCCCTCGGCGTTTTCGCAGGTTTCGCGGGCTTGCTTCCACTCTATGATCCGGTTCGCTACCGCGCGATTCTCTATGCGCTTTTGTTGCTGGTCGTGCTCCGGGTTTTTATTCGCCTCAGCTATGATTCCGCTACCCTGCAATTCTTTGGATTGTCGCCCAAACGCAACTACTTCCACGTTTACCTCGTACTGCAATGCGCAACCATCATTGGCCTGCAGCTAGTTTGGTGGTAGGAACGACCTCGCTCTGCAACGGGGTTCTTCCATCCACGTATATACTCTCCGTCCCATGTGTTTTGGCGGCGGGAACGACGGTCACCAGCAGCGGACCCTTCGGGCGCAGGGTCACTTTGGGATCAAGTACAAGTTTCGTCTCTGGAAGCAATCGGATTTCCCACTGCCGCAGAATCGTGGCCAATGCCAGTGCCCCTTCCATCAGCGCGAAGCCCTCTCCGATGCAACGCCGCGAACCAATTCCAAAGGGAAAATATGCGAACTGCGGGACCTTGTTAGTTCCTAGAAAACGGTCAGGCTTGAAACGGTCAGGTTCTGGGAAGAAGCGTGCATCGCGATGCAACAAGTATTGACTGGCAAAGAGAATCGAACCCGCGGGCGCAACATACGCGCCTACTGAGCATGGCTCGGTGATGGCGCGCCCCAGGACCCACACGGGCGGATACAAGCGCATCGACTCGGCCACGGCGCGACGCGTAAAAGCAATCTGATCGTATTCCTCGGCTCCCAGTCCGTTCTGTCCAGCGATCTGATCTACCTCATGGCGAATTCTGGTCGCCTCCTCGGGATGCTGTGCCAGCAGAAATAGCGCATACGTCAATGCGTTAGCGATGGTTTCATGGCCGGCAAGAAGAATGGTGAGGCATTCATCCCGCACCTGAAGGATTGCACGTTCGCTATTCCCTTCTGCCAGTTGCTGACGAAGCAGCATGGAAAGAAGATCATCGCCATTCGCGCCGGATTTCAGGCGTTCGTCGATGAGGGCATAGATCAGGCGATCGAGCCGCTCGCGTACTTTTTTCAGAGGGCGTAGACCGGGTAAAGGCAGGTTCATGAAAAATCGCGAGAAAGGTACAAACACCAGGTCGACGAGAGACATCAACTCGGTCACGGCCTCACCGATGTCTTTCGCGTCTTCCTCGATCTCGCGGTCAAAAAGAGTCTTGCCGAGGATCGCCAGAGTGAGCCGCATCATCTCCTTGTGCAGGTCAAAGGTTTCGCCGGGGCGCCATCGATTGCAGGCGTGGCGAGTGTACTCGGACATGACTTGCGCGTGACGTGCAATTCGCTCCCGATGAAATGAAGGCTGAATCAGGCGTCTTTGAACGCCATGGAGTGGTTCTTCACTGGTCAGCAGGCCGTCGCCCATCACGGCGCGGCCGCGCTGCATGATTGGCCCGCGCATTTGCTTGGACGCGTTGGCGACGAAGAATTCCTGAACCAAGCTGGGATGGTTCAGCAGAAATGCGTGCTTCGGACCCAAGCGGAAGTGCGCGATATCGCCATAGCGCCGGGCAAGATTCTGCAGATAGTCGAGGGGGGCCGAGCGGAAAGCCACCGCTTCACGAATGCCAAAGTAGGAACGCGGCCCAGGCGGATGTGACGGCGAATTCACGCGCGTACCCCTTGCCATCCCTTACCCAGCACAAAGCGGCGCCACACGCAAAGCCAGAGTGACCGCTCCGCGAGAGCTGGGTCGGTCCGAGTTGCCACCACTCTCTGGTGGATCACGGGGAGTTTACTCCAATGCGCCGCAGGAAACATATGGTGAGCCGTGTGGTAACCGTTGTTCAGAAGCAGCCAATTCAGGAGTCGGCCGGTGAGATTGCGGGAATGATTGTACTCCGAGCTGAAATCACAACCCTGATGTTGCAGAAGATTGATGGTGACGAGAACCCATTGTGCGAAAAGCCACGGTCCGGCGCAGTACTTCAGTGTGGCGCGCCAGTCGAGCAAGACGAGCAGTAGAAGGAAGCCATAAGTAAGAATACGTTCCGCGATTGCCTGCCGGTAGAGGTCTGGCCGCGACTGGCGCCAGTTGTCGAGATCGTTGGGCTTGTTGCGATACATCGTTTTGACCGAGGCAAAAAAGAAGGCAACGAGGTTGAGAAAGTTTGAGCGGTGGCACACCAGCGAGCATCGGACAAAATCCGCGTCAGAGTTGTTGCGGCCGTGATGCAGAACGTTGTGCGAAGTGATGATGCCCGAGGTGGGATGGGCCGTCAGCACGCTCAGCCACAATTCGAAACCGCTGTTCCATGCCGCGCCACGAAACGTGGGCGAATGCACGTGGTTGTGCTTCACCACGAGAGCCACGACCGCAAGAATATAGGTCGGGACTAGCAGATACCTTCCGCGAGCAATGCCCAGCCACTGCACTGCCAGCAAACCATTGAAGGACAGCAGGAAGGCGAGCGTGCGCAGATCCGCAGCGTAGCGCAGAGGACCGAGGCGTTTGGTCGTCCTGCTCATTAGAAGGTTGCCGCCTCCAGATAAGGAACGCGCTGGTCGAGGCTCTGGAATACATTCTCGCCATCTGCAAACGCGACACAGAAGAGCCGACCAGAAAACGGCGTCAAAGAATATTCCCGCAGCGCAGGGAAGAACGCATCGCGCTCGTGCAAGGCGAGGATGGCATATAAGTGTTGGCCGCCCACGGCATCGTTGTACGCGTGCCGAAGGAGGGCCCGGAAGATTTGCAGGTCGTCTCCGTCCACGGCGACAAAGCTGATGTAGAAATAGGAAACCTCTTGCCCGGGCCTGGGAAAGCGAGGTGTTCCCGTGACCGGCCGCAGCGCATTCGCAATGGGAACCAGCCATCGCAGCCGTCGGCCATAGCCGACAACGCGCGTTTGCTTGAATGAACTTTGATCCCAGCAACCGAGAACGCCGATTACGCGCCTGCCTCGGACAGCAAGGTAGAAATCCGCCACATCAAAGCCTCGCCACTGACTCTTGAACATGTCGACCGCATGAACGGGTGCGAATTGCCGGCGCGCATTGTTTCGATTGAGACACTCCACGATTTCCGGCAGAAGGTCCTCTGATCCTCGCAAAATTTCACAACCTGCGCTGATCGGAGGTTTCGCCCGCCGAATGTTGATGCCCGGAGAATGCACGATGCCCATGTCGTGATATTTCGGAAGACCGGCGCGTCCGCAGGCGATGGTCGTGAGAGCGGCAAGATTTTCACTGAAGATGATGGTGGTGTAGAGGCGCGTACGTTGATCTTCATGAAGTTGCCTGAGGAAACGATAACCACGCGCGATGAGGGTGCCGCCACGATACTGAGGGTCGAGGCGCAAATCAGCGAGGTAGCCCAACGGCGTTGGCCGGCCATTGACGAATGCAGAGGAAATGGAGCGCGTGCCCAAACCGATGATGCTTCCTGTGCGACGGTCGCGGCCGATGCCGACCTGAAAGAAATCTCCCCGGACCCGACAGGAGTCGAAGAGGCTGGGCTCGCGTTCGAAAGTTACGCTGATGGAACTGGGAATCGGGCTGCGTCGCAGCAATCCTCGGAGTTCAGAGTCGTCGGAACTGGTCGCCAACTCGATATCAAACAGTGACGTGGGTCGCAGCGAGTTTGGCAGAGGAACAACCGGGGCAATCATGCGCAAGCCTCTACTTCGCCCGCTGTAACGTAGCTCCCGGTGAACACCTCTTCCCATCCGCTCAACTTGTGCAGGGCCGTCATCTTAACGTTGCCAGCGCGTTGACCATGACCTTCGCAGTGCTTCAGGTATGCTTCCCGCGCTCCGTGTTTGATCCTGAACAGTTGAAGCGAGCCGAGTTGACCTAGTCTTCGGCAATATGCGTAGTGCGGATTTGCCTGCAACTTTTCATCGAGACGCGCGGCCAGATCGCTCTCACTATGCCGGCTTTCGAGAAAGAGCGTGTAATGCGGAGTCGCGGCGCAGGTGGGAGCCAACATCGCGAAGGCTGCAGACGCGCAGCATTCAAACTCGGCAAGGACTTTGGCAACAAAGATGGCATTGAGCTTTTCTCCGCGGAGATCGCTCACACAATCCTCTTTGCCGACAAATTCCAGGATCGGAGTGCGCTCGGCAAATCCGGTCACTCGAACCCGGTCCCCGAGTTGGTAGCGCCACAAGCCTCCGCCGGTCGTGAGAACCACAGAGTATTCAGCCCCTTCCTCCAGATCTGACACCAGACGGCAGGCACCGGAGACCGCATCGACAAACTCCAGGAAATGCGAGGTGACGGCGGCGACGCAGCCTTTGTATCTCTCGATCGGAATGGAGACCACGCCTTCGGTAGCAAGCAGACCTTTGCCCTGAATCGCGACGCCGGGGAAGGCCCGCTGAATTTCGCTCTTCTGGTTCGCGGAACCGGCCGACGTCCAGCAACTGATGAGCTTGAGATTCGGCCAGAGAACTTCGGGCTCGATTCGACCTCGCCTTAGCATCGCCGTTAGGCTCCCGGACTGCCTGGCATCCCGCTTTAATAAGGAATTGATGCGCACGGGTAACGGCGCGGACCCACTGATTTTTTCACTCAGTAGATCTCGCGCGAGGCGTTCACCGTGCAACTCCAGTTGGCCTAGGAGAATTTGCAGAAAGCTCGGATTCCAAACGGAAATGAATGCCAATGCGCGGGCCTGGAGCAGAAAACGGAGAGTCAGATAAAGACAATTTTCCAGTCCGGGCACGGACGCCAATTCAGCGGGAACGGCCGTGGTTTTTTCAAGGAACCATCGATGTAGCCGGCCAAAATACTCAGCGTCGCTCTCGAACCCGACAGGAATGCCAGCTCCAGTGAGTTCACGTTCCCTGGACAGCGGAGTCACCAGCCAATAGGCGCAACCGTTCGCTAGTCCTGGAAAGGAGCGGTGCAGGTCGGTGATCCATGGGCCTAGGGCGGATTGGAACTGCGCTCGCAATGTCGCCGTGTACGGAATGTACTTGGCAGCGCTTACCGAGCCGCTGCTTTTTTCGAACATGAGTACGGGTTCGCTCGTGAGAACTTCGACCTCGCCCGCCTTCATACGTTCCACACAACCTGCGATGTCGTCGTAAGTCACGATGGGAACGTGATCTTGGTACTCCTGAATGCTGCGGATCGCGCCAAAACCGTGCCGCCGTCCATGGGCGCAACGTTGATTCCGACGCAGGAGATGAAGCAAGAGATTGCTTTGCACCTGATCTGGATGGTTGAGTGCCGCGTCGAATTGGCGAGCGCTACGCCAGCATCCAGCGACGGGCAGAGTATTCAGCGCGCGATACATGAGTGGCGTTAACACTAGTCCGCTCCCTGAGACAGCGCTGGGGAAGCGTGCACTTGTTGCAGGATTCGGCCGGCGAACAGCTTCATATTCGATGGAGAGATTTCCGCGAGGCAAGCGAGTTCGCAACCCGCGGCAAACGCGGGATTGCGGCGGAGAAAATACTGAACGTGGGGATTTCGCATCCGTCGCGCCGGTATCTCAGCCAGATGCGGCTTGAGCTGACCTTGCGACTGCGGAAACTCGATCACGCCTGCGTCAGGCCGGTAGTAGGCGGCAAATTTTGCACTCGCCAGTTTGTCGAGAACGCATTGTTCGAATTCTGGTGTAGCCGTTTGGTAATTGGGATAGAAGGTCTCGAAAAAAA
Source organism: Candidatus Sulfotelmatobacter sp. (assembly GCA_035695545.1). GTDB lineage: Bacteria > Acidobacteriota > Terriglobia > Terriglobales > Acidobacteriaceae > Sulfotelmatobacter. Next base: position 14,870 of record DASRRV010000265.1, on the reverse strand, counting down.
GAGGCAGATATAGATAGGTCCGATATCCCTTCGAAATCAAGAACCAGTAGAGTGGAACGTCCGGCTCTTCCGCATAAAGGGAGCTGACGTACCGGCACCAGCAACGGCCCAGTTCCTGCTCACCCCAATGCGCGCGGTCAACAATGGTGTCGCCAGAAAATACGGCGCGAACGGGAAAGCCTCCGACCGAAACGCGCAGAAGCTTTTGGGTAGAGAATCCACAGACGGAGCCGGTCGCGTCGCGAAGCACGAGCACACAGTCTTTCTCGGCCAGATCCGAATGAAACTTGTCTGGCGAAACACAGTCGTAGTGCCGCGCAAAAATCTGGTACATGGCGCAGGCTTCGGCCTCCGTGATCTCCGCTAGTGGAACGATGCGACTCTGTAAAGCCTGTTCTCTCATGTGCTCCTAGAAACAGATCGTGATTTCGCGCTCCTGTGGAGTTTGCGGCGCAGAAGCTGTCGACTGCTCGGCACGCTTGCGCATCGATTGAATTTTCAGACCTAGCAGATCGGTATCGACATGGCAGAACTGTGGGCCGCCGAAGCGACGGAATTGTTCGGTCTGGGCGGCGAGAATGTCCACGTCCTGCCGGATAATCTTGCGGCAAACCGGTTCGAGTAAGAGCCGCACCAGAGGCGCGATTCGACCGAAGCTGTAAGTGATGACCGTGTGCACTTCGGTTTCGTATTCCGCCAGGGGGGTGCATTGCGAGGTGATGATGAAATGGCGACCGGGACCGAAGTCGTAGTCAACGCGGCTGATGTTCGGCATCAGAAAGCGATCGGTGTGACGAAGATTCTTCCCGTTGGGGAAAAAGAGTCTCGATACCAGGCTTTTCGTAATCGGCTCGCCCTGAAATTCCACTTCTACCGAGTCCGCCGACGAACGTACCGTGGCCGACAATTCGCGAGTATCGTGATTGCGGAACCAGCCGTGGTGAACGTACACGGTGTGAGGACAGTCCAGAAAATTTTCGAGGCATGCCTCGACGGACGCCTGAAAGCGCGTTCTCATCCGAAAACTCGTCCAGCCTTGTTGGTCATACTGTGGAAAGCGAAAGGGCGAGAACTCAGGAATGGATTCTCCGGGATAGACCCAAATGTAGCCATCGTGTTCGCGAACGGGATAGGCTCGCACGCCGTGGTTCGGCAGCCGATCGCGAGAGCCGAGAGATGGAATTTGCACGCAGCGCCCGGCCGGGTCGAACGTCCAGCCATGGTAGGGACACGTCACGCAGCCCGACGAAACCTTGCCCAGTGAAAGCGCCATGTTGCGATGCGCGCAGCGATCTTCGAGAGCGGCCACCTGGCCGTCATCCGTCCGAAACAGCACAATGCGCTCGCCCAGCGCCGCAACCGCGACCGGCTTCCTTTTCACTTCATGGGACTCCGCCGCGATGTACCAATAGTCTTTGAGGCTCATGGTTACTTCCTCGCCATTTGCAGCGCTGGCCGATACCGGATGACGTGGTATTGGTCGAGCGCAAGGCCGCTATAAGTCTGCGTTTCCGCTCCGTACCAATGAACTTCAACTTCCACCGGGCCCTCGTAGTCACCGAGACCGACCAGCAGCCGCCGGTCATTTTGCGCCGAGAATCCGTTCGCGATCTGGACTTCCCGCATCTGGCGAATGCGGTTTCCATTCTGCGTGTACGTGACGAACACCTGAGTGCCAATGGCTTCACGGCTGATTTTCTGCCCGTCGCCTTGTATCGCCAGCCCGAGCCAATGGTGAGCATGGCCGCTCGCTCGATCTTGCTCGCGCAGCGTGTTGCGATAGAGAGTCAGACGGCCAAACTGATGAGTGATGGCCACATCGAGGACACCCTGATTGTTGAAATCAGCTAAGGCGACACCGCGGGAATTCCCCAATTGCGTTAGGCCCACCTGAGGAGCCACGTCCACAAACTGCATGCTGGTTTCATCGCCGCGCGAAAGATAGACACGGTTCGCCTGGTGGCCGAAGATCTCGTAGCCCCGCAAGTCTGGCCAGCGGTCGACATAGGAGTGCACATTCGGAGGCGCGAGCATGACTTTCTCGGCCGCATACCAATAGTTGCGCGGCTTGGCGAAGCGGCGATCCATGCTGTCGTCGACCATCCCGTTGACCTGCACCACATCCTGCCAGCCGTCGAGATTCAGATCGCCCATGGCGGCGCCCCAGCCGAAGCCACCCTCGTTCAAAAGCCCTCGGCCTGCGGCTTCGTCGCGAAAATCCGGAACGAACGAATGATTGGGATAGGTCTTCCATAGCAAACTGCCTTCGGCCTGCAAGGGGACGTGAACGTTCGAGACATAGATGTCGAGTTGGCCGCGATTGTCGAGGTCCCCGATGGAAGCGTTCATTCCCTTGTACGTATCTTTGCCGATGCTGCCAAACATTTTTCCTTGTACATGAACAAAACGCCGGCCGTGGTCGTTCAGATAAAGATCATCGGGACCGAAGTCATTCGCGCAGTAAAGATCGGTGTAGCCATCGCCGTTCAGGTCGCCGGTGGCGACGGCAAGAGTGAAGTGGGTCTGGGGCATTCCCATGGCGGCCATATCCATCTTGGCGAATCGTCCGCCGCCGGAGTTGTGATAGAGAACATTCGGGCCGCCGTTTTGCGCGTTGTTCCAGCTCTCGTGCATGAAATGAAACATGCGGCGATCGCCTGCGTACGCAGGCTGGGGAAGCGCGAAAATGTTCAGGGGCGTGGGGACGGGATAGTCCTTTAAATAAGGAGCAAAGCTGTTGCCCACCAGGAGATCGAGTTTACCGTCGCGATCGTAGTCGAAGAATGTGGCCGCTACGGAAGTGCTGTAGTCGCCGACGCCGGCCTGTTTGGTTACGTCGATGAACTCGGGCTTGCCCGTCACGGGAAGCATGTTCTTCAACAAGCGGTTGTGTCCATAGGCGAACGTGAGCAACAGAGATTGCGCGCCACTGTTGTCGTAGTCGACGAAGGTTGCTCCCGCCGCGAACCCGTACTTCTCCGGATGCCGATTGATGTCGCGCAATGCGGGAATCTCTACTCGCTCGAAATGAAAGTTGCCCAGGTTGCGATAAAGAACATTCTTGTCTTCGGGACGCTTCAGAGGATTCGTCAGAAAAATGTCCGGCAGGCCGTCGTTGTCATAGTCGCCGATCGCGATCGAGTCGCCGATCGACATCATCCACTTGGCAAAGTGCCGGATGCGCGGGTCCACCTGATTCATCACGTCGCTCATCTGGGAGTCGATCCCGGAAATGGACGGAGGAACTTCGACGAGTTCGAATCCGGGATCATTGATCGCCAGACGTGGATGAATGACCTCGGCGTAGGCAAAGAACCCGGCGAAGCCCAATGCGCCACATGCAGCGATGCGCCCTGCCAGTTGAAGGTCAAGAGCCTGCTTCACGTGGATCCAGCGTTCATTCCACAGAGCCCGGAGATGGAGCCAGAGAAAGCGCAGGGCAGCCACCAGAAAGAGCGCGTAGAACAAAGTGCTGAGCGATTCCATCGTGTGGAACCACAGATCGAACAGAACGACGACGAAGCTCCAACCCACCTGCTGCCATTTCCCTGGCGGCGAGGTCTTGGGGTCGGTCAGCATGTAAAAGGTGAACAGATAGAAGCGCGCAGAAGTCAGCGTGCCCAGGATCAACGTCTCCATAGGGAGGTGATCGCGGAGAATGTAGGCGCGGAGCAAGGTTTGCAGCGCGTAGAAGAAAAGGAAGGAAACGATCAGCGGCGTCCGTCCGATTCGAAAGAGGACGAGAGCACACGCCGCAGTGATCATGAACGCGACGAGGGCCCAGGAACCTCCCCACTGGTAAGCCGGCGCCGACGAATAGAGTCCCTGCCCAAGCAGCAGGGCGCAGACCAATCCAAACAGCGAGGGATTGAAAACGTGCCGCCCGCGAAACGTCACGACATGCTTGGAAACAATCGTGAAGAATACCGGGAGGCAGAGCAAGTAGTAGTTGTGTGAATAGTTGAGAAGCAGGCCGATCGACATCATGCTGATGTACGCGCTCAGAGGCACGAGTCGCTCACGTTTGCAGAAGAGCCAGTGGAGCCCCATGTCTAGCGCGCAGCCCGCCACGACCGTGAGCAGAATCTGAAGAGGCGTGCGGTTAAATCCGAGCAGAGTGCATCCCAAAACCGCATATGCCGTCAGAATGCACGCAAAGGGGATGCGAGGATCGTTCTTTCTGGGAACCACCCAGACCGCGGCGCGAGAAGGGCCGGCAACCGCCGGCGAAACCTCGGTAATTCCTGCTATGACACTCATACTCTTGGAGTTAGCCCACAGGTTAAGGTCACCGTAGCAACTTCTCCGGTGGCGGATAAGTAGCATTCTTGGCTCTGCCGAAAGTAGAAGATTCCCAGCCTTTTCATGAAGGCATCGTAGAGCGGGTGATGGGGCAATCCTGGCGCTTCTGGGACAGTTTCTTAAGTGTCACAGCAGAAGGGCGGGCGTTTTTTCTGGCCTGACTGTAATAATCCGGCCGGGGCCCCGTCTTCATGTATGAAAGAGCAGCACAGGAGGCGTACCCTGCTGAGCGTACTAGAGGAACCGATCATCGCGATTCCGGATGAACTCGAGCGAGCCTTTCGGACTCATCACAGGCTGGTGTTCCGGACGGCCTATCGGATCACCGGCAATGCTGGCGACGCAGAAGATGTGTTGCAAACTGTTTTTCTGAGACTGCTGCGCCGGGATCTAGGCGCCGAGCCACTCGAAAACCAGGAAAGTTATCTACGCCGCGCGGCGATCAACGCCGCTTTGGATGTACTTCGAGTACGCCAAACCGACAAGACGGTTCCGCTGCCGGAAGAAGGTTCGGGCTCGATTCCGGGACTTCCGGCTCAAGCCGATGTCTCAGACCTTCGGCAAGCATTGGCGCGGGCCATGGCGCAGCTAAAACCGCGTCCGGCGGAAATATTTGTTCTGCGCTTCATCGAAGGACTCAGCAATCAGGAGATTGCGCGAACTCTCGGTATTTCACAGGTGCTGGTGGCGGTTATCGTCCATCGCACGCGCCAACAGCTCCGCAAAGAGCTACGTCCGTATCTAGGAGACAGATCATGAGCGATCATAAGTTTGACCGGCTAATCGCTGAGATTCGAAACGAAAACGTGGAAGACCGATTGGTTGACCAGGCGGGCGAGCGTGTGTGGAAGTCGATCACCGCTTCCCAGAGTGCCGAACTCAGCATGCACAAACTGCGGAGTTGTGAAGATTTTCAGGCACTCATTCCGGAGTACCTAGGCAAGAACCTGCCAGAGGCTCGCAAGCTGCTGTTCGAAGATCACGTGCACGCCTGTGTCGCGTGTCGGCACGCCGTGGAACAGGCGCGTGTTGGAGAAATGCAGCCGGTGTGGCGGCCGAAGCTGGAGACTCGTGGTTTTCCAGTTTGGCGATGGGCGATGGGAGCAGTCGCGGCCGTTGTCGTCGGAATTTCCGGTTTCGCCCTGGTAAATGGGTTCTTCCCCGGTCAACACGTTGTCCGAGGGGACGTACAAAATGTGGCCGGCTCGTTATATGCAGTAGTGGATGATCAGGTACGTGTGATTCCGGCCGGCTACCAGATCAGAAGCGGAGATCAGATCCGCACGGCAAAGGGCTCGAATGCAATGGTTCGTCTGCTGGACGGATCGCTGGTAGAAATGGGGGAGCGCTCCGACCTATCTGTATCCCGCGAATGGCGGGGAACGACGATTCACCTGGATGGCGGTCACATCATCGTTCAGGCCGCGAAGCAGCGCACGGGCCGGCTGTACGTCGCCACCGACGATTGCCTGGTATCGGTGAAGGGGACCATTTTCTCCGTAAATCACGGAACCAAAGGATCTCGAGTCTCGGTGATCGAAGGCGTGGTTCGAGTGGCCTACGGCGATCAGTCAACCGATCTGCGCGCCGGCGACGAACAGACTTCCAGCGCAAGTCTTTCCAAGGTTCCCATTCAAGACGAGATCGCCTGGAGCCGCAATTCGGCAAGATACCTGGCGCTGTTGGGCGACTTTGCCCTGCTACAGAAGCAGTTTGAGGCGATTCCGGGGCCGGGGCTGCGCTACAGCTCCGATCTGCTGCCTTACGTTCCAGACAACACAGCGGTCTATGCGGCGATACCGAACCTGGCGCCGACTCTGGGCGAAGCCGGACAGCTTTTTCAGGACCGGTTGCAGAAGAGTCCGGCGTTACGCACCTGGTGGAAAGAACAACAACGCGGAAAAGGGCCGAAACTCGGCGACGTGATTGAGCAGTTGAAGACCTTCAATAGCTATCTCGGAGACGAGATTGTGTTCGCCATAGCGAAAGAAGGCACGACGTATGGATCCCCCCTGGTGCTCGCCAGGGTCCGGCAACCGGGGCTGGAGAACTTTCTGCAGAGTGAGGCGAAGCGGCTCAACCGGGACCGCAACGAGGCTGCGCTGCAGATCGTGCATGATCCGTCGGCACTATCGTCTTCGACGAATCGGCCCTTCTTGGTCTATGTGTACAACGACATGCTGGTTGCGAGTCCGGATGGCGCGGAACTTCAGCGGGCGGTGGCGCGGATCCGACAGTCCAGCGCCAGCCATTTCACCGAAACGCCGCTCTACCAGCAGGTGGTCCATTCCTATCAGCAGGGCGCCGGCTGGATCTTCTGCGCGGACATGGAACAAATCGTCGCGGATAACGTACAAGATAAGAGCAGGCTGCCCTCGGGCCTGGGAGACGTTCGATATCTGATGATGGAACGCCGCGAAGTCGGAGGCAAGACGGAAAACCGGGCCGCGCTGACGTTTGCGTCCGAACGGCGAGGAATGGCGTCGTGGCTGGCGGCACCCGCTTCCATGGGTGGCTTGGAGTTTGTTTCCCCCAATGCCAGCATGGTCAATTCACTGGTCATCAAGAATCCCAGGAGCATCATTGAGGATCTCTTTCAGATGATTGGCAACGGCGACTCGAATTTCCAGCAGGAGCTGTCTGAGTTCGAAACGAAGACCGGGGTGAGCGTCCTCGACGACATAACCGCACCGCTCGGCGGCGAGGTAACGATTGCGTTCGATGGTCCGGTGCTGCCTACACCGCGCTGGAAGGTGGTTCTCGAAGTGTATGATCCGGCCACCCTGCAGGCGACGATCGCCAAACTGGTCGAAAGTTTCAATCGGGAGGCACGGCAGAAGGACGGCTCCCTTCAGTTGGCGCAGCAGCAGGTCGGTTCGCAGACGTATTACACCATCCGAAATGCGAAGCAGCCGAACTTCGAACTTGATTACACCTACGTGGACAGCTATCTGATCGCGGGACCCGATATCAGCACGTTGTCGCGAGCAATTCGCGATCGCGAGGCGGGGAATACCCTGACGCATTCGCAAACCTTTCAGGCTCTTCTTCCTCGTGATGGATATACGAACTTTTCGGCGATCTTCTATCACAACATAGGACCGGTTGTCGGGCCCTTGGTCGAGCAGATCAAAGCAGTCGGAACGCTGACTGCGCAGCAGCAACAGTCGATTGCAACGCTGCAGGCGAATACCGCACCCGGTTTGATCTATGTCTACGGCGAGCCGGAGCGTATCGTAGTCGCAAGCAACACGGGCTTTATGGGCTTCGATCTCGGCACCCTTCTGACGCTTGGTCAGGGCGGCCCGTTCCGTCCCTTTCTACCGCAGATGCTTCTTGGGGAAGGCCTCAACCATTCGGGCCCTGTCCAGTAGTGCATGAGCACCACGATCCAACCCGGAGCAGCAGCGGACATTAGTCAGGCAGTCTCTGCTGCTCCGCAAACACCCGTCATCGAACTGCAAGGCCTCTCCGTCCGCTTTGGTCACCGCGAGATCTTGAAGGAGTTGACTTGTTCCCTGCGCGGGCGCGCGATCGGTTTGTTGGGTCCCAACGGGGCCGGCAAGTCCACGTTAATCAATACCCTCCTGGGCTTCTACAAGCCGTCATCGGGATCTGCCCGCGTATTGGGGTCCGACATCCGAACGGAAACGCGGAGAATCCGAAGCCTGGTGGGCTACATGCCCGAAAACGATGCGTTCATCTCGAAAATGAGCGCCGTCTCCTTCGTGCAGATGATGGCGGAACTCTGCGGCCTGCCGCCAGCGGCGGCCCTTGAACGCGCGCACGAGGCGTTATTCTGCGTCGGTCTGGCTGAGGCCCGTTACCGCGAACTGGGCACTTATTCGCTCGGCATGAAGCAACTGGCGAAGCTGGCTCAGGCCATTGCTCACGGGCCCAAACTGCTCATCCTCGACGAACCGACCAACGGTCTCGATCCTTCTGCGCGTCAACGAATGATCCGGATGATTCGCGACATTCGTGACAGCAAACAATTGCAGATCGTGTTGTGCTCGCATCTTCTGCGGGATGTCGAAGACACTTGCGAAGAAGTGCTGATCCTGAACCAGGGCCGAGTTGCGCATTATTCGAATCTCGAAGAAGAGCGCAAGGCCAACAAGAGATTTCTCGAGCTGGAGACATACGGGGCCAATGGCGATTTCACCGAGGCCATTGAGAAGTTGGGTTGCGAGTGCGCGGTTACGGCGAACCGGTTGAAGATGATCCTCGCCGAGGGCGTTGAGATTCGCGATATTTATCGGATCGCGGCGCAACGCGATGTGCGGATCCGTCGGCTCAACTTCCGGCGCGACACGTTGGAAGACATTTTCTTGAAAGCGATGGGGAGCTGAAATGGCCGTCTACAGGCGCACCTACACGTCGTACTCGGGTCCGGTGACTCCCGCATGGTCGCGCAGCCTCGTTCTCTTTCGCTACTCCAAACGAAAACTATTTCGATCGAAGGTGCAGACCGGACTGTTCGTGCTCTGCTTCTTCTATCCACTGGCGTGCCTGCTCATCATCTACCTGGCGAATAACTTGAGTTTTCTTGAACGCTTCGGCAACATCGGCGCTGCATTCCATATCGACAACAAGTTCTTCTTCATCTTCCTCCAAGTGCAAGGCGTACTGGCATTCGTACTCACCGCGATCACTGGGCCGGGGCTGATTTCGCCCGATCTCGCCAATGGCGCTCTGCCTTTGTATCTCTGCCGGCCGTTCTCTCGGGCCGAGTACATACTCGGCAAGGCGTCCGTTCTGGCGATTGTGCTCTCGCAGATCACGTGGATTCCGGGTCTGGTTCTTTTTTCGGTGCAATCGAGTCTGGCAGGCCCCGGCTGGGCTTGGGATCATCTCTGGATCGCCGGGAGTATGGTGCTGTCGTCGCTCATCTGGATCGCGATCCTCTCCCTGCTCGCCATGGCACTGTCAGCGTGGGTGAAATGGAGAGTCGTTGCCGGCGCGCTACTTCTGGCCGTTCTGTTCTTTGGAGCCGGCTTCGCACAAGCCGTCAACGCCGTATTGCGCACTCAGTCGGGATACTTCCTCAACCTCGTCTACCTGATGGAGACGGTGTGGATGTCGCTGTTTCGAATCGAAAAGGACGGTTCTATATCCCCGTCCAATGCCTGGATTGCTCTGCTTCTCTACTGCGCGATCTGCCTCGCGCTGCTGATGCGAAAAGTGCGGGCCTACGAGGTAGTCAAGTGAGCGATGTGACCAAGAACGATCGCATCGTGTTCGAGGATGTCTCGAAGTTCTACGGCGAGATTCTCGGAGTCAATCGCGTCCATCTCTCCATTCCTCCGGGTGTCACCAGCCTGGTTGGCCCCAACGGCTCGGGGAAAACGACCCTGATGAACTTGATGACAGGGCTTGTGCGACCGACCCGTGGACGGATTCAAGTCCTTGGCTATGATCCCGGCGAACCGGAAAAGCTTTTCAAAGTTCTCGGCTACAGCACGCAGTTCGATTCTTTCCCCAAAGGTCTGACGGGATTTCAGTTCGTCTACTCTTATCTCCGACTTGGAGGCTCTGACGCTCAAACCGCGGAACAGCTTGCCTGGCGCGCGATCGAACGAGTAAATCTCGTAGAGGCTGCGGGGCGCAATGTCGGAGGGTACAGCAAAGGAATGCGGCAGCGCATCCGCCTGGCGCAGGCACTGTGTCACAACCCACGCGTTCTGGTGCTGGATGAGCCGATGAATGGTCTCGACCCGTTGGCTCGCGCCGAAATGATTGCGCTCTTTCGTGCGGCGGCGGCTGACGGTTGCTACGTCATTATTTCAAGCCATATCCTTCATGAAGTTGACGCCCTCTCAGACCAGGTCATTCTACTGAGCAACGGATATGTTGTAGCGGAGGGGCCGATCCATAGTGTGCGCAGTGAAATCCACGAACATCCAGCGCAGATTCTCATCCGCTGCAACCGGCCTCGCGACCTTGCTTCGAAGATTATGGAGTCCGAGCACACGACTGAAGTCCGCATTCACAACGACGAACGTGGGTTGCTGATCAAGACTAAGGATGAAGATCGGTTCTATCTCATGCTGAATCACATCGCTTTGAATGGAGTGGAGATCGAATCCGTGGCGCCGGCGGATGACGACGTGAATTCCGTTTACGAATACCTGATCGGTAGCGACGAGGTCGCGCGATGACTAGGCTCTGGTGGGCACAGATCAAGTCTGTGATGCGTCTGGAAATGAAGAAGACGCTCTTCGCGCGGCGAGGACTCTGGATTTACGCCCTGGCGCTGCTGCCCCTTCTGCTCTTCATCGCCCAATCTGTGATGACTTCCCGCGATCGAGGGCGAAGTAGTCGACTCGCCCACCAGGGCACAAAGACCCTCACGAACCAAGACCTCCACTTAGTCAAGCCAGACATGACGAGTGAGGAAGTGATCGCGCTCTTGGGGAAGCCACCCTCCCGCTTTAACTGGACCGAACAACAGCCGCTTGACTCAGGCGGGTTTACAAATGTTCATCACGAAGACTTCCACTATTCTGACGGACTCGACGAATTGTTCGTTGAATTCGTTGATGGGAAAGTTGTCGGCATCACCATCCGTCAAGGCATAAACCTTCCCGAGGATTCTGTCGTCTTCGCTGGAGTGTTCCAGTTTTTCTATTTGCGCCTGGCGATCTTTTTCGGCTGCCTCGGAATCTTCATGAATCTGTTCCGGGGTGAAATCCTCGACAAGAGTCTGCATTTCTACTTTCTGGCGCCGATCCGTCGCGATGTGCTGATGGCTGGAAAATTTCTGGCCGGATTGCTGGCGACCTGCATCATTTTCGTGACCAGTGAATTGCTGCAGATCGTCGTCTTCACCTGGAAATTCAGCCCAACTGCACGCGATCTTTACCTCTACCATAACCACGGTCTAGCGCAGGGAGCGGCGTATTTGGGGGTCACGGCTCTCGCTTGCCTTGGTTACGGCGCCTTCTTTCTGGCGGCAGGGATGTTGTTCCGGAATCCCATTCTGCCCGCAGGAGCGATCTTGATTTGGGAGGCCGTGAATCCGTTCTTGCCGGCATTGCTGAAGAAGTTCAGCGTTATTTACTACCTGAAATCGCTGTGCCCAGTGGACATCCCCAGTCCTCCCGGAACGCCCGCTTTGCTGTCTCTGCTGGTTTCGAATCCTGATCCGGTGTCTGCGCCGGTGGCAATCATGGGCGTCGTCACGGTTGCTCTGCTGGTCCTATACATCTCCAGCTTTCAGGTCCGGCGGATGGAAATCAATTACACGACTGAGTAAAGCCTTCCCTCGCTCTAACTTCGTGATCCACAAAAGTTCGTGATATTTTCTGATTCCTGCGCCTGCTTAGGTCACTGGCTGATCGAGCGCATTTTGCGCCTTGTGAGCGATTCTGACGAAACCTCTGCCAAGAGCCTCCTTCTGCAGTTCCGTCAGTTGGCTTCTGCCACTCGCAGCTCTTCCAGAGTGCAGCATGAGTTCACGGTCCCGTGCGGTTTCAGCACGTCGTTCTTCACTACCGGAGTCTACGGCGTCAACTTTGGCTTTGACCTAAGCAAGCGCTTTCTAAGCGCCAACGCCTCGATCGCCAATGGCCACTACTTCGTGGCAGGTGCGAGCCCGACAGCTCAACCTCAGTCGCGGTCAAGGTGTTTGACGTGAACAGCCTGTCTCTTCAGAACGGCATTTTCACGGTGATCGTGTACTGACAACCAACTCAACCGGCTCGGGCTCTTCGATATCACGAAGAGCCCAGCCTGATTTTTGTCCGTTCGGTGAAACCAATCGGCAGCCAAGTCTTCGGCCAGTCAGGAGACGCCATGAACAAATTAAACTTCCTTCTCGCGGCGGTCAGCGACACAGCCCGCAAACCTCACTAAGTGATTGCGGTCGAGTCGCTGGAACTAGTACCGTAAGGCGAAGCCCGAACAGGCCCAATGACCCGACCTAAGATCGCGCACGTCGCCCTGGCTGTAGTCCTTTGCGGAACGCTTCTGACTAGCCAGCAACAGAAGCCCTTCCCCGTAACTTCCGTTGTGGATGAACCGACTATTGCCGGTCATCCTGTGCAACTGGACGCGCAAGGAAAACTGTTGCCCTGGCCAATGCCCAACAACACCGGCTACTCCTACTCGTCGCACTTCATGACACAGTGGACCATCCTTTGGGACCAGTACAACCGGCAGCGGCTCCATTATTTCTATTGCTGCTTCGACTTTGACCGCACCACCTTTGAACTGGCGCCCGATCCGCACTGGGTCAACTCCACCGGCTACCTTCGCGCCATGATGCAGGGCTTCATGGAGCGCCTTTATCCCTATACGGGCGACGCCCGAATCCTCACGTTTCTGCAAGACTTCGTGGACTACGAACTGGAAAACGGCTTGACGCCGGAGGGCTATGCCTGGTCGCAAGTGCCCTATCCATCGGCCAATCCGGGAGCGAAGCGCTACACGGGATGGAGCCAACTAGGTGCCGAAGACTTCATTGAACCGCACGTGGTTGGCGAAGACGGCTACGGCTATGTTCGCCTCTACGAAATGACGGGCAATACGAAAGATCTGCGTGCAGCGATTCGCTGTGCCGACGCTCTCGTCAAGAATTACAAGTCGGGAGATGAGAACAACTCGCCTTGGCCGGTGCGAGCCTACGCGCGCGATGGCAAAGCCGAAGACAGGCCCATGGGGCCATATTCAGCCAACGTCATCGAGCCGATCATGTTGTTCGACGAACTCATTCGCCTGGGACAAGGCGATATTCCAGGTTACACGCGAGTGCGCGCGAATGCCTGGGACTGGTTCCAGAAATATCCGCTCGCCAAGGACGTGTGGGTTGGATACTTCGAGGACACGGTGGCCAGCATGGGCAACATGAACCAGGTCATTCCTCTGGAGTTCGCTCGTTATGTCCTGCTTCATCCCGAGAAGGATCCACAGTGGCGAGAGCATGCGCACCATCTCATCGAATGGGTGAAGACTACGCCCCAATGGCCCAAGTACATTGTGCACGGCGCCACGGTCACCACGGAGCAGGGAAACGGCACCTCCTTCTGTTGCAATGCACCGAATCAATGCTGCGACAGTCACACCTCCCGGCTGGCCGCCGTCGAGGCACTATACTTCGCCAAGACCGGTGACGCTGCCTACCGCGACGCCGCGTTCCGTTCGTACAACTGGGTCACTTATTTTCAGGGACTCTCCTTCGGCGCCCATGCCCCGTTTTCAACCCAGTGGTGGTTCACCGATCAGTATGCCGACGGCCCAAGACGGTTGATGGATGCATTCTGGGCGGTGCCGGAGTGGGCTCCGGCGGACGAATCCCATTTGTTGGGCTCAAGTTCTGTGGTCACGAAGATTAGTTACAGCAAGGGTTCTGTTACCTACTCGACGTTCGATCCGCAATCCTCGGATGTGCTTCGCCTGGATTTTGTGCCTGAATTCATCACGGCCAACGGGAAACCTCTCAGCCCGCGCAAAGATCTCGATCAGCCCGGTTTCGTGTTTGATGATTCAACCCATGTGCTTCGTATCCGGCACGATGACGCACGCGACGTTGACGTAGAAGGCAAAGGTGGAAGCGCTCCTCTACAATACGTCACTTTCGACGATCCGCATCTTTCGGCCGGGACGGTGTTGAAGGGCGAGTATCCGTCCGGTGTGATCGATTGGGGAGAGGAGAAGTGGCGGATCAACGTCCCCGAGGGAGGATTCGGAACGTTCAATCTGGCGATTGCCGAGGCCGAGGCGAAAAAGGCGGAATTTCGCTTCTACTGGCCACGCATCTTCGCAGGAGTGGATGTATACAACGGCGGGGCGTTGGATGCAACGCTAACGATCCACTCTCCTGAGATTCGCGAGATCTCATTCATCATTAAGCCAGGAAAACTGCAACGGCTGCGCACAGGATGGCGGGACCCCAGTACCAGCGTTATTTTCGAACTCAAGAATGGAGAAGGCCTGCGGTTCGACAATCTGGCTTACCTACACGAGTAAAGGCTCGGGCTTCAACTCTGCGCTCTTCGGTTCAAGTCCAAGGCGACCGAGTCGCAAAGCCTCGAGGCCTCCGCGCTAATGCACTTTGGGTTTGGGACGAATCTGCTCCGTCGGGACGATTCCTTTCCCTTCCAGTATCGAATCGAACTCATCGGCCGCTATATCTTTTAGAACTTGTACTGCGCCCGAAGGCCAATGAATTTCCACGATATCGATCTTGGTCGCCGCGCCCAGGCCGACCTGCGCACGCAAATCATGTTGCGAAAGATAGCTTCCGCCACTATGAATCTGTTCTGTCTGGGTCATGCCGCCCGCGGTGATCTTGAGTCTCGCCCCTATCGCGAGGCGGTTGCTTGAAGTACCGGACAGTTCAAAGCTCACCCAGTGGTTCGTCGGAATGCCGCGATTGCGCAGGATCATTGGCTTGCCGTCGAGATCTTCGACGACAATATCCATCCGCCCATGCAGGCTTGCTCGGCCCCATCTTGACTCACCGCCGTGCCGGACTCCAAGCCAATTTCTGTGAACTTGCCCTTGCCCTCGTTTTTGTAGAGGTAATTCGGTGTGGCGTCATTGTTAACAAATATGTCCACCTTGCC
>DASRRV010000264.1:0-101475 GCA_035695545.1 Candidatus Sulfotelmatobacter sp. | reverse complement strand
CTGGGTTCGCTCCACCCGGAAGCAATCAGAGCGGCGGTGAAGGAAACGAAGCCGTCGGAGCCTCTGGTGTAGAGGGTCACTTAGGTGACTCGGCGAGCATGTAGGCCGTAACGTGCAGTGAACGCTGAGCAGGCCTCGAAACGATTAACGCAGGAGCCAGCCCGCCGTGTAATCGGGATGGCCGCCGCTGATTGGACAATACGAGCGAACGAGTTCCATCAGACCTCCCGGGGTAATGGCGACGGCAAGCAGGCAAAGTTGACCAGCAGCAACACGGGAAGCCCCAGCGGTGATCGCAGATGCGATCAACCGGCACCTCGTGAGAGGCAGGCTGGGCCGCTTGGGGTGACGGAGAGCAGGGCGTTCTTTCACAATGCATTGACAGCTTTCCCGCCAATTCGACATACGCCACCAGACCAACGCATTCACTGCGACGATGATTCCCGAGAGTAGCCATGTTGGCAGGTTCGGAAGAATGAAGGCAGCGACGCTTCCCGGCAGGAGCAAACAGGGGCCGAGGATGAGAGGCGCTGGGTTGGAGTGTACGTTGGCGAAAAACGGCAAGGTGAAGCCCACAATCTGAACGAGAACAAACAAAATCCAGAACTTGAGTTTCATCGTAGTTCCCTATCGTCTGACGTCGGTTGCTCTTACGTTCAAAAGTACACCGCGAAACGCCACAACTGTTGCAAAATCCCATTGCACTCGTCCTGTGAAAGGGGATGTCAAGGAAAAACTTCTCTCCCCTCCCCTCGCGGGAACCAGGGCGTGGTGACTTACATCCAGCCCTGCCTCCTTAGCTCAAGGCGACTGACATCGACACAGATCGAATTCGCAGATACATCAATCATCGGCGGGATCAGGGCGCATCCGCTGCCACCATCAACCGAGAACTGGCGGTCCTGAAACGAGCGTTCCATCTGGCGCTGGAATCGACTCCTCCGAAGATCACTGTCGTTCCCCACTTCCCAATGCAGAAGGAAAACAATGTCCGCACCGGATTTCTGCGCGACGAAGACCACGCAAGGCTGGCGAACGAATGTGGAAAGGAAGGACTCTGGCTGCGTACCCTGCTCTGCCTCGCCTACTCTTTCGCATTTCGCAAGGGTGAACTGCTGGCGATGCGGGTACTCCAGATCGATCTGGGGAACCGCATCATTCGGCTCGAAGTCGGTACGACCAAGAATGGTAAGGGCAGGACCATCAGCATGACCCAAGAAGTTTTCACGTTGCTGAGTGCGTGCATCGTCGGAAAGAAGCCGGAAGACTATGTCTTCACCCGTGCGAATGGCAAGCCTGTGCGGGACTTTCGGAAGACGTGGAATTCGGTCTGCGTTCGCGCTGGTGTCGGTTGCTTCATCTGCGCTGCGTGTCACCAAGTCGTCACCGGGGAGAAGTGTAACTGTGGAAACGAAAGGGTGACATACGAGGGGCTGATCTTCCACGATCTACGTCGCACTGGCGTGCGCAACTTGCGCAGGCTGGGAGTGGCGGAATCGGTGGCGATGAAGATCAGCGGTCACAAGACGGCAGCGGTGTTCAAGCGGTACGACATCACCGACGAAGCTGACATTGCTGACGTGGCTGTCCGACTCGACAAAAAGTCTGACGCTCTGGCGTTCGGGCAGAGTTTGGGCAGAAACCTCAAAAACAGCACCACGAACAGTGCAGCACAAGATCCCAAGCCAACTGCTGCAATCCTGCCTAACTGAAACCCTGCGAATGGGTTGGACTTTGGTGCCGGGAGGGGGAGTCGAACCCCCAAGACCCGAAGATCGGCGGAGTTTGAGTCCGGGTTGCTCTACGAAGTGGTATGAGGCCGCGGCCAACGACATAGCCAGCAAGATGTTCAGAGGAAATGCCGCCCACGGGGCAGTCGACCATCGATCCAGAAACAGTTGCAGATACAAGCTGTAGCTGATGGCTCCCAGCCACATCACGGGCAGCGAATTCAATAGCCAGTAGCGTCTTTCCATCACGTGCCGGAGTGAGAGCGCGATCCGCAGATGCAGGGCGGTGAGGCCGATGGTTTGGTATACGCCGCTATCCCAGAACTGGATTAGCGGCAGCAGAAAAGTTGCCGTCGGCACGACGAGAAACCAACGGCTCGCGAGTGCCCCTTGAAACTGCTTCAGCTTCGGAGCGAGCAGCGCTACGGCCGCGCCCATCGCGAGCGCATCCATGAAGACGGGAAACGGATGCTCGAGGCCGGCACGTCCCCAGAACATCCAGAAGAGGAGACGGAACGGCGGGCCGGCAGCGATCACTGAACCGACAATCCACAGGCGGTTGCGGAAGAACAGCAGCAGGCACAGCGGCCACACAAGATAGAACTGTTCCTCCACGCCCAGCGACCACAAGCGACCGAGAACGTGGTTGCCGTGCTGGCAGTAGTTCACGGTGTAAGTAAGCGCGGTGACGATGTTCGTTGCTGACAGCAATCGCCAGTGGGTAACAATGGCGACGATCATGAAGACGTAGGCAGCGGGGAAAATGCGATAGGCGCGGCGAGCGTAGAACCTCTTGAGCGAGATGCCGCCGGTGGTGGTGCGCTCCTTGACGAGTTGCGAGGTGATGAGGTAGCCGGAGAGAACTAGAAAGATGCGCACGCCGAGGTTGCCGTAGCGCTCGACTACCACGGAGTGAAAACAGTTATGCGTTCTCGAAAGATGCGCCAGCACCACGAACGGGATGCAGGCGGCGCGTAATCCCTGCAATGAATGAATGCGCATATCGACGATGGCCAGAGCAACCCCGTCCAGTAAGTTGTTCTGGAGGATGGTTGAAGACTGGCACCTGGAGAATAGAAGAGAGATGTGCGAAATTCCTGTGACATGCGTCACCGAGCGGCTGTGGAAATTCTATTTTGGGAATTTCCTTTGGGGCGGGCAGCCTGTCAAAAACGAATCCCCGACAGGCCGTGGTGGCCTGCCGGGGCGAAGGGTCTTGCGTGTGGTCGAGTTACTTCGCTGAGATGTCGACTGATGCGCGAGTTGTGTCCCAGTCGATTTGCAGAGTGCAACCGGTGCCGGACTTGGCGTATCCGATGGTGAAGTTCTCCAAGGGCGAAGGCAGCTTGGAGACTTTCATATCCACACGAGCCAGTTCGTCGCTCTCATATTTGTAGGGAATACCCCACTCACCGGTCTTCTTGTTGATGATCAGGGTCCACTTGTCGGCGGTGGGAACGGTAAAGATCGTATAGCTGCCCGCCGGGACGGCCTTGCCGCCAACCACCACGTCGCCGCTGGTCACGAACGTGGTCGCCTCGTTCGCGCCGGTGCGCCAGACTTGGCCGAAGGGAACGAGATCGCCGTAGATTTTGCGGCCTTTCATGCGGGGGCTGGAATAGTCGGTCTTGATGGATTTGCCGCCGCCCAAATCGCAGGAGGCAGAAGCGGCTGGGCTGGGCTTTTGACAAGCGGCGAAGATGCTGAGGGTGAAAATCAGTCCGGTGACTAGAGCGATTCGTCGTTGCATGGTTTCTCCTTTGGAATAGCTGGTTGTGCCAAAAGCATTTGACGTTTGAGAAGGGATAAGGTCAGCGAGCCCATTATGCTCCTCGCACGGCGGCAGTTACAATCGTCCTCATGCCGGTATTCGATGACAAGCAGGACGAACTGGAGCGCTACGAAACGATGATGGGGGTTCCGCGGGGACGCCTCGCCGTCACCATGGATATGATCACCGACGCTATGGCCCTGGTGGGCCAGCACGGCGTTTATTGTCAGAGCCAGCGCTGGCCCGGCAAGCCCGTCATGGACATCCAGATCATCATGAAGAGCCTGACGGACGCTAAGGAACTCATCCAGAGCGTGATGGAAGAACTGAAAGCTAAAACCGTCTAACCACAAAGGACACGAAGGGGCACGAAGGAAAACCAATTCGGTTGCGTTTAGGGCCTCACCGTCACCATTACTACGGCGTGCGACGCAACCGGCGCTGAAAATTTTCCGGTGAGTTTTCCCAGGTCTTTGTGCTGCCACAGGTCGCGCACGGAAGCGCTCAGGTTGCCGGGATAGCCAATGTCTTCCCAGTTCGCGGTAACCTGCTGCTCGGAGGCGCCCCGGTTGAAGAGAATCACTGCGCGGCCGCCGTCTTTCAACTGCTTTGCCCAGACTTCCAGGTCACCATTTTTCGCGACGCGTTCGCCTTCGCGGCCGAGAGCGTCCTGGTTTACAGCGATCACTTCTTTGTTAGTAAGGGTCTCGCGAACCTCCGGGCGCATGTTGCGCAGGTCATTGCCCGCAATCAGCGGGGCGGCCAGCAGTGCCCAGAGACTGAAGTGTGAGCGGTACTCCACGTCGGTCATGCCGCCGTTGCCGACTTCGAGCATGTCAGGATCGTTCCAGTGTCCCGGTCCCGCGTAGGATTGCAGGCCGACTTGCTGGTCGAGAATCGATGTCATGCCGTCGGAGCAACAACTGCCATCGGGCCATTTCTCGTGACCGCCCCACCGATCGCTAATGTCTCCGGTGGTACGCCACAGATTTCCGCCGACTTCTTTTCCCCAGAGCCACGGTTTGGCCGTGCCCCATTCGCAGATGCTCAGGACGATGGGACGTCCGGCGGCGTCGAGAGCGGCGCGAATGTTGGCGTAAGAAGCTTTCGCATCCTGCGTGGTGGTACTACACCAGTCGTATTTCAGATAGTCGACGCCCCACGCTGCGTACTGCACGGCATCCTGATATTCGTGGCCGAGGCCGCCGGGGCGCTTGGCGCAGGTCATGGAACCGGCGTCAGAGTAGACGCCGAATTTCAATCCCAGTGAATGGATGTAGTCGCCGACGGCTTTCATGCCGTGGGGAAAGCGCTTGGCGTCAACGACGATGTTGGCGTTTGCGTCGCGGCTTACCTGCCAGCAGTCGTCAATGTTGACGTAGACATATCCGGCGTCTTTCATGCCTGAACTAACGACGGCATCGGCCATGCCCTTGATGAGATCTTCGCTGACGTTGCAGGCGAATTTGTTCCAGGAGTTCCATCCCATGGGCGGCGTGAGCGCGAGATTGGCCCAGGGCGAACTGCTTCCTTGCGCAAACAGAGTGGATGACAGCAACGTCACGAATATTGTGACGAAGAAAAGGCGGCTCGTTTTCATGCAGACGTTTTACCAGAACAGCATCGACA
This sequence comes from Candidatus Sulfotelmatobacter sp., assembly GCA_035695545.1. GTDB lineage: Bacteria > Acidobacteriota > Terriglobia > Terriglobales > Acidobacteriaceae > Sulfotelmatobacter. The sequence continues at coordinate 96,345 of DASRRV010000264.1, read as the reverse complement.
TTGGTACCGGAAGATTCGGGACGAGCGGCAGACGGGTTTACAATGCCGGGTTGATGATTTCGCTTTTGCGGTCATATACGGCGGAGGACTTTCATGCGCAAGTTTCAGAGCCTAGGTTTGGTCGCACTCTTAGTTTGTGCTTTTCCGGTCAGCCGCATTTCTTGTTTGGCACAGACTCCGGGTTCGGTCGGAGTCTTCGAGAGCCACAGTGATGTGGGTACGGTTCTCCATGAAGGATCGGTCGACTTCGACGCTGTGAAGCGCAGTTACACCATCAGCGGCAGCGGCGAGAACATGTGGCTAGCCGCCGATGCGTTTCAGTTTGTATGGAAGAAGATGTCGGGCGACGTGACGTTGACAGCGGATATCGGGTTCCTAACGAAGACCGGGAACGAGCACAAGAAGGCCGTCTTGATGGTGCGGCAGAGCATGGATGCGGATTCCGTGTACGCCGATGTGGCGTTACACGCGAGCGGACTGACTTCGCTGCAGTTCCGTGACGAAAAGGGCGCGCTCACGCATGAGGTGCGGTCGAACCTGACCGCCCCGAAGCGCCTGCGCATTGCCAAGCGCGGGGACTATGTCTACATGTCACTCTCGGCCGAAGGCGGCGAACCCAAAGTTGCCGGAGGATGGCTGCGCATTCCCCTGCAAGGGACGTTCTACGTTGGGCTCGGCGTGTGCTCGCACGATAAAGATGTGGTGGAGCAAGCAGTTTTCTCGAATGTCGAACTCACTCAGACTGCCGCGGCGGTCGGAAAGCCGACCCTCTACAGCACACTGGAAACGATCGATGTGGACTCCACCGACCGCCGCGTCGTATACCTCGCGCCAGGGCGCTTCGAAGCGCCGAATTGGACCCGCGACGGAAAGGCTTTTCTTTTTAATCGCGATGGGCGAATCGAGCGTCTACCCGTTGCCGGCGATAAGCCAGTGACGATCGACACCGGATTGGCAACACGCTGCAACAACGATCATGGGATTTCGCCGGACGGCACACAGCTTGTCATCAGCGATAACTCACAAGGCGACAAGGAATCGATGGTCTACATTGTGCCTATCGCGGGCGGAGCGCCGCGGCGTATTACGGAGAAGTCTCCGTCGTACTGGCATGGCTGGTCGCCGGACGGTAAGACGCTGGCATTTGTTGGCCAGCGCAATGGAGACTTCGACATCTATATCACTCCGGCCGCTGGGGGCGAAGAGAGTCGGCTGACCACGGCCAAAGGATTGGACGACGGCCCGGAATATTCGCCGGATGGAAAGTACATTTACTTCAACTCCGAACGCACGGGGCATATGCAGATCTGGCAGATGAAGCCCGATGGCAGCGAGCAAGAGCAGGTCTTCTCCGACGACCTCAACAACTGGTTCCCACACATCTCGCCGGATGGGCAGCGGATGGTGTTCCTCACGTATGAGGCCGATGTGAGTGGGCACCCCGAGAACAAGAACGTGATGCTGCGGCTGATGTCGCTCAGCGATAAGAAGATCACCGTGCTGGCGAAATTGTTCGGCGGGCAGGGAACGATCAATGTTCCGTCGTGGTCACCGGACAGCAAGGAGTTGGCATTCGTGAGCTACATGCTGATCCCGCGGGAGGAAGCCTCGGGTAGCAACTCTAGATAGTCTCTGACCTCATCCTCTGTTGAAATGGACCCACAGGTATGTAAGCAGAGCGAAGAAGCCAATGCCGAGAGTCGAAATGGCGGTAACTGGCGTCCAGTATAGGAAGATTCTCAGCGGCTTACTATTGAGACGGCTGCAGGCATAGAACAGAGCAAAGAAAGCAATGCCGAGGACCCAGAACCATGGAGTAAAGAAACTCTCCAGCAGGCTGCCAGCTATCGCAGCCATGCCAGTCGCTTTAGAATTGCTGATGCCTCGGAAAGCCATTACAAGTCCTGGTCCAAGCATACCGATAAGCAGCGCGGCCAGTACACTAAGAGTGTTACGCAGATAGGTCATAACATGCCTAGCAGTACGTTCGCTGTGATTGTACTCGGGAACCCCTTCGTGAGTCTTGCTGAATCGCCTTAACCTCATTCCGAAGATGTCCGTCTAAAGAGAAGTTCGATACCTAGCAGACTGCCTTACTCGGGTGCCTGAAATGGCGAGGCGGGCAGGCCTGCGCGATTGTAGAGATTGCAAGTTGGATTGGCGGCCCATCCGTAGCGCACCGAGACGGGCGTTGGCACGGTCGCGCTTGAAACAACGATCGACGTGCCATCAATTTTGGCTTCTGCGGGGGAATATTTGCCGTCTGCGCCGGCGACTTCGAAGCCGGTCAAGTCTGTGCCCTTGGCGTTCAATCCGTCGGCGTGATCGAACCAAACTCTGAGAGCATGCTCTTCGGCCGTCACTTGTCGATAGAGCGGTCCGGAGTACTCGAGTTTTTCACCGTAAGCTAGCGCACGGGCGGCGAGCGCCAACCGGACTCCGACGTCGTGCTTATTCTTGGGATGAATGTCGACGGGATCGCCGATATCGATGGTCACGGCCATCCCGGTGTTCTTGAGCGCGAGCGCCTGGCGCTGCGCATTGCGTACATCGGGCCAGAGGTCTTCAGCGGCGGTGCTCCAGTTGGCGATTTGCACGAATAGGAAAGGGAAGTCGCCTTCGCCCCATGCGTTGCGCCAATCGCGAATCATGGTCTGAAATACGCGCGCGTAGAGTGGAGCGCGCTGCGGACCGGTGTTGGCTTCTCCCTGGTACCAGATCACGCCGCGGATGGCGAAGGGAGTCACGGGCGCGATCATTCCGTTGAAGAGGGCTGCTGGCGCCCATGCATCGAAGTCAGGATGCCAGGGTAAGTCGGGTTCGGGCTTCCCCTCGGCCTTGGCCTTGGCGATTGCTCTCTCTGCTTCTTGTTTCAGTTGCAATCGGGTCGTCGACTCCCTTCCGACCGTTTCGGCGCGCGCGGCAAAGACCGACATGAGTGCGGCGTCGGCGGATAGACTGCGCAGGCTGGTCCAGGACTCCGCGGGAGTTCCTCCCCAGAAGGATTCAATCAGACCAATGGGAACGTGAGTTCTCGATTGCACTTCGCGGGCGAAGTAGTAGGCGACTGCTGACGAGTCGGCCACGCTCTCCGGAGTGCAGGCTGTCCAGGTCTTGGCCTCGACGGTAGACTGCGGATAATCCGCGGGATGATGTTCCACGCGGAAGATGCGAATCTGAGGGAATTGCGCGGCGGCGATTTCGGGCTGCGGATTGGCGAGCGCGGTCATGGGAAATTCCATGTTGGATTGTCCCGACGCGACCCAGACATCGCCGACCAGAACGTCATTGAGCGTGATCGAATTGTTTCCCTTCACGAGCATTGGAAACGGGCCGCCGCCTTCGCCTGGGGAAAGATAGATGCTCCAGCGGCCGAGGTCGTCGGCTGTCGTGGAGCGATTCTCGCCGCGGAAAGTCACGGCTATCGCCTCGTGCGGATCGGCCATTCCCCAGACGTGGGTTGGCAATCCACGTTGCACGACCATGTGATCGGCCAGCACTGTGGGGAGGGTCACGTCGGCATCCGCTCGAGGGGCGAATGCCAGCGCTAGTCCCAGGGAAAACATAAGAACTGCAATCCGCCGCGGCGCTCGCTTGTAATTGCGTCCAATCATTTCTTCTTGCCTCATTCTGAGGATGGTCATCAGGCAGACCATGGGGTTTCAGTGCCCCAACTTTTCATCGAAGAATTTCGCCATCAAGTCCAGAGCTTCTTTGGTTTCCGGAAGCTGGAAGTGATACCAGAAGGCGTGCGGCAGAGCTTCGAACACGACCAACTGTGCGTCGCCTCCGGCACCCAGCAATGCTCGATGAAAGATGGTTGTGCTACTTAGCAAGATGTCGCGCGTGCTGGTAACGAGCAGGCTCGGCGGCATGCCGTGGAGGTCCGCGAACAAGGGCGACAGCGCGGGGTCCTTGCGGTCGGTCTTGCCGACGTACTGGTCGTCCGGCAGATGACTCGGGTCGGTGGGCTGCATTACTCCGGGAAAACCATTGAGCGTGAACAGCTGCCAGGAGTCGCCAGGACGGCTAAAGTCCGCGAGACCGGAGAAGATGCCGAGCGCCCCGGGGAGCGGCAGGTTGAGCTGCTTGAGACGCACCGTGACTTCAGCGGTAAGGATCGCGCCGGCAGATGTGCCGAAGATTCCGATATTCTTCGGCTTATATGTCTTCAGAAGTTCCTTGTAGACGGCGATTACGTCGTCGACTGCGGCGGGGAAGGGATTCTCGGGCGCGAGGCGGTAATAGACCGATACCACCTTGATTTTTGCGAGGTTCGAAATCGGGATGCCCTCGATGAGGGAGCCGGAGTCGGAGTTGAAGCCGCCGCCGTGGAGATTGATCAGGACGCGGCTGCGATTTGCCTCGGGCGTAGAGAGTGGAGTGATGATGTCGGTGCGAACGCCCGCGGTGGTGGTCTCTTCGACGTTAGCGGGATAGTACTTGCGGGCTTCGCCCGATCCGAACTTGCGCCAGGCATCGGTGTGGATGCGTCTCTCAGCCAGCGGCTCGGGGCCAGATTTTTGCTGGGTGAGCGAGGCGAGCCATTGCTGGGCCTCAGAACTGATTGTCCGGGGCATGGGGACTACGCGCGTGATGTGTGCTGTTTGATCGGCATCGAAAGTCGCGGAGTCTGATTGTTGGGCCGGGGTCGATTGCGCTGCGACCATGAGTCGAAAGGCGAGGCAGATGGCGGCGGTTGGGAAAAGCCTCCAGAGTTTCATCTGGATATTTGTATCAGAGCCCGTTAATCGGCATGCGAAAATCCAAGCCGCAGTCATCCTGAGTGGCGCCTTTTGCCGCGAAGGACCTATGCATTTCTGCCGGCGCCGGCAGAGTGCATAGGTCCCTTCGACAAGGTCAGGGCAGGCTCTTCGCTTCGCTCAGGATGACAAACCTAAGTGGGGCAAGCGGCATACTTACGCTAGCGTGTATTTTCCGCGCTCGATCATCTTTTGCGCGATCTCCTGGCGCAATTCGATGGTGTTGAACGGCTCATGTTTTCCCAGGCGGCGCAGGATAGCTAGCTGGGTGCGCAGCATGTCACCGTCAGCGACAGCGGCGACGACTTTCCGGGCTGCCGACTCGATTTTTTCCATCGCCTGGGAAAGATAGACTCGCGTCATCGCGATCGGCAGAGATGCGGCTTGTTCACCCTTGGTGTCGACGATCTTCTGGGCGCGGAGCACCGCGGATTCCATGGCGTAGGTTTCAATCGTCATGTCGGCGATTGCGCCCATGACTTCCTGCTGGTCTTGAATTGCCTGCATGTATTTCTGTGTGGCCGCGCCCGATGCGAACAGGCCGAGTTTTTTCGCCTGCGCAACCAGTTTCCGTTCTTCGGGAAGCGAGCCGTCAAGTTCCTCGGCCATCGATGGCCCGGAGAGCACTTCTTCCATCAACTTCTTGATCGCCGGCAGCAGCGCCAACTGCCCGGACATCGCCCGCTTTAGCAGAAACCCGGTGATGATGAGCCGGTTGATTTCGTTGGTACCTTCGAAAATACGATTGATGCGTGCGTCGCGATAGGCGCGCTCGGCCGGATACTCCTCGACAAAGCCGTATCCAGCGTAGATCTGGAGTGTCTCGTCGACGATGAAATCGATCATCTCCGAGCCCCAGACTTTAATGATGGAGCACTCGACGGCGTATTCCTCGATCGCTTTCAGAGTCTGCTTGGCGGCGTCGGCGGCCGACTTGTCGATTTCGCCGAGCGCGTTGTCCATCATCGCGACCGTACGGTAGACCAGGGATTCGCCCACGAAAAGCAGAGTAGCCATGTTGGCAATTTTTTCGCGGACCAATCCGAAGTCGGCGATGACCTTGTTGAAAGCCTTGCGCTGCTTGGCATAGCCAATGGCGTTTTCCAGCGACACCCGACCGCCACCCACGCACATCGCGCCCAGCTTGAAGCGCCCGACGTTCAGAATGTTGAAGGCGATCAAGTGTCCCTTGCCGATTTCGCCCAGCAGATTTTCCACCGGAACCTTGCAGTCGTTCAGGATGATGGGGCAGGTAGACGATCCCCGAATGCCCATCTTGTGTTCTTCTGCTCCGACTGAGAAACCGGGGAAGGTTTTCTCCACCAGGAACGCTGAGAATTTCTCTCCACCGACTTTGGCGAACACGGTAAACAAGTCGGCGAATCCCGCGTTGGTGATCCACATCTTCTCGCCATTGAGGTTGTAGTGCTTGCCGTCGGCGGAAAGCTCGGCGCGGGCGCGGCAATTCATGGCGTCAGAACCTGAAGTGGATTCCGAGAGCGCATAGGCGCCGACGATCTCTCCCGAAGCGAGTCGCGGCAAATATTTCTTTTTCTGTTCCTCGGTGCCGAAGTAGACGATGGGCAGCGTGCCGATCCCGGTGTGTCCGCCCCAGGTTGTGGCGAAGCCGGCGTACTTTGCGATGTGGTCGGCGATAATCGCGGCCGTGACTTTGTCCATCTCGAGTCCGCCATAGGCTTCGGGAATCTCCACCGAACTCAGTCCCAGCTCGCCCGCCTTCTTCAGCAAATCGCGCGTGACGGAAAAATCCTTGTGCTCGATCTTCTCGATGTTCGGGACGATCTCGTTGACGGCGAATTCCTCGGCCGTCTGCCCGATCAAGTGATGCTGTTCGCTGAAGTCTTCAGGCGTGAAGACTTCTTCGGGCAGGCGCGATTCCAGCAGAAAACTACCGCCGGAAATTTTGGTTTTGGGAACTGCCGTGGTGGTTGCCATGTGTGTCTCCCGTCAAGAAAGCAAATCAAGAAGATGCGGAAAGAGTCGCCAGGTCCGCAGCGCCGGGCGAAAGATGCTTCGTCAATTCTAATGCGGCAGAGAAGGGAATGATAGGCCGGAAACTCCGGCGTTAGGGGGTGTTTCGTACCGGAATCGTCGTACCCGTCAGCTCTATCTTTGCGAATTCGCTATCCGAGAGCTAGTGATCAGGGGTTGTCGACGTCGATCAGCAATGGGTCGAACAATTGCCCCGTAGGGTAGTTCCCATAGCCATAGTTTCCGAACGAGTAAGTCCCGAAGGATCGCTGACGGCACTGCCGGTATCTCTCTTCCAGTCGCTGGTAGAGGCTGTTTTCGCCGCGGGATGTGTTGGTCAAGTCGGAGCATTCCTGGGCTGTGCCAGAGGAGCATGCGTGCTGGCGTTCTGTCTCGGCCTGTCGCATGCGCTGCTCCTGCTGTTCCAGAGCCATGCGCAGGCCACCGCAATCACTCATGATGAAGTTTGTGTGCTGCCCGCATCCGCCGCGCCAGAATCCAAACTGTGAGCAAAAGTATCCGTTGTTCGCAATGTATGCTCCGGAACATCCGCCGTGCCCATTCGAGGCTTGTCCGGCAGGGCATACCTGGCATGGGCCGTGCAGGCAGATCCTGTGGCGTAGGTCGGCAATGGGCTTAGGCGCCGGAGCTTTTGGCTCGGGCCTTCTCGGAGGATGGTGGTGCAGGAAGGAGAAAAAGCCTCGCTTCTCGGGTTTTGCAGAATTGGTTTGCACGCCGCCCCTGGGTCCCGGCAGAGATCGTACGGGATTCGAATGCGACTCGCGCAGATTGGAATGTGGCGAGGCGGAGCCGGAACTGGAACCATGTGTACTGGAAGTGTGAGAACTGGAGGTGTGAGAGGTGGAGGTGTGAGAACTCGAGCCTCCGGAACTGTGGCCGCTGGCCGAACTGCCGCCGCCGGAGGAACTGCTGTGAGAACCGCCGGAACTTGATGAGCCGCCACCGCCACCGGAAGAACCGCCGGAACTATGGCTTCCTCCGCCTCCGCCACCCCCTCCGCTGCTTCCTCCGCCACTGCCTCCTGAGGAGTGTTGAGCGACCATTGCTGACGCGAAAAGGAGAATCACTGCAACGACTAAACTGGAGCGCCGCATACAGCACCTCCTGCGATCCCCCACGAACTGGGTGCAGATCGCTCGTTCTCGTAACTCTACTTCCTCATTCCTGTCCGCTTGCTGCCGCTCGCCAAGCATACGGCACAGCGGACAACCGTGTCATATGAGAGCGGCCGGGTCCGGCAACGCCGCCCGGCAGACTGCGCTAGCTTCGCTCAGCAGCATGCGATAGCGTTGCACGGCTCCCTCCTGCTCCTGCTTCCGGGCCATGCAGTCCTGGCCCACGGGATCGTCGGAACAAGCTTGCCGGACCCTCGACGATAGACTCTGTAACTCTGCAATCAGAATCGCGGCCCTTCCGTTGAGGCCGGCGCACTCAAGGGAAGAAACGGAGCAATTGGCGCCATTCCAGTACTCGCCTGCCTGGCATTGCGGCGACGCAACGCACGCTCCTCCATTCCAGACTTGACCTGGCTGGCACTGTCCGACGACCGCGACGGGAGCGCATCCGCCCTTCGTGGAGGTTTGACCGGCGGGACATGTGCATGGTGCGTTCAGGCAGATTCGATGCCTCAGGTCGGATTCATCCGGCTTGGTCTGGGGTTCGGGACAAGATGCGCCCTGGCAAATCCGGCGCTGCACGTCTGGTTCGCCGGGCCTGGGTGCTTTCTCGGGAGGATTTTCTCCAATCCGCGGCGCGGGAACGATTCGGCCCTCGTCGGGGACTTTCTGCTCGGGGATCACGCGACGAGCATCGGATTCAGGGGTACGCACGACCGGCGCGATTCTGCCCGAGTTTGAGTCCGTTGATGTCGCACTGAAGCCATGACTGGGCGATGGGGTCGAGCTCGGTTCCACGTGGCTCACTGGTGCGCTCGGAGTCGGATTGCTTGGCGGCGCGTTGTGAGAGACGCTCGCACTCGGCGTGAAGCTCGGCGGCGGGCTGGGAGCCGTAGGTGCAGGGTTTGGCGCGGGTGCAGGGCTAGGGGCGGCGCTCGGCGTCGGACTTGGCGGTGGAGCGCTCGGAGCAGCGCTGGGCGTTGCGTGCTGCGCAAAAACGACGGAGGAAAACAGCAGGATTACTGCCAGAGAGAGGCTGGAGAGCCGCATAAAGCACCTCCTACCAACCGGCCAGAACCAAGCGCTGGGGGGATGCGCCTTGCTACTTAGACGTTGCCGTCTACCAAAAGCATACTCCGTAGCCGTGTCAAAGAGCGTAGCAAAAGAGTAAAGAATTGTTACGCAAGGCCAGTCATTTGGCCGGGACTCGGAGATGCTCCACTGTGCTCTTCAAGCGGAACCGGGTCGACGGTTGACAGGTTGAATAGCCTGCCGCGTGAGTCGCGTCCGAGTCTTTGGAATCTCGTGCCACTACATAGCTGCGAATTGTGTAGCAGGTCGTATCTTCCTCGAACCGGTCTCGTGCTACCAGATTCTCGAATTGGGATTTGGACAGCAATTGCTCCGCCTCGTCGCCGAGCTGACCACCACGAAGGACCTTGAAATCGTCGATAGGCCATTGGTTGTGCGCATCAGGGGCAGAGCTAAGGTTCGGCTGGACCGGGACGATCCTCCACGGCTCGGAAGGAGTCGCTGCGGACGCGAGATAGCCCTTGAAGAACAGATGTGTTGGCCGCTCTGCCCATTGGTTCTGAGCGAAAGCTGAAAGAGAGCAAAGGAGCACGGCAGAGAGAAGAAGGCGGGTGCAAGGCATGGGGTCCCTCCTTGCAGCGAATTATAGCGCCAGCCGCCCTCCGTTTCTACCGATGCGCCAGCGCGATGGCACTTTGCAGCAAACCTGCACTGCCCGCGATACAATCAGCGCTCTCCTGGCGCTGGCCGGCCCCGAGGGAATTGATATGTATTCGAGGCTTTCCTTTATTCTCGCGGCACTCGTCCTATGGAGTGCCACAGCGTATGCGCAGCCACCGGTTCGCAATTCAAAAAAAGAGCAGGCGATTTGTGACAAGCTGGCGGCCGTTGCTCCGGCTGCTGTGGATAGCTTCCGAAGCGCGACCGCAGCAATGGACAAGCGGGACTATCAGCAATCGGCACAGCTTTACCGCGAGGTCTTGAAGCAGGCTCCGGAGTTTACTCCCGCGATGCGACGACTGGGATTTTCCGTTGCCGGTATGGGGCAGACCGATGAGGCCATTGCTCTGCTCGAGAGTGCGGTCAAGATCGAGCGGTCGCCCGAAAATCTCATCAGCCTTGCACAAATGCTGGCTTATCCGGGCGAAAACAAACAGGGAACGCCGGAGCAGAAGGTAAGGGCGTTGCCCCTGGCCAAAGAAGCGACGGCTCGGGACTCGAGTTCTGACGATTCCAGTTACGCCATGTTGACGGCGCAAATCGCGTTGGACGTGAAAAACATGGACGATTTCCGCCAGGCTACGGAGCTGCTGGTGCGCAAGTATCCGGACCAGATGGCCACACACTATTGCAGCGCCATCCTGGCCGCCATGGATGAGCATTGGATCAAATCAGAAGACGAGATCAAAGCAGCGGGCCGCAAAGGCCTGCCCGCAACCACAGTAAATGCATTCCTGGACTCGGGCATTCATTCGCGTGCACTGGCGTGGCGGTCCGGCTACTTCGTGCTCTACTTGCTGGCAGCGTGGGTAGGCGGCCTTCTGATTTTATTCATTGCAGGAAAAGCGTTTTCGAAGCTGACGTTGCGGTTTATCGAAACCGCAGATCTAAATTCTTCGGTGAGTGCCGCTGAAGGTGTTCTGCGTCGATACTATCGCGGGCTGATTAATATGGCCGGCACGTACTACTACCTTTCCATCCCGTTCGTAGTTTTTTTGGTGCTGGCGGTGACTGCCGCGATCGTATATGGGTTCCTGGAACTCGGTAACATCCCGATCAAACTCGTACTGATTCTTGTGGTCGGCGCTCTGGTGACGGTTTACAAGATGATCCACTCGCTGTTTGTGCGAGTGAGTTCTGAAGAGCCGGGGCGCAGCCTTAGCCAGGAAGAGGCTCCAGGGCTGTGGAGTTTGACGCGCGAGGTTGCCGAAAAGCTGGGGACCCGGCCGCTGGATGCGATTCGTGTGGCTCCCGGAACGGAGATGGCGGTTTATGAGCGCGGAAGCTATAGTGACCGTCGCAAAGGGATGGGGCAACGCACCCTGATCATGGGAGTGGGGCTGCTGCCGGGCTTCGATCAGAATCCGTTTCGGGCTGTGCTGGCGCATGAGTATGGGCACCTTGCGCATGCGGACACCGCCGGGGGTGATGTGGCGCTCCGCGTGAACCAGGACATGATCAAATTCGCGTACGCCATGGCCCACGCGGGGCAAGCGGTTTGGTGGAATATCGCATTCCAGTTCGTGCGGGTCTACCACTTCCTGTTTCGCCGCATCAGCCATGGGGCTACGCGGTTGCAGGAAGTGCTGGCGGATCGGGCGTCGGCCCGGTTGTACGGAGCGAAGCCGTTCGAAGAGGGTTTGCGACACGTGGTGCGCAGGGGGATCGAATTCAAGTACACCGCGGGGAGGGAAATAGAGGACGCTCTGAAATCGGGCAGAGCGTTACAAAACCTTTATTCGCTCGAAACGCCGGGCGTGAAAACGCTGGAAGAGGAAGTCGATAAGGCGATCAATCGCCCAACTACGGAAGACGACACACACCCCAGCCCCGTGGACCGATTCCGGCTGGTGAATCGGATAGCGTCTCAAGCCTTGCCTGGACCCTCCGGCCCGATGTGGGATCTTTTTGCCGATCGCGAGGCAATCACCAAAGAGATGAGTCTGAAGATCGAGAGCATGGTGAAGGGAAGGGCATAGCTGGCTCTCAGAAAAACCAAACCTTTAACCACTAAGGGCACGAAGGTTCACGAAGGAGACCCTGTTCAAGTCTTCCTTCGTGAACCTTTGTGTTCTTCGTGGTTACTGCCTTTGTTTTTCTTTCCAGCCAGGTACCGTTAAATAGATGGGTCTGAAGATCGAGGGTAGGGTGAAGGGAAGGGCATAGCTGGCTCTCAGTAAAACCAAACCTTTAACCACTAAGGGCACGAAGGTTCGCGAAGGAAACCGTGTTCAAGTCTTCCTTCGTGGACCTTTGTGTCCTTCGTGGTTATTGCCTTTGTTTTTCTTTCCAGCCAGAACCGTTCACGAAGCACTTGATGCCGTCTTTCAAGTGCACCACATTGAAGTTGATAAGCCGCCCGATCGACTTTCCGCTTAGCTTGAGATTAGGAGATGACTTGGGCTTGGTGCACGGGCGAAATGGCATCGACTGATTTGATTTCAACGACGACCAATTCCTCAACCAGCAGATCCATTCGATAGCCAAGTTCGAGTTTCGTCTCTCGATAGACGACAGGAAGCCCGACTTGGCTCACAGCGGCTTATGCCGGCCAAGTGAAGTTCGTGCTGCAGACACGCCTGGTACGCACTTTCGAGCAGTCCAGGGCCCAACTCAGAGTGCACTTTCATGGCGGCAGTGATAATTGCGTGGCTGACTTCATTCGCGCTTAGTCGATGGATGGGGACGGTGGCCATGATGTGATGTAAAGCCATCAGCAGCAAGTCCAGTGCATCCGTCACAACACAGAAAACCAAAACCCAAAACGGGAACCACAAAGGGTACGAAGGTTCACGAAGGAAACCCTGTTCGAGTCTTCCTTCGTGGACCTTCGTGTCCTTTGTGGTTAAAGATTTTGGTTTAGAGGTTTTCGAAGATGCCGGCAGCGCCCATGCCTCCGCCGACGCACATCGTTACCATTCCAAAACGTGCGTTGCGACGCTTGAGTTCGCGAATAACAGTAGCTGTCAACTTGGCGCCGGTGCATCCCAGCGGATGTCCCAATGCAATGGCGCCTCCGTTGGGATTTACTTTTTCCGGGTCGAGTCCTGCTTCTTTGATCACCGCCAGCGACTGCGCTGCGAACGCTTCGTTCAACTCGATCACGTCGATGTCTGCGATCTTCAGCCCGGCCATCTTCAAGGCTTTCGGGATTGCGAATACTGGTCCCAGACCCATTTCTTCCGGTTTGTAACCAGCGGTCGCAAAAGAGACATAACGAACCAGCGGCTTGATGCCCAGCGCCTTTGCACGCTCGGCAGACATCACTACCGCCGCTGCCGCACCGTCCGACATTTGTGATGAGTTTCCGGCCGTTACCGTGCCCTTCATGTGAAAGGCGGGCTTGAGCGCGAGCAGAGCATCGAGAGAAGTGTCGGCGCGCGGGCCTTCGTCCATTTTGAAAACGATCTCCTGCCGCTTTGGCTTCGATCCATTCGGCGTGCTGAAACTCACGGGCACCGGCACAACTTCATCATCGAACTTGCCGGCCTGAATGGCAGCGAGAGCTTTCTGATGGCTGCGCAGCGAGAACTCATCCGCCGCTTGACGAGTAATTCCCGCACGCTGCGCGACGCGCTCGGCGGTCAGGCCCATGGACAGATAGGCGTCGGGATAGTGATCGACGAGCCACGGGTTGGGCGAAATTTTGTGACCGCCCATCGGAATCATCGTCATCGACTCGGTTCCTCCGGCGACGATTACTTCCGCTCCTCCGCTCATAATGCGCTCAGCGGCCATGGCAATCGCTTGCAGTCCCGAGGAACAGAACCGGTTGATCGTTAGAGCGGAAACTTCTACCGGAAGCCCAGCGCGGAGCGAGGCGATGCGGGCCACGTTCATCCCCTGTTCGGCCTCGGGCATGGCGCAGCCCAGAATGACGTCTTCGATTTCTTTCGGATCCAGTTGCGGAACGCGCTCCAGGGCGCCTTTGATCGCGACCGCTCCCAGTTCATCCGGACGGGTGGCGCGGAGCGTGCCTTTATAGGCGCGTCCCACGGGGGTACGAACCGATGAAGCTAGAATGACTTCTCGCATGTGAATTTCTCCGTGATCGGCTAGTTGTTCATTAGATGCTTGCCGTTTGAGACGGGTTCAACCGGCTCATGCTGAGCCTTAGTTTCGCAGCGTCTTTCCTGTCTTCAGCGTGAATTGAATCCGTTCCTGCGTCTTCTTCTCGCCGCAGAGCGATTTGAAGCCTTCGCGCTCCAGGTCGAGGATGTACTGTTCGCTCACGGGCGTGCCGGGCGTAACGTTCCCGCCACAGAGCACTTCCGCAATCTTTCTGCCAAGTTTTACCTCGTAGTCGGTGATGAAGTCGCCCTGGCGCATCAGGTGGACCCCCATTTTCAGGGCGGCCAGAAGATTCTCGCCGGGCGCCGGAATATCGGTCCGGGGCACCGGCGGTTCGTATCCTGCGCGTGCCAGCTCGAGCGCGCGCGTCTTCGCGTCCGAGAGCACGCGCTCGCGGTTCATGGTGATGCGATCGGAATCGGAAAGGAATCCGATGCCACGCGCTTCATGCGCCGAGGTCGCGACCTTGGCCGTTGCGATGGATTCGAAGGCTTTCTTCATCGCTTCCATCATTTCCACGGAACCGGCAAGAGACTCGCCCGAGACTTTGCCTCGCGATGCGGCGGCGCTGTCCACGGCGCGCAGCAGCATCTCCTTGCATCCGCCGCCACCGGGCAGGAGTCCGACGCCGACTTCCACCAATCCGGTATAGAGTTCGGCGTGCGGCTGTCGTGCGGCAGCGTGCAGTGAGATTTCAGCGCCGCCACCGAGGCATAGTCCGAACGGCGCTGAGACGACGGGCTTCGGCGAGAACTTGATCGCCTGCGTCATCCCCTGAAACTGGCGGATGGCCATGTCAACCTCGTCCCACTCGTCTTCCTGCACGCTCATCAAAAGCAGCATGAGGTTGGCGCCGACGGAGAAATTCGTAGCGTCGTTGGTAATGACGAAAGCGTCGAAGGCGTCCCCGGGTCCGCCGGGTCTTAGGGTTTGAGTAATAAGACTGATGATGTCGGCGCCGAGCGAGTTCATCTTCGAGTGGAACTCGAGGCACGCGACGCCATCGCCAAGATCGACCAACGATGCGCCTGAGTTCTTTTTCACAACGCTGTTGGATTTTTTCGCGACCGTGACCGACCAAACGCCTTGGGGAACCTCAACCGCTTTCCAGTTGCCGCCTGCGATGTTCCAGTACTTGCGCCCCGCGGGCGTCTTAGGATCGTCGGCGTACCAGGTCTTTTGTCCGCAAGCCAGCAGCTTTTCGGCGTTGGCTGAGACAGGCTTGCCTTCTTTCTTCATGCGCGCGATGGTCGCTTCAATGCCGGCAGCGTCCCACAATTCAAATGGGCCCAACTCCCAGTTAAAGCCGAGATGCATGGCGCGGTCGATCTCCACGATCGAGTCGGAGATTTCAGGGACGCGATTTGCCGAATACGTCCAGAGATCGCAGAGGGCATTCCAGAGAAATGCGCCGGCCTTGTCGGCTTTCTGCGGTCGACTGCCCTCCAGCCCTAACAAAGTGCGCAGGCGGGTGCCGGTGTCTTCGATGTTCTTCGCCATGTCGAGGGCAGCGAACTTCGGCTTCTTGCGCGGATGGTATTCGAGCGTCTTCCAATCCAGGGCCATGCGCTCGTCCTCTTTCCCGTCGCCGCCCTTCGTCTTCTTGTAGAAGCCGCCCTTGGTTTTGTCGCCGAGCCATTTTCGCTCGATCATCTTGGCGAAGAAGTCGGGCAAACGCAATTCGCTGCGTTCGTCGTGGACGTTCGCCGTCATGTTTCCGACCACATGGCCAAGAATGTCGAGCCCAACCAAGTCCATCGTGCGGAACGTGGCGGACTTGGGCCAACCGACTGCCTGGCCGGTCAGGGCGTCGACGTCTTCAATGCTGAGATCCATTTCCTGCATCAATCGCATCACGTTCAAAACCGAGAACGTACCAATGCGGTTGCCGATGAAGTTGGGCGTGTCTTTGGCCAGGACAACGCCTTTTCCAAGGCGCACGTCGCAGAAGTGCGAGACCGCATCAATCAGAGCGCGATCCGCTTCCGGCGTCGGAATCAATTCGAGCAAACGCATATATCGCGGAGGATTAAAGAAGTGCGTGCCGAACCATGAACGGCGAAAATCGTCGGAGAGTCCCTCGGCGATCTTCCCCACGGGTAGCCCGCTGGTATTGGTTGTGATGATGGTGCCCGGCTTGCGTACGGCTTCCACTTTGCGCAGCAGAGCACGCTTGAGGTCGAGGTTCTCGACTACGGCTTCGATAATCCAGTCGACTTCGGAGAGTTTCTTGAGGTCGTCGTCGAAGTTGCCGATGGTGACGAGCTTGGCGAGCGACGGATCCATGAACGCGGCGGGCTTCGATTTTTTCGCCGCGTCGAGTCCGGCGGCGGCGATCTTGTTGCGCGCGGGCGCGTCGGCGTCAGGAGGAACAATGTCGAACAGATAACTGGGAACGCCGGCATTCGCAAAATGCGCGGCGATGCGGGCGCCCATGGTTCCGGCGCCGAGGATGGCGACTTTATTGATGCGCTTCATGAATGGGCCTCAGATATGAAAGTCTTAACTGCCCCGACTAAGCTCAGGGCAGGCTTCGGACACAGGGAAAACAGAGGATATTCAGTTCTTGATTTTCAATGGGCAAGAGTTGATTTGATTCCATCCCGAACTGGTCGGGGACCTTCGAACTGGCCATGGTAATCGCATTGAGGGCAAATTATCCACCGCCCTGGTCACACTTCAGAGTGCGCTTCGATATACTCCAACGCCTTCTGCGCCATCTGCTTTTCGCCGCGGTAGGCTAGCAGCTTGGGCGCATCGGCCAGCCGCACCCACTGGGCACGTGCTACCTCGATGCGCATTTCGTCGGCGATATTGTCGATGCGTCCTGATTCGTAGCGCAGCAAGTAGAAGCTGACAATCTTGAACACGCGCTCGCCATCTCCCCAGGAGCGTACGTACGCGTATTTGATGTCGGCGAGTTTGGTCACGGCAACGGCGGTGATTCCGGTTTCCTCTCGCACCTCGCGTAAGGCCGCTTCGAGCGCTTTTTCGCCTGGGTCGACCAAGCCCTTTGGCAAGCAGAGGATCGGCTTCGGCCTTGTCCGGGAGCGTTTTTGAGGATCGGAAGCGGTGACGGTTTCGGTTGGCAGCTCGATGGCTGCCATCCACCACACGCCATCCTTGTTCCGAACGACCACCCCGCCAGCCGAGATCTCGCGTACCATACCCTTCGCAAGTTAGCAGTTTTGCAGGAGTTCGTCATCCGGCGGAGCATCCGGCTCCGCCAGTAACCAGTTACCCTCCGCCGTCGCGAGGGTGTCCAAGGTTATGCGGGATGGCACCCTTGTGCCCTGCAGCCCTTCAATCCTGTGTGGCATCTTATATAGTAAGAGCGGTTGGGTTCAGGTTCCGGCGGAAACGGCCGGAAGATGTGGGGTTTGTTGTGAAGAGTCTGGGGAACATCATTCGCACGGTGCAGGCGTTTGGGCGGGAACTCTCTCGCAAGAACGCTCCTGCTGCCGCTCCGCGAGTTCCCACGATTGGTGTTGCCTTGGGTGGAGGTTTCGCCCGCGGTATCGCCCACATCGGAGCTCTGAAGGTCCTCGAACAAGAAGGAATTCCGGTTCGCGTTGTCGCCGGTACCAGCGTCGGTGCGCTGATCGGCGCTTCCTATTGCAGCGGCCTGTCGATCGAAGAGTTGGAGGCGGTAGCGCATAATTCGCGCTTCACCACCTTTGCCCGCTGGACTGTCTCGCGCTACGGTTTTGCTTCCAACGACCGCATGGTTTCGTTCTTGAACCGCACGTTGAAGGTGAAGACCTTCGAAGAACTCCGCATTCCTCTCGGCGTGACTGCAACCGATTTCAATACGGGCGAAGGCGTTGTCTTCCACTCCGGTTCAATCATCGATCCGGTACGTGCAAGTTGTGCGTATCCCGGAATGTTCTTGCCGGTAGAAATTCGCGGACGGTACCTGGTGGACGGCATGCTTTCGTATCCCGTGCCTACTCGTCCGTTGCGCGAAATGGGCGCGGATCGCGTTCTGGCCGTGCACTTGAAGGGCACGTGGGCAAACGGTGGTCCTCCGCGCCATCTGTTCGACGTCATCGGACAGTCGTTCGCCATCGCGCAGGATGCGATGTCGAGTCTGTGGAGAGAAGCGGCCGATCTGGTCATAGAGCCCGACGTGGCCGGATTCGGTTACGACGACTTCAAGCGCGCCGATGAGTTGATCCACGTTGGAGAAGTGGCTATGCGCGAGGCCCTGCCGGAAGTGCGCAAGTGGTTAGAGACGCCGGTCGAAGCGCCTGCCAATGCGAAGACAGGTGCTGCAG
Organism: Candidatus Sulfotelmatobacter sp.; assembly: GCA_035695545.1. GTDB lineage: Bacteria > Acidobacteriota > Terriglobia > Terriglobales > Acidobacteriaceae > Sulfotelmatobacter. The sequence continues at coordinate 78,354 of DASRRV010000264.1, read as the reverse complement.
TGGCGCGCCCAGCGCCCATGCCCGCGGACTGAACTCACGGACAAACAGGCTCGCCACTCACGAGTACCGGCACAGTGGTCTCACCCCTGAGGGGATTAGCCTGCTAGCACAAAGCCCGGCCTGTTCATCGCTCCAGAATTTCCTTAAAAGCATTCATCGCAACTTTCTTGGGAGTGCTGGGCAGCAGCGTGTCGGCAGCGCGCGTCGTGTTGCCGCCAACTCCGAGCTGCCCGATCCGCACCCAGCCACTACCGAAGTCGGCGAAGATGGGAACCAGCATGGCGAATTGGTCGTCGACCTCACTCTGCGACAGGGTCATGTGCAGCTTCACTTTTCCACCTTCCGCGGGAGTGAGTTGATATTCGAAGTGATAGCGGGGAACCTGGGTGCCGTAGACCCATTCGCTGAAGAACCAGTCCAGGCGGTGATTTCCCTTCAGGTCCATCAACTTGGTCATGTGCTTCTCAGCGATCATTTTGAACGACTCGGTTGAAGCCAGCCGGTCGCGATGGCTCTCGACAAAATCATGCATCATCTCGATGAATGCTTTGTCCCCGTCCTCTTGGCTATACATGATCGACTTCAGCATCTGCAGGACGTAGGCGCCCTTGGGGTAGGTCGTGTTCTGGTAGGCATTTTCGGTACGCGGAGAAATCAGACGGAGACCCATCCACAATGGTCCGGCATCGTTTGGAGCCACGCCAAAGTTGTTCTTTTCGAGGATGCGGCGGTGGAGTCGATCCCAAAATTCGAAGTAGTCATGCTTCCAGTCCTTGAAAGCATTCTGTATGAACAGGCCCGCGGAAAACTCCGCAAATCCCTCAGAGAGCCACTGATCGTGATAGGAAGCCCAGCCCACGGCATGGCCCCACCACTGATGGGCGACTTCATGGGGCGTCACTTCCTGCACGAAACCAGTGAAGTTGTTATCGATGTGTCCGAACAGCATCCAGCGCTGCGTCGAGTCGATGTAAGCGGAAATCGGAAGATAAACGAGGCCTGGCCACGACTGGCCGAAGTTGAAGTCGGGTTGTTCAGTGATTGAGATCTCGTCATAGGGGCTCTTGCCAAAGTAGTGAGTGCACATCTGCATTTGAGCCCGTGTTTCTGATAGAGCATATTTCGTCATGGCGCCGGGGGCCATGGCCGCTAGAGCGCGATAGCCACGCAGTCGATCCGGCAGTTCGGTCATGTAGTAGCCCGAGATTTTGTAGCCGGTGATGTCATCCGGCACTTCGAGCTTCTTGTAGTCGCCATAGTTGAATCCGGCAACCGCAACCGGAATCGCAGTCACCCAGTGGCTCACTGCAAGGTCCCCCTCCACCGACTCTTCCTTCAAACTGCCGACGCTCACCACCTTGTATCTGTGAGGAACTTTGAAGGTCAGGTCGTAGAGCGAGTGCTCGCCAAATCCATTCAGGTTGGGATACCACGCGGTTCGCGCCCGGACGTAGAAACTTCCTTCCCCGGCCTGTTCCAGAACTTTGTCGCCAGCGTACTCGACCGTGATGGAGGTTTCTGTGCCTGTCGGGGGCGCTTTCGGAAGTATGGCGTAGAACGAGCCATCTTGCTTTCGGCTCTCCTGAATGAAATAGAGATTCTGTCCCTGCTCATCGAGCACGCGAGAAACCCGCAGGTTAGGGAGTAATCCAAACTTGAGAACTCTTTCGCCGGGAACCAAGGGCTCGAAACCAATCGTAGCGCTGCTGAACAAGTGCTGGTTCTTGGCGATGACCGTTTCAATCTTGTAGTGGCGCGTGGCGAACAGGCGCCGGTCTTCCTGGGAACTTGCGGTCCGGTTCAAGAATTCCGACTTGAGGTGGGACAGGTACCAGACCCCATCGTCCATTCCTTCCGGATCGTAGTTGATGAGCCCGACCTCCTCCGACGAATCAAGCTGGGGCACGGCTCCGACGCGAGTCCTCACGAAGAAGCGCAGATCCTTGTGCTTCTTGCCGTGTAGATAGGCATTGAAAAATGGCGGATGCGCGCGGTTGTAGATGGCCGCCAGAACATCAGCATCCACGTTGTCCATGGTTTCACCCTGCAGCAGATAGTGCGTGAAGCCTAGAGCCTCCTCGTGGCGCTGCCGGACCTTCTCTTTCCAATGTGCGAAAGCGGTTGCAGCTTCCCTGGACGGCTCTACCTTTTCCTTCATGCCCGGAAGAAACTTGGTCTGTTCGTCTCCGGTGAACCGAAACACGATCTCGCTGAAGTCTTCGTCGACTTCTGCCGCACCCGCGCGACGGTTCAGTTCATGCGCATCGAGGCCCGTCACGGCCTTGAGATTGAAATGTCCTTCGCCCACGAAAACAGCGCCGGTGACAACGCCCTCTACAGGACTCAAGAGCGTCAGCGTCCCTTTTTGAAATTGGAACGTGGCGGTGTCGTAGTTCAACGTGAAGTTGTCGAACTGATAAGTGTCCCCAAAACCAATCTCGCGAAGTTGTTTGTAGATGGGATCGGAATTCGCGAAGGCAAGAGCCTGCCCCGGCACGGAGATATTGGTTTGCTGCCGCGCGATTTCGAGCGTCAATTGCAATTCGACCGACTCGCGCAGGTCGACGGTTTTCTCCAAAACCTCAAAACCGTCGCGGGTTACTCGCACGACATACTTTCCGGGTTTCAGCTCAGCGGAGGCGAACTTTCCTAATGAGTCGGAAGAAAGCACCAGCGGCTGAACCAGGTCGCCACCAGTGATCTCGACCCGAGCCTCTGCGATCACGGCGCCGGAGGGATCTTTAACGGTGCCGGAAATCGATGCGGCAAACAGTGTGGTCGGAACGGCCAGACACAAAAGGAAGAGCATAGCGTTCAGCGCGGTAGATAAGCGTGAACGGCAAAGGGCCACCAGTGGCGGGTATGGCGATTTCAATATGAGCTCCATAGTTGGCCCCACAGCATAACAGGCAGGGCGCAGGAAGAAAGTTTTTGTTCTACGAACCCACGGTCCGCCGTCTGGACAGGCCGTCGTCTGTCCCGCCGAGCGATGTGCGGGTCTTGGCGGGCCTTCTTAGCCAACTCCGGAGCGTCAAAAGCGGTGCAAGATTTCCCGCGCAGAGCGTTCTCAATAGGCGAGGGAAACCATGAAAAGACTCCTGGTAGCCACTTTCAGTGCAGTACTAATTCTTGCGGGCATGACCGGTTGTGCAGTCGCATCGAGCAGCAAGGTCCAGCCAAAACCTTCGACCGAGCGCGCAGCAGCGCCCAAAAAGACGATGCGAGCCTTCCGTTCGGAAGATGAACTGAGAAGCTATCTGCGAGAACTCGCGAAAAAGCAGGAAACTCGCCACCGGCTCTACGACGCCTACTCCTCCACCGCGAACGCAAAGTTAGCGGCCCCTGCTGCCGGCATCCCAAGTGCCGACAGCAAGGAAGAATCGGTCACCAACGTTCAACACGCTGGGGTTGACGAAGGCGGAATCGTTAAGGTCCACGGCGACCATTTGGTGGTCCTGCGGCGAGGCCGCCTGTTCACGGTTTCGATTGGCGACAACGCTCTGGTTCCAATCTCCAGCGTGGATGCTTTCGGCCCAGACATCGATCCGCGGGGCACTTGGTACGACGAAATGCTGGTGTCGCAGGACACCATCGTCGTGATCGGCTATAGCTACGCACGCGGAGGAACCGAGGTCGGACTGTTCCAAATCGATCGCGCAGGCAAGCTCGCTTATCGTTCGACGTATCATCTGCGCTCGAACGACTACTATTCGTCGCGCAACTATGCCAGCCGTCTGATTGGCAGCAAGTTGATCTTCTACTCGCCGCTCTACCTGAACCCCTGGAGCAACGATCCGTCCGAGAGCTTTCCCGCAGTCCGCAAGTGGCACAAAGGCGCTGCTCCGAGCGAGTTCCGGCGCATTGTTCCCGCGACCCAGGTCTACCGTCCGGAGACTCCTCTCAATTCGGAGTACGGCACGACATTGCACACCGTAACTATTTGCGATCTGGCGCATGACTTCGACTGTAAAGCCACTTCGGTGATCGGGCCTCCGGGCCGAGTGTTCTACGTTTCGCCGGAATCGGTTTACATCTGGATCACTTCGTGGCGGAGTCAGGCAGAGAAGATGACTGAGCAGTCGCAGCTGTATCGCATGCCACTTGATGGCACTGCGCCCACCGCTCTGGGAGTTTCGGGCAGTCCGGTCGATCAGTTCTCGTTCCTGGAGAGTGAAGATGCGCATCTCAACGTTCTGGTGCGCTCGAACGCTTCTGGCGATGGTATGTGGGGGGCGGAGAGCGCAGCCGGCAGCGTGGCTCTGATGCGCGTGCCGTTGGAGAGTTTCTCCGATGGAACGGCAAGCGTTCCAGCCATCAATTATCACAAGCTCCTAAGCCCCGGAGGCGACGCGTTTCAGAATCGCTTCGTCGGAGATTACTTGCTTTATGGGACGGGCAGCGGATTGGGCTATCCCCAGAAAGCACAAAAATCTCGTCTCTATGTTGTGCGCTGGTCCACTGGCGGGTTGTATCCGCTGACTCTCACGCATGGGACCGACCGCATCGAACAGATGGGCTCCGACGCCGTCGTGGTCGGCAGCGACGGAAGAGACTTGCACTTTACGGCAGTCCGTCTCGGCGATTCTCCGGCAATCGCCGACGAATACATTCGCAAAGGAGCATCGCAGGGCGAGCTGCGCAGTCACGGGTTTTTCTATAAGCCCGACGGGCGGGACTCAGGAATGCTCGGCTTGCCCATCAGCATGCCCGCCCGCGCGGGGTATCGCAACCTGTTTGAGACGTCAGCGGCCATTCTCTTTCTCAGAAATGACTCGCTGCACTTCCAAAAGGTAGGTGAACTCGAGGCACGGCCAGAAAATGCGAAAGACGATGGCTGTCGCGCTTCCTGCGTGGACTGGTACGGCAACGCCCAGCCGCTTTTCGTCCACGGACGGGTCATTGCGCTGCTCGGTTACGAGTTGGTGGAGGGAGCCCTGGATGAAGGACGCATCTGGGAAATGCGGCGCGTGAATTATGCGCCGCCGAATCTGACTGCGTCGCGGAAGTAGACAGCTAATTGGGATCGGGCCGCGTTTGGTGGCTGTGAAGGTAAGCTGCAGAAATAAGATTCGCGCCCTCACTTCGCAGCCACCCATGCCATTCCGTCGGGTCCCTTGCCGGTGGTGAACTCTCCTGTCACCGCCATCGTCTTCAGGTCGACCACCACGATTTTGTTATCCCGGCTGGCTGCGACGAAGGCGCGCGATCCATCGGGCACCATCTGGATACCCGCGCAGCCTGTCCCAACGCTAATGCGCTTGATCTCTTTTCGCGCTTTCGCATCAAGAAACACGAGGTCGCCCGTTCCGAGATCTGAAATCAGCACCGTGCTCCCGTCCGGGGAGAACTTCACCCGGTTGGCCATCTTGGTCGGCACATTGAGAACCTGGGACACCTTCTTACTTGCCAAATCAATTACCGATACCGTGCCGTCGTGCGAGTTGGCGGCCCATAGCTCCTGACCGTCTGGCGACACGTCGAAGCCCTCCGGCCCTTTGCCAACCGCAATGACCGTCTCCCGCCATCCCTGAGAATTCGCATCCTTCTCGATCACGCTGATCGAATCGGACATGACGTTGGATGTATAGATCGAGTTCCCATCTTTGCTGACGGTCACCATGTGTGTGCGGTTCTGGCCCGTGCCCATGACCCATTCCACCTGCCGCGTCGACGGATCGATGCGGCCGATCATCTTGCTCATCTCCGCTGTGAAGTAAATCTTCCCCTGCGCCTCATCCAATCCATGCGGCGCGACCATCGGCCCCAGATCGATGGGAGGTAACACGCGCTGGTGGACCAGATCGATTACGGAAATCGTGTGCAGAGGCTTCCCAAAGGCGCCATAGTTGCTCACGAAGGCAAGCGCGCGATCTTGTGAAACGACGACCTCATGAGGATCGTTACCCGCGGGCACTCGTCCTGCGACCTTGAAAGTTGCCGGGTCCACAATCGCCAGGCTGCTATCTTCCTTGTTGAGGACCACGAGCGCAGGTGAGGGCGTCTGCGCCCACATGATGCTCGTTGCCAACGCAAATGCGAACATGCAACTGACTCGCCGAAGCATCATTGCTTCGTGTCTCCTCATGCTGATATTCCTCCAGCTTCTTCCCGGATTCGTTTCCACGCGTTCTCCACGTGCCGTGTCTGGGTGTTGGTTTGTCCGACACAGAAACGCAGCGTCATTTTCCCATTCAGCTTGGTGTGGGTGAGGAAAAGGTCGCCGCTGCGATTCAGCCGGTCCATGATCATCTGATTCGCAGCATCTCCAGCTTTGTGACGGAAGCACACCAGGTTCAGCGGTGCGGGTGCAGCGAGTTCAAAACGATCGTCCTCGCGCACCCATTCCACGAACTGGCGGGCCACCTGTACGTGCTGCCGAACGTGGTACCGCAGGCCTTCGACGCCGTAGTGGCGGATCACGAACCACAACTTCAACGAACGGAAACGGCGCCCCAATTGGATGTGCCAGTCGCGATAATCAATCACAGCACCAGACTCCGTCGCCTGATTGCGCAAATACTCGGGAAGAATGCTCAGCGTCTGAATCAAGGCTTTCCGGTCTGCAACCCAGAAACAACTGCAGTCGAAGTTCGTGAACATCCATTTATGCGGATTGAAGTTGTAGCTGTCGGCGAATTCGACCCCGGTTTGAAGGTGGCGAAATTCCGGACAGAGCATGGCAGTGCCCGACATGGCTGCATCCACATGGAGCCAGAGATTGTGCTGTCGGCAGATTTTCCCAATTTCCGAGACGGGATCCATCGCGTTCGAAGACGTCGTGCCTACGGTCGCGCACACGAGGCAAGGAGTCAGGCCCGCGTGCCGGTCGGCTTCGACTTGGCGCGCCAAGGCGTCGGGCCGCATTGCGTGATTGTCATCGACTTCAATCAGCCGCAAGTTGTCCACGCCCAGACCCGCGATCATCGCCGCTTTCTCCAGCGATGAATGCGTCTGCGTCGATGCGTAGGCGATGAGCTTTCCGTCGCATCCTTTTTTATTGCTAACGTAATTCGTGGCGCGCTCGCGCGCGGCGAGCAGGGCGCAGAGCGCGGCGCTGGAAGCCGTGTCTTGAATGACTCCGCCGCCCGTCTTCGACGAGAGAAACTTCTCGGGCAGGCCCAGCATCGAAACCAGCCAGTCCATCACGTGCGTTTCCAGTTCGGTGCAGGCCGGACAGGTGGACCACAGCATCCCCTGCACCCCGAGCCCTGAAGAAAGAAGATCTCCTAGAATGCCGGGCCCTGATGCGTTGCAAGGAAAATAGGCGAAGTAATTCGGTGACTGCCAGTGCGTGACGCCGGGAAGGATCAGTTTTTCGACATCTTGCAGCAGCGCATCAAACGGCTCACCGTGCGCCGGAGGATTCTCGGGAAGGGAAGCGCGAATTTCCCCGGGCTGCACTTGCGAGACTACGGGAAACGACTCGATCCGCGATTGATAGTCGGCGATCCAGTCGACCACGGCGTGGCCGTGGCGGCGGAATTCGTCGGGTGTCATGTGAAACGATTTTTCGTCAGACAAAATGCCTTCCTTCGTGAACCTTAGTGTCCTTTGTGGTGGTAGCTCTTAGGTCAGCCGCCCAAAATACATCCGCGTCCGATATTCCACCGAGACCCGCCCCGAGACTGCGTGCGCGTCAAAGAGCTGGCGCAGTTCCTTGAGCATCGGTGCGTGTTGCGGATGTTCCGGACCAGGAGCATACGACGACGATAGCAGTCGCCCTTCCAGTCCCGCATAGTCGAACTCCTGCCGCATCGCGAAGACCTGTTCCTGGAACGGCGCCGGGTCGAAGAATTCATTCACGGAGTCGGTCGTGCGTTCGTGGCGTACGTCTTTGTAGTCCGTGCCGTAGGTGAGCAGCAATTCCTCGTACTCGCGCAGGAAAGGCGTGGTGTCGGTCAGGCGTTCGTTCCACAGAAGAACGAGCCATCCAAAGGGTCGCAGAATTCTCTGGAACTCCTGTCGCGCGCGCTGGCGATTAAACCAATGCGCGGCCTGTGCGGCCGTGATGATATCGACGCTGGAATTGCCGAGGGTTGTCCCTTCCGCCGTCCCCCCAACACTCGTGAAATTGGTAAATCCAGCGAGCAGTCGCTCCCCCGCTTGACGCATTTCCGCATTGGGCTCGACGCCGAACACGTGGTTGCCGTTTTCCAGCAGCATGCGAGTCCAGATCCCTGTGCCCGACGCGATGTCGGCGATCACATGCCGAGCCTCAAGGCCGCAGATGTCCTTCAAAGCTCGCAAAGCCTCCGGAGGATATCCCGGACGGTAACGAACATAGTTTTCGACGCGATCTGAGAAGCGGCGGGTTGCGTGGGAAACGGGCATACGAGCTCGACAAGCAGGACTTTTCAACTTGCCAGAAAACCATTCTAACGGCAGGATAGAGATGTTGTCCCTTTCTGCCGGATTGACAGAGTCTGCCCGCCGGGTTCCGCAAGCTGGAGCGCGCGGCAGCGCTGGAAAGTAAATTCACACAATTATGCGAGTAGTGATCAAAGTCGGTACCAGTCTCATTGCCCCCGGCGGGCACATTGACGTGAATCTTTTGCGCGCCATGGTCGATCAGTTCGACCTCTCGAAGAACGAATACCTGATTGTGACTTCGGGCGCCATTGCGGCGGGAATGTCGGGTCTGGCGCTGAAAGAGCGACCGGGCGACGTTCCCAAAATGCAAGCCTGCGCGGCGGTCGGCCAGAGCAAATTGATGCATACGTATGAACGCGTGTTTTTCGGAAAGAAAATCGTCGCGCAGCTGCTGCTTTCCAGTGATGACTTTACCTCGCCGGTGCGCTATCGCAATTTGCAGAACGCTCTGGCCGAGTTGTTGGCGCTGGGAGTGGTACCGATCGTCAACGAGAACGACAGCGTTTCGGTGCGCGAGTTGGAAGGCGCGTTCGGCGACAACGACGAGTTGAGTTCGCTGTTGGCCACCGCGGTGAAAGCAGACTGGCTACTGCTGTTGACCGACGTGGATGGATTCATGGTCCCCAACGGCCGCAAGAAACCGCGTCTGCAGCGAGTGATTCGCAAGCTGACTCCTGCGCGCGAAGCGCAATGCAGCGGTAAGAGTTCCTTGGGGCGCGGCGGGATGATTTCGAAACTGCGTGCGGCCAGGTTGGCCAGCGAAGCGGGAGTGCACGTGGCAATTGTGAACGGGCGGCACTCGCAGGCCATCACGCTGGGAACCCAGGGCAAGATCGGAACTTATTTCCCGCCGCAGAAGGTCAAGGCCAAGGTCAAGGCTAAGATCAGGACTGAGGTCAGGAGTAAGAGATGACAGCTTCGGTTGCCAGCGCCGGTTCGACGCAGCAAAAGCTGATGCGCGCCCGGGCTGCGACTGGCAAGCTGGCGTTGCTCTCGACCGAAGAAAAGAACGCCGTGCTGCTGGCGATTGCGGATGCGATCGAAGCACACGAGAAGAGCATTCTCGCGGCCAACCGTGAGGACGTGGAGAATTCTGGCCTTGAAGGCGCCATGCGCGACCGCTTGCTCCTGACGGAGGGGCGGATCCGAGGCATGGCCCAGGGCGTTCGCGAGGTCGCTGCGCTGCCCGATCCCATCGGCGAAACTCTTGCGGAGTGGACCAAGTCGAATGGCCTGCGCATCCGGAAGGTTCGCGTGCCGCTCGGAGTAGTTGGAATTATTTACGAATCGCGCCCGAATGTGACCGTCGATACCGCTGTGCTCGCCCTGAAAGCAGGCAATGCCATTGTGCTGCGCGGCGGCAAAGAAGCGGCCCAGAGCAGCTCTCGCCTCGTTGAGATTATGAACTCGGTTTCCGGTTTACCCGAAGGAGCGATCGAATTACTCGACTCCAGCACGCGGCATTCGGTGCAGGAGTTGATCAAAGCCCGTGGGCTGGTCGATGTGATTATTCCGCGCGGAGGCGCAGGTCTCATCACTTTCGTTACGGAGAATTCAGTCGTGCCTGTCATCGAGACCGGAGCAGGGAATTGCCACATCTTCGTAGATGAATCCGCCGATTTTGAAATGGCAGACCGCATTGTGATCAATGCCAAGACTCAGCGTCCGTCGGTTTGCAATGCCGCCGAAAAATTGCTGGTGCATGAGCATGTGGCGGCGGAATACGTGCCTCGCATCGTGCAGAAGGTGATCGAGGCTGGCGTTGAAGTGCGCGGCGACGGCAAAGCTCGGACTCTGGCTGCCGGACTGCTGGTGAGCCCTGCAACCGAGCAAGACTGGCACGAGGAGTATCTGCGCCTGTGCATGGCCGTCGGCGTAGTCGCCAACGTGGACGAGGCCATCGCTCACATCAACCGCTACTCGACCAAGCACTCCGATTCCATCGTCACCCGCGACGAAGCGAACGCGCGCAAGTTCTTGCGAGGCGTTGATTCGGCCGCAGTCTACTGGAATGCGTCCACCCGCTTCACCGACGGCGCGGAGTTCGGCTTCGGAGCCGAGATGGGCATCAGCACCCAGAAGCTCCACTGCCGCGGCCCGTTCGCGCTCGCGGAATTGACCTCTTCCAAGTACGAAATCATAGGCACTGGCCAAGTGCGCTCCTAGCAAGCGCTGTGCTACCTTACTACCTTCCACCTGGAGCGCGATGAGACTCTTTTCTGCTGCATTTCTTTCGTTCGCCACTCTGTTTTCTGGTCCCTTGAAAGTAGCCGGAGGAAACGCGCCAAAGCCCTCCAACCCTCCCGCCATTTTTGGTTTTCGCAATGCCGGTGCTGAATCTTCCGCCGAGGCCCGCTTCGTGGCCGTTCCCGATCCCAAGCTCGCGGAAGAGCATCTGCGCATTCTGACCAAAGTTCCGCACATGGCAGGGACGGTCGAAGATAAGGCCACTGCCGACTACGTGGCACAGAAATTTCGGGATGCCGGTCTCGACACCGAGATTGTCGAATACAAAGTCTGGATCAACTATCCGCTGGAAATCAGTGTCGATATGACGGCGCCCGCGGGCATCGAAATGCACGGGCCCACGCGGGAACATGTCGATAACGATGCCTTCCAGGACGATCCACGCGTGGTCATGCCCTTTAACGGAATGTCGCCATCGGGCGATGTAGAAGCCGATGTGGTTTACGCGAATTACGGGACGCCCGAAGATTTCGAAAAGCTCGAAAAGTTGAAGGTCGACGTTCGCGGCAAGATCGTACTCGTTCGCTACGGGCAGAATTTTCGTGGAGTCAAAGTCTTCGTTGCCCAGGAGCACGGCGCCGCAGGCGTGATCATCTATTCCGATCCGGCGGACGATGGCTGGCGTCGTGGTGACAAATATCCAGACGGCCCGTGGCGACCGGATAGCGGCGTCCAGCGCGGGTCAACGGGATACATGTTCGAGTTTCCCGGGGATCCGACAACGCCGGGTGTTGCGTCGGTTCCGTCGCTCCCCGACGCGCAGCGCGTTTCTCCGCAGCAATCGGCGCAAATGCCGAAGATTCCGGTCACCCCCATGTCGTATCACGATGTGTGGCCCGTACTTCAACACCTCAGTGGCCCCGACACGCCGCGCGAATGGCAGGGCGCTTTGCCCTTCACCTATCACGTCGGTCCCGGACCGGCAAAGTTGAAGATGCATCTTAAGCAGGACTATCAGTTCCGGACGCTATGGGATGTCGTCGGCCGCGTTCGCGGCGGTGAACTGCCCAACGAGTGGGTGGTCGCGGGTAATCATCGCGACGCGTGGGTCTATGGCGCCGTTGATCCAAACAGCGGCACCGCGGCGATGCTCGAGTCTGTGCATGGCGTTGGCGAGCTGCTGAAGTCGGGATGGAAGCCGAAGCGCACCATGGTCTTCTGCAGTTGGGACGGCGAGGAAGAAGGACTGATGGGCTCGACCGAGTGGGTGGAACAGCACGAGTCCGAATTATCCAATGCTCCGGCGTACTTCAACGTAGACGTCGCAGTTTCTGGACAAAAGTTCGGGGCCTCGGCGGTTCCCAGCCTGAAGCAGTTTCTCCGCGACGTGACCAAGGCAGTTCCAAGTCCGAAAGGCGGAACAGTGTACGAGGCTTGGCAGAAAGCTGCGCAACCGGATGCGCCCTCGACGCAGTCACCCACAGAGGCGATCGCTGACAGCCGGCGCACTCCGGCAGCGCAAGTGAAGGGCGACGTTCCGGTCGGAGACTTGGGCAGCGGTTCTGATTACACCGCGTTTCTTCAGCATCTGGGTGTGCCGTCAACCGATATCAGTTCGAGTGGTCCGTACGGCGTGTATCACTCGGTCTTCGACAACTTCGCGTGGTTCAAGAAATTCGGCGATCCGGATTTTGTGTATGAACAGCAGATGGCGCGGGTCCTCGGATTGGAAACGATACGAATGGCTGACGCCGACGTTCTGCCCTACGACTACGAGGAATATGGAAAGGAAATTGCCGCATATCTCGACGCTGCCCGCAGGCGCGCCGATAGCAAGTTCGGTGACCGCGCGCTCGACTTCACTGCGGTGAATGCAGCTGCACGGCGGTTTCAAGCCGCCGGCGCGAAGATCCTGGCCAAACAGAAAAATCCTCCACACGATGCGGTTCGCCTGAACCAGGCGTTGCGGGGCGCAGAGCGCGCTCTGCTGGAGCCGCAGGGACTGCCTCACCGTGCATGGTTTCGCCATGCGATTTATGCTCCTGGCGAATACACAGGATATGCTGCAGTCGTGATTCCCGGTGTGAACGAAGGTCTCGACAAGGGAGACAGCGAACGGTCGCGTCAGCAGTTAGCCGCACTCGCCGCTGCGCTGGAGCGGGCAGCAAAGACGCTGGAGGGGTATCGATAACGCATGACCGCCGCGCACGCTCTCGGACAGTTCCTGCGCACTCTGCCCGCTTCAGCGGCGGCGACCTTCCTGGCGCTGTTTCCGATCGTCGATCCTTTCGGCGGGACTCCGATATTTTTCACGATGACCTCGACCTGGACTGCGAAGGATCGGCAGCGGACAGCGTTCAAGACAGGAATGTGGGTCTTCGTCATACTGGTCACTTTTCTTTTTTTCGGACGCTTCGTTCTTTACTTCTTCGGTATTTCGTTGCCTGTGCTCAAAATCGCGGGAGGCCTGATCGTCGCCAACACGGCGTGGGGCATGGTCACGTCAACGGCCCGCATTACGCCCGCAGAAAGCCACGAGGCGAAAGACAAAGAGGACATTTCCCTGACGCCACTAGCCATGCCGCTGATGTCCGGGCCGGGTTCGATCGGCGTGGTCATGGCGCTGGCCGCTCACGTGGACAACACCGCAGCGTATCTCGGCATGGTGATTGGCATTGCCGCCATCGCTCTCAGCGTGGCCCTCTTCTTTTGTATGGGAGGACCGCTGGTGCGCCGTCTGGGACCGAGCGCGGTCGGCGCTATCAACAAGATTTTCGGGTTCCTGATCCTTGCGATTGCCGTGCAGTTGGTATGGGATGGCGTTGCCGACTTCAAGAATTGAACGTCCTGCCTGAACACTTTCCTGGAACTGTTACTGCGACCTTCGCGTACCACCAACAGGCGCTCTTATGCCTGAGAGGTGGTCGATGCCGGGAAGGTCTCTGCTCGCGCTGCTCCACAAAACAGTCATAGGTTGTGTGCTGCTGGCTCCCCTCGTCGCGGTCCCGGTCTGCGCGGCTGAGGACTGGAAGTATCAAGAGACGCATTCCGACGTCCGCGACTTCGTCGCTGGCGGCATGGTGCACGTGCACTTGAGCGTGGGAGACTTGCACGTCAAGTGCGGGGACTCCGATAAGATTCGCCTTCAATACACGGTAAAGTCGCGCCACGAAAAGAACGTGAAGGACTCCCATGTGAACGTCGACGTTCGAGCCAACGATGCCACCATCGAATTTGAGGCGCCATCGACCACAAATACGGCGTTTGACGTGGAGCTCGAGGTGCCCGCGAACACGAATCTCGATATTCACCAAAAAGTCGGGGACTTGACCGTAGAGAGCGTCGATGGAGACAAGCATCTGAGTCTGGGCGTCGGGGACATTCATCTGACGAAAGCGAATTCCGGTTATCGCCTGGTGCACGCGAGCACCGGCATTGGCGATGTGAACAGCGATGGCTACGGTGAAACCCGCGGTTGGCTGGGAAAGACGCTAAAGTATCGGGGTGAAGGCAAATACGAGCTCCGAGCTCACGTCGGCGTGGGGGACATCACTCTGGAAGGGAAGTGACAGGGGGAGCCGCCATCTCCGGCGCATTGGTAGCAAGGATCAGTAATTCTTCTGCCGTGAGACGCACTTCGTAGAGACAGACCTGTGGAAAATCTGGCCTCGTGCCAGCTTTTCCAGCTGGTTTGGGGCAAGATGTCGTTTTTCTGATCTGGTGTACCTTCCTGGGCGGACCACGACCGTCAAGAAGCTTGGGATTTCCGTCCTGATTCGCAGCCCTCATACAAACTCATAAAGAACTCAGACCCCGATGCTTGACGGTCCTCCGCTTTGCCACCAAAGTGAGGCCCGAACTTGAGCTGTCCCCTCGGCGCCACACACTGCCCGAAGGTCGGCCGCAAGTTTCAACGTCCATTTAGCCGGAAATCGGAGGAAATTGTGTACAACTCATGCATCCGCCTGCCTCGCGTCACTTTGCCAGTTCTGGGCTTGACCTGCTTACTCTCCTTGGTTTCACTGCCGGTGCCAGCCCAGACTCCGGCCGACTCCGATCACGTGGCTGCGATTATGGCAAGGCCCGTCCAGGTGCCGCCTCTGATTCAGTTCTCCAACGTAGCCAATGACGAGGGCGGCGCCCCGCTTGCCGGCAGGGTCGACATTACGTTCTCGCTCTCTGCCAACCAGCGCGGAGGGGATCCCCTATGGACTGAGACGCAGCACGTGGACCTCGACTCTGCAGGACGTTATTCCGTACAGCTAGGGGCCACTCAGCCGCAGGGGGTACCGACTGCGCTGTTCTCCTCCGGGGAAGCGCGCTGGCTGGGTGTGCAAATTGGGGAGCAAGTCCAGCAGCCACGCGTGCTGTTGGTGAGTGTTCCCTACGCTTTGAAAGCAGCGGATGCGCAGACCTTGGGGGGACTGCCCGCCGCTGCTTTCCTGCGGGTGCCGGGGTTCGAGAGTGGATCCTCTAACTCCACGCCAGCATCGGCTTCATCGAGTGCTGGCGTGCCCCCGCCCCTGAACGGATCGGGCACGGCCAACTTCGTTCCACTGTGGACGCCCGACGGCAACACCTTAGGCAGTTCCTTACTGTTTCAGAACGGTTCGGGATCGACCGGCAAGATCGGCATCGGCAATACGAAACCCGGCGCGAAGCTCGATGTAAGCGGCGCTGCAATCGTGCGGGGGGCGTTGAAGCTCCCGTCCGCAGGCAGCGCGACTGCAGCGACCGGCAAGAACTCCCAGACTCTCAACCTGGTGGCATCCGCGTTCAATAGCACGAGCAATACTGCCTCGAATGAGGCGTTTGTGTGGCAAGCAGAGCCCATTAACAACAATAGCTCTAACCCCCTGGCAACGCTGAACCTTTTGTTCGGGTCGGGAACGGCAACACCGACTGAGACAGGAGTGCAGTTTAACGCCTCGGGGTCGCTGCAAATTACCAAGGGCGGTACCCGGACTGGTGGTCACCAACTCAGAACTCCCAATGGGTGCGACGCACGGGTTTCTTGTTTCCCACAGCAACTTTGGCCGCGCAGCTGGGTTGTTGCTGTCGTGTCATTCGACTCGACGGTGGAAACAATGAGATCGCGACGGTGCGCGAAGTCCCCGTTGGAACGGCCCTAACACGGCAGAATTGCATCTTACGTTCGACGGGGAGATTTTTTAGATGTTCAGGACGCAATGTTCTGGTCTGGTTGTTTTTGCTTTGGCTGGACTAATCGTACTCAACGGATGTGGTTCAGGCAGTGGAAGTTCTGGTACCACGCCGCCTCCACCTCCTCCAAACGTCGGGGCAAACGTCAACGAACAACTCGAGACAGTTTCCATTTATGTCGACGGATCTGCGGGGAGTGACAGCAACAACGGCACGCAAGCATCTCCGTTCAAGACCATCAACAAGGCGCTCAGCACAGCGGCAACCAACAATCAAAATAGTACTGGCACTCAAATCAATGTGAATCCCGGCACCTACCGGGAGCAGTTGACAATAGCGGCTTCGCAAACGTCTTTGCCGTTCACTCTGCAGGCCGCAACCCCGGGGACGGTCATCGTTTCTGGGGCGGACTCGCTTCCTGGAAATGCCTGGACGGTTTCTTCCTACGGTCCGAATATTTATACGAACCCTGCAACCTCCAGTTACATTTTCTCCGCCTGCACCCCTCCCGATGGCTGGCCGCCGATCTCGCCCATCATTCTGCGCAGGGAGATGGTCTTTGTCGATGGGGCGAGGCTGAACCAGGTGATGTTCTCGCACGAATTGCAGCCCGGCACCTTTTGGGCGGACTCGGCCGGAAGCAAGAAAATCTATATTTGGCCGCCGGCCGGAACCAATATGCCGACGGCCGATATTGAAGTGTCGACTGCCTCCCGGAGTGCACTGCTGAAAACCGAGAACGTCAACAATTTTGTGATCCGCGGCTTGACGTTCGAATACGACAATTCCTGCATTCAGTCCGGCTCACGCATCGAGAATGGCAGCAATATTTTGATCGATACCGACCAGTTTCTTTGGAGCAACTCGATCGGATTTGGCCTCTATGGCGGCTCCGCCCCGACGCAAAATATCACGGTTCAAAACAGCGTAGCCAATCACAACGGACAGACCGGATTTTCCGGTAAGCAAGTGAAGTTCGTTCTCTATCAGGACGACGAGAGTTCATATAACAGCTGGCGCGGGGCTCAAGCGGGCTTTTATGCCTACGCCTTCGACGGTTCCGATTTCTTCCTGCACCACAACAGCGACTTCAACGGGCTCAGCGCATTCTATAACGAGAGCAGCGGCATCCATTTCGATACCGACAACGCGAATGACCAAGTCAACAATCTGCAGGCGAGTGGAAACAACGTCGAGGGTCTGCTAATTGAAGCCAGTGAGGGGCCGTTCACCGTGCAGAACAGCGCGGTTTGCAGTAACTCGCTGGTCCCCGACAGCAAGACCGCAAATATCGAAGTGTCGGATTCGTCCGACGTCACCCTGACTGGAAACACATTTTATGACGGCGCGCCGGAGCAACTTTATATTGTTGGAGGCGGACGTGCGGGAACCAACTGGGAACAGCCGACGGCTCCGCTGGTTCGTTTCAATCAGCACCTTGCGCAGACCGGCAACAACTTTATCGGTACGGCAGATCAGCTGGGTTTTTATAGCTACTACAAGAACAGTCCATCCTGCAGCGTTCCGATTACCGATATGTGGCAGACTTTCGGCAGCACATTCTCTTCGGAGTCGAATACCTGGGGTGATACCGCGGCTGCCGACGAGTCCTTTCCATTTTTTGATGCTTCGATCTTAGGCGGCACAGTTCCACTTTCGAAGTGGCAGAGCGCGCCGCCGGACGGGGTCGGCCAGGATTCGAGTTCGAAGTTTGTGCCGAAGGCATCAGCGCCCGCACAATGCGCTCCTCCCAAGCCAGATATACCGGACTTCTGGCTCGTCCTCGGGCCGCGTCAAGGTGCAGCCGTGATTGTTCCGCAAGCGGGCGGAGCGGCGGCACAGGTGTCGCTGAACTTGGTTTCCCTGGGCTTTACGGGAACCGTTTCACTGACTTTGGATACGACCCAGGCAGGTGGCGGTGGTGTCAGTGGAGTGAGCGGAAGCTTTAGTCCGGCGAAAGTATCCCTTACTCCGGGCTCTCCTCTGGCACCAGTTTCGAGTACGCTGACCATCGCAACGACTTCCTCCACCCCGGACGGCTTTTTCCCGCTCACGGTGACCGCCACTGACGGGCAAAGCCTGACGAGAACCGGAACGTTGTTTCTGCAGGTGGGCGTCCCCTCAGCGCTGCAATTGCGGGGGACGACGACGATTCAAGCCGGGACCTGCGCCGTCTTTCAGATTCATAGCGTCGATGCTCAGGGTACAACTTCAGAGGTCCTGGACAGCACTTACCTAAGTGCGACGGGAACGGGTTCGGGACAGTTCTTTCAGGATTCTCACTGCACCACTCCGATCGACTTCAAGCCCATCAATACTGGGTGTCCTGCTGGGATTGAGATTCCTCCAGGAGACTATGCCCCGCATCTTGAGGGAACGGAATCGATCTGGTTCATGGATCCGAAGGCTGAGAGCCTGAGCGTGACGATCAGCGACGAGGCGGGAGTGCTGAAGCCGGTTACGGCAGCAATCCAGGTGCACTAGGGCGGTGAAGCTAGGGGCGAGGAAGATCCGATGATGGGATGATCCTCGCCTCTCTAGTCTTAACCCTTCCTCACTGAACGAACGACGCTCCATCGAGCGACGTGAAACACTGGGCGTTGCTGAACACCCCTTCGGATTGGACGGTTACCGTACCGCACAGTTGCAGGTCCACCGTATCCTATGACGTACACAGGACTTACGGAAAGTGCAATCCCATCACCATCGGTGGGATTTTGGAACTTGTGGCGAACAGGAATGATTCTGCTATTTGGACAGAGCAGAGAGTGGAATTGCTGTCGGTTCATGGAAGCGGCGTGTCCGGAAACGAACCGAACCCACGTGGTTAGGTTTTCTGGATGCCGAAAGCGGCTGACAAATCTTGGGCTATTGCGGCGGCGGGAGCGGCTCAATCAGGCGTTGGTTTGAACCACCGATTTTCGGGTGAACTGAGAATCGCGACCAGCTGGTAGCTTTCTTTCGTTGAGTTGTCGAACAAGCATCGTGTGGTCGGCGCGTTTTATGGCGATGGAGAGATTCTCAAAGCTTCGTCTGAAGCGCCGCGGACGACCTCGCTGGTTCAATCTACTCTCCGTCAAGTTCGTTGCAGTCAGGGGCATGTGCTCGAATCTCATGCTCGAAACGCGCCTGACCAACCAGTAACGGAGAAAACGAAACCGGACGCCCACCGTTCGGTTTTCAGGGCATCGTCATCTCAACGAACTGGAGACCGCGCTAGCTGCCAACCTTGGCTCGGATGGATAGCCGAAGCCGACTATCCCCACAAAACGCGGCTACTTCAGCGTCACCAACCTCTCCACCAACTCCGAGTAGTCCTTCTTCTCGATTCCGTGCACTTGCTTGTTGTATTCGTCTACCTTCGACGAATAATTCATCGAGCAGAATTTCGGACCGCACATAGAACAGAAAGCCGCCTCTTTGTAGAAGTCGTCGGGCAGAGTTTCGTCGTGCATTGAGCGCGCCGTCTCTGGGTCGAGTGACAACGCGAACTGTTTTTCCCAATCAAACTTATATCGCGCATAACTCAACGCGTCGTCGCGGTCGCGGGCGCCGGGTCGCCCGCGGGCGATGTCGGCGGCGTGCGCGGAGATCTTGTAGGCGATGATTCCGTCTTTTACGTCCTTCTCGTTGGGTAGGCCGAGGTGCTCTTTCGGCGTGACGTAGCAGAGCATGGCGGCGCCATACCATCCGATCATCGCCGCACCGATAGCGCTCGTGATGTGGTCGTAGCCGGGAGCGATATCGGTGACGAGTGGGCCTAGCGTGTAGAAGGGAGCTTCGTAGCAGAGCTCAACTTCCTTCTCGACCTGCTCTTTAATCTTGTCCATGGAGACGTGGCCGGGGCCTTCGATCATGACCTGCACGTCTTCCTGCCAGGCTTTCTTCGTGAGTTCTCCTAGCGTTCTGAGTTCGGCGAACTGGGCTTCGTCGCTGGCGTCGGCCACGCAGCCGGGGCGCAAGCCGTCGCCTAGAGAAAAGCTGACGTCGTACTTCTTGAAGATTTTGACGATGTCGTCGAAGCGCTCGTGCAAGAAATTCTGCTTGTGGTTGTAGGCCATCCACTGCGCGAGGATCGCGCCGCCGCGGCTCACAATGCCCGTGATGCGCTTGGAAATCAGTGGCAGATACTGAATAAGCACTCCCGCATGGATCGTCATGTAATCCACGCCCTGCGCGGCCTGTTCTTCGATCACTTCGAGCATCACTTCCGCGTTCAGATCCTCAACTCGCTTCACGCGGGCGATGGCTTCGTAGATCGGCACGGTGCCGATCGGTACGGGCGAATGTCGCAGAATAGCTTCGCGAATCTCGTGAATGTTGCCGCCGGTCGAGAGATCCATCACGGTGTCGGCGCCGTAGTGCACGGCCGTGTGCAACTTCTTCAGTTCTTCGTTCACTTCCGAGGTGACGGCCGAGTTGCCAATGTTGGCGTTGATTTTGCACAGCGACGCCACCCCGATCGCCATCGGCTCAAGTTCCGGGTGGTTGATGTTGGCGGGGATGATCATGCGTCCACGGGCAACTTCATCGCGCACCAGTTCCGGCGTCAGTTTTTCTTTGTGGGCGATGAAAGACATTTCTTCCGTGATCACGCCCTGGCGCGCATAGTGCATCTGTGAGAAGTTTCCGGTGGTGTTCTCCTGCTTGCGCCGCGCCAGCCACTCCGCCCGCGGTTTGGGAACGTCATAACCGCCGCCATTACCGCTACTGTTGCTATTGCCATTCGTGGAAGTCATGGGAACCCCAGCTTGTTTGAATTCGGTGAGTCTCGATTATACCCGCCTCTGTGGGACAGGTTGTGGCCGACTGGACCACAAAACTCCTCTGATTCAATTTCCCGCGCCAAACGCCAGCGGCTTTTCCGCATCTTAGGTTCGCGATTGATCACAGACATGAAGACGCAGACTCCAGGAGGAACTATGGCCCGTTACGGCACATTGGGGGACTATCGTTTTTCAAACACGGAAGAAGCCGCTGTCGATATTCGCGGGGCCAAGGTCTATGGCCTGAAAGACCAGAAGCTGGGCGAGATTGACGATGTTGTTTTCGACGAAGCCACCGGGGCGATCGTATTCGTGGTCGTTGACACCGGTGGATGGCTGTCCAGCAACAAGTTTATTGTGCCGCCGGATCAGATCAGGCCGTCGCTGCAACACGAAAATGACTTTCTGGTCGATCTGACGAAGGAGCAAATCGAGAGTTTTCCGGCCTATGACGAAGGCACGCTTACATCCGAAGAGAAGTGGGCTGACTACGAACGGTGGTATCGCTCGAAATGGGTGGAGAAGCCGGTCATGCACCGCGAAGCCACCGACCGCAACGTTACACCAACAACGCAGCAGCAGGTGGGAGCAGGCTCGGGAACCATTCCCACCGAGGATGTCGATCCGGGCGTCGAAGTCGCTCCCGTGCACACGGAGGGCACGATGGACGTTTCGCCGGCAGGTCCTTCACTGCGCTGGACGGCTTTTGAAGACACGCTCCGGCAGCGTCGCGAAGAAGTGCTGAAGTCATCGATCGACAATGCCAAGAAGGCTTCAGGAGAGGTGCTATCAGATAGCGAGACTGAGCGTCGCAAGGCGAGTTGACCCGAGGCCGCACAGACGAAGGTTCGCGAAGGTAACAATGGGTTTCCTTCGTGAACCTTCGTGCCCTTTGTGGTGATTGCCTTTAATCTTCGACAGCCGCGCTGGTCAACTAGCCGACCGAGTGAAAGCAGCCAATTTCTCCACTTTCTTTACAAATGTTGACCGTGATTTGTCTCTTCGCGGTTGATCATGGGCAAATAGTGCGCTTAGAATCTTCCCGGTTGCTCAACTAGGAGAGATTCCTCATGCGCGTGTTCCGTCTCTGGCTGGCCTTCTTGCTTGCCGTGACCGCTTTCAGTTTCTCGCAGTCTGCCTCTTCCGCCAAGCCCGGAGCGGGATTCAGTGTCGACAACATCGACAAGAGTGTCGATCCCTGTGTCGACTTCTACCAGTATGCCTGCGGGAACTGGATCAAGAATTCCGAGATTCCGGCGGACCGCCCGGCCTGGCAAAGCTTCTCCGAACTCGACGAACGCAACCTGGAAATCGAGAAATCAATTCTCGAGAATGCCGCGGCGGGCGGCGCTGGACGCAATGCCGTCGATCAGAAGATTGGCGATCTGTATGGCTCCTGCATGGACGAAAAGAGTGCAGATGCGAAGGGAATTGCGCCGGTGAAGCCGGAACTGGACCGCATTGCAGCCGTGAAAGACAAGGGCGCGCTGATCGATGAGATCGGACGCTTGCGTCTGCTCGGGGGCAGTTCTTTGTTCAGTTTCTATGCCAACTCCGATTTGCACAACGCCGACCAGGTAATTGCAAACATCGACCAGGGAGGGCTCTCGCTGCCCGACCGTGACTATTACATCAAGGACGATGCCGACAAAGCGGAAATGCGCAAGCATCTGGTGGAGTATGCAACGCAGGTGTTCACGCTGGCCGGGCAAACGCCGAAACAGGCGGCGAGTTCGGCGCAACAAGTCTTGATGGTGGAGACCTTGCTCGCGGCCAACTCCATGGATCGCACCAAGCGCCGCGACCCCAAGAATCGCGACCACAAAATGACGCGCGCCGAAGCCGTCGCGCTAGCGCCGGACTTCGATCTCAACCGATACTTCACCGCAGTCGGCGCACCTAACTTTACATCGCTCAATGTCGGCAATCCTGACTACTTCACCCAAGTAAACGGCGTCATCGCGTCGCTGCCTCTTGAGTCGTTGAAGACGTATGCGACCTGGCACGTGCTGCGGGCAGCTGCTCCGTGGTTGTCGCAACCGTTCGTCGACGCCAACTTCAAAATGCGGCAGTACCTGACAGGTCAGAAACAGATTCAGGACCGCTGGAAGCGTTGCGTCGCTCTGGTCGACGACTCGCTGGGAGAGGCGCTCGGACAACGTTATGTGGAGGCCACCTTCGGCGCCGATGGCAAGCAGCGCATGCTGAAAATGGTCGACGCGCTGGAAAAGTCACTGGATTCGGACATTCAGAATCTTTCGTGGATGAGCGACGACACCAAGAAGCAGGCCAAGGTGAAGCTGACCGCCATCCGCAACAAGATTGGATATCCCGACGAGTACCGCGACTACAGTTCGGTGGTGATCAAGCCGGGCGATCTGTTCGGGAATGCCCAGCGCGCCAATGAATTCGAAGCGAAGCGGCAGGTGGCGAAAATCGACAAGCCTCTCGATCGCAAGGAGTGGGGCATGACTCCGCCCGAGGTGAATGCATACTACAGCGGGTCATTCAACGAGATCGTATTTCCGGCGGGCATTCTGCAGCCTCCGTTTTTTGATCGAACCATGGACGACGCCATTAACTTTGGCGGGATCGGGTTGGTGATTGGTCACGAACTGACCCACGGCTTCGACGATCAGGGACGCAAGTTCGATCCGACAGGGAACCTGCGCGACTGGTGGACGGAGCAGGATGGCAAGGAATTCGAAAAGCGCGTGAGCTGTGTCGCCGACGAATACTCGAACTTCGTGGCCGTCGACAACATGAAGCTAAACGGTCGCCTTACGCTTGGCGAGAACACGGCGGATAACGGCGGCGCTCGCATCGCGCTGGCGGCGCTAGAACGCCTCATCGCCGAAGATAAAACCGGCAAGGAAGGGCAGAGCATCGACGGCTTCACGCCCGAACAGCGCTTCTTCCTCGGATTCGGGCGCGTGTGGTGCGAGAAGCAACGTCCGGAATATCTGCGTGTAATGGTGAGCACCAATCCGCATTCGCCGGGCCGCTATCGCGTGAACGGCGTGGTGCAGAACATGCCGGAATTCCAGAAGGCCTTCGGATGCAAAACCGGACAGCCCATGGTGGCGGAGAACGCTTGCCACGTGTGGTGAGTGCTCAGGCCTTGATGTCGACCAGAGCTTTTTGCATTTGATCGGCCGTTTTCAGAGTAGCGAGGTTGGCCGCAAACTGATTCTGCGCGGACATCAACGCGACCATTTCGCTACGGAGGTCGACGACATCGAGGTTGGCGCCATCAGCAGAAGCCGCTCCCGCGCTTGCCATGCGGCATGCGGCTGTCTCCAATTGAACTTCGGCCTGCTGGAGGCCCTGAAGGGCGATGGCGGGATCCATGTATGCGTTATCGGCCAGACACCGCACGGACCTTAGCGACATTCGTGGGACTTTAGTGACTCTGGTGATCGTCGGTTGATTACCGATCTAAACTCCCGCTGAGCCCACAACCACCTTTGCTCCAGCCGATTCGCAGGCGTCGATCAGGCGCACAACTTCCGCGAATGGCAATCGCCCTTCCGCTTTCACTCGGACTACTTTGTCGCTTGCGTTTTGCAGGAGTTGCCTTAGCGTGCCGGGCAACTCGGCATAGGAAACCGTTTGATCGTCGACTTCGAGTTCAGGTTCTTTCTGCCCGAAATCGACCAACTGCACGACGATCGGCTGCGTTCCAGGCGGCGGATCTCGCAGAACTTCCAAGCCCTTTGGGGGCACGATCGTTCCAGCCGCCGAAGACTGCGGTTGGGCCGTCAGCAGGACTGGTGGCGCGATCTCACCAATATCCGTGGCGTCCAGAACCCGCAGGACCTTTGCGTACGTTGTCCGGGCGTCGGCTTTGATGTAGAGCTTCTGGCCCCGCCGGAAGGGAGTGCTCCTGACCTTTTCCGTCAAATCAGCGAGCGCGATCGGGTCCACTCCGAAATAGATCGAGCCCGGGGCAGTGACTGCGACGATCTTTGCATCTGCGCTGTCGGCATCGGGCATGGTTGTTGCATTGCTGGTGGTAGCCATTTGCACGCTGACTCCCTTTTGCATGGCCTGAGTGGACGCACTTTTCGCTGTGCTCAGTGCTTCGGTCGAAGACTGCACAATGGCCGAACGCAGGCTGACTGCAGCCACTGAGAATGTAACCAGGCACACGGATAGCAAGCACTTCATAAGTCCTCCTTCTTTCGACGATTCAGTTGAGATTGTTTATGGTTTTGCGCCGCCGAGGGATGTGGTGGCCAGCATGCCACCGAGGCCCATGGTTTCTACGGCGGACGATGGCACGATCACCATCGAGCCTTTTTCTTTGATGGCTTCGTACAACATGTTCATGGCGCGCAGATGCAGGGCGATAGGGTTTTCGGCGTACGCCTCTGCTGCTTGAACAAAGCTGTTGGAGATCTCCGTTTCGGCCTGGCCCAGGATGATTCGGGCCTGGCGCTCTCGCTCGGCTTGCGCCTGGCGCGACATGGCGTCTTCCAATCCTTGCGGGATCTTTACGTCACGAATCTCCACGGACTGCACAGTGATGCCCCACGGGTTCGTCTTTTCGTCGAGAATGCGCTGCAGTTCGCGGCCCAGGGTCTCACGCTCCGTGATCATCTCTGCCAGTTCGTGGCGGCCGATGGATTCGCGCAGCGCGGTCTGCGCGCTGAGCGTGATCGCTTCGATAAAATTCTCGACTTCGAGAATGGATTTCTCCGCGTTCCAGACCATCCAGAAGACGATGGCATCAACGTTCACCGGGACGGTATCGCGCGTCAGCGTTGATTCGGCGGAGACGCTGGCGACGCGCACGCGCTGATCGACGTAGGGGCTGAGCGTTTCCATGATCGGCACGATGTGGCACAATCCGGGGCCGCGCAGGCCCACATATTTGCCAAAGCGCAGCACCGCCACCTTCTCCCACTGGCGAACTACTTTGATGGCGAACAGAAAGTAGAGGCCGACCAGAGCTCCGACAACGGCCGGGGCAGGGTTGTGGATCGCTTGCGAAATAGCGAGTCCAATCGCCAGGCTGATCGCGAACAACAATCGGGCTACACCGCTCACATCAATCCGTTGCATTCTTGCCATGACGTCTATCTCCTTTGTGGGGAACTCTGCCCGGGACGAGGCACTACGTCGCGAGGCAGCAAGTCGCGCAATTTCTCGATCAAGTCTTCGACTCTGAACCCGGCGGCACCCGCGCGCGCGGCGCATTCGCCGGCCATCTGCGAAAGTTGCCGCTCGCGCTCGGTGGAGTTCTTCTCCGGTTTCTTGTTTGCGATGAACGTTCCGGTTCCCTGATGCGTCTCCAGCAGCCCGCCCAGCTCCAGTTCGCGATAGGCGCGCATCACGGTGTTGGGATTGATCTCCAGGTCCACCGCGAGTTGGCGCACGGTCGGCAACTGGTCGCCCGCGGTCAACGAGCCCGAAGCCACACCGGAGCGTACCTGGTCGATGAGCTGGCGGTAGACCGGGACTCCGCTATGCAGGTCGAGCGCAAACTCGAAGGGGCGGCGCTCGGTAGTCCTTCCCATGCGTGTCAGTGTACTATAGTATTAGTACAATATGTCAAGCGTTATTTTCGCGCACGGTCCGACAGGGGCGCCCGCAAGTTGAGGGCTGCAAACGAGTCAACTTGTTGACTATGAAATGACGCAGGATTGACGAGCCGATGACAATCCACCCGTGAAGGCCGCTTAATCTTCCACGCAACGGGGGAGCTTAATTGTTGCTTTACTGCTTCGCGCCTTTGAAGCCTTTGCGCCGCTGTTCACTGTAGCGATGCAGCGCGTCGAGGATGATGGGATACGCTTCTCCTGGGGGACGTATCTCATCTACCTCGACGGCTTTTCCTTCCAGCAGTTTGTAATCCTGGAAAAATCTGCGCAACATGAGCAGCCGGTGAGGCGGCATCTCCGCTGCCTGTTGATAGGAGTTGAACTCCGGATCTTCGGTGGCGACGGCAATAATTTTGTGATCCTGCTTGCTGGCGTCGACCATGGTCATCAGTCCAATGGCGCGGGCGTGAATAATGGTCAGCGGGACCACTGTCTCCTGGCAGAGAACCAGCACGTCTAGCGGGTCGTCGTCTTCGGCCAGCGTTTGCGGGATGAAGCCGTAATTCGCCGGGTAGTAAACAGCCGAATAGAGGATGCGATCGAGGCGTATCAGGCCGCTGGTTTTGTCGAGTTCGTACTTCACGCTCGATCCGAAGGGGATCTCGATGACGCAGTTGAATTCCTGCGGCAGTTTGTCGCCGGGAGTTACATCGTGCCAGGGATGAATCATAAGAAAACCTTCTCCGATCGGATCGTTCCATTCTAGCGAACGCGGGCGGTACCGGCCCATGTAGGGACAGCTTCGCCGAGCTTGCCCCGAGCGAAGTCGAAGGGGCTGTCCGGTCGAGCGAAACTCGACAGCCTCGCCAGTCGCACACACTCCGTGGACCCGCTGAATCTTGATTCTCAGCGGGCTGGCGCGTAAAGTCTGAGTGTGGGGTGCATCCCCCGTGGGGCGATTTATGTCGAGCCAAGCCAGCACTTATCTCAAATTCGGTGGAGCGACGGCGGTGATTGTTCTGCTGCTCGGCTACCTCGCCTATACCGGCGTGCAGGACAGCAAGAGTTATTACGTCACGATCAAGGAACTGCACAAGATGGGCGACACCGCCTACTCGAAGAGATTACGAGTTGCGGGAAATGTCCAGCCCGGCTCCATCAAGCGCGTTGGCACGCACGTGCAATTCGTGCTGGTGGAAGAAGACCAGACTCTTGCAGTGGACTACACCGGGACCGAAGCCCCGCCCGATACGTTCAAAGACGACTCGCAGGCCCTCGCCGACGGTCGCTTCGACCACGATGGCGTCTTTCACGCCAAGCAGCTTCAGGCGAAATGCGCTTCGAAGTACGCGCCACAGCCGGGCACGCCGGGTAACGGAACCCAGCCCGCTCCGGCGAAGAGCATGACCTAGACAAGACAGCTAAGCGTTTGGATCGCACGTTGCCCCTTCACAATCAGACGGTGCAGAGTTCCCGCTCGTCCGGTAGACTCTTGGGCTGGATCGACTGTCCTCCCGATCCGCCAACATCGTGACCGAAGCCCCGACCTCGATCATTACCGTCCGCAACGTCATCAAGCAGTTTGGACGATTCGCCGCCCTGCGCGGTGTGACGGCCGAATTTGATGGCGGACGATTCCATGCGATCCTCGGCGACAACGGAGCAGGGAAGACTACGCTCTTGCGCGCCTTGGCTGGGCTCGCGCACCCCACCAAGGGTGAGATCTCAATCTTTGGTAAGAGCCCGCAGGAGGCTTGCCGCGATATCGGCTACATGGCGCATCCGTCGCTGCTGTACGACGAGATGAGTGGGATGGAGAACCTTCGCTACTTCGCCGGGCTGTACGGGATTTCCGCCGGGCTTCCAGGACAGGATCGCTGCGAAGAGGTGATTCGCTCCGTCGGGCTCGATCCCGAACTGACACGCGGAGTCGGGCAGTATTCTCAGGGGATGCGGCAACGCATGTCAGTGGCGCGGGCGATCCTGCACGATCCGCGAGTGCTGCTCCTGGACGAACCGTTTTCCAACGTTGACGTTCATTCGGCGCGCGAAATGGTGGGACTCCTTAAGGGTATGCGCGATGCGGGCAAGACAATTTTTGTGGTGACGCATCAGGCCTCGCTGCTCGAAGGCGTGGCCGACGAATTCGTTTGGATGCAGGCAGGACAGATCGTGGACCGCACTGCCAGCATGGCGCAAGCGGCTCGAGCCTCGGGCGAGGACGCGCCATGAGCCTCTGGTCGGTCACACTCACTACCTTGACGAAAGATATTCGCCTGGAGTGGCGCTCGAAGGACGCGCTCAACTCCATGCTGTTTTTCTCGCTACTGGTCGTCGTGATCTTCGTCTTCTCATTCGATCCACTGGCGGAGGAGTCACGGCATATCGTCGGGGGACTGGTGTGGGTGGCGTTTCTGTTCGCGGCGGTAGTGGCACTCAATCAAACCTGGGCGCGCGAGTTGCGGAATCAGGTGCTCGATGGGTACAGGGTTTCTCCCGCTCCGGCGAATGCGTTGTTTCTGGCAAAGGCAGTAGGAAACTTCATTTTCGTAAGCGTGCTCGAAGCTCTGATGACCCCTCTTTTCGTCATCTTCTACAACCTGCACGTGCTCGGGCCCGCGTGGCAGTTGGTGCCGATTGGGCTTCTGGGAACGTGGGCTCTGGTTGTCAATGGGACGTTCTTCGCGGCCATGTCGCTACGTACCCGCAGCCGCGAGATCATGCTGCCGCTGTTGCTGTTTCCAATTTCCATCCCTGCCGTGCTCGGCATGGTCGCAGGGACGACTGCAATTTTGACCGGAGAGAATTCCGCGCACTTCTACATCGTGTTGCTTCTCACCTACGATGTGGTGTTTACTACTGCTTGTCTCGCGTTGTTTGAAACGATTCTGCAAGCGGAATGAAACGGCTCTTCCCCATCCTCTCGGTGATCACAGCTGGTCTGCTGGCGTACGCCCTATATCAGGCCCTCGTGATCGCTCCCACCGATGCTTTGCAGGGCGATGTCTATCGGATCATCTACTACCACGTGCCTTCGGCGTGGACAGCGTTTCTTCTCTTCTTCATCAATTTCGTCGCATCGATTCAATATCTCGCCAACGCGACGGAGTCGCGAAAGAAGGCCGCGAAGTGGATTGTGATTACGGTCGGCGTAATCGGTGTCGTCGCCGCGTTCCTCCCGCAGGTGCAGGAGCAACTGAAGTCCGCCGGCATGCGTCCGAGTGCGATGGCGACGACGGTGATCCTGATTCCGATCTTTTACTTTCTGGTTGGAAAATGGTTTCCGGGACAGCTTCTCGACGTGCTCGCAGTGACCACGGCCGAAGTTGGCGTGGTGTTTTGCACGATCGTGCTGATCACAGGGCCGATCTGGGCGCGGCCGGTGTGGGGCATCTGGTGGGCGCCGGGCGACATTCGTCTCACTTCAACGCTGGTGCTGTGGCTGATTTACGTGAGTTATCTGGTGCTGCGGCGCTTTTCCAACAGCGCGCAAACGCAGATGCTGGCGGCGGCTCTGGCAGTTTTCGGAGCCCTGGATGTACCACTCGTTTACTTCTCGATCTGGTTTTTCCGCACCCAGCATCCCCAGCCCGTGATCGGCGGCGGGGGATCGATGGATCCGCGGATGCTGCACGTACTGCTGATCAGCTGGATGGCATTCCTCTGCTTTGCATTCCTGGTCTGCTGGTCGCGCTTCCGGTTGGAGTTACTGCACCGCGAAGTCGAGGAGGCTCACGCCATGGAATCGCTTGCTGGGGATGGCCTGTCTGCCAAGGCTAGCGTGCCGCTGACCCGGAGGTCGCAATGAACGCGATCAAATTCCTCTTCGCCGCCTACATTGCCACTTGGGTGATTCACGCATTCTATCTTGGGACGCTAGTCCGCAGGTTTAGCAAACTCCGTCAACAGATGAAGGAACTGGGAAAGAAGTAGATAGTCGGTTCCTGGTATCCAGCTTTTCAGTTCGTCGCTTTCCATTCCTTCTGCAAGGCGGAAAGAAAGTCCGGGCTGCCATTCGACCGCAGGAACTCGTAATCCTCAATCATCGCCGCCGTACCGATACGCAATGACGGCAAAGGTGACTCAACGCGGATCACGCGTGCGCTGAACCGCACGCGAACGGCGTCAGTGAGCGTGACGTGAGGTGGGAAGGTCAGCGTCACTTCCAGTTTGGTTCCAGCCGAGACCGCGCGGTCCAGATAAAAATAGACTCCGCGGGCGCTGACGTTCTGTGTCTCGGTATGAAATTCGTTGGCGCCCTCAAGGCGCACGATTGCGGGCAGGCGCATGTCAAAGCGCCGCATCATCCGCCGTTCCTGTGAATTCGGTTGCATGTTTGAGCGCTCTGCCGGAGCGCGTAATCCAAAGAGAAACGAGACCACAGAGAGTAAAACCCCAATTCTTCGAGGCCTCAGTTTCCGCGAAAACGCGGCCTCTTAGCCCTCAATGTATAGAACCATCAGTACTTTGCAACAATAAAAGCACCGGCCGGAACCGATTCGTTACTCTGTCCGGAATTCGGAACAGACTTGGCTCGCTTTCAAAATCTTGGGGGAGGACACTTGCAGGGAGAGTCGGGACTGCATGTGCAATCACACTGCCACCCCATCTTCCCAAGAATCGTAAGTTTTCCGCGAAGAATCAGCAGGTTCAAGCCTCCCGGCGGTCGCCTGATTCCCGATCAGTGCAACGGATTGCAGAAAGACGCCGATTGTCCGGCATCGACTGCCGACCTTGCAGATCCGTTCACGCCACTTTTGTGCTACCACGCGGCATCTTCCCACGCATCCCGCCGCATCTGACGAATCTTGGGGTCGGTGTGGGGTGCCGGAACGTCTTCAACCACAAAGGACACGAGTCACAACGAAGGAAAGCGGAGCTGTAGTGCCACCAAAGCCGGAGGGGCGCTTGACGAGTCTATCCTTCAGATGTTTAAGTAGTTATTTGCTTTTTTCCGCCAGTTCCAGGGACATGCTAGCCGCGGGCAGGCTCGCCAAGGGAAGTGTGCCGGCGCGAGGCCCGGACCGGCTCGTGCGCCGTCTCCAATCTCCACTGATCTGAGCGAAAATTGATTCGAAATTGTATCGGAGGAAACGCGTGAACGTAGACTGCCGTTGGTTGGGAACATCCGTAGTACGAGTTCGTATCCTGGTCGCGGGGCTGATCCTGCTGACGACCGGATGCATGGTTCTCGGGTGGGGTTCCCGCTCACGCATTACCACCGCAGCTCATCTTCCCGCGTTCCAAAACCACGCGGCGACTTTGGCCAGCCCTGTGGCTTCGCCCCAGAAGCAGGCTGGCGTAGCCAACGCGCAATCGCCCGTCCGCGCAATCCTGGCCGGCCTCCCCTTGATGTTCGAACCCAACCAGGGGCAAGCCAATCTCAACCCGACGGACCCGCGAGCAAGATTTGTGGCCCGCGGCTCTGGATACAACCTGTTTCTCGGTTCCGAGGGCGCCATCCTGAATTTGAGCTCCCGGATGCCGTCAAAGCACGGCGCGAGGCCCGCGCTGGCTGCCGTCGAGTCGCTGCAGATGAAGCTGGCAGGAGCCAACCCCAACACCAGCCTGACCGCGACCGACCTCCTACCCAGCAAGAGCAACTATTTTCTCGGCAAGGATCCAGCCAAATGGCAGCATGACATTCCCCACTTTGCCCGCGTGCGCTACGAAAATGTCTATCCGGGAATCAATCTGGTTTTCTACGGCCGGCAAGGACAGCTGGAATACGACTTCCAGGTTGCGCCGGGATCTGATCCGGTGCAGGCCGAACTCGAATTCGACGGCGCGAGGCAGCTCGAACTGCAAGATGGATCTCTGGTCATCAAGGCCGAGAGTGGCAGCGTGCGCCTCGACCTTCCTCGCGTGTACCAGCAGATTGGGGGCCGCGAACAGTCGGTTGAAGGAAGCTTCGTGCTTCGCGCCGGCAATCGGGTGGGTTTTGCGATTGGGCCTTACGACCACTCGCGGGAACTCGTCATCGACCCTGTGTTGACCTATTCGACGTATTTCGGCGGCAGCGGCGATGAGCATGCCACGTCGGTTGCAGTTGATGACTTGGGTGACATCTACCTCGCGGGATCGACAAACTCTGCGAAACTGCCTGCTGTGGCCGGCGTCTTTCAGCCCAACCTCAAGGGCACGCAGAACGTATACATTGCCAAAATTAATCCTTTGGCAGGAGCCAGCGGTTTAATCTACGTCACCTACCTCGGCGGAAGCGATATGGACACACCAGTCGGAATCGCGGTCGATGCCGCGGGCAACCCATCTGTTGCAGGGACGACTACGTCAGATGACTTCCCCACCGTCACGAACACCGCCTACCAGACCGTGCCCGAAGCTGGTAGCGCCGGTACCCAGCACGTTTTCGTAACCGAGTTGAATAACCTGAATGGCGTGGCGACTGCTTTGGTCTACTCGTCGTATTTGTCGGGCAATGGTGACGACATCGCCAGTGGAATGGCCATCGATTCCAAGGGATATATCTACGTCACCGGCACCACCACATCGAGCGACGCCGCCAGCACGACGGTTCAATTCCCAGCGAGCACTCTGCCGCAGGCACTCCCTTTTCAAAGTTCTCCGCGAGCGCCGATCCAGTTCTTCGTGACCAAGGTCAATACGAACGCTCCGAGGACCGGCAGTATCGCCTATTCGACCTACTTTGGCGGAGGCAACTTCGCCACCACCAATCCTGTTGCCGTCGGGGGCGGCATTACCGTTGACGTCAACGGCAACGTTTATTTCACGGGAACCACCAACTTCATCTACACCGGATGCCAGGGATGTCAGACCACCGACTTTCCCATCCTGAATGCATACCAACCCTGCCTTGATGTGCCGTCTTCGGTCTCAACCACTAATCCTCCACTCTGCACGAACATCACGAATACGGCATCAGACGCCTTTGTAGCCAAGCTGAATCCGAACGCCGTGCAGGGATCACAACTTCTCTTTTCCACCTACCTTGGAGGTACGGGGGACGACTCCGGCACCGGTGTTGCCACAGACTTGGGTGCAGCCAACGTTTACATCACAGGGACCACCAATTCCACTGACGTCACAACTGTATCCACTTTTGCCGGCTTCCAGCGCTGCCTTGACACTCCCATCAACCCGGCCGCGGGGACTGACTGCCCAAAACTCTCCGGCAACGCTCCGTTCCCGACCGATGCGTTCGTAGCTCGATTCACCAATCCAGTGACCAGTACGATCACTACGAACATGTCCCTGACGTATTTTTCTTATCTTGGTGGAACCAAGGACGAAGCGGGACAGGCGATTGTCGTGGATAACGCTAGTGGTGCTGAGGTGACTGGCTGGACGCAGTCTGCCGACTTCCCGGTATTCCCCAATCCCAACTCCGTCCAGAGCCAACTGAACGGGCCGCAAGACGCCTTCGTGGCACGCCTGAACACCATCGCAATCACCGGGCAAAACACCACCGCTTCGTGGGCTAATTACTTCGGCGGAACTGGTACGGACCAGGGAACTGGCATCGCGATCGACAGCAACCAGACGATCTATGTTGCGGGCGACACCAATTCTGTTGATCTGCAGACGTCGAAGCAATACGAGACGCACCAAGGTGGCTACGATGCCTTTGTAACCCAATTTGGAACGGCGGCGAGCCTCTCCATCTCAGGAGTTCTTACGCTGGGCACCAATCAGACCTATATCAGCGCGGGGAATCAGGCCACGTTTACTTACACGTTGACCAACAATGGGCCCGACCCGGCAAATACCATCACGGTGACTGACGATCTGAGGCCGACGACAACGATTGTGCCTCTAACCTTCGTTTCCGCCAGCGCCACTTCCGGACAGTGCTCCGGCGGTTCGATCTCGACCAACGTTTCCTGCACTATTCCGCAGTTGCAGTCGGGATCGACGGCGACGATTACGATGGTGTTGACGCCCACTGCCAGCAGCAGCGGGAATGCCGCGACTTTCAACGGTGGCGCCGTTCTGGCCAGCGCAGCGAACAACGTCGCGCCTACACAGACCTCCGTGGCCGCCCAGATGTCGGACTTTAGCATCACGGCCGGTCCAAGTAACTTCCCTCTGCTGAACGCAGGAGATACGGCAACCTATACGATTCAACTGCTCCCTCATCCGATCTACGGCTCTAGTATCTCATTGACGGTTTCCGGACTCCCGGGTGCATCCACTTCCACCTTCACCACGAATCCGGTCACACTGACGAGTACCAGCCCCGGTTCGACTACGTTGAACGTCGTCACCACGGCCCGTCCCGTCCCGCTTCCTGCGGCAAGTTTGTTCAGCCGGCATTTCTATGCCATCTGGTTATCGGTTCCTGGATTGGCTCTGCTAGGCCTCGGCGCGGGAGGCGACCGGCGCCGCCGGCGAATCGCTGGAATGCTGATGCTGTGTGCTGTCTTCGCGCTGCTTTTGTTGCAGCCCGCCTGCAGCCACAGCTCAACCCAAACGCCGCCTGCCGGAACGCCCGCTGGCAGCTACCCGCTCGTCATCACTGCCACTTCGGGCAGCGACACGAAGAGCGCCAATGTCAATCTGACGGTTCCGTAGAGCAGTTCCTGGGTTCTTAATCGCACGAAGAGAAAGCCCGCGGCTTAAACCGCGGGCTGATCTTTTTGCAGGCTAAGTTGGTCGGCGCGAGCCCGGTTCCCTGGAACTACGCACCTGCCGAGAGCTTGTGGTGGCTCTTGGCTTCGGCAATCCCATACTGCCGGATCTTGTAGAGCAGGGCCTTGTAGCTGATCTGGAGGATGGCAGCGGCCTGCTTGCGGTTCCAGTTGGTCTGTTCCAGAGCGCGCGTAATCGCTTGCGCCTCCGCTTCATCCTTCGCGCTCCGGGCCAGCGATTTCAACCCGGCCGGCTCCATCCCTCGAGCCGTGGCATCGCTGTGCACGCCGCCATTGCCGTCATTCCGGGGAAGTAATTCGGTCACGGCCAGGTTCTCGTCCCCGAGAATCAGGTAGCGCTTCAGGAAGTTGTTCAGTTCGCGCAGATTGCCCGGCCAGGAATGATCCTGACAGGCCTTCAACAACGCCGGAGACAGCGGGAGCGGCGCACGCGCGTAGCGCTCCGCCATCCGCGTCATGGAGTGCTTCAGCAGGATGGGGATTTCTTCTTTGCGATCGCGCAGCGGCGGAATCTGCATGGTGAATGCGTTCAGGCGATAGTAGAGATCTTCACGCAGGCGCTTGCTGGCAAGCGCTTCGGGAATGTTGATGTTGGTAGCCGCCAGAATGCGGACATCGACTCTGATCACGGAGCGGCTGCCCAGACGCGAGAACTGCTGGTCCTGCAAAACGTGCAGAAGTTTCGCCTGCAACAGCGGCGGCATCTCGCCGATTTCATCGAGCAGAATTGTTCCCTTGTTGCACAGTTCGAACTTGCCCGGCTTCGCGTGGGTTGCGCCCGTGAACGCGCCCGGTTCGTATCCGAACAGTTCGCTTTCGAGCAGGTCCCCGGGTACCGCCGCGCAATTGACTTTCAGGAACGTGCGATGAGCGCGCGGAGAAAGCTTGTGAATGAGGCGTCCGAGAACTTCCTTGCCCGTACCGCTTTCGCCGAGCAGGAGCACCGGAATATCCACGTTCGCTACCAGCGCGGCCTGCGAGCGAATCTTGCGCATCTGCGGGCTGGCTGCGATGAAGAAGACGTCGTCTGAGAGTTCTTCCACTTCGCCGCTGTACGTCTGTTTTCCCCGGCCGAGGCTCAGATCGATGACCGCGTCGAGTTCCGCCTTCTGAAAAGGTTTGGTCAAATAGTCCTGCGCGCCCAGCTTCATGGCGTGCACGACCTTTTTCGTGTCGTTCACGCAAGACAGCATGACGACCTTCACGCCGGGCTGCATCTGGCGCAATTGCTCGAGCGTCTGCAAGCCGTCGATTCCGGGCATGAGCACGTCGAGCAACACGAGATCGGGTTGCAGGCCCTTCTCCACGCGTTGCAACGCTTCTTCGCCAGTCGTCGCGGTCTCGACTTTGTAGTCGTCCACTTCGAGGAGGGTTTTGATGTAGCGGAGCATCCCCGGTTCGTCGTCGACCAGCAGGATTTTGGCGGTTGATTTCATCGGTTTTTCCCTTTGCTGGCGGCGGCCTGTTTTTCAGCGGCCGGTTTGAACGGACCCGGTTTGTAGGGCACCAGGAACGAAAACTTGCAGCCTGCTCCCGGATCGCTCTCCACCCAGATCTTACCTCCCATACCCTGCACGAGCCGGCGTGCGATGGCGAGACCCAATCCCATGCCGTCTTCGCTCTCGGTGCTCGGAAGACGGAAGAAATCGTCAAACACTTCCAGGTGAAACTCCGGCGGAATTCCAGGCCCGGTGTCGGACACACTTACCTTCACCGAGTTAGGATGGCTCAGATTTTGGCGGCGGCGCTCGGCAGTGGACGGCATCGCGGCAGCGCGGCGATCCCACATGTGCGGCTCAGCGTGCAGCCACACGGTCCCGCCCTGTGGCGTGAACTTGAATGCATTCTCCAACAGATTCGAGATGACGCGCTCCAGCTTCGGCGAGTCGAAGGGAAATTCCGGCAGCTTGTCGTTGGCCAGAAAATAAAGCGCCAGACGTTTTTCCTGAAAGCGGTTCGACCACAAGCGGCATACTTCCGAAAGGCACTCGTTGATATTTCCCTGCGCGAACTGCATGCGCAGTCCACCGGTTTCGAGCGCGCTGAAGGTCAAGAAATCTTGAATGAACTGCTGCAGGCGCTTTCCGCTGGCTTGCATGTCGCGCAAGACTTCGAGCTGCCGGTCGTTCATCGGGCCGAGCTTTTGGCTCTGCAGGAGTTCGACGTACCCGTTCAAAATTGACAGCGGCGTTTTGAGATCGTGCGCGGCAGATCCTAATGCGTTGGTGGTGCGATGAAAACGCTCACGAAGATCGTTGTATTCCTGCAGCAGGTTCTCGGGACGAGGAGCGTCCTCGTCAGAACGAGCAACTGCAGGCGCTGGTTCAGGGACGGGAACTTCGCCCGCAACGGGCACACACGTGTTCTTATGGGCAGTGGCCATGTAGGAAACCACAGGTTGTCACGGGGAGAGGAAACCGCACCCGCCTTGTTAGGAGGAGTGCCAGCTAGCAAAATCGTATGCCAGCCCTTAATTCATTGTCAACGGAAAATGACAACGGAATTACCCAAGTGTAGCAAAAGGTTGCACTTTTCAACGGTTTTTGAACGCGCAGACAGGTTGGATGCTCTCGAATAGAAGGCGAAGAAATGGTCCCAAAACTCCTGTTCTGATGCTGGTTTTGCAGTCTGGCGTGGTGGGACTTCAGGGCTCTGACCCGGTTTCGTCCGGTTCTTACCCCAGATTTGGCCACTAAGGTGCACCTTGCGCCTTTGGTTTCGGCTACGGGAGAGGTCTGCATGAACGAAGCTAAATCGACAGGAGAGCGGCGAAAGTGGCCCAGGCTGCCCTTGGCGATCCCTGTCTTCGTTCGCAGTCGCGACGATAAAGGCAAGGAATTCCTTGAGTTTGCCACCGCTCTCAACGTCGGCGCAGGAGGCATGCTCGTCGCTATGCGCCGCGTATTGCCTCCGGTAGCCCAAATCCACCTCGAGATCCCCAGTGCTCCTGTGGCCGCGCTGGCGTTGATGCCACAGGCATCGCGCACGCTTCGCGCCAAGGCCCTCCGCACCACCCCAGCCGGCGGGTATTATCTCCTCGGCCTCAAGTTTGCCCGCCCATTGCTTCGTCCCAGCGGTTCGAATGGCGACAGGCGGCGGAAGGTCGCTTCTGCAGTGTGAAAAAGTTTGCGCATGCCCCTGTGGAAGGTGTTACCCTTGGGTCTATCTCCAGATTACTGGGGTGCGCCCGCCCGGCTCTTTGGTAAGTTGATGCTCTTCAATCAGATAAGCTAGATTTGACAGGACTGTGGTGGCCCTGCCCGGCTTTGGCTCTCCGGATGCAGGTTGTAAGGTCTCCCCCCTGAGAAACCAAGCCATGACAACCAGCAGTGTAAGTTCGCTCGTCCAGCCTCTGGGGGAAATGCCACCAGACGCCATCGTATTTGGGCGTACGGAGGCCATGCAGGCGGTACGCGACCGCCTCACCAAACTTGCAGGAGCTAACGTTCCGGTGCTCATCCAGGGAGAGAGCGGAACCGGCAAGGACATTATTGCGCGCATGATTCACTCCGGGTCGCCGTGGCGTACCGGGCCTTGGGTGAAGGTGAATTGCCCTGCTATCCCGGGAACGCTGCTCGAAAGCGAGCTGTTCGGTTACGAAAAAGGAGCCTTCACCGGCGCCTACGGCATGAAGCCGGGCCGCGTGGAAATGGCGCATCGCGGCACGCTGTTCCTCGACGAAATTTCAGAACTGGATCTGGGGCTGCAGGCGAAGCTGCTGCAACTTTTGCAGGACGGGCAGTTCTGCCGCATCGGCGCGCAGGAAGACAAGAAAGTGGAAGTGCGCGTAGTCTGCGCCACCAACCGCAAGCTCGAGCAGGAAATTGAGAACGGCACATTCCGTTCGGATTTGTTTTATCGCATCAACGTGGTGAATCTGCATCTGCCTCCGCTGCGCGAGCGCGCCGCCGACATTCCTGACTTGGCGGCGTACTTCCTCGAATATCACAACCGGAAGTACAACTGCCGCGCCAAACCTCTCTCCGGCGAGCTGATGGCCACGCTTCGGAAATATCACTGGCCCGGAAATATTCGCGAACTGGAAAACCTCGTCAAGCGTTACGTGATTTTGGGCAACGAAGAAGTCATCGCCAGCGACTTAACGCCGCGCGCGCCTGATTTCTTCAGCGACGAGATTCCCGTGGATGGCCAGGTGAATCTGAAGAAACTGACGCGCCAGGCAGTCCGCGAGTTGGAGCGGAAAGTCATCCTGAAAGTTCTGCAGAACCACCACTGGAACCGCAAGCAAGCCGCGCGCGCGTTGTGCATCAGCTACCGTGCGTTGCTGTATAAGATTCGCGATGCGGGCTTGCCTTCCAATCGCGTGGCTAAAGAGCGTCGCCAAGCCGAGGCGGTGAAGGACGTGGCCGCGGATTGAGGTGTCGCTTTCAGAGTTGGGAACTGAGATGAAGCTTTTACGATCCCGCCGCAAGGCGGGATCTTTGTTTACACCCGCAAATTCTAACCTGTAAGGAAGGCATCGAGGGTTAGTTTGGTGGCGGTCAGCCTTGTCTAACCGAAGAAATAGGCTTTGGTACTTAGGATTGCATGTCCTCGTCTTACTTTGGCATCAGCTGGCGTATCAGACCCGGGTCATCGATCTTCCAGTCGTCGGCCAGGAGGTGTGCTTTGCGGAGGATCATCTCCGTGCGGTGGTCGAGGTCGATAGGGATGGCGGCCAGATCAAGCGGGATAGCGTCGAGAAGGTTCTGCGGAATGGCGAGCCAGCGCGGGCCGGAGTCGGTGGCGAGCATCACGGCGCCCCATGCGAACTGGATGCTGTAAGTGCCCAACTGGCCGCGTACTTCGAGCCACGACTTGTCGAGGCGGCAACGATCGGCAATCGGCGTGTGAGGCAGGACCCGCGTGAGAATTGCGGCGCGCAGCGCGACGAGGTTGGAGAATTCCTGAATATCGAAACGCGGGCCGCGAACTCCGGTACCGCGATCGCCTTGATCGGTCCACGTCTCGTCGTCGCCGATGGCGCAGACGCTGGTGAAGAGATCGACGTCGCGCATGACTTCCGAATAGACAATCGCGGGAATTTCATCCAGAGCAATTTCGCGACTGTCGCGATAGAAGCGCACCTGATCGGAACCCACAAACAGATTTATGCCGGCACCCGATTGTTCGCTCAAAGCTGAGTCTTTCAGCGCAGGATCACGGTCGGAGGGCAGGTCGACGTAGAACTCGGCGTGCATCTTCCAGGCCGGGAGAGATAGGCTGGGCACGTTGAAGCCGTCGAAACCCGTGCCCATCAGGCGGTAATCCCATCCGCGGGCGCGGCAGAGGCTGGACAGTTGGTGCTGGCGCATCACGACCCCCGCGAAGCGGTTCGAGTACATCGGAGTCTTCCGCTCTTCGTCCATGACTTGATAGAACTCGCGGAAAGCCTGGCGAAATGGCTGGCGTACCGGCATGTTGAAGATGCGATCGCGCCAGCGCTGCAGTTCATGGGCTTCACTTGATAGCGGATGCCACAGGCTGACAGTTTCTGCGGCGGAGAGATCGACGACCTTTCCTGCGGAATCGCTAATGTTTCCGGTGTGGGGCTTTACCGCGAATGCTTCTTCGTCTAACCAGAGACCAGAGGCCTCCCAGCCCTGGGCGTTTCGGAATACCCAGATCAAACGCCGGCCGAGAAAGCTGAGCAGAGGATGTTCGATGAAATATTTGCGCCAGTGGGCGAGTGGCATCGTGCGCGGAGAGGCGAACGACGATTCCAGGCGAAAGCGCTGGGCGGAATAGGCTTGCTCCAATTCTTTGATTAGCGACGAAACAGACTTCACTTCTTTTGCGAAGGCCTTCTTAATGTGCGACGGTGCGGACTTCACCAGCTTGCCGTCTGCGTTGTACCATGCGACGGCGACGCGTCCCTCGTCGTTGAGTTGAACTGCGGCGCGCGCATCGCCGATGTTGATTTCGGTTTTGCCTTCGCCATCGAGGCCGTAGTGATCGACGCAGGAGTCTTCGAGATCGTCGATGGTCATGCCGGTGCGTTCGGCGGCCTGACGCAACGATTTTTCCATGAGTCGCCGCGCTACCGAGTACTTGACCTTGGCGCGCAAGCGCGAGAGCTGTCCGACGGCTTCGCTGCACTGCATTGTGCCGAGGGCCTGTACGCAGGCGAATCCCACCTTCTGCGAAACCGCGCCCATCATGCGGATTTTGCGCAGGCAAGCGATGCCGAAGTCGGCGATCGCCGTGGCGGCCTCGGGATCGTGACCGAGGCCAAGGCACCAAACCGCACCCTTTTGACAGGCGGAATCTTCGATCGGCGAGCGTGCTTCAGCCGGTTGGCCGGGCGTAGGGCCGAGCGCGAGCCATCGCACTAGCGTCGTTGTGACTTCCTTGTCACCCAGCGCGGCGATGAGTTCATGGGTGCGCTTGTTCCACTTCGCGCTGGGGACGGTCTGCTCCAGCTTTTCACAGTGCTCGAGGAGGGCTTTCCATCCAGCGCGCGTGATGGCATCTTTCGCAGCGAGTTCATCGCAGACGATTTGCGACCAGGGACCACGGCCTGGATCGAGTTGCTTCTCGCCCTCAACCTTCATCAGTTCGGCGAGACGGTTCCGGATTTTGAGAGTGCGGTTGTCGATTATCCCGGTAGGACTCGGAGCGTACTGCAGGTGCAGCTTGCGCAGGTCGGCGCGCATTTCATCGGTGATCTGCTCAGGAGTGAGGGCGGAAAGGAAATTTTCGAATGGGAAATAGTACCGGGAGGAGGCGCTTTCACGGAGGTTCTTCAGCGAGCGCGCCACCATTTCCGCTGGAAGCGGCTTTGGGGCGGCTTGCAGGCAAAAATTCGTGGCATCGACCAGGGTTGCCGTGACGCGGAAGTTCCCGCGTGGTTTGCTTTCAGCCTTGATCCATTCGAAGGAGTGGTCGAGAAAGGCGAGAAGAACTTCTGGTGCGGCCTTCTGGATGGCGATGAGGGCTGGATTCTGCTCTTGCCAGTTGGCGATGTTGCGTAGCATCTCGCCGACCGAGTTGGCCGAGGAGGGGCGGTTCGAACTGGTGGCGCAGATTTGCTCGAAGATCGTCTGAGCTTGTTTTTCTGCGTCGGCGAGTTGGCCGGGATCGGTCATGGCGGATTAGAGGAGTGATTCCCATTGTCGCGACTTTTGCGGCGAGATTGAAGTTACTTCCGTGACAGCGCGTTGGCCGCTCGTATTGGGCCATCCGAAGTGCCCCTCAGCCTCGCCTGCGCGGAACCAGCCGAGGCTGGTATCTCTACGAGGAATGGTGCAGGTCTGAACCCCCAACGAGGCCGCTAAGCGGAAGTATGGAAGCGGATTCGTTGCGGGAATCCCAACCGGCGATCCGGGTTCGCGATTGGAAAGCCGGCAAAAGAAAGAGCCGCAAAGATCGCCGAGAAATGCCGCGAAGGTCGGCAAGAAAAAACAGAATCCTGATTTCGTCTCATGCATATTGAGAAGGTAGCTTGAGACCATTCACAACTTCAAAAGCACGTGAAAGCAGG
The DNA here is from genome assembly GCA_035695545.1 of Candidatus Sulfotelmatobacter sp. GTDB lineage: Bacteria > Acidobacteriota > Terriglobia > Terriglobales > Acidobacteriaceae > Sulfotelmatobacter. The sequence goes on along the minus strand of DASRRV010000264.1, from coordinate 36,209 downwards.
TTCGTGTGACGCAAGAAGATCTTTTGGTCGGTACCGCTCTCAACTCGTGGAAGCTGGTAATTTCGCAGCTCGATAAAACAATGGCGCCGTTCAGCGATGCGGACCTGCAACTGCAAATCGCGCCCGGCAAGAATCGAATCTTCTATTTGGTCGGGCACTTGGCCGCTGTGCATGATCGGTTGTTCCCAATGTTGAGTCTGGGAGACAGACTGCACGCCGAGTACGATGATGTTTTCCTCACGAACCCTGACCGCGGTGGGCCGGATGAGATATCTGCTGCCAGCGTTCGGCAAGCATTGTCAGAGGTGAACGGGAAACTCACCGCCGCTTTTGAAACGCTGTCGCCGCAAGAGTGGCTGCAGAAGCACACTGCGGTAAGCGATGAAGACTTTGTGAAAGAGCCTTTGCGAAATCGTCTCGCGGTCCTGTTGAGCCGGACCAATCACGCCTCATTCCATTTAGGGCAGATCGTACTGGTCAAGCGATAGTTCGAGCGATCGTTCGGTGGCGGAATGCCGCCGACAGCCTCATCGGGAATTTGAAGACCTGGGTGCTGCCGGTTCGATATGGCCGTCGACGGCCGCGAGAAGTTCATCTCGTAAGCGCGGGCCTGACGCGAGCAATCCGGAGATCAGAGGATTCTTGTTGTTACAGCGCAGTGGAGCGTGATCGAGGGTCGCAACAAAGCCTCCAGCGCTCAGCACCAGCGCAGCACCGGCGGCTACGTCCCACTCGTTCTTAGGTGTGAGAGTGAAGGTGACATCGGCGAGGCCTGCGGCTACCAGGGCGAGCTTGTACGCGACCGAGCCCATGGCCTTCACCTGAAATGGACCGCCTTCGAACTGCTTCCACTCGCCGCGTTTGACCTCGCTGCGGCTGGCCAGTACTTGTGCGCCGGCGAGGCTGGCGCGTTGGCTAGCGCTTGCGGGTTTTCCGTTGTAGAGCACGCCGCTGTCGACCGATCCCAGGAAAGTCTCGTGCGTGGCGGGGTTATAGATTCCGCCGGCGACGGGCCTTCCGTCCTCGACGAATCCAATCGAAACGCAAAACTCGGGCAGGCCCAGGACGAACTCGCGGGTGCCATCGAGAGGATCCACGATCCAGACGCGCCGTTTGTCGAGGCGGGAAGGATTGTCTGCCGTTTCTTCTGAAAGCCAACCTTCGCCGTCGCGCAGAAGGTTCTCACGCAGGACGGCGTCCACTGCCCGATCGGCCTCGGTTACTGGATCGTGTCCGGCCTTGTATTCGGTTTCGACGGCTCCTGGCGTGAAGCGGTCGAATACCACGCGGGCCGCGCCCAATGCGGACTCAATGCGCTGCAAAATGTCGGCGTAAGCGGAAGTACTCATGTTCTCCTGAGGTGTTGGGCAAGGATCATCTGCTCGGAATCAAGCCCACAACATGCGGGCTCCGGTGAGCAACAGTAGTGCGCAGAGGATACGTCGTAACCATAGCATGGGGACGCGAGTCGCCAAGTGAGAACCTAGCAGCCCGCCGGGGATGGAACCAATCAGCAACGACAACACCAGTCCGGTATCAACGTTGCCCAGCCGGAAATGAAGGAATCCCGTGACTCCGGTGAGGATGACGGCGTGGACAATGTCGGTGCCGACGTTGACCTTCGGCGGAAAGCTGTAGAACAGCAGCAGCAACATCATGATGATGCTGCCCGAACCTACCGAAGTCATGCCCACCAGAAATCCGGCAATCAGGCCGATCGCCACCATCCCGGCAAAACTCTTCGCGGTGGGCGGACGCTGCGCGACACTCTGTTCGATCTTTCTCTGGAAGAGCAGGAGTAGGGGAATTACGATAAGCAACACGCCCACTGCGCTCTTGATGAAGTTGTTGACTCCGTCACCGTAGATGTGACGGATGTACATCAGCAACTTGACTCCGCAGATGGCGCCGGGAATGCTTCCCGTGGCCAGGGCAAGTACGATCTTGCGGCGGACCGTGCCTTTCTTGAAGTGCAAAAGGCCGGCTGGAATTTTCGTGAAGAAGTTGAAGAGCGCATCGGAACCGACCGCCACAATGGCCGGCACTCTCAGACCGAAGATGAGCACGGGGAGCAGCAAAACGCCGCCCCCCACGCCGCTCAGGCCAATGAGGATGCCCACCACAAAGCCCACCAGAATTTTGGTCGCTAACAGTGGCATGGTCGATCCCTAGTCGTCTTTACTCCTTGCCGTTGACGCCGATGAAGCCTTCGCGCTCCAGGTGCAGAACGATTTCCTGGGCGGCTTCCTCGGCGGATAGTTCGCCAGTGTTGATGGTTACGTCGGCATCGGCCGGAACTTCGTAAGGATCGGAGATCCCGGTGAATTCCTTGAGAATGCCGGCGCGCGCTTTCGCGTAAAGGCCCTTACGGTCGCGTTGCTCGCAAACCTCGACCGTTGTGGCGATGTGCACGAGGATGAAGCCTCCGAAGGGCTCGATCAGCTGGCGCACGTGTTTGCGCGTCGCGTCATACGGGGCGATGGGCGCACAGATCGCGATACCGCCGTTCTTCGTGATTTCCGAAGCGACGTAGCCGATACGGCGAATGTTGATGTCGCGATGCTCCTTCGAGAATCCGAGTTCCGATGATAGATGCTTGCGCACCAGGTCGCCGTCGAGCAGGGTGACCGGACGTCCGCCGACTTCGAGAAACTTCGTCATCAGCACATTGGCGATGGTCGACTTGCCCGAACCCGAGAGTCCGGTGAAGAAGATCGTCACACCCTGCTTGGCGCGTGGCGGGAAGCTGCGTCGAAGTTCGTGGACAACTTCCGGATAGGTGAACCACGCGGGAATTTCGCGGCCTTCGTTCAGCCGATCGCGCAGCTCGGTGCCGGATATGTTCAGAACCTTGTCACCCGGATTCACTTCGTTGTCAGGCACGTACTTGTCCTGAGCTTCGAGGTACACCATCATGTTGAAGTTAACCATGGTCACGCCGATATCGGCTTCGTTCTTCTTGAAAACTTCCTGGGCCTCGTAAGGACCGTAAAACGGCTTGCCGTCGGTGTCTTTGCCCGGGCCGGCATGGTCGCGGCCCACAATGAAGTGGGTGCAACCATGATTCTTGCGAATCAGCGCGTGCCAGATCGCCTCGCGAGGTCCACCCATGCGCATCGCCAAGGGCAGCAGCGAGAGCTTCACAGTTCCCTGCGGGAACTTTGAGAGCAGCAACTGGTAACACCGCACGCGTGTGAAGTAGTCCACGTCGCCGGGCTTGGTCATGCCAACGCTTGGGTTGATCAGGAGGTTGGCTTCGACCTGTTTCGCGGCGCGGAAGGTGAGCTCGACGTGAGCGCGGTGCATAGGATTGCGGGTCTGGAATGCGACTGCGCGGCGCCACCCCAAGCGCGCGAACTCGGCGCGCAGTTCGGCGGGTGTAAGGCGAAGGGTGCGGAAATCGTAATGCGAGGGGCCTTGCAGACCTTCGATGCGCCCGCCAACGTACCATGGGTTCGACAGGTTCATCGTGTAGTTGGCGCCGGGATGAGCCTTGCTGGTGCTGTTAAACACTGCCTTGGCTTCGGCGGCGCGGTCAGGCTGCCAAACATCTTCAACGAGCATCACGCCGAGCATGACGCCCTCAGCGTCGCGCAGCGCCACTTTGCTGCTGCCGGGCGTAAGTTTCTTAGCAAATTCTTCGGTCACGTCGAGCGTGATCGGCATTGGCCAGAGGACTCCGCTGGTCAGGCGCATGTTGTGGCACACGCCTTCGTAGTCGGCTTTGGTCATAAAGCCGGTCAGAGGAGAGAAGCCTCCGCTCAGGAGCAGTTCAAGATCGCAAACTTGGCGGGCTGTGAGGTCCCAGGATGGCCACTCGCGGGAGTGGGCTTTCAGTTCTGCGGCTTTTTCCGGTGCTACAAGCAGATTGATGAGTTCGCCGCCGTGCGCAGTAATCAAATGGCTAGTTGAAGCAGACAAGCTCGTGAACCTCCCAGGTTCGTCGGTTTTGGATTTGATGCAAGCAACTCAGTATCAGAAGAAATTAATGCTGACTTCCGGACATGCAAGGGGGGAACACGGTGGCCAGATCTATAGCATTGATGCGGTGTCCAACAACCCCTGACTAGCGCTAACGGTACCGAACCCCATATCAGACGCAAGTGCCATGCCGGAGAGGCTTTATCGCATTGTACTGTAAATTGATAAGGATAAAGGGTTAACTTTGCATTTTGATTGCAGGCACGGTTTCGTTCTTGGTTCATGTGCAACTCATTGCGCAGTGTGAGGAACGATTTCTTCCGCCAACTCGTTTCATGTTGCAGTTTCTTGCGCACTCGGTGATGCGGCAGATCCCAGTTTAGGTGTTGGATGACCGAAGACTTCGAGGGATTCTATTCGTTATTGAAAAGTGAGCGGATTGAGAATCGCAGGAATGTTTTTCTAGAACCTCAATCGCCATCCATGACCTTGAACGCACACAGCGCCGACGTATCCGTCGCCGGCTGGCACTTCTCTTAACGACCAGAGAGCAGCTTCTGCGTTATCGGGACGAGTGGCGAGCAGCGCGTTGTCGTCCTCCGGATTCAAAGAGACGTCGAATTGATCGAGCGGAAATGAGAGGCCAGTCCCGGTGGCTTTAATGAATGCTTCCTTCCGGGTCCAGCAGCGGAAGAATCCCTGATATTTCTCTGGTTGCGGGAGTCGGGAAAGTTCGCTCTGTTCGTGCTCAGAAAAAAATCGGCGCGCAATCGCTCCATGGTCGAAGTCGTCGCGGATTTTTTCTACGTCGACGCCGAGCGCGCGTCCTTGCGCGAACGCAAGCAGAGCAGTCGTGCCGGAGTGTGAGACGTTGAACTCCACATGATTTCCGGAGTTGCCGGGAACAAAGTTAGCTGGGGCAGAGTTAGCTGCGGCAAGGGATGGCTTCTCTTTTTCAGAATAGCGAAACACGAGTTGCGCCGGATCGGAGCCGATGTAGCTCGCGAGGATTGTCCGCAGAAGAGCGCGCGTGGCCGAGAAGAATTGGCGGTCCTCGGCAAAGTGAAAGCGGGCAGCCCGGGCTCTTTCGTCCGGGGAAAGAAGCTGCCGCCATTTCTCTTCCGCCACGGCCACGGCAGCGAGATCGACTCGCCAGAGATGAACTTCGTCTGCGGGCAGCGGCATTCGCCCTTCCAGTTGAAACGCGGCGTCCGAGATGTTCATCGAGTCGGTCAGGTTATCGACAAGTCTAATGTAAGAAGTTGCTACTCCGGAAACTGCAGAGCCCGTTGACTGGCATTGGATTTCAACGTGCGGCTCTTAGATGGCACTACCGTTAGTGCTAGGGCGGATCGTGTAATTTGTGCAGGGCCTTTCAGGTAGGCGGGAAGTTTCGTCTAAGGTGTTCACCTGAGAGGAGATGTTCCTGGCGCGGCTTTTTGAGAAGTCCGTTAACGCTTACAGGTTTTTCGCGCGGGACGTGTCCGGCTCGCGGAACCGGGCTGCGCCGTGCCGGAAAATCGGTACCAACTCAGTGGTTCATCACGATTGGGCTTCTAGCCCATGTTTACCAGCGTTTTCGCGCGCGAGTGCAAGGGAGAAAGGGTGGTGAACCCGTTTTCGGAAGCGCCATTCTGATTCCGGGATTGCTCGCAAGTGCCTGTGGAAAAGACTGTTCGCTCGTCACCGCCAAGAATTGTCTCAAAGTGGCATTGTGGGTGCTATGGGTATTAGTAATCTACAGCCGCGCGCAACAGCGGAGAGGCGATGCAGTAAGGAAGGGGACAGAGAATGAGGGACCAGACTGTTCGGCTGGGTCCGCGGGAACAACAGATCGTTGAATTGCTCCTGCAAGGCTGCGACAACGCCGAAATAGCCAGCCAGCTCAAGATGGCACGGCGAACTGTGAAGGCGCACTTCAACCGGTTGTTTCTCCGGTTCGGAATTACCGATGGTATCAAGCGAGTGAAACTCGCGACCCTGTTATATCGGAGGCAAGCATGTCTACAGATGGACGCTATGGGTCCCGTGTCCCAAGTGAACGTGAACAGAGAGTCATCCAACTTGTTGCCGAAGGCATGAAGAACCGCGAAGTAGCGGACGCCATCGGCACGACAGAGCATGTAGTGAAGAACTACCTGCGAGTGATCTACGACAAACTTGGGCTATGGAATCGCGTGGAACTAGCGCTTTGGTATGAGTCACGGCGTCCGTCCGCTATGCTGACTCAGTAGAGATGCGAAACGGATCGGCGGCGAAAGAGCCTAGCCTGGCGGCATGCCGTTGTGCGCCACGATAAAAACGGTCGGTCCAACGTCTCCGTAATTTGCTCCACTCACTGGCAGCCAAAAGCCTGCAGATGGCGCAGACGTTCTGCTGCGCCTTTTGTTCCTTTGCTTGCGGCCGCGTCAAGCAGCACCCGCGCCTGGTCGCAATTCTTCGGCACTCCGTCACCTCTCAGATAGAGATCGGACAACTGGAGCGTTGCTGCGGCATTCCGTTTGGCGATAGCCTTCCACAGCCACTTCACCGCTTCCTCAGTGTTGCGCTGCTGACCCCTGGTGTCGCGCAGGTAAGATTGCGCGACGGCGAGTTCTGCCGACCCGTCGGCAGAAACAGCTTCCGTCGGCACCGCATTCTCGGCAGGCCCCGCGCTGTGGGGCACAGCTTGAGTAGGCTTGCTCGGGGTTGGTTCGGCGCCTGCCGTCTCGTTCATCGCCTTCGTGGGAGGATGCGATGCGACTCCTGTGTCAGCATCGCTCGAGGTGCCACGGTTCGGTGATTCAGGTTGTCGCGCGCTCGGATCCGGTGCGGCTGGCGCATTGGCCGGAACCGGCGGCGGAGTATCCTGGGTTGCGTCCTGATTTGCCGTTCCCCGCCACGCGAAATACACCAGGAAAAGAAGCAGGAGCGCCAAGGCCGCGCCCACGTAGGGTCGGTATGAATTGGGAACCGGTTGTGCTGCTGTTTGGAACGGGATCGCATCCTCGTTCGAGCGGACCGCAGTAAGGAACTCCTCTAACTCACTTGAAGTCGGCATCTGTTCATCGAATGCCGGCCTTCCCCGAATGAAATCATCTTCCGGGCTCTCCGCGGTACGGGCCGGTTCGGCGCCGGAGGTATTCTTAATGCGAGCTTCGGACTGAACGGCTTCACTGTCCAAGGACGCACCGCACATGCCGCAGAATTTATGTTGTGGCGGATTTTTTCGGCCGCACAACTTGCAGCCCACCATATCCGGCGAAACTTTTTCAATCTGAGGATTGGGAATCACGCCCAGTACTGGGATCGGCCCCCTGTCGGCAGTTCGAGCCGCCGCAAGCGAATCCTCCGACTGAGAATTTTCACCTTCCAGATCAAGCAACAGTTCGAGCACGGCCTGGTCGCGCTTTTCCGGCGGGCTGTTGAAGTAAACCTCCGCCCAACGGCCCATGTTCTGGCCGAGGATCGGGTTCATGAGAGGGTTCAGCTCGGGCGGCGGTGGTTCTGTGCTCGGCCGATCGGCATTGTCGGTTTGACGCGGCAAAGAGGGATTCCCCGGTTGGCGAAGTGTGTAGTTTATGATTGCATTCCTGCGCGGGAGGTTGTCAAACTAGTTTGGCCCCCTTCAATCGCAAGGCTTTCGATATGCGGGCTCGAACTGGTCCAACTGCGCGTTCCTTTGTGTGGCATATCTTCCTTTTGGAGTCTTTCCATAGAGATCGGCGCCAGGGCAGTAGTAGAGGGCGGTGTGGAGATCGATCCAGACTTGCGTATCAGGATTGCCCTTGTACTCCGGCGTCGGAGGTTCCTCCGCCAGACCGAGGCTTATCAGCATCCGGTCGAAAAGGGAAACATCAGGAGTTGGCGCGGGCTTGCGATGAGCCGCAGTGGCCGTGGCTGGTGTCCCGGTAGCGCTGACCGAGTGACTGGACCAGATTCCCCAGATCACGGCGGCGACCAGGATTACGGCGATCGCTAAGTAGATGTCTCCTCGCCGCGCCTTCCAGAAGACGGCCAAAGCGCCTGGACGTCGCGCGCCGGCGAGTTGCTCCAGAAACTCACGGGCTGCGATCGCCGAACTCCAGTTCGCGGCACGCACGGGTTTTGTGAGAGCCGTGGCCACAGCGGGTTCGCCGGTGTCTTCTTCGACTGGCTGCAACTTTTCGTCTTCGCCGTGGACTTCGCATTGGACTAAGGCTTGGACCTCAGCATGGGCTTCGGGCTGGGTTTCACTTTGGATTTCATTTTGGACTTCATTTTGAACTTCAGCTTCGGCCTCTGGTTGAACTTCAACTTCGGCGGCTTGCGGCGGAATCACGATTTCCGGCGGAGTGGAAGCTTCGACTGGATTGCGCGCGATATCCGCCAGCAATTCGTGCAGCGGGGGCATGTTGCCCATCCGCAATTCGGGTGATGCAAAGAGCTCGGGCATCTCCTCTTCGATCGAGTCGGCGAGGGGTTTCTCCGGGCCGCCGGCATCGGAGCTTGCGAGTGGAGATGGATGACTCTCGCCATTCGCAGGCACTGCGCTCTTGTCGAGCGTCTCCTGCATGTGCCAAAGCGATGCCAACCTGCTCGTCATGCTGGGCGCCTGGTATTCGGCAGTGCGGGCGTTGCCGCGCGGTGTTCCGCACTTTCCGCAGAACTGCTCTTCTCCCACAAGTTGATGTCCACACTTGCGGCAGAGGAAAACTGGCGCGGACGACGCCCCTGACGACGCCGCTGATGTAACAGTGCTTCTTGCCGCAGAACTTCTGGTCGCAGGTGTTTCAACCAAAGCTGCAAGGCTGGGCTTCAATTTCTCCAGCGCTGCCAGCATCATGGCGCGCTCGGAAGCGAGCGATTTTTTCTGTTCGTGCTCTTCCTGGCGGGCCAGCGCTTCGGTGATCAGACCTGCCATCAACTGACAAGTGTGAATGTCCTGATCCGTAAATGTCTGTGCGGTGGCATAGTAAACTTCCAAGGCTCCGGCGATTCCTCCCTCGTGATAAATCGGAACCGCGATGATCGCGAGGATGCCACGGCGCTGGCACTCATCGACATCGAGAAGAAACTCCGCATTGAGATTCGAGCAGCGGATCACCTGGCCGGCTCGCAGGCAGGCGACGCAGAGCGCCTTCTCCATGGAAAGCTCGGTTCCGGCGGGCAAGGTCATGAGGCCGGCCGCTCCCTTGTAGCGGACCTTTAGTCCATCGAGCAGGGCGATGGCAGCGCCGCCCGCTCGCGCAATTTCGATGACGCGCTCGGAGACTAGTGTGATCGCGCTCTCGAGATCCAGATGGCGGAGCCGAATCTGGTCCTGAGTGCCGACGATCTGCGCCAGCGTGAATGCGTAGTCGTCTTTCTTGGCGGGCGCAACGGAAGCACTTGGCGGAGGAGAAGGCTCGGGAAGAAAAGTTTCTGCGAGCGGCGCCTCAGGAATGGAAGGTAGAATGCGCGGGGCTGCGGTCACAGATGCCGCGACGAGAGGCGCGGTGACAGAAGACTGCGTCTTCTGAGTTTGCCCTTCAACGAGAGGCGGGGTGGAGACGGCCGCTGCGTTTACCGCAGGTTGCTCTTTCGGGACTTCGTCCTTCCCAACAGCGTCATTAACGACGTCTTTCTTAACCGCTTCCTTCCTGACCTCGGCCGTCTTGGCAACGAGATTCGGCTCCGCCGTGTTCTGATCGCGACCGTGTTCCTGCAACACGAAGGCCGCCTCCAGCAGCCTTCCGAGCGTCTCGAAGCTTGGTTTGTCTTTGTCTTCTGGCACGATTGTCTTTGCCGCCGGCAGAAGCTGTCGGATGGGCGCTGTCCCGGCGTCGACCCGAACCGGGAGATTCGCCTATTCTAGAGCAAGTCCCACGCCAACCCAGAGTCAAGAATGGTTCCAAGCGGCGGGACGGACTCCAGGGAAATCGTTAACCTCGGGCTCCTTCGCGGCGAGGCAGACCTCAAATCTGTCAATAGTTTACCGCCGAAAACGGTGGCTTGCGAAGCAGTTATTCGACAGATCGTTTGAGCAGCGCGGATGGATGACTCTGGTAACGCGCAAGAATCTGCATGCTGCGCCTCGCATTTTCCTACTCAGGTTCTCTTACCCAGGCGCAGAAGAAGTTTCCGTATCCTGAGAGCCGTTCGCGCCACTGAGATAGAAGTGCACCGCAGGCGTGATGATGAGCGACAACACCATGGAGATCAGCACGCCTCCGATCACCGCGATGGCGAGCGGTTGCAGCATCTGCGAACCCGCTCCGAGCGCGAAGGCGAGCGGCAGCATACCCGCAACGGTGGCAAGTGCTGTCATCACGATCGGACGCAACCGCCGGCGGCTGGCCTGCAGAATCGCTTTTTCGGCGGACAATCCCAACGCGCTCATTTTCTGATCTGCATCGAGCAGCAGGATGCCATTCTTGGCGACGATGCCGATCACCATAATCATCCCCATGAACGAGGAAATATTGAACGTGGTGCGCGTGATCAGAAGAGCCATGAACACGCCGGACGTCGAGAGCAATGCTGACGAGAGAATTGCTACGGGCGCGGAGAAGGTTCCGAACTCAAACAGCAGCACGATGAAGAGCAGCAGAATGGCGAGGATCAGCACCATCACCATGCCCTGGAAAGAACGCTGTTGCTCGGCGTACTGCCCCCCGTATTCCACGCGAATAGTGGACGGGATATGCAGTCCTGCAACGACACGTTGCACGTCGGCCATGCCGCTGCCCAAGCCTCTCTTTTCGAGCCGTGCGGTTACGGCCACGTCGCGCTGCAAGTTTTCACGGCGAACCTCGGTTTGTCCGGGATTCTCAACCACGGTCGCCAGCGCCCCCAGCGTTGCCGTGTGCCCGGTGCTGCTCACCAGCAACGTGTCGCGCATGGCTTCGAGCGAGGCTCGGTAGGTGTCGGGGAAACGTACGCGGAGAGTGTAGGCGCGGTCGTTGGCCACCACGGGAGTGGGAGCGGGTTCGCCTTCCAGGATGGCAGAGGCGTCGAGGGCAATCTCCTCAGCGCTGAATCCGGCTCGCGCGGCCACGCTGGGGTCAACCTGAAAAGTTACAGCCGGTCCGCTGATGGTGTTGTCGATTCCATTCAGCAGGTCCACCACACCGTCGATCTTCGCAATGGCATCTCCCACCTTGGGCGCCCATTCTTCCAGTAGCTTGGGATCCTGTGAAAACAGCTTGATCTCGATGGGCTGCGGGGCCGAGGTCAGGTCGCCAATCATGTCCTGTAGAACTTGTACGAAATCGACGTCGAGAGCGGGCTCCTGCTTCTTGATGTCGGCGCGCACGTCAGCGATGATCTCCTCGATATCACGGCTGCGCTTGGCTTTGAGCTTCACCAGGATGTCGCCGGTATTGGCTTCGGTCACCGCCGCCAGTCCGAGCTGCAGTCCAGTACGGCGCGAGGTGCTCTCGACTTCCGGGACTTCCCGGAGCATCTGTTCGACGTGACCGACGACGCGATTGGTTTCCGCCAGCGAACTACCCGCGGGCATGATGTAGTCAAGGACGAATCCACCCTCGTCCATTTCCGGCAGCAAGCCGGTATCGGCGAAGTGATAGCAGATGTACGAGGCGACGATCAGGGCGGCGCTGAAAAGCACAAGCAGGCGCGGCCGTTCGAGCGCGCGGCGCAGCCAGCGTTCGTGGAAGTTGATCACGCGCAGGAAAAAGCCGCTGAGATGCTTCTCCTCCGCAGCCAGCAACTTCATCGCGTTGTCGTTTTCCTCGCGGATTTCAGTTTCCTGTGCTGCTGGCGACGGATTGGCCGCAGGAGTTTCAGCTTCTGAACTCTGAGAGCCTTCTTTCTCGTGGCGTCCTTTGATGAAGTACTGGCTTAGGGTCGGAGTCCAGGTCACGGCCAGTGCCAGCGATGTCAAGAGCGACACGGTCATGGTCACGGCCAGCGCGCGAAAGAAAACTCCCCAGACGCCGGTGAGCACGATCAGCGGAATGAAAACGACGACCGGAGTGATGGTCGATCCGATCAGCGGAACCGTGATTTCCTTCAGCGCGCTCCGGATCGCCTGAATCCGGGACTGACCTGCATCACGGTGCAGGACAATGTTCTCCACCACGACGATGGCGTCATCAATGACCAGTCCTACGGCTGCGGCCAGACCGCCGAGCGTCATCAGGTTGAAACTCTGTCCCATGATCTTGAGGGCGATGAAGGTAACCATGACGGTTACGGGAATGACCAAGCCCGCGACCAAAGAGGTTCCCCAATCGCGCAGGAAGACGACGAGGATGACGGAAGCGAGAATCAGGCCGAGGAGGATGGCATCGCGCACGCTGCTGATCGAATCGCTGACGATGATTGCCTGATCGTAAAAAGGCTCGATGTGAACGCCGGGCGGCAAGGTCTTGCGGATGCTTTCGATTTCGTCGTGCACCTCCTGTGCGACCTGCACCGTGTTGCCGTCGGGCTGGCGATTGATGTTTAGCAGGACGGCGGGCTTTCCGTTGGCCGTGACCACCGTGTAAACGGGTTTCACTCCTGGAGCGACGGTGGCGATATCACCGATGCGCACGGGAATTCCTGCAGGCGTGCTCTTGATGACTGCGTTCGCAATTTCGTCGGGCGTGCGCACCTGGCCGTTGACCAGCGCAAGATCGAGCTGATGATTGCGCTCGAGTAGCCCCGGGGAATCGATCAGATTCGTGCGTCGAACCGCGTCCAAAATGTCTGAAACGGTGACATTCGCGGTCAGCAGCTTTGCTGGGTCGGGAGTGATGTGAAATTCCGGTTCTCGTCCACCTTGCACGATCACCGTGGAGACGCCTTCGAGCCGGTTAAGACGCGGCTTCATTTCATATGTCGCCATCTCCCACAGCTTGGTCTGCGGCATCGAGTCGGAGGTCAGGCTATAGCCGATGATGGGGAAAGCGGCGAAGGTCAAACGGTGGGCCTCAATCTTGGCGCTGGACGGAAGCTCTGGTTGCACTCGTGAAATCGCGGCGTTCACGTATTGCAGCGTCTGGAACATGTCAACGTCCCAGCGGAAGAAGAGATCGACCTCGGCCGAGCCGCGGCTGGTGATGGAGCGCACGGACAGCAGGCCGGGCACGCTGTTGACGGCTTCCTCGATAGGACGGGTAACGGTGACCGTCATCTGGTCGATGGGCATGACACCGTTGTCGACGGCGATCAGGACGCGGGGGAAATCCGTCGAAGGGAAGACCGACACCGGGATGGTGAAGGCAAGATATGCGCCCAGCAACCCTAGAGTCAGAATGACGAAGATGACTGGCCTGGAGTGCTGGGCAATCCAGTGCCCTGCTTTCGGTGAATTCACGCAGCGGCTCCGCAGCGGCTATTTTTCACTGGATCCCTCACTGGGAGCTTTCGATCCTTCACCTGCCGCCTTCGATCCGTCGGCTGGAGCTTCGGCGGCTGCGATCTTGATCTTCGTCTTGTCCGGCAGACCGTAGGCGCCGGTCGCGACGACTTTGTCGCTGGCCGCAACGCCGTCGAGGATTTGTACGTCGTCGCCGTTGCGAATGCCGAGTTTGACCGTCTTCTGATGTGCCCGGCCATCGGAACCAGCGAGCATGACTGCCGACGCCCCGTCGGGTGTGGTGATCACGGAACTCGCCGGAACCACCAGTGCGTCTTTCACCGTCTGCGCAGTAAGCGACAGTTGCACGCTGGTGCCCGGCTTCAACGCATGCTTGGGATTCTTGGCTTCAAGCCAGACCTCGACGGTCGTGCTATTCGGGTCGAGCGCGGGACTCACGACCGTGATGTTGCCCTCGATGGGTTCGTCGATTCCGGGTACCGTCATCGTTCCCTTGTCGCCGATTTTCAAGGCGGCAGCGTCATTCTGCGGAATGTGAGCTTTGGCGATGACCGAAGAGATGTCCATCGCGGTGAGCAGGGGAGTGCCCGCGGCCGCCATCTCGCCGGGATAGAGCGGCCGGTCGGTGATGACGCCGTCGATTGGGCTGCGAATTTCTGAGTAGCTGAGTTGCGCCTGTGCCCCCAAATACTTGCCCTTGGCCGATTCCAGCTGTCCGGCGGCAGCTTTGAGTTCCTGCTGCTTGCCGATCGCCATCAGCGAATCCAGATGCTTTTTCGCGAGCGCGTATGTGTTGCGGGCTTGTGTGACGTCGACGCGCGACTGGTCGAGTTCCTTTCGCGGCAACGCGCCCTGATCGAAGAGTTGCTGGCGGCTCTGGAAGACTTTCTCCTGAGCATCGAGCGCCTGCTTTGCCTGCTGTTCGTCGCCTTCGGCTTTCTGGATTTCTTCCGGCAGACTGGCGGCGGTTGTGGTCTCGTAGGCGGCTTGAGCCTGATCGTAGGCGCCCTTGGTGTCTTGTGCCGAGGCGGTCAGATCGCGATTTTCGAGGACGGCCAGCAGTTCTCCTTTATGAACCGTGCTGCCGCGCTTTACCAGAAACTTCTGCACCGGCGCGCTGATCTTGGGAACGATCGCGGCTTGCTGCCGCGGGAACAGAATCGCCTGTGAACTGACGCTGTGCTGAATCGTAGTTTTCTCTACGGCAGCGACCTGGACCGTGACCGTCGGTTCCTGATCGGTTTTATCCGCGGTGCAGCCGACCATGACAAACCCGAACGCCAGGCTAGCCAGTGCGACCGCTCGGCGAGGCAGGCCGCTGGTTTGGCGATCGCAGATTGCAGTGTGGGTGGGGCCGATGTGGTTCATTCGGTTAGAAGGGTCCTGTCAGAGTCTGTAAGTTTGCCACAGCCACGCGGTAGCGCGACTGGCCATCATCGTACGCGTTGCGGGACTGGGTCAGGGTATTTTGTGCGTCCACCACTTCCAGCACGGTGGATTCTCCCGCCTGATAACGCAGAGTCGTAAGGCGCAAGCTCTCTGCCGCGATTTCGGCGGAGCTGGCCAGCGACTCCAGTTCCGAACGCGCGGTATCGGCCTCGCTGTAGAACTGGCGCAGGTGGCTGAGCAGTTGCCGCTGCGCGAAGGTCAACTCGACGTGTGCCTGATCGCGGCGCAGCTCCGCCTGCTTGAGCTTGCTGCGGTCCGCACCCCAACTGAAGATCGGAATTTGCAGGGTGGCAACGGCAGAGTAGCCGATGTTGCGCACCCCGTCCGTGCGGATGGCAAACTTGTTCGAATCAATTCCGTAGAAGTAGTCCACGCTCAGCGCGGGCAAAAGTCCACCCCAGGCCGCCGTGACCTCATGATTCGCCGCTTCGAAAGCAGCCAGAGCCGCGCGCAGTTCGGGATTGCTTTTCTTCCCGGAGACTTCTACTTCAGCGAACGTGGGGAGGAGTTCCGGTGTTTGCAGGTCATCGACCACGCTGAAGTCCTGATTGAAATCGGGAAACAGGAGAACGGCCAGATCGAGGCGAGTGCGTTCCATGTCGAGCTGGGCTTCCTGCAAGTCGCGCTGCTGCTGTTGCGCTTGAATCTTCGCTTTGATCACATCGGCGTGCGCCACCTCACCGCCGGTCTCCAGTTTCTGGCTGACGTCGAGGAACCGCGAGGCCTCCGCTGTCGCGCGTTGCGCCGTTGCGTACTTACGCTGGGCCACGACCAGCCCGTAGTAAGCCTGCGTAACAGTGACGACCAAGCCGCGAGTCGCAATCTCGGCCTTAGCTCGCGCCTGTGCCAGGGCGGCGGCAGAGCGGCGGTAGTCGGCAAAGTTGGTTAGGGAAAGTGCCTGATGAACGTCCGCCTGGCTGAGGTATTCATGCACGCCATTGTTGGCGATGTATTTGGGGGTTTGTTTCTCGGGCACTCCTGTGCCCTGCGTGTAGATGAATGAATTGTTGTAGTTGACGTTTGGAAGAAGTCCGGCTCGGGCTTGCACGCGATCCTCTCGCGCCAGGCCGAGATCGGTGATCGCTGAACGATATTGAGGATCGTTCAGGCGCGCCCGCTGCAGGGCGTCCTGCAATGTGATGGTGACGGGAGCTCCGCTTGCCGGGGTGGCGCTCCCCGCCTCAGTTTGAGCCGCGAGCGTCTGGGTCTGTGCAAAACTCCACGGCGAGCCTGCGATTAGTACCAAAATGAAACAGAAGAGCTGCCACGATTGGCTGATGTGGGACAGCGGTTTCGTCGGGGCGTGGACGGTGCTCATACGTAGCTTCATGGGAGACCTCGAAATGTGCCAGGGCGAATTTGTCCTGATGAAAAAGCCTGACAGGAAAGGCGATCGCCGTGACATCGATTGGTTCCTGTATCGCAGGGCTGCGCCCCCGTAGCAGTCGTGGCGCACCGGAAAGGCCAGGCGAAGATGGAGCGAAACCTAATCATCGGTTAACCCGGAGGACCAAATTGGAACTCGCTAGGCTACCACGGCCTTCCTGAAAGCCACATGAAAACGCGGTAGCAGCCCTCAAGTGCTTCTGACCTAAGGTACTTAGCCGCTGCTGTATTGGGGGCTCGAAGAGTTGGCGAAAGCCGTGCTATTGAGAGGGCGAGTGTGATTTTCGAGGAAGCAGGAGAAGAAAAAGCGATCGATATGGAGCAAGTGAAAGTGACGCCCCGCGACCAGCAAGTGCTGAACCTGCTGGTGCAGGGTTGCAGCAACAATAGAGATAGTAGGGCAACTCAACATCCGCCCCCGAACCGTGAAGCAACACCTGCGCACGCTGTTCTTGCGCGCCGGTATCCGCGAGGGCCGCAAGCGCGTGAAGCGGGCCATTGCCATGTTCTCCAAGGAGGACGCTCAGTCATGACGCCGCGAGAGCGCCTTACCGCCAAGGAAATTCAGATTGCGATTCTGGTTTGGGAGGGGCTGACCAATCGCGAAATCGGCAAAATCGTCGGGACCAGCGAGCAGGTGATCAGGAACCACCTGCGCAGCGCGTTCGACAAGTTGGGCGTCTGGAGCCGCCTGGAACTAGCGATGTACGTAGCCAGCCACGGCGGAAAGGATTGGCCTCCGGAGGCGGAGCGGCCAGGCATGCCGTAATGTCAGGCTGTCGGCGCGGACTGAGATCGGCTCTCAAGGCTGGCGCCAGGCGTCGGCCGCCAGGCGTCGGCCGCTAGCCTCCGAGCTTTCCAACGGAAAGGGCAGCGTCTTGAAGAAAGCTTGCAGCCTCGAAGTTCTCGACGCCCGAAGTTCGGCGGACGCCCGACGCCAGACCAGCAAGAGAGTCCGACGCCCGATGCCTGACGCCTGATGCCCGACGCACCCACGAAAGCCGTTAGCCGGTAGGCGAAAGCCCGTGTCTTTGCAATGCAGCACTCTTCCCGTCCAAGATTCTGCAAAAGCTTTCACGAGCGCTTCGTCTCAAACAAGAGTTGCAGTCTTCTAAGTCTATGTCAGCCAATAAATTGGAGAAATTGAGAGCGCGGTCCCAAAATTGCACTGTGAGACGTGATCTGCAAGAGCGGGCTCAACAGCAGCCACGAGCCGGCTTCGCAAACCAGGTTCCGGAACCCAGGGCGAAACCAGCGATGGCGTACAAAGAGACTTTCTGGATGGCGTGTGACTCCACCGAACAACTGCGGGCGGAGTACGGCCCGTTTCACACTCGCGCCGAGGCGGAGTCGGAAGCCAAGAAACTCGGCTTCGGCTACCTGCTACGCTACGAGCACGTCCTAGGCGAGAACGAAGAGATCGAAGAAGTGCGATGCATCTTCGTCGAATTGCCGGGGGCAGTTCCTATCGGGGTCGAGGCGCTCCCAGTGACCCTGCATACCCGCTGCGCCACCTGCGGCGAGGCCGCCGCCCACGACAAGGGATGGCAGGCCGAAGTTTGGGCCGACATCCACGAGTTCGAACACTCCCGCCACCGCGTCCGGTTGTTCGAACACGCACGGGGCAAGGGATTGAAGGAAATCGGCGACTGGAGAGGGTAGAAAAACCAAGTTTCAAAGTTTCAACGTTTCAAAGTCTCAAAGATACATTGGGAAACTGAGAGCTCCGAAACCTTGGATTTTGAAACTTTGAAACCTTGAAACTTTGATCTTCTCAGGTTCCACTCGCAAGTCCGCTTGCGGCCGCACGATCCACCATCCAGATCAGACTGCCGTTGGTAGGCTGTACCAGCTTCGCGGGATACTGCTCCCCCGGAGCATCGCTTTGCAACACTGCTTTCAAAGCAGAGGCTTTGTCCGTGCCGCTCACCAGAAACGCCACGGAGCGAGCCGCGTTCAGCACAGGCAGCGTGAATGTGAGGCGGTGCGTCTTGAACTTTTCCACCCAGTTGGCAACCACGAGCCGGGATTTTTCCTGTAACGCCGCGGAGTTGGGAAAAAGCGACGCCGTATGCCCATCCGGCCCCATGCCGAGAAGAATGAGGTCGAAGCGGGGAGCTGCTCCCACTTCAAGCGCGAAAAACTTCCGCAGAGCCTGTTCATAGTCCGCCGCGGCAGCGTCCGCGTTGGGATTTTCAGCGAGGATCCGGAACACATTTCCCGCTGCCACCGGAATCTTCGACAGCATAGCCTCGTCCGCCATGCGGTAGTTGCTCTCCGGATCGGTGGGAGGAACGTGGCGCTCGTCTCCCCAGAAGAAATACATGTGATCCCAAGGCAGGGTAGTGCGGGCGTTCGTGGCCAGCAGATTGAACAGGCTCTTCGGAGTCGAACCGCCGGAGAGCGCGATGGTGAAGCGTCCACGCTGCGCCACGGCTTCACTGGCAGCGTGCACGACCTCTTCCGCTGCGGCGGCAAACAATTCCTGCGGGGTGGTCAGCGTTCTGACTTCCATGCGCTTACTTCCATGCTCTGAATACTCACGGGACGACGCTTACTTTCACGCAGGGCCAACAACTCAGCTCCTGCCGTGAACCGAAGCGCAACGCGCTGCTCCGAGCAACCCGGCCTTGTCGTTGGTGACGACCTGCACCGGGATGGCCTCGGCCAGCGCTCGCAGGCGGCCTTTGTCGAGGAACGCCTGCATGAACAGGGGCCCGGTCAGTCCCGCGAGAACTTTCGGCGAGATGCCTCCCGCCAGAAACAGCCCACCCGTAGCCATCACCTTGAGCGCCAGGTTGGATGCTTCGGCGCCATAAACGGAAATCCAGATTTCTAACGCTTTTTGCGCCAGAGGGTTCGCCCCGGCGAGTGCCGCCCGCGAGATCGCCGCAGCGGCGTCGCCCTTGCGATACGTCGCCGCGAACTCGGGCGATTCCTCTGCGATTTCCTGATCGCGCAGGAAGTCATATACGTTGACCAGCCCTGGACCGGAGAGAATGCGTTCATAGCTGACGTGTCCAAAGCGCGCCCTCAGAAAGCGGAACAGTTCAATTTGCAGATCGTTCTGGGGTGCAAAGTCGCAATGACCGCCCTCGCAGGCGAAAACGTGGTGGCGGTTTCCATCCCAGAACAGCCCGGCTTCGCCTAAGCCCGTGCCCGGCGCGATCACAGCCTGGTTCCCGACGGCAGGACCGGCGACGCGGTTCAACGGAACCAGGTCGCCCGAGGCCAATGCGCCAATGCCCCAGGCGCTGGCTTCCAGATCATTGATGAGCAGCGTGGCAGGAAGATGAATCTGTTTGGCGAGCCGAGATTGCTCAATCACCCATGGCAGGTTCGAGGTCTCGACGCGGCCGTTGCGCACCGGGCCGGCAATGCCAAAGCATGCAACTTCCGGACGGGTGCCGGAGTCGGCCAAAAACTCGGTCACAATTTCACCGAGTTCGCTGTGCTCGCGGCTGGGAAAAACGCGCTCAGTCACCAATTGAAGGTGCCCATTCCGCGGTTGAAAATAAGCTAGCCTAGCATTGGTACCGCCAATATCGCCGGCCAGAATCATTTCTCGAAATTCCTCCAGCGGCGGCCGTCGCGTTCGAGCAGTTCGTCGGCCTCCTTCGGTCCCCAGGTGCCGGAAGCATAGTTGGGGAAGTTGCGGGGAGGAAGAGCTTTCCAGATATCGAGCATCGGATTCACGACCGACCAGCCAGCTTCCACCATGTCCGCGCGCTGAAACAGCGTCTGATCGCCAATCATGCAGTCATGCAGCAACCGTTCATAACCGGTGCTCGGCTGCTTCCCAAAGTATTCCTGATATTCGAAGTTCATGTCCACTGTGCCCAGACGCATAACCGGGCCAGGAACCTTGGCAGCGAAGCGCAACGAGATGCCTTCCTCTGGCTGGATGTGCAACACGAGCTGGTTCGGCATGAGGTGCTCGACGGGAGTGTCGCGGAATAGCACGAAAGGGGCCCGTCGAAACTGTATCACGATATGTGTATTCCGCACCGGCATCCGCTTGCCCGTGCGCAGGTAGAACGGGACGTCCGCCCAGCGCCAGTTGTCGATGTTCAGCTTCATCGCGACGAACGTTTCTGTGCGCGAATCGGGAGGAACGTCGGGCTCGGATCGATAGGCTGTCACCCGTTTGCCGTCTTCGGTTCCGTCGCCATACTGTCCGCGCACGGTGCGGCTTAGGACGTCCTCGTCGCTCATCGGCTGGATGGCGTGCAGGATCTTGGCCTGCTCGTCACGCACCGCATTGGCGTCGAAGGAAATCGGCGGCTCCATCGCGGTGAGACTAATGAGCTGCATGATGTGATTCGGCACCATGTCGCGCAGCGAACCGGCATGATCGAAATAACTTCCGCGCCCCTCCACGCCGACCGTCTCCGCTACGGAAATCTGAATGTGGTCGATGTAGCGGCGGTTCCATACGGGCTCAAAGATTCCGTTGGCGAAGCGAAACGCCATAATGTTCTGAACGGTTTCTTTGCCCAGGTAGTGGTCGATGCGATAGATCTGGGTTTCGTCGGCCTCTTTGAGCAGTTGCTGGTTCAACGCCTTCGCGGACTCCAGATCGTGCCCAAAGGGTTTCTCGATGACCACCCGCCGCCAATGACCATTGTTCTGCTCCATTAGTCCTGTGGCGGAGAGTTGCTCGACGATAGGTCCGAAGAAACTGGGTGCGGTCGCGAGGTAGTAGAAGAAGTTCTCGTGAGCCGAGTGTTCCTGATCGATCTTGATCAGGAAGTCTTTCAGTTGCGGGTAGAGTTTAGCGTCGCTGAAATCTCCGGTGAAGTAATAGAAACGGCGCATGAACCATTCCCAGAGATCGTTCTCGATGCAGTCGCCGCAATACGCCTTTACGTCGTCGTGAACCCGCTTCCGAAAATCGTCGGTCGACATCTGCGCTCGCGCCACGCCCACTACCGCGAACTCGCGCGAGAGCAGTCCCGCCCGCGCTAGATTGTAGAGTGCTGGAATCAGCATGCGCCCCGTGAGATCGCCGGCAGCGCCGAAAATCACCATCACGCACGGGTCACCCTGCTTGCCGATGCGCGGCGGAGCGACCGCCGGTTGTTCCGCTATGTCAGCCATGAATGAGTCCTCTAGATAATGGTTAACCGGTGTTAGCCAGCAGCGCCAATCAGCGCGCGCTGGAACTCCTACTCCGCACTTTTTGTACGCCCCGGCGCGGAGCCATCGGTTTCTTGACCACAGCCGGAGCAGTCTTCTTTGCTGCGGCCGATTGTGCCACGGCAGGTTTCGCTGCGCCCGTTTCGACGTGCCCGCCGAATTTCTGGCGCATTGCGGAAAGCATCTTCTCCGCGAAGGTATGTTCCTGTCGCGAGCGGAAGCGCACATACAACGCTGCGGTCAGAACGTCCGCAGGGACCGCTTCTTCGATTGCCGCCTGAATCGTCCAGCGTCCTTCGCCCGAATCCTGCACAAACCCTTCGTATTCGGAAAGCGTCGGATTCTCTGTCAACGCCATCGCCGTCAGATCGAGCAGCCAGGAACTGACCACGCTGCCGCGCCGCCACACCTCGGCAATGTCCGGCAGGTTCAGGTCGTAGCGTATGTTTTCGGGCAGCTCTTTGCTGGTCGCGTTCTTGAAGATGTCGAAGCCTTCCGCGTAGGCCTGCATGATGCCGTACTCAATGCCGTTGTGCACCATCTTCACGAAATGTCCCGAGCCCGAGGGCCCGCAGTGCATGTAGCCTTCTTCGGCCGTCCCGCCGAGTTTTTCTCGCCCTGGAGTCTTCGGAATGTCACCTTTTCCCGGCGCGAGCGTCTTGAAAATCGGATCGAGCCGCTGCACCGCTTCGTCCGGACCGCCGATCATCATGCAATACCCACGGTCCAGACCCCAAACGCCGCCGCTGGTTCCCACGTCGATGTAGTGAATGCCTTTGGCTTTGAGTTCGTTTGCGCGGCGCACATCGTCTTTGAAATAGGAGTTGCCGCCGTCGATGATGGCGTCGCCCTTCTGCATTTGTGCGGCGAGTTTCTGCACCGTGGCCTCGGTCGGACCGCCGGCGGGAACCATAATCCACACGGCGCGCGGAGGCGTGAGCTTAGCGATCAGGTCTTCTAATGACGAAGAACCGGTAGCGCCTTCGCCGGCTAGCCCTTTGACGGCATCAGCGCTGAGATCAGACACGACAAGTTGATGTCCATCGCGCATCAGGCGTCGCGTCATGTTGGCGCCCATGCGCCCCAGACCTACCATTCCCAATTGCATTGCGTTGCTCCTCAGTGTCGCAGCTAAAACGTTGCCAGAACGTAGCGCCGGCGTCCCGCCGGCTATCGCGAGGGCGTCTCGCCCGCGCTGTCATACCCACAAGAAATGTTAGAGAGCTTTCTGCACGGCTGCTTGTAAAGCCGCCAGTCCCGCTTTCAAATTGCTGCCCAGATGTACCCGCAAGGCCCGCCGTCCACGATCCGCCAACACCTGGAAGTCTCCACGAGCCTGCGCCGCCTTGACCACTCCAAACGTGTATTTTTGCGCCGGAACCTGAAGTTCGACGGGATCATCGCAAGTCACCTGCAGAAACACTCCCGAATTCGGACCACCTTTGTAGGCCTGTCCGGTCGAGTGCAAGAAACGCGGACCGAATCCCAGGCAGGTTGCCACATGTTTCGTGTCGCGTACCGCGTGGCGCACAGCCTGCAAACTCTGTTCGTGCTCGGTATTCATCTGAATGTAGCCGAGCACCGCGAAGTAGTCGCCGGCTTTGATGCGAGCCAGATGCGCCTTCAGATATCCCGCCACCGTCGGATCATCGCCCGCTGCCTTCGCCAGTTCCGCGGCGTTTTTCTCGTCGGTGAACAGCTTGATGCCGGACTCGTCGACAACCGGTTTTTCCGCGGGCAGGGAACCCTTGGTCTCATACTCGGTGGTTAGTGCGCGTGTCGCAATCTTGCTGGCCTCGACATCGGGCTGATTGAAGGCATTGATCCCGATGATCGCTCCCGCAACCGCAGTAGCAATTTCCCAACGGAAAAATTCCGCGCCCAGATCGTAGACGTCGGCCATCGGAATGCGAACGACGGGATGCCCGGCTTTTTCGATCGCAGCCACCTTAGCGTCTTGATCGGCGTCCGCGCCATTCTCGAGTCGCACGTAAACGAACACGCGATCGCTGCCGTAGATGGCCGGATCAGCCAGATTCTCGCGGTCCACCGGAATGATTCCTTTGCCAATTTTTCCCGTCGACTCGGCGAGCAATTGTTCGAGCCATGCTCCGAGATCAGAAATGCCCGGTGAAGTGATGATCGTGACCTTATCGCGCCCATCGTTCGCGGCCGTTCCGAGAATAACGCCAAGTGCGGCGCCGGGATTGTCTGCGACAGCAATACTTGGCCCGCAGGCGCGCACCATGTCTGCCGCCTTGGCGAGGAACTTCTTGGTGTCGAGTCCCATGACCGCGGCTGGCACCATGCCGAAGTTCGAGAGCGCGGAATAGCGTCCGCCGATCGAGGCGCGCCCGAAGAAAATGTGCAGAAACCGGTCGGCTTCCGCCACCTGTTGCATCTTCGATCCCGGATCGGTGATCGCGATGAACTGGCTGCCCACCTTCGTCACGCCGACCGCCTGCTCAGCGCGCTTGAAGAAGTATTGCTTGAAGATGTTCGGTTCGAGTGTGCTGCCGGACTTGCTGGAAACGATGAACAGTGTCTTGGGAATGTCGATCGAGTGTTCGAACGCCTTCACCTGCGCGGGGTCGGTGGAATCGAGTACATGCAGAGTGGGGAAGTGCGTGATTCTGCCGAAGGTCATGCGCAGAACTTCCGGACAAAGGCTCGATCCGCCCATCCCGAGCAGCAGCACATGCTGAAAGCCGCGCGCCTGAACTTCCTTGGCAATCTTCTGCAGTTGGTCCTGCTGCGCGATCTGTTCGTCAACGATGTCAAGCCAGCCGAGCCAATTGGCTTCGTCAGCGCCGCTCCAGAGCGTGGCATCGCGCTGCCACAAACGCTGCATCGTGCCGCCCGATTGCCAATCGGCCATCGCGGCATTGACTTTTGTGGCCAGCGTTTCCGGAAGGGAAGGCTTCAGTCCGCTCACAGGGTCTATCCTTTCGCAGTCGATACTTCGCCGATCAAGCCCCCGCCGAATCGGTCCTTCGGCGACCTATTCTTTGACGATCTACCCTCGACGACCAGCTCTCGCGCCAATCTAGCTTTTTTGCTGCGTGCTTTTCGCCACCGCTGCGAGCAATTTGTCGAAGGCATCGGCGAACAACTTGACGCCGTCGTTGGTCAGCTTGTCGGTGACTTCCTTCATCGAAATGCCCGCGCGCGCCAAATCGGCCATAACTTTGGCTGCTCCGGGCACATCTTCTGTGAGCGCGTTTCGCAGACGTCCGTGGTCGCGGAAGGCATCGATCGTCGCCGGAGGCATCGTATTGACGGTATCCGCGCCAATCAATTCTTCGATGTAGATTACGTCGCGATAGTTGGGATTCTTCGTGCTGGTGCTAGCCCACAGCACGCGTTGAGTCTGCGCCCCTTTGGCGGCCAGCGCCTGCCAGCGCGGTCCGCTGAAAATGCGCTGGTAGCTTTGATAGGTGAGCTTGCCATTGGCAATCGCGACTCTGCCCAAAAGGCTCTTCAAGAGCGCTTGCTGGCTGGCGTCGGTCGTCGTCTTGAGCTTCTCATTCAGCATGGAATCGATCAACGTGTCGATGCGGCTGATGAAGAAGCTGGCCACGCTCGCTATCCGTTTGATGCTGCCGCCGCGTCCGGCCAATTCTTCGAGTCCTGCGACATAAGCCTCGGCAACTTTTTCGTAGACATCCTGCGCGAACAACAACGTGATATTGATGTTGAGGCCTTCGCCGATCAACTGCCGGATAGCGGGCAGCCCCTCGGCCGTGCCCGGAACCTTAATCATCACGTTCTCGCGCTGAACGGCCTTCCAGAGGCGACGCGCTTCGTCGATCGTCTCCTGTGTCTTGCGCGCCAGATACGGCGACACTTCCAGGCTGACGTATCCGTCGCGAGCCTTCGACTCGTCGTACACCGGCCGCAGCGCGTCGGCCGCATCCTGAATGTCGCGAATGGCAAGCTGTTCGAAGCGGGCAGTTGTGTCGAGATCGCTGCGCGAGGCCAGCGACTTCAACATATCGTCATACAGTGAACTATCGGCGATGGCCTTTTCGAAGATCGCCGGGTTCGACGTCATTCCCCGCAATCCGTCTTCGGTAATCAGTTGCTTGAGCTTTCCGGTGGTGAACAGATCGCGCCGGATGTAGTCGAGCCACATCGACTGACCATAGTTGAGCAATTCTTTCAGCGGATTTTTCGTCGCTTTCGAGGTTTCCAGTACTCCAGTTGGTTGCATGTAGGCCTCCTACGATCCCCATTGATAGAGACGTAGCTGGCTACGTCTCGCTTGCACGTGGAAAGAAGACGTAACAAGTTACGTCTCAGATTGCTGGCTATGACATCGCCGCGCGCGCTTCCGCCACGACGGTATCCACGGTGAACCCAAAGAACTTCAACAGATCTTTCAGCGGCGCCGATGCTCCGAAGCGGTGCATGCCGATGTTGCGGCCCTTGAGACCGGTATAACGCTGCCAGCCGAAGGTCGCCGCCATCTCAACCGAAACGCGCGCAGTTACATCCGAGGGCAGAACGCTCTCTTTGTAAGCCGCATCCTGCTGCTCGAAAACTTCCTGGGATGGCATGCTGACCACCCGCGCCTTGATGCCCTCGGTTTTCAGTTTCTCGTAGGCGTCGACGCACAAGGATAGTTCGCTGCCGGTTCCAATCAAAATCACGTCAGGCTTTCCACCCGGGGCATCGGCCAGCACGTAGGCGCCCTTTGCCACGCCGGAAGCCGCGGCATACTTCGTGCGATCGAGCGTCGGGAGATTCTGCCGGGTTAGCACCAGGGCCGCCGGCGAATGCTTGAGCTGCGCAATCACCCTCCAGGCTTCGGTCACTTCATTCGCGTCGCCGGGACGCAGCACAATCAGATTCGGCATAGCTCGCAACGATGCCAGTTGTTCGATCGGCTGGTGCGTAGGCCCGTCTTCGCCAACGCCGATCGAGTCATGCGTAAACACGAAGATGGAAGGAATCTCCATCAGTGCCGACAGCCGGATGCTGGCCCGCATGTAATCGCTGAAGTTAAAGAACGTCGCGCCGAAGGCTCGAACGCCCGACACGATCATGCCGTTCACGCTGGCGGCCATCACATGCTCGCGCACGCCAAAATGCAGATTGCGTCCGCCCGGAGTGTCAGCCTGAAACTCCCCCGCGCCCGCGAACTTCAAAGTTGTCTTGTTCGACGTTGCCAGGTCAGCCGATCCGCCAATGAGCCACGGAATATTCTGCGCGAGTGCATTGAGCACCTTGCCGCCACTCTCGCGGGTCGCGACACCCTTCGCATCCGCAGGAAAAGTCGGCAGGTTCTTATCCCACCCGGCAGGCAACTCGCGATGCTGCATGCAGCGTAGCTGCTCCGCCAGTTCCGGATACTTCTGCGAGTACGCCGAGAAGAGTTCCGCCCACTGGGCGTGCAGATCGTGCCCGCGTTTCCCGATGCCTTCGCGGAAGTGCTCCCGCACACCATCTGGCACCAGGAACTTTGCATCTACAGGCCAGCCGTAGAACTTCTTAACCAGCTTTACTTCCTCTTCTCCCAACGGCTCGCCGTGAGCGGCGTTGCTGTCCTGCTTGTGCGGCGATCCATAGCCAATGTGGCTGTCGACAATAATCAGCGTGGGACGGTCCGTCGTCTTGTGGAACGTCTCGAACGCCCGCGCCAGCATCTCCAGATCGTTGGCATCGGCCACACGCGTCACGTTCCAGCCATATCCTACAAAGCGCGTCGCGACATCCTCGCTGAACGACCAACTCGCCGGACCATCGAGAGTGATGGAATTGTTGTCGTACATCCAGCAGAGATTGGAGAGTCTCAGATGCCCGGCGAGCGACGCAGCCTCGCCGCCGATCCCTTCCATCAGATCACCGTCGCTGCACATCGCATACACGTTGTAGTCGAAGATCTCGAAGCCCGGACGATTGAAGTTCGCTGCCTGCCACTTCGCGGCAATGGCCATTCCCACGCTGTTGCCAACGCCCTGGCCCAGCGGTCCAGTCGTGGTTTCGATTCCCGAAGTCAGGTGCGACTCAGGATGTCCCGGCGTCCGGCTCCCCAACTGGCGGAAGCGCTTGATCTCTTCCATCGGAACCGCAAGTTCCTTTGCCACCTTGCCATCCGCCCCGACCTGCCGCACTTCCGCCAGATGCAGCATCGCGTAGAGCAGCATCGAAGCGTGTCCGTTCGACAGCACGAAGCGGTCGCGGTTGAGCCAGGTCGGATCCGCGGGATCGTAGCGCAGGAACTCCTGCCACAGGCAATACGTGACTGGCGCCAGCCCCATGGGAGCGCCCGGATGGCCGGAGTTCGCCTGCTGCACGGCGTCAATCGCCAGGGTTCGAATCGTGTTCACGCACAGCGTATCCAGTTGCTGCCCTGTGACCAAAACTTGTTCACTGGCTACCATGCCACTCCGCTCCTCCCGCCGGGAGTTTTCCCAGCGCGCGACCAGCCCAAAATTAATTAGAGCTTCCGATTTCGCAAAGGGTTCAAGACGCAGAAAGTGTATCAATTTCCGCGCATGCGTGGATTGAGCTGCGGTGAAAAACTGGTAGAAAATACAGGATTTGCTTTATTTCAGCAGTTGCAGGTAGCTGCTCTCGCTGTGCGATTCGCGCGTGGTTTCCTGCACGAACTTGAGGAACTGTCGCAGGCTGTCGCGCTCCGTCGGGACCATCCCGTCGAAACGGACGCGGACTCCCGTCGCGGGGCCGCTGCGAGTGACCACTCCGCTCAACGCGAAGCCTTTCACCCAGATCTTTCCGTTGGCCAGCCAGAGTCCAATTTCCACCTCGGCGCCGGGTTTGACCGGGCTTGCTGTTTCGACCAGACATCCGCCAACGCTGGTGTTCGAGAGGTTGCCCCAAATCGGTGTAGGTTCGTTGTCGACGCGCAATTCCACCGCGACGAAACACTTGATGCGCGGGTGACGCCGCCGATCGCTCCCCCAGTTCGGGCTGAACAAATCGGGTTCAAACGGAGGCGTTGCCGACGCTGGAGTTGGGACTGGCTGAGGCTGAGGCGCGTTGTTCGCCGCAGCGGATTTGCCAGCCGCCTGCTTGCCCGTAGCCGCGGCTCCCGCCTTGATTTCGCGCATGGCCGTGAGCAGTGCCGACTCGCGCTTCTCGGGCGGAGCTTCGCGGTAGGCCTGAAGCAGTTTGCCTACGTGCCGGACTAGGTCCGGATCAGACAATATCTTGGTCCAGTCAGTTCCCGTTGCCGCACTCATTTGCGATGGACGTCTTCCGTTCTTAAATCTATGACGCTTATCTAGGTTGAACTGAAGGTCACCTGTGTTCAAGATGACCTAAGTCACCTGGTTTCGGTTCCCCGTGTTCGCCCGCGGGCGGATCCTTGATCCCAATCGGAATCCAGACGCTCCAGACTCGTTACGTAGGCCGCAAGGGTCTTGCCGCGCTCGTCCGACAGCGAAAGAAATTCGAACCCGTAGTGATATCCGCGGCGATAGCGCAGGACAGCCCGCACATCCCAAGCCTTCGGTACGCCCGGAATAGAAAAGGCCAGCGACGCAACTTCCCCCAGATTCAATTCCGCGGCAATCAGTACGCCCATTCCACCTTCCGACAAGTCCCGGCAATGAGCGTCGAGGTGCTGATGATCCTGACCGGAGAACACGGTTACCGTGACGGGAAACTCGGATCGATAGCGCGGATGGCGCCGCTGACGCCGCTCAGTGCTGCGATTCAGAGCTTTTCCCGGTTGCGACGACATGCCTGCCCGTTCCTAAGTTATTCGCTGGATTTCTCGGAGGGTTGCGTGGTCTCACTCTTTTTCAAATGTAAGTTGGACTACTTCAGTGGTTTCGCCGGGCGCCGTCTGAAACTTCCATTTCATGACTGCGTCGGAGGCGGCCTCGATCAGAACCGGGTTTCCTCCCAGGATTCGCGTGGACTTGACGGTGCCATTGGGCCGCACTACCGCTTCCACCTTCACCGTTCCCTGGATCCGCATCTTCCTCGCGAGTTCGGGATAGACGGGAGCAACGCGCGTACTCACCTTGCGCTCCGTAGTTGACGGAATAGAAGCACTCTGCGCCTGCAGTTGGACCAATGAGAGGACAGCAAGAAAGACGGATGTGGCAACTTTCCGCACGGACGTTCCCTTTCCATTTCAGAGTATCGGGCCGTGCGCATCAGGGCAAAGTACGGAGGTTATTGAACTTTAGATGTGGGCTTTTCAGTTGTTAAGAGGGTCTAATCCGGCGCCCGTGTGCTTGCCCGACAATCGATTAGGGGAATAAGATTCAAAGTCGCTTCACAAGGCGGGTCAAAATCTTGCATCGCGAGCGGCTGCAAACGAATCAAAAGTCACAATTTAAGCTGTGAAACCAGAACGGCGTCCGGGGTCTCCAGTTACGTGCCAAGGACGTTTCCGCAATCAAGGATGCGGTGCCCATTGAAGGTCTCCCCAATATTAATTTCGTTTTTTGCATTGTTTTTACTGACAGCCCCGCTGATGGTGGCTCAGGGAGGATCACCTAACACTCCGACTATTTCGCTCCCTGGCAGTCAGAGCCCCTTTCAGGGCAGCGAACCCGAAAGCAAGGCGACCCCCGAAGTTCTGCAAATTGATTTCAAGGACGCGATTGATCGCGGCCTGCGCAACAACCTTGGCCTGCTACTGGCGAGCGATCAGACCCAGGCGGCCCGCGGTGAGCGATGGAAGGAACTCAGCGAGCTTTTGCCCAACATCGGCGCAAGGATTCAGGAGGATGTGCAAACCCAGAGTCTCGCGGCGCTGGGGTTCAACAAGCTGTTTCCGGCTCTGGCTGCGCCCGGCGCCAATACGTCCAATCTTCCGCGGTTGGTTCCGACCTTCAACTATTTCGACGCGCGGGCGTATCTCAGCCAGTCGCTCTTCAATTTCAGGAACCTGGAGAACGAGCGGTCGGCAACGGAGAGCTTGAAAGCTGCTCAGCTGAATTACAAGGATGCGCGTGAAGTGGTTGTGCTTGCCGTGGGCAACTCCTATCTGCAGGCCATTGCTGCGGCAGCTCGCGTGGAAACGGCTGAAGCCCAAGTCAAGAACGCGCAGGCACTCTACGATAAGGCGGCAGATCAGCAAAAGGCTGGACTAATTCCTGCCCTTGATACGCTGCGATCTCAGGTTGAACTGAGGACGCGGCAGCAACAGCTCATTGCGGCCCGCAACGAACTCGCCAAAGAGAAACTGAGTTTCGCACGGATTATCGGGCTAGCGATGGGGCAGGAGTTTGTACTCACGGAGAAGGCGCCTTATCAGTCGTTAACGCCCTCGCCTCTGGAGGGATATTTGCAACGCGCCTATGCCTCGCGCGCGGATTATCAGGCAGCTGAGGCGCACCTGCGGGCGGCGGAACTTTCGCGAAAGGCCGCCGCCGCAGGACGATATCCGTCGCTTGATTTGAATGCGAATCTGGGCGACATCGGCGTCAACCCTTCGCAATCGAACGGCACCTGGCAAGTCAATGGAGGCATCAACATTCCCATCTTTGCCGGCAACCGTGTTCACGCTGATGTGCTGGAGGCCGATGCCAGATTGAAGCAGGCGCGATCGCAACTCGGTGATCTCCGCGGCCGCATCGACTACGAAGTCCGCAGCGCGCTGCTCGATCTGAATGCCGCGGCAGAACAGGTGGAAGTCGCCCGCAGTTCGGTGGATCTGGCGGAACAGGCGCTCGTTCAGTCGCAAGATCGCTTCACAGCCGGCGTGGCCGACAACCTGGAAGTCGTGCAGGCCCAGGAAGCTCTGGCCGGCGCTCACGAGAGTTACATCCAAAGCTTGTATGCTCATAATCTGGCCAAGGTGGAGCTCGCTTATTCCATTGGCGACGCGGAAGACGGCGTCAAACGATATTTGAAAGGCAATTAATAGCGTATGGCACAAACCACTCAAAGCCCGCCTGCCGAAGCCAGCCGGCCCGATACCAGCACCAAGCCTTTGCCTGCTACCGAGCAGGATTTTCATACGCGGCCTTCGCGTACGCAGAGTTCCGGCTTTCGCATCGGAGTATCGATTGCTGTTCTCGTTCTGCTTGTCGTGGGATTCTTTGTCTACCGCTACGTGACCAGTTACGAATCGACCGACGACGCCCAGGTCGACGGTCACGTCAATTCCGTCAGCGCCCGCATCTCGGGTCACGTCGTCAAGCTCAACGTCGAGGACAACCAATACGTGCAGGCTGGGACGGTCCTGGTGGAAATCGATCCAGCGGATTACCAGGTTGCTTATGAACGGGCCAAGGCAGACTTTGAAGATGCGCAGGCGGCCGCTGTCGCGGCCGGAGTAAACGTCCCGATCACGTCGGTCAATACGAACAGCCAGGTCTCGGCGACCGAAGCCGATGTCAACAGCGCTCGCGCTGGAATCCAGGTCGCGAAGCAGCAGTTCGAAGCGGCGAAGGCTCAACTGCAGCAGGCCGATGCCAACAATGTGAAAGCGCAGAACGATCTGGTCCGCTACAAGCAGTTGGTCGACAAGCAGGAGATCTCGCAGCAGCAATACGACACCGCCACTGCGGCAGCCAAAGCCAGCGCGGCGGGCGTCGAAGCGGCACGCGCCAGCGCCGATGCGGCGCAACAGCAGGTTACGCAGGCTCAGGGCAGGCTCGTCCAGGCACAGGCGAATTGGAACTACGCCAAAACCGCGCCCAAGCAAATGCAGATCACGCGCGCCAAAGCCACGTCCGCGCTCGCGGAAGCGCAACGCAAGAAGGCCGACTTGGATCAGGCGCAGCTGAACCTTCAGTACACCAAAATCGTTGCGCCCGTCGGCGGCATCGTCAGCAATCGCACCGTGGAGGTCGGACAAAACGTCGCTCCCGGCCAGGAGTTAATGAAGGTGATCAATCTGGATGATGTCTGGATCACCGCCAACTTCAAAGAAACACAGTTGCGCGAAATGAAAGTCGACCAGCGCGTTGACATTGAAGTCGATGCCAATGGCAGAACCTACAAAGGCAAGGTGGATAGCATCGCCGGAGCCAGCGGCGCGCGCTTCAGCCTGCTGCCTCCGGAGAACGCAACGGGAAATTACGTGAAGGTAGTGCAGCGCATCCCGGTCAAGATCGTGCTCGATCCCGGCGCGAACAAAGACCACCAGCTGCGTCCCGGACTGTCCGTCTTCCCAAAGGTCTGGATCCGGTAATGAGCGCGGCAACTGCCACTCTGGATAACGCCGAGGCCTGGCGTCCCGCGGTCAATCCGTGGATTATCGCCCTGGCGGTCACGCTGGCGACGTTCATGGAAGTGCTCGACACTTCCATCGCCAACGTTGCCCTGCCGCACATCGCAGGCAGCCTCTCCGCGGGGCAAGACGAGAGTACCTGGATCCTGACGTCTTACCTTGTCTCCAATGCAATCGTGCTGCCTTTGAGTGGCTGGCTGTCGTCCATCATTGGCCGTAAGAATTTCTACATGGGCTGCGTGGCCCTGTTCACGGTGAGTTCGTTCATGTGCGGACTCGCCCCGAATCTAGCTACGCTCATCATCTGCCGGATTCTGCAGGGCGCTGGCGGCGGCGGCTTGCAGCCCAGCGAACAAGCGATTCTTGCCGACACCTTTCCGCCGGCAAAACGTGGCATGGCCTTTGCCGTCTATGGCATGGCTGTCGTTACGGCTCCCGCGATTGGACCGACTCTGGGCGGTTGGATTACCGACAACTTTACCTGGCGCTGGATTTTCTTCATTAATATTCCCGTCGGCATTCTTTCCATATTGCTCACCTCGCGGCTTATTCAAGATCCGCCGTATTTCAAGCGCCGTAAGCTGAGCGAAACTCGTATTGACTACGTCGGGTTGGGGTTCGTCGCTCTTGGGCTCGGAGCCCTGCAGATCGTCCTCGACAAGGGCCAGCGCGAAGATTGGTTCGAGTCGAACTTTATAGTCACGCTTTCGC
The DNA here is from genome assembly GCA_035695545.1 of Candidatus Sulfotelmatobacter sp. Taxonomy (GTDB): domain Bacteria; phylum Acidobacteriota; class Terriglobia; order Terriglobales; family Acidobacteriaceae; genus Sulfotelmatobacter. The sequence continues at coordinate 3,171 of DASRRV010000264.1, read as the reverse complement.
TGATTGCAGCGGCGGCACTGATCTTCGTCATCTTCTGGGAATGGACGCACAAAGATCCGATTATCGATCTGCATCTGTTCCGCGATCGAACGTTCGGAGTCTCAAATCTGCTGATGTTCATGCTGGGCTTCGCCCTGCTGGGCAGCACTTTGCTGCTGCCTCTGTTCTCGCAGACTCTGCTGGGATACACGGCGAAAGACGCGGGCCTGGCTCTGATGCCAGGCGGCTTCATGATCATTCTCTTGCTGCCGCTCGTGGGATTTCTGCTCTCGCGCTATACGCCGCGATGGCTTCTTTTATGCGGTCTCCTCATCCTCTCGTATTCGCTCTTTCACATGACGAGTTTTGATCTGGACATTGATTTCCATACGGTGGCGAGGGCGCGTGTGATCCAAGCGGCCGGCATGGCGTTCCTGTTTGTTCCGATCAACACTGCTGCGTACGCGTTCCTGCCGCGCGACAAGAACAACGCAGCGTCCGGCCTGATGAATCTCGCGCGCAATATTGGGGGAAGTGTGGGCATTTCCGTCGTCACCACTTTGCTCGATCGGCGCACGCAAGTGCACTTGACGATGTTAGCCAGTCACTTGAGTCCGACAAACCCGGCGTTGCAATCGATGATCCAAGGCGCATCAGGTGCGCTACGGGCACACGGCGCGAGCGCGTCGGGCGCAACACGGCAAGCGTACGCGCTGATCCAGGGAACCGTAGCGCGCCAGGCGACAATGCAGGCTTATATCGATTGCTTCTGGTTTCTCGGCGTCGCGATTCTGGTGATGGTTCCCATGGTGTTTCTGATGAAAAAATCAAAACCGGGCGGCGGAATCGCAGTACACTAAAATGCAGTTGGCAGCGTCTAGCTCCTGGCTTCTAGCCACCCAAGAGCGTTTTTTGCTAGGAGCTAAAAGTTAGCGGTTAGCAGCTGATTTCCCATGTTTCGCATCATCACGATCGAGCGCGAATATGGCTGCGGCGGCGGAACAATCGCCGCTCAACTGGCCGAGCACCTGGGCTGGAAGCTCTGGGATCGTCTGATTACCGAAGAGATTGCCCGACTGGCCAACGTCGATTCTTCCGCAGTGAGGCGCTGCGACGAGCGTATGGACAGCCGCTTTCACCGCCTAGCCAAAGCTTTCTGGCGCGGCAGTTACGAGCGCAATTCCGCAGCTCTCGGCAGTCAGGTCTTCGATATGGATTGCATGATGGCGATGATGCAGGAGATCGCGGCCAAGATTGCGCGGGAGGGCAACGCTGTGGTCGTGGGCCGCGGCGCTCCGTATTTCTTACGCGAGAATCCCGACACGTTCCATGTTTTTCTTTACGCGCCGCGCGCCGAAAAAATTCGCCGCACGATCGCCGATGGAAACACCCGGGAAGAAGCGGAAGATCTGGTCGACTCCGTCGATCGCGAGCGCGCCGCCTACATCAAACATTATTTTGACGCCGACTGGCCCACGCGATCTCTCTACCATCTGATGCTCAACACTGCGGTCGGCAATGAACCCGTCATCCAGACAATCCTCAATACCATGCACCTGGTCGAAGGCCGTCCCAAGGCCACGGACTACGAACCGACCAAAGTACCCACTACAGCTCGTTAGAGCTGAGCTCTCGCTCTTTACTTCGCCTATTATTTATTGTTCGGCATTCCTGGGCCAACCGTCGGTCGGCTGGGGCGCTGAGGCGCGGGACAACAGTCGTCGGCGCATACATCGTGTCGCGGACCTAGCGATCCCAACCCGCGCCTCTCAACTCCGGGACTGGTGCGCTCGAGAATCAATTCGCGGATCATTGCGATGAACTTGGGATGCACGCCAACGGTCTTCGCGCGCGCCGTCGGCAGCGAGAGCGAATCGCAGAGTTGCTGCGCTTCGATGTCGAGGTCGTAGAGCACTTCCATGTGATCGGAAATGAAACTGATCGGCGCAAGTACGACGGCGCTGGCCAGATTGCGCGCCTTCACTTCACGCAAGTAGTCGAGAATGTCGGGCTCGAGCCAAGGCTGTCCTGGAGCACCGCTGCGGCTCTGGTAGACCAGCGCGTCGTTCGTCACGCCCAATCTCTCCGAGACCAGCTTCTGCACTTCTTTCAGTTGGTGGACGTAGTCGCTCGAATTCGCCATCGAAACAGGAATGCTGTGCGCGATGTAAACCAGTTGAACATTCTGCCGCACGTTCTCGGGAATCTGCTTCAGAGCGTCACGCAAGCGCTCTTCGGTCGCGGCGATGAATCCGGGATGGTTGAAGAACGCGCGCAGCTTGTCGATCTCAGGCGCTCCCGCGCCGACTTCCCCTTGCGCACGGATGATGTCTTCGCGGTACTGGCGACATCCGGAATAAGAACTGTAGGCGGAGGTTACGAAGGCCAGCGCGCGCCGAACACCATCCTGCTTCATTTGGCGGAGAGTGTCGGGCAGCATTGGATGCCAGTTGCGATTGCCCCAATAGACAGGCAACTTCGGCCCATGTTGGGCGAGCTCGCGCTCGATCGCCGCAATGAGTTCGCGTGTCTGCTGATTGAGGGGACTCTTTCCGCCAAAGTGGTAGTAGTGTTCGGCAACGGCGAGCATCCTTTCGGGTGGAACATTTCGTCCGCGCAGCACGTTTTCCAGAAAAGGGATCACATCGTCGGGAGATTCCGGACCGCCGAAAGAGACCACCAGAATTGCGTCGTAGGCCATTGAATTCAGCAGTATCTCAAAACCTCCGCGCCTCCTTCAAAAGCCGCGTCGGCATCAAAGCAGGCGGTCGAAAAGTCGGGATCTCAATCTGTGGATATCTCCCCAAAAAAATGTTGTGCTGAATGCCTTTTCCGCACCACTAAACCATTCCATTTTGGAAAAAGCGGCATTCGGGGGTATACCCCCTCCCCCCCACCCTCTTGAAAACGCTTGACTGGCGCGGGGTTTGCAAGAATGGTCTGCAAAATCTTGAGCCGCTAGGACTTAGAAGTCAAAATCTTGATTACAAAGGACTTGTGCGGTTTTCAGCGGTCCTTTCGCGTACCGCCTCCGCCTTGACGATGATCTGCTTTCTGATCTGTGACTTCTCCTCATTTGTTGTGCGGTTCAAGGATTTATGGGAGCCAGCTCATAGCCGAGTTGTTTGGCTGTGGCCGCCAAGCGTCCGATGCGCTGCTGGCGATAGCGGGTTTCGTAGGCCTTTTCGCCTT
>DASRRV010000263.1:0-1829 GCA_035695545.1 Candidatus Sulfotelmatobacter sp. | reverse complement strand
GGATGTCGCCGTTGACGCAGTTCCCTGCCATCTCATCCGCCACTCGCACTTCGGCCTGCCAGGCGCGGAGATCATCGCACCGCGCGAGAAACTCGAAATCATCTGGCAGAATCTTCACACCGCCGTTAACGCGCAACACGGACACCCGATTGGTATGCAGGCTTTGAATGCATTGCGGCTGGAAGCTGGTATTCCGTGGTTCCCGATCGATTTCAATGACGCGGTAATTCCACACGAAGCCGCCGTCGAAAGCACGCATATCAGCTTTAGCAAGGGCTGCTATACCGGGCAGGAGATTGTCGAGCGCGTCCGCTCGCGCGGCCACGTCAACCGCCGGCGCACTCAACTCAATTTTTCAACGCAAGAGACGCCGACGGGAGGAACAAAGCTCCGCGCCGACGGAGCAGATGTAGGCTACGTAACGAGCGCCGGGTTCTCGCCGTCAGCCGGCACTGCCATCGGCATGGGCTACGTGAGGCGAGAACACAACTCTCCCGGAAGCGTCCTCGAATTCGACAACGGCACCGCCACCGTGATCGCCCGCTAGAATCGAGTTGCTTATCTATGCGGCGTTCTTTTGCATGCCTGCTACTTGATCGGCGATTGGTGACTCGCCACGCACTGCCATTTCCCGTTCGCCATCTTCGTCCAGGTGTCGGTGAAGCGCTCTTTGGCGTCCAAAGGCTTGCCGGATGAATCGGTGCCTGTGCCCCGGAACGTCCCTGTCGCAACCCCGGTGCTGCCGAAGATCTTCACCTTCAGGTCACCGTAATCGACGCTCGTGTACTTGGTGGCTTTCGCCTGAGCGATCATTTCTGCACGGTCTGCAAACTTGCCTTCAGAATCCGTGTTCACAAAACCGTCGGCGAGTAGCGGCTCGATCAGCGCCACATTGTTAGTCTGCTGCCCTTTCAGCCATTGCTTCTCGAGATCGGTGACCGCTTTTTCCCCCGCCCCTGTCTGAGCCAGTGACCACGTCGCCGTCGCCAACAACAACAAAACGCACCACGAAGTGATTCGCTTCATGCAATCTCCTCTTTTTAGTTGTTCTTGTGCAAGGCAGGCCCGAACGCGGCGCCATTTGATACCGAACCCTCGCCCGTGTCAAGCACAGGGCATGCTCGGCAGTTACGGCGGGACTGAGCTATCTAACGGGTCGCGACCCGCTAATCAAAATATCAACCAGTCTCCTCGCGCTTTCCTGCCAGTCCGGCGTAGCCGACATGTACGCGACCCCGATCAAAGCCTTCAGCAGATCGACAGCATTTACATCCTTGCGCATCTGGCCGCTCTTGACCGCCCGCTCCACCAATGCGCGCATCGCTCCCTGGACCGGTTCGTGGGAAGCTTCGATCACCTTCGACGTGCCACCCACCGCGGCGTTCAGCGCCGGCGCGATGATTTTCTTCGTCGCTATGTAATCGACGAACAGCAGCATCCACGCCCGCAGCGCCTCAATCGGGGTCTTCTCCGCCGCAAACTTCTTTTCCGCCGCTGCGAGCTTCTGTACTTCGGTCTTATAAACCGCCTCCAGCAGCGCGTCCCGCGTCGGGAAGTGCCGATATAACGTGCCCGCTCCAACGCCTGCTTGTGTGGAAATGTCGTCGAGACTGGCGTCGGCGCCCGACCGCGTGAACGCCTGCTTGGCCATTTCCAGAATGCGCTCGCGGTTCCGCTGCGCATCTGCGCGTGGCTTTCGCCGTGCCCCTGGGTGCGGCTTCCGCGGGGCGGGATATGTACGTTTGTGGGCCATCGTTAAAGTCTAAAAATCTTGCAACCGGAGACACTCTCCGATAATCTAAGTATAGCGGAGACGGCCTCCGCTTTAC
>DASRRV010000262.1:0-57684 GCA_035695545.1 Candidatus Sulfotelmatobacter sp. | reverse complement strand
CAAACCCTTGGGAATACCGTTTACACCCCCAGTGCCGATGCCGTTGAGGTAGAACTGATATCCGCCAAGAGCTGGATTGGTGCTCGTGACCAACCCTGGGCTCGGGCCACCAGGACAGCTTCCAGCAGGCGAGTTGACGCTACAAATGTTTCCGTTCGTGTCAAAGGTTGCCTGCTTGCTGAAATCGTACAGATTCGGATAGAAGTTGGACGATAGATGGCCCGCTTCGTAGGTATGCGGAATTCCGTCCCACCGCAACCCGAGATTCACGGTCAACCGGTTGTTCACGCGCCAGTTGTCCTGAACGTAAAGCGCCGGCGAAATGTTGTTCCATTTGCCGCTGATCTTCACGCCATCCTCGGTGTACTGTTGAGCCGCCCCCATCAGATAGTCGCCAAAATCGTATCCGCAGGAAACGGTGTTTGATGACGCACACCCCGGATTGGTGAACGAACCATCAAATTTGAAGTTGCCTTGAGTATTCGCGAATGCGTCTTGGACTTTCTTGTAAATGGCCCAGCTGAAGCCGAACTTCAGTTGGTGCGCTCCTTTGGTCCAGGATACGTCATCGCGGAACTGGTAGTCGTCAGCCTTGTTGGTCCAGGGTGTCCAATTAGCGGTGTAATTGCTGCCCGTAACGCCCGCCAGCTGGATGGAGGGGATACGGGTGCTCGCGTTGGGTCCGGTGAAGAGCCGGTTGAAGGTAAAGTCGCTCGGAGCTGTCACCAGACCGGTCGGAATAATGTTGATCCGGTTGCCATTGTAATTGAAGGCAGTCTCGTTCAGTAGGGTTGGGCTGATCACGTATGTTGCGTGAACGACGGCGCTGTACGAGGGGTTGCCGAACGTATCGGCGATCGAGGGCATATTATCGCCGCTCCACTGCGTGGTGCCGTAGGTCTGTGAGATCTGCTCGGAGATCCAGTGTCCAAACACGGAAAGCTTGTTCGAGAACTGGTGATCGACTCGGGCGATCTCTTCCCGCAGGTCGGTGGGAGAGTTGTTGCCACCCACGAAGTTAACGCCATTAGTGGGCGTCGGGAAGATCCCACCGTACTTGCCGCCGGCCACCAATAATGATTTTGCGTTGGCCGAGATGACGCAGTCGGGAATCACGTGAGCCGCGCCACCGATGCTCGGGAACGCACCGCCCGGAACCAGAGACGCCCGGGTCGCCGCATCGCATCCAGAAGCGAAGTTCGCAATATTGCCCGGCACCACCGCGTTAATCGTCTTGCCGTTATAGCTGTCTGGGATTACCGCGCCAGCTACTCCCGGAACTGCGTCTGGGTATGAATTTGCCAGCGGAACGGGAACGTTCAGACTTCCGCCATCAACCTCTTTTCGCCACTCCATATTGAAGAAGAAGAAAGTCGGATGGCTCTTCGCGATCGGCACTTGTCCGCCGAGGTTGAAGCCGTAAATGTTGTAGCGGAGGTGCGGAACGCTTTGCAGAAAGTAGTTGCGGGAATTGAGAGCGTCGTTGCGGAAGAACTCCCAAGCTTCACCGTGGAATTGCTTCGTTCCCGACTTGATGACAGTGCTGATCTGAGCAGCCGTTGCTAAACCATACTCCGCACTGTAGTTCGAAGTCATGTTGCGGAACTCGGCGATCGAGTCGATTGAGGGCATGACGCTGCCGCTGCTGCCGCCGCGGTCCAGGTTCTCGCCGCCGTCAATGAGTTGCAGGTTGTGGCCAGCACGTTCACCGTTGATGCTTACCGTGCTATCGCCGCTGACGGGCGTAAAGCCAACTCTGGATCCCTGCAGGCTTGAAGCTCCCGGCGCCAGTGAGAACAACTGATACAAGCTGCGCCCGTTGGTGGCAAGCTGTGTCACCTGCTCGCCGGTGATGACGTTGCTAACTTCGCCGCTGTCCGTTTGGACGGCGATGGCATTTGCCTCGACAGTCACCTGTTCCTGAGCGCTGCCTACTTGTAATTTGAAGTCCAGACGTGAACGGTCGCCCACATTCAGGGTGACGCCGTGCTGCTCAGCGACCTTGAAACCGGACGCATTGACGCGGATGGAATAGGACCCGATGTGAAGATCAGGGGCTACGTACTGACCGTCGTCGTTCGTGGTTAGGGTACGCTGCACCCCGGTGTCGTTGTTCGTAATAGTGACCGATGCGTTTGGAACCGCGGCCCCTGACGGATCGGTGACGGTGCCGACGACGGTTGCTTCCTGGGCCAAGGCCGGCGTGGCTAACGCGGCCAAGATACATAGGAACAAGGAGATCAAGGCGAGACGGCCAAGGTTGCGGCGTAAGCCACAACTCCCGGCGTACATGGGCGAGAGTGAATTCATTGCCAGCCTCCGAAATAGGATGTTCACGGAATGGGCGGGGAAGACGTCCCCCTGCTTTTCGTAAACGTTTACGTTGTTACATCCCCTTTACAACCGTTGTCAAGAAGAAAATCGATTTCTTAGTGGCTTTGGGGAACCCTGTCGGGCCGGATAAAGGATACTTTCGCCCGACACTTGTTTTACCTCAAAAAGAAGGCTATACAGGTTTAGAAACGGACGCGGACCGCTTCGTCGCTTGCGAAGGAGTTACGCCGATGCCAACAAGGATTAGCACAACCCATTGCCTGTTATTGACCCTTTTCTGCTCCGCCAGCCTGCTCGGCCAGAATGGAGCGGCACCGCCGATCTCCGCAGGCGCTCTCGTCTTCCCTGTGATCATGGAGCAAGGTATCACAGCCGGAAAGACTCCGGTGGGTACCAAAGTCCAGGCGAAGCTGGCCGTTGCTACTCTAATGGAGGGGACCGTAATCCCGAGGAGTGCCATGTTTTCCGGGGAAGTGACCGAGTCGGTGGCAAAGACGAAAACCGATCCGTCCCGGCTAGCCATTCGAATGGATTCGGTGCAGTGGAAACAAGGATCGGCCCCCGTGACGGTCTATCTGACCTCGTGGTACTACCCAGCGCAGGAACAGAACGGCCAGGACCTCCAGTACGGTCCACAGCAACCAGCGAGTAGAACGTGGAGCGGGCAAGGGCAGTACCCGAGTGAGGATTCGAAGGTGTACCGGCCATTCCCTGGAAGTGACTCGGGTCAGGCGTCGTCGGTTCCGACCACGCCGTCGGCTACGACTTCGAACCAGCGAATCAGAATGAAGGGCGTAGAATCCCAGCGCGAAGGCGACGGGGCGATCGTCGTTTCTAACAGTCGCTCGAACATCAAATTGGACAAACTGACGACCTATGTTCTCGCGGCGGACGAATTGTCGTCGACCAAGTAAAACTCGCTCGCCTGCTCTCCTGCAACCCCTTTGCATTTGACCGGAACGTTTGTCTGTGCTACAAGCGACGGTCGACCGTAATCGTTCACGGACCTCATTTAAAGATAGTTGTTGCGCCCCCGCCAGCCGGTCGACCGTGCGGGTCGCGGGAGGAGATCTTCCATGTCAAAAATGCTTACCCGAACTATGGTGCAGTTGGGTTTTGTTCTTGTTCTGATTGTTGCCCGTGCTGCGGCGCAGGGATCCGTTGGAGCACTCTATTTGGATCCATCGCAGCCGGTTGATGCGCGAGTCGATGATCTGATCAAAAGGATGACTCTGGAGGAGAAGGCCACTCAACTGGTGAACCAGGCGCGAGCCATTCCCAGATTGCAAGTTCCTACATATGACTGGTGGAGCGAGGCCTTGCATGGAGTAGCCCGTGCAGGAACCGCCACTGTTTTTCCCGAACCGATCGGTCTGGCGGCGACCTTTGACGATTCGTTGATCCACGACATGGCAGTGGTCATTGGCACGGAAGCCCGGGCAAAGCATAACCAGGCGGTGAGGGCAGGACGCCGCGACATTATGGAAGGGCTGGACTTCTGGTCGCCAAACATAAACATCTTCCGCGACCCACGCTGGGGACGTGGACAGGAGACTTATGGCGAGGATCCCTTTCTCACTGGGCGGATGGGGGTTGCGTTCGTCACCGGTCTGCAAGGGGACGATCCTAAGTATTTCCGGGTAATTTCGACTCCGAAACATTTTGCCGTACACAGCGGCCCTGAACCCACGCGACACAGCATTGACGTGCAGGTGTCGAAGCATGACATGGAAGACACTTACCTACCGGCGTTCCGCGCCACTGTTGTCGACGGGAAAGCGGAGTCGGTGATGTGCGCCTACAACCGCGTCAATGGCCAGCCAGCATGTGCCAATACGTTCTTGTTGAAAGATCAACTGCGCGGAGCGTGGAAGTTTAACGGCTATGTAGTTTCCGACTGTGATGCCATCGTTGATGTTTTTGAGGGCCATCACTTTGTGAAGAGCCAGGCGGAAGCCGCGGCCGTCGCCATCAAGACAGGCATGGACAATGAGTGCGCCGACTTTTTCACTATCACTAAAGATGACCACGACTACAAGCCATTCATCGACGCCGTAAAGCAGGGACTGCTTACAGAAGCAGATCTGGATATTTCGCTGAGACGTCTCTTCACCGCGCGCATGAAGCTGGGGATGTTCGATCCTCCGGAAATGGTGAAGTACGCGCAGACTCCGGATTCGGAAATCGATAGCGCCCCGCATCGTGAGCTTGCTTTGAAGACAGCGCGCGAGTCGATGGTGCTGCTGAAAAACGATGGCGTCCTACCGATCGCCGCGAGCGCGAAGAAAATTCTGGTAGTAGGGCCGCTGGCTGAATCGGTTGACGTGCTGCACGGAAACTACAGCGGTACGGCATCGCACGCCGTGACTGCGTTCGAAGGGATTCGCAAGCAGTTTGCCGGGGCTCAGATTTCTTTCGTGCCGGGAACCGATTTCCTCCGCGAAAGAGCCGTAATTCCAAGCGCTGTACTCTCGACCGAGGACGGCAAACCCGGTTTGAAGGGCGAGTATTTCTCAGGTGAATTAACAGGCACGCCGCAGGTTGTTCGGGTGGATCCGTTCGTGGATCTGCAACTCTTCAACCCAGATTCGCATGCAATCACTCTGCCTTCCGGGATGAAGGAGTTCTCCGCGCGCTGGAGCGGATTCTTGACACCTCCCCAATCGGGTAACTACCAGGTCGGCCTGGTCGGCTCCATGCATCGAATGTGGCTGGATGGAAAATTGATCGTAGACGACGCGGTGTTGCACGATCCTAACCTTCAAATGGTAAGTGTTCAGTTGACCAAGGGACACCGCCACTCGGTGAAGATCGAGTGCCTGCGCGGCGGTTTTGGTACGAAGTTGGTATGGCTGCCTGTGAGCGCCGACCCGATCGTCGAAGCCGTCTCCGCAGCGAGGCAGGCGGATGTAGTAGTCGCTGTCGTCGGTATCACGTCGAAGCTGGAAGGCGAAGAGATGAAGGTCGATCTGCCCGGTTTTCGTGGGGGCGACCGCACCAGCCTCAACTTGCCGGCAGAGGAAGAGGCGCTCCTCGGAGCGCTGAAGGGAAGCGGGAAGCCGCTCGTGGTTGTCCTGATGAACGGGAGCGCGCTTGCCGTCAATTGGGCCAACGATCACGCCAACGCGATTATCGATGCCTGGTACTCGGGAGAAGAAGGAGGAACCGCGATTGCTGAGACTCTGGCGGGCGTGAACAATCCGGCCGGGCGTTTGCCGGTTACCTTCTATAAGGGGATCGAACAACTGCCGGAGTTCGAAGATTATTCGATGAAGAACCGCACCTACCGTTATTTCGCGGGAGAGCCTCTCTATCCTTTTGGATATGGGCTGAGTTACTCGAAGTTTGAATATGGCGGCCTTACTCTTTCAAGCTCCGATCTGCAGGCAGGGGAACCACTCGCAGTCGAGGTGGATGTGACGAACGCGGGCAAGCTGGCTGGAGACGAGGTCGTGCAACTCTACCTGAGTTTCCCCAAGAAGCCTGGCGTGCCCCTCCGTGCGCTGCGTGGATTTAGCCGCATTCACCTGGCCGCGGGAGAAAAGAAGCACGTGAAGCTGGCTTTGCAGGCGCGCGACCTCAGCTACGTGAACGAATCGGGAGACCGGTTCGTTGCGGCAGGGGACTACATCATCACTGTGGGTGGCGGACAACCGGGTACAGGAGCGGCGCAGGCGCAAACCCATCTCTCAATTCGTGGCGACCAGCAATTGCCAGAGTGAGATGGTTTTGGTGAAGAGCAGGCGGACTGTCCGGGCGGGTTGTCAGAGTTTAAGATGACACAATGCCCCTACGCGCCGTAGCGGAGTTCAAGATCTGTCGGGCTTTCTGCGCGATGGCCCTATTGCTGTTGTTCATTCTTAGTGCCGGGCCGCGACTGTATTCTCAGGCGAGCGCAACTGAACCTCAGCCGAAATCCGCACCGCCGACTGCTGCACCAACGGCAAACGGTCCAATCCGCTTTACCTACCAGCCGATCGGCTTCCGCCTCGATAGCGACGAAACTCCGGAGAGGCACGCCCCGGAGACGATGGCCGGCGGGGTCGCCGTATTTGACTTCAACAACGACGGCAAGCCCGACATCTTCTTCACCAACGGCGCCGACATCAAGACGCTGCGCAAGAGTTCCCCCAAGTATTACAACCGTCTTTTTGAAAACGACGGCAAAGGCAACTTCAAAGACGTAACCGAAAAGGCCGGACTCGCAGGAACTGGCTATGACACGGGGGTTGCCGTAGGGGACTACGATAACGATGGATACGAAGACCTTTTTGTAGCGGGCGTCTACCGCAACACGTTGTACCACAACAACGGAGACGGTACGTTCACGGACGTGACCGACAAGGCTGGGCTCAACAAGCCGGACCGTGAATATGGCCCACTCTGGTCAGTCGGCGCTGCCTGGATCGATGTGAACAATGACGGGCTGCTGGATCTGGTCGTTATCAACTACATGCAGTGGAGTGCTGACCACGAACCCGTTTGCCTGGGCGATGGTCACCGCGATTACTGCCACCCCAAGTTCTATAAGCCGACGCCGAACCAGTTATTTCTGAACAACGGCGACGGCACATTCCGAGACGTTTCGGTCGAATCGGGTCTGCGCTCTCACCCCGGAAAAGGAATGGGAGTTGCATTAGCCGACGGCAACCTGAACGGCAGAATGGACCTCTTCGTCCCGAACGATAAGCTGGTCAATTCGTACTTTCGAAACAAGGGTTCCGGAAAATTCGATGAAGTTGCATTCGAGGCCAACGTGGCGTTGCGAGAGGACGGAGTCTTCATTTCCGGGATGGGCTGCGACTTCCGCGACCTCGATAACGATGGCTATCCGGACATTGTCCTGGTTGCCCTCGACAACGAGACGTTTCCCATCTATCGAAACACGGGCAAGGGAAGCTTCGTCGAGGTCACGGAGCAGAGCGGGATGACTGCGCTCACCTTGCCGATGGCGGGTTACTCTCCGATGATCGCGGACTTCGATAACGATGGCTGGAAAGATATTTTTGTTTCGCGCGGGCACGTGCAATCGTTGTTATCGGCTCCACGGCTTGCGATCGAGCAGCCGAATACGGTCTTCCGCAACCTGGGGAGCATGAAGTTTGCGGCGCTAACTGGTGAGGCAGGGTTCACGTCTCAGCCACCCTCGCGGCATCGCGGATCGGCCTTGGGCGACTTTAACGGAGACGGGAGGCTCGACGTTGTCGTCAGTGCGATCAATGCGCCGGGCGAAATCTGGATGAATCAGAGCCCAGGGAACCCTCACTGGCTGGAGATCAAGCTGCAGGGAACGAAAAGCAACCGCGACGGCATTGGAGCGCGCATCAAAGTTGTGACCAAATCTGGAGCGCAGTACAACCATATGTCCACGAGTTTCGGCTACGCCTCGTCGAGTGCCGGTCCGGTGCATTTTGGACTGGGGCCAAATGCCACAGCGGATCTGGTCGAGATTCGCTGGCCCTCCGGTATTGTCCAGCAATTGCACGATGTGTCTGCGGACAAGGGTCTTACGGTCAAGGAAGCAGCGCAGTAGCCGCAGTACTGCCGAAATCGGTGCATATTTCATCGCGAGCACAACCCGTTGCTTGCGCGGGCCATACGGTCCATAATCGCCGAAAAGGTCTGTCGTCCAGGCTACGACAGTTCTGCAGCGGTTCCGTCGCTCTTCAGCTGGAGGCTTGTCATGTTCTCAAGAAATCTTCTCGCAGTGGCGTTCTTCGCCATGGTCAGTGGGGCTCCACAACAGGTCCACCTTCCACCCGGAATATCGCAGGGCCCTGGCGGAGAGGTGCCGATGACATCAGACGACCCCGTTCAGCGGGATCAGGCCGTTGCTGCGTACGTACAGCGCCAGGTTGAAATTCGACGGGACACGGAGGCGATGCTACAACTCACAACGGAACTGAAGGACTACCTGCAGAGGACCGATCAAAGCAAGATTTCGATGGACGCGATCAAGAAAGCTGAAAAGATTGAGAAGTTGGCGCACAGCGTAAAGTCGAAAATGAAGCAATCGCTCTGAACGGCACGAGCGCCCAACCTATTCTTGCTTGCGGGCCACGATGTCGAATGTGAACTTCAGTTCATCCTTGACCCGGACGGTTCCGGCCGCGGCTGTCACCGGAACAATCTCAAAATCACTCTGCTTTAAGGAAAACTCTCCCGAAGCCCGCAACGAATCCCCGTTGATGATGACTCTGGCCGACAACGGCAACGAGCGTGTCACGCCGTGCAAGGTCAAATCGCCATTGAGCGCGGCCCAGTAGCGATCGCCGCCGCCGCTGGCCGTCACTCGCATGCATTCATAGACAATTTCAGGGAAGCCATCCGTCTCAAGCACCTCGTGCGAAATCCTGTTGTGAATCTCCTGCCGATCCTTCTCACTGACGTCGTCGACCACCTCGAGGGAGTCGTGCGGAATTCTGATAGTCAGCCGTCCGTCCGTGAGAGTTCCGCCAGAGCCACTGAAAGATACATCCCCGTCGAACTTCCGGATGGCAATTTTGGGATCGTGTGCGAAGGCCGAGAGCAGGCCGCTGGAGAATACTTTGACGAAGAATGTGCTCCCCGTGGTGTCAATCACGTAGCGAACGGTGACATCCTCCGACAGCGGTCTTGTTGCATGCACAATACGATCCTCCTCCATCATCTGGCTCGGCCCATCCCACACAGGTTGTTCAAATCTGTTTGCGCCCCACGACGTAAAACGTAAATCGTCTTGCAGATTCAGCGTACCGCTGGCGATCGAAGCAACCCTTATTTCATAGTCCGTCTGTAACAACGTGAACTCACCATGTGCCCGAAACGAGTCGACCCCGAAGGCTACCTGGGCGAAAAAAGTGTGACTGTTGGTGACCCCGTGAAGCGAAAGGCTTCCTTCCACATTCACGCGGTACAAAGCATCTTTGAGTTGGTCCGCGGTAATGTGCGAACTTTCGAACACCACTTCCGGAAATCTTCGGGTTTCGAGTACGTCGTCATTCATGACGCGCAGGAGTTCCCGTTTGTCGCTCTCTCTCAGTTCATCCAGCACATCAAGCGAAGCCGTCTTGATTACGACCTTTAGCTTTGCATCGTTCAGAGTGTCTGGAACGAAACTCGCGTTTCCAGTCCAATCGCGAATCGCGATCTTAGGGCTGTGGGCTACTACTGAAATCAGCCCGCTGGCGAAAGCCTGTACCGTGAACTGGCTCGCCCTCGGATCCACTGCGTATCGAACCGCTGCCGTGTTCTGCGGTGTCATAGTCGTTCGCGACCACCGTCAGGCTGTGCTCAGATCGTCGACGGTGAAAGTCCCCCTTTCTTCCCCGAAATTGGGTCCCCACCTGTTCCCGACTCTAGCATTTGCGGTTTACATGGATCGTAATTTGAGATAGCGGTCCAGATCCGGCAAGGCAGCTTGTGCCAGGTTGCCGATTCCTACTTGCCCCAGATAGCCCCGGATCAGCGGGTTGGAGAGAATCAGTCCAGCCGCAAACACGCTGAGTGCCACGCCACTGAGCATGAACAGGGTGTCCTTGTTAGTCGCAGAATTGGAGTGGTTGTTGTTTTCGGCCACGAAAGTCTCCTTTCAAGATGACGTCTTCAACGGTTATTGCGGCTCCTGCAGAATTGTGTCCACCACGGCGGCTTTGACTGGGGCGCTCAGTCCCATGTGTCCGTCTTCACCGCCGAGTGTGGCGGGTTCGCAGCCAACCAACAGGACTTTCTTCAGGCTCCCATTCATTGCGGCGGCCACGCGAAGCACGTTGAGCGGGTTCATCCCATGCGTGTCTACGAAAGGTTGCTGGGGTTCGTCGAGTTTGCTCAGATCGGGTTCGACGAGAAATGAAGCAGCGCGCCGAGAGATCCGACGATGTCTTTGGAATATGTGCTGGCGAGCTCGTAGAGTATGGCTTCCGCACTTTCTGGTGTGAGCGCTTTCTCTTCGGTTACCGAAGATTCGGCATCGTGAGCCGAGCGGTCACCCATTCGCCAGAAAGTGCTCATCGAAAGAGTTTCCAAAATTCAGACGAAGTTTATGGCGCTGGAGGAGTTTTGGCCCGGCTTCTCCAGCTTGGTTCTTTGTTGAGAGACGCTTGCGTGAACCGGCGCAGCGCATGGATTGCCCGCCCTTAAGTCTGCACGGCATGCGTCGAGAGCAACGATCCTGGTGGCTGGTTCATGAATGGCATGAACTTATCGGGGAAGCCAGGCATCGTACATCCAATGCAAATGCCGCCCACGTTGGGGCATCCGCCAATGCCGCCCATCCACCCGCGCTTGCCCACGTTGCACTGGACGACGGGGCCCCAGCAGCCGAGCTTCACAATGCAGAGTGGGGAACCATATTCTTCGGCAAACTCGCTCTGCTCGTAATAGCCGCCGCGGTCGCAGCCTTCGTGCAGTGTGGCGCCAAACAGCCAAGTGGGGCGCAGAGCTTCGTCGAGCGGAATCATGGGAGCACGGTCCGACGCCATGTAGAGGAGATAGAGAATCGTCTCCATCATGTTGTCGGGCTGCCACCGAGCACCCAGGAACGCAAACGACCGGAATCTCCGCTTTTGACTTCCACTTCCATCCCAAGTAGTCGGGCAGGCCCATGCAACCAGTGGGATTTCCTGCGATGGCATGAATGCCGCCATAGGTTGCGCATGTCCCCGTTGCAACGACGGCCCAGGCCTTTGGAGCGAGTCGGTCGATCCATTCGCAGGTGGTGATGGGCTGGCCGGTTACAGCATCGGTCCCAAACGATGCCCAGTATCCTTCAGCTTTATTATTTTCGTTCGGAATTGATCCCTCGACGACGAGAATGAACGGCCTCTGGGTCTTGCCTTCGGCCGCGTCGCGAAAAGGCCTGACGAATTCATTTCCATTTTCGTAGGCTAGAAAAGGGTTGTGGAACTTGACTTTCGGAATCCGGGGCAGAGCGCCCGTCACAATGTCTTCGATGCTGGGCTGAGTGGCACCGGTCATCGCGATGGTGTCTCCCTCGCAGCTCAAGCCCGCAGTCATCCACAGGATATCGATTTCTTCGATCACCGCGCTGCTCCTGGCCACTTCACGCGGACGCCTGCGTGTTCTAGCCTATTTCGAGAGCAGTCACACTAAGGTTGAACCGTGGCTCACGGCCGGCGGTTGCGGTAGAGCGACGGATCGACCTGAACGGCCATGCGTTCGACATCCAAGTCGAGTTCAAGAAAGTCGCGAATGATCTTTGCGCAACCAGCGGGATCGCTCACCAGCTTGCGGTATCCCACAGGGCACACTGGAATGTCTTCTCTCGCCTCCAGCCAGGCAATGACCTCTTTCATGTGATCGCGAAAGGCTGACGTCAGGAGCGCCGGATCGACGGAGTGGTTCGATCCTCGGCGCTTCAGCATTTCATCCTGCGAGGCCAGAACCTCCGGCAGCGGACGCTCCATGAAAATCAGCTTGTAATTGCGGCCTTTGGGTAGAGAAAGCAGGAGCTGCGAAATTACTTTTACCACCTTGCCTTCGGCCTCGTCGATGCGATGGGGCTCTTTCGGAAGGAGTTTGATCGGTTCCCACTCACAATAGCCACGCGGATTGTCGATATCGGGCTGCCGTTCGTGGTCGGTAAGCAAAGTCATGCCGCCCGCGGCGAGCATCTGCATCATCAGGGACGTTCCGGAGCGAGGCAGGCCTGAGACGATCGTGATCACGGTTCGATAGTACCTTTCGAGTGTGGTACTCCGGCTCTCTATGGCGCAGTGGATGTTGCGACGCCCGTTGTTACGGACCATGGTTTTCCATCAAGATGGCCGGGAAGAGCCAGGCCGAACAGTTTCAGAACCGTAGGCGCAACATCGACGATCGCGGGCTTCTCCTCGGCGATCTTACGATTGCAAAAGAGCACGCCTGGAACCAGTCGTGGATCAATGCAGTGATCGCCGCTCCACGCTTTCAGATTATCTTCGAAGATGTGGCTGGTGACCTTGCCCATGACCGAATCCCACGAAGCGCGGAAGCCGTCGCCATAACCGACAATCAGATCGGGAGCGTTGTCTACATAGGGACCGGCGTACACTGCGTCGCAATCAAACACGCCGGTGATGCCGACGCGGCACGAAGCCGGGTCCACGAGCCCGTCGAGCTTATGCCGCAATTCGTCTTTTAAAGCATCTGCATCAGCACCATGCTCGACGATTCCTTCACGCTCGCGTCCTTTCAGATTCAGATACAGGCCGTTCAAGCCCATGGTGTAAGCGCGAGTGCGGGACCAGTCCACGTCTTCGAACCAGTCTCCGCTCTCAGTCTTCCCCGATTTCAGCGCCAGATAGCCGTTCTGGTACAGCCACGCGTTCAGATTGACGCATCGGGCGAACGACTTGAACCCGTGATCTGACACCACCATCAATAGCGTCCTATCGTCAATCTGTTTCGTGACGCGGCCGATCAGTTCGTCCATGCGGGCATACAGATCCTGGATCACAGGTGGATGCTGATCGTGCGGGACATCGCGAGCGGCTGGATGGTCCTCGTCCAGATAGCGCCAGAACATGTGCTGCACGCGATCCGTTGTGTCGAACACGCAAGCGCAGAGGCCTTGCTGCGTCTTCTCCAGGGCGTCGAACAACATACGCTCGCGATCTTCGTGATTGGCGTAGCACTGCGCTAGAAAAGCATCATCGTCGAGCACGTGCTCGTTGAGCGCCCAAGTGTCCTCGGCCAGGCCGAGAGTAGCGTATGGTCCAAACAGTTTCGCCAGATAAATGGAATAGGTCACTGGATGTGAAATGGGAAGGTCGGGCCTGCCCGGATCGATATTCACCGGCGTGACGTACACTTCGACCTCGGGCGACAACTCCTTCAGATAAAAGCGGCAGATTCCGTGTGCGCTGAAACCCGCGCCAGCCTTGAATTTGACAGGAATCCACTCTGAATACTCACCGACCTTAAGCGTGAACTTGACAGAATCAACGGTGAAGCGGGCTTGATCGTTGTCGATGTCGGGTTGAATCTCAAAATTCACTCGCAGTTCGTCGCCGGAGCCGGGCGTTAAGGGATCTTCCGGGCCCGGAACATAGGAATGACAAGCGCCGTTCTTGCGCTCAACTGCAACGCGCACGCCACCCTCGCGAAATTTATCTCCGCTCGGACGAGTCGTGCACAAGCAAAAAGTGCCTTGGCTCCCTTTCAAGTCGGGTACGCACATGCCAGAAAGCAACACTCCGGGAAATTTCTCAGGCGGAAACGTCACAGGCACGCGGATCACGGAACAGAAAATACCCGCCTCCCCCAGCCAGTGCCAGAACGGCGTCCCTCGGCGCATGCCTTTGATTCTGGCGGCACCGAGCGGGATCGTGTACTTACCGATCTTGAAGCTGCGCTTGGGCCCCTTGATCTCGGCTGACGAAAGATAGGGAAGATAGTTGCTCAGATCGCGGGCCAGAAAATCGTAGATATTGTGTTTGCCTGGATTCACTCCGGTCATGAACGTCGACCACGCAACCGGAGAGATGGCGGGATATGTGGTTCGCAGTTTTCGAAACGTCCCCTGCTCGCGCAGCTTCGCCAGATTTGGCAGCCTGCCTTCATTGATGAATCGCTCCGTCAACTCTGGGTCCATGCCGTCAAAGCCGAGAATCACGGCGCGCTTGATCTGCGCCTTGCCATAAGCCTTGCGTCGTCGCAGGATCCGAAACAACTGCCGAAAAGGCCAGACAAAGAAAGCATAAATCGAATACAGAAAGGCGACGAAGATCGTCCAGAAAGAGGACAGAACGGCGAAACCCGCGCCCGGGCCGGCATACGCGTGACTACGGAGAGGGCAGAACAAAAGCATGACCAGAACTGCCAGGCAAACAAGCATGCGCTTGCGGTCAGCCGAAGATGTGCCGCGCCTCCTCATATCTCTATCCCGAGAATACTCTTGAACGCGAATCCTGCCACCAGTGACAGGACAAAGAAGAGCCAAATCCAGTTCCATTCGAACCCGGCGAAGGCGATATCGCGCGCCGGATACTGAACATTAATAGCCTTGACGAAATTATTAGGCACCAGCGCGGGCTCCGCGGAGAAGAACATCCGCTCCCAGAATTGGCCACAAAGACGGACCGGCGACAATCGCCGCAACCCTGAACCAACCACCACACCCTTAGAGAAAATCTGGGCAGGCGTTTGCACATTGACAACGTAGTCCCCGTCGCGCGTGGCCACGACTCTCCAGGTAATCTCGTTGTCGGCAGCGACATGGACCGCTGGTGCCGTGGTTGCGAGTCCATCCGGCAACTGGAGGGACGCTTCGTTCAACACGGCCGGATCACCCACTCGAGCTTTTATCAAGAAGGCATGTCCCGGTTCGATGGGCATCAATCCCAAATATCGATCCAACTGAATAATGAGAAATGTGAGGGGCACAATCACGAACAGCAGAGGCTTGAACGCCAGTCGCAGATAGCGGCCGGTCGCCAGTAAGATGCGTCCGTAAGAACGAAGCACGACAGGAATCTGATCCTGGAACAACCGCAGGGCCAGCAGGTGCGCCTTGAGATGATCCTTCGCAACGTGGATTGCCTTCTGGTCGGAGGTATAGCCAAACACCACCACCATCAGCAATCCAATCACGAGGGAAATCCCCACAACGATCAAGGCTGGAACATTGACTCCAAGAGAGCCCATAGGCGCAGAGAACGGTGAGGCCAGGCTACTCGATATACCCCAGGCCCTGTAGCCGCTTCTTGATAATTTCTTTCGAGGTCGTGCCGCCTTCGCTCGGAGGCAGCACCTTGTTCACTTCTTTTTCGAGAGCATGCACCACAAACTCGTCCACTGACGAGTATCCGCAGGCCTCGGCGCACTTCTTGATCTTATCCAGCAATTCGCCTTCAATCTTTACTTTGTGCGAGCCGAACATCGATCTCCTGGATGCCTTGAGCAAAATTAGCGGGTCGTACCGCTGGGCTTAAACACCGACTGTCCAATCATACCCTTTGCTTTGGCGATTCCAAACTCCCCCAGAATGGTGGGCGCGATGTCAGTGAGAGCGGGCGCCGGTGCTGGAATTTTGCGGTTGCTCAACAGCACGCCCGGAACCAGCGTGTAGTCCATGCAGTGGTCGCCACTCCAGGGATTGGAGTTGTCTTCGAGTTCATCCGGAGGAAAACTGCCGAGAATCGTCTTCCATCCGGCTCGGTAGCCGCGGTTGTATCCCACGAGCATGTCAGGACCCGACCTCGCATAAGGTCCCTGGTAGGCCTCACTAGCGAGATCGACGCGGGTGATCACAGAGACATTCGCTTTCGCGTCCCTCACCGCAAGCAGCTTCTGGCCAATTTCCGCCATCAACTTGTCGGCCTCGGCGCCCGGTTCGACAATGCCATTGCTCTCGCGGCCTCGCAGGTTGACGTAGAGCCCGTTCAGTCCCAGACCGTAAGCTCGCGTCTGAGTCCAATCGACATGAGCCAAAGGTTCGCTTGAGTCTGAGTTAGCGTCCGCTTTCAATTTGATGTAGCCATTGTTCAGCAACCAGGTATTCAGGTTGAAAGAACGGTAATACGGAGCGAATCCGTGATCGGAAAGCACCAGCAAGGTCGTATGATCATCCAACTTCTTTAGCACTTTCCCGAGGACCTGATCCATCTGCTGATAGAAGCTTTCGATCGCCAATCCATTTTGCGCGGCAAGCGCGGCATCGTACTCCGGATGCTTGGCATCCATCAGCCGCCAGAACATGTGCGAGTTGAGATCGAGGCTCGAAAAATAAAAGAAGAAGACGCCCTGCTTGAATTTGGGAAATTCCGCGTCGAAGATTCGCCGATGCTCAGCCAGCACGGTTCGCGACTGCTCTAGATATTCTTTGTCGTCGAGCATGCCATCGGAAAGAGCCTTCGTATCTTCGGCAATTCCCTGCGTATGAAACTCTCCGGCCTCGTCCGACAAGAGCCGTGAGTAGCTCGATGGGGTCGAAATCGGCAGCGCGGGATTGGCCGGGTCGATGTTGATGGGCGACACATATAACTGAAACCGCGGATGCGCCTGCTTCAGATAAAATCGGCACATCCCTTGCACGTTCCCGAAAAACGGAATCAGCTGGAACTGGACGCGGATCCAGTCGCTCCATTCTCCCTCGCGCAGAACGAACTCCTGACCTTGTACCGCTATCTTGGCCACCGACTCTAAAGGGTCCACTGAAACTGAGAACGGCTCGGTGGCAGCGGGCGATCCTTTCTTGAAGGTGTTGTCGGGCCCGATGAGGTTGGCGTTCACGCGGGAGTTCTCAACCTGCACGGGGATGACCTGTCCGCCTTCGACAGCGCCTGGTGCAGCTGTCGGATCATCGGTGTAGAAGGAAAACGTCCCGTAAGTTCCCCGTAGGTCGGGAGTGCCCATGCCAGAGAGAGTTTCTCCCTTGGCCGGGACAGGAGGGAAATTCGAGGGAATCCGAAAAATCGTATTCGGAATGCGGTGTTGGTCGAGAATTTGCCAGAAGGCTTCTCCCTTCCGCAGTTGTTCGGCGCTACCCCCGCCAAGCGGGATCGTCCAGCTACCGAGATGGATTGCGTGCTTCGGCCCCTCAACTCGCGATGCCGAAAAGTAGAGTCCCAAAGTCTTCGGGTCGCGATGGATGAAGTCAAAGATGCCGTGCCCACCCGCATTCATGCCAGTAATCAGGTTTGACCATGCCACGGGGCTCTGTGGTGGAATGCTGGTCGTGAGCTGACGGAAATCTCCTTGCGCGGCCAGCTTCGCGAAGTTGGGCATCTTGCCTTCGCGGATGAACTGCTGCAAAAGTTGCGGATCCATGCCGTCGATGCCCAGAATGATGAGACGGTGATCGCCGCCCCACTCCGTGCTGGTCGATCGGCAGGAAGGCAGCATCGCCACGGCCGCAAGAAGCAAGGAAGCGCACAGTACCCGGGCGGTTTTCGTCAGAGAGACAATCCTCGGCAGTCCACGTTCAGCTTGTGACACCCCTTCGGAACGTTGTTAGACTTCTATCCATGCTGCGGCGTTTGGGCTGGTTGTCCTTTCTAGGCATTCTAATCCTGGTTGTTTTCCCGGTCGACTCCAGAGCTGCGGGTAAGCCGAACATCGTCCTCATTACTCTTGACTCGACCCGCGCTGACCGAATGGGCTTTTTGGGCGCGCATGGCGGCCTTACTCCCAGCCTGGATGGTATCGCGCACCAGGGAATTGCGTTTGCGCAGGCCTACGCGCAGGCCCCCGCCACGGTGCCATCTCACGCAACAATTCTCACGGGTACCTACCCCCAGGTTAATCGAGCCAGTGAATTCGGCGCCCCGCTGGCGCCAACGCTTCCATACTTGCCAGACCTGCTTCACGCGGCGGGGTACCGCACCGCCGCGTTTGTCGGATCAATGCTGCTGGATCCTCGAAATGGTCCATTTCAGCAGTATGATCGCGGCTTCGATGTGTACGATGCTGCGTTCCACCAACCGGTTCGTGGCGAAAGCCGATATCAATCCGTTGAGCGTCGCGGCGACGAGGTGGTTGTGCGTGCAACAAAGTGGCTGGCCGGGAATAAGCAGCGGCCATTCTTTCTCTGGGTTCACCTGCACGATCCTTCGGTTTCCTCGGGCGCGTCCTATGATCGCGCAGTCGCCGCCGCTGATGCCGCCACCGGGAAGCTGATCGCCTTCCTGCATACCCAGTTCCTCTACGACGACGCCGTGATTATCGTCGCGTCTGCTTACGGCGAAAGCTTGGGGGCGCATGGAGAAGACACGCACAGCATTTTCCTCTACGACGAGACCATCCATGTGCCGCTCGTGGTGAAACTGCCGAAGAGCCAAATGGCCGGACGGCAGATCAGGAACCGCGCCCGCCTGCTGGATATTGCGCCCACGCTGCTGGAAACCGCCGGCGTTCCCGTTCCCTCGCAGATGCAAGGGCAGTCGTTGCTGCGGGTCGCGCAAGCTAGTTCTCAGGCTGACCAGTCCGCATACTCGCGAAGCGACCTACCACAACAAGCTTTCCAGTGCAGTGCGCTCGAGTCGTGGCGAGCTGGAAAATATCTCTACATTCGCGCTCCGAAGCCCGAGCTTTATGACCTTATCGCGGATCCGAATGCAACGCGCAACTTGGCGCAGAATTCCAAAGCCACGCTCGAGACCATGGCGGCGCAACTGCAAGCTTTGGACAACTACCTGGGGAATGGACCGGGTAAAGCAACCGGCGGCGGTCTTACCTCCAGCGAAATGCAGAAACTGGCTTCCTTGGGATACGTCGGCCTGCAGAAGTCCGGTGCCGGAGTCAGTGCCGCGACCGAGGGAACCGATCCGAACGACGTTATTGCTGCCGCGAACAAGACAATTGCTGCGCTCCGAGATCTGGACGATGGGAAACCGGAGAAGGCGATCCCTGTTCTTCGGCAAGTGCTTACCACACAACCGAACACCTATCTTGCTCAATATGGCATGGGCGCTGCACTTATCCAGCAACAGCAATATGCGGAAGCCATCGCATATCTTCACAAAGCAATCGAACTGCAGCCTGAGTCTGCCTGGGCCCACTATGCGATGGGCCTGAGCCTGATGAAGACCGGCGATTTCAAGACTTCGGCCGTGCATCTAGAAATCGCCTCGGAACGCCTGCCTGCATTCTCTGCGCTGCACTCCGCTCTGGCCGAAGCGTACGAGCATTTGGGACGCCGCGACGAGGCTGCACGCCAACGTACCAAAGTTTCCCTGGGAGAAAGCCAAAAGAAATGACTCGCGGCGATTGCAAGAAAGTCCGTGTGATCGACTCCCACACCGGTGGTGAGCCAACGCGTTTGGTCGTGAGCGGAGCTCCAGATCTCGGTTCGGGCCCGCTCGCCGAAAGGCTGGAACGCTTTCGCAGCCAATACGACAGCTTTCGATCCGCCGTGGTGAACGAACCGCGAGGCTCCGATGTGATGGTCGGTGCGCTGCTGTGTGAACCCGTCGACAGTCGTTGCGCCGCCGGTGTGATCTTCTTCAATAACGTCGGATACCTCGGTATGTGTGGGCACGGAACCATCGGCCTGGTCTCTACCCTGTCTTACCTAAGTCGCATCGAGCCCGGAGAACATCGCATCGAGACTCCCGTGGGGACCGTGAGCGCAGTTCTGCACGCGAGTGGTGAAGTCACCGTGAACAATGTCGCGAGTTATCGCCTGGCAACGAACGTGAGTGTGCATGTCCCTGGCCATGGCAAAGTCAACGGCGACGTAGCTTGGGGAGGAAATTGGTTCTTTCTGGTGCGCGATCATGTGCGCGACCACGGCATGGAACTCTCTCTTGAGAAGATCGAGGATCTGACGAGCTTCACGTGGGCAATCCGGAAGGCGCTTCGCCAGCAGGGAATTACCGGAGCCGGCAATCAGGAGATCGATCACGTCGAGCTATTCGCGCCGTCTGCTCGTTCAGGGGTCGACAGTAAGAATTTCGTTCTTTGTCCGGGGAAAGCCTACGATCGTTCGCCGTGCGGTACCGGCACGAGCGCCAAACTTGCTTGTCTCTACGCCGATAGCAAGATCCGCGAAGGCCAGGTCTGGAAGCAGGAAAGCATTGTCGGAAGCGTGTTTGAGGGCAGCATCAGCGTGCGCGACGGCAAAGTTTATCCCAGTATCAAAGGCTCCGCTTTTGTGAATGCCGATGCCCAACTCGTGCTGGATCCGCGGGACCCATTCCGCATGGGGATTCGATCGTGAACTAGACGGCCTGCGACGTCGTCATGGTGGGCGCAGGGATCGTGCGACAGATTGTCGAAATGGATGACTCCGAAGCTCGAAATTCCAATAGGGCCGTACTTGCCATAACGGCCAGCCACGGAACATACGCACGCCTGATCAGCCGTTCCGAGAGCTTAGCTACTTCCCGACTCCCCAGCGTTCGGCGCCCAGGCCTGCAGCTTGACAAGCCAATTCGCGGGCTCTGGAAGAATCGCGAACTTAGGTAGGTCTCCGCGTACCATCGCCACCTCATCGCAGCAATGAAACCTGGGGCAAGCGTGGCAATCTTTGTAAATCTTGTCTGGAATATCCTCGCGTTGCGCGACAGAAAACCCCTGACCCGCAAAGAAATCAGGCTTGCGCGTGAAGAGACAAATGCAATCCACCCGGTGGCGTTTCGCCTCAGCCATCAGGGCTTTTACCAGGCGTCCTCCGCCGCCTTTGCCCTGGGCCCAAGGCGCGACGGTGATCGACCGAATTTCCGCCAGGTGCGTGCCATACAAATGAAGTGCGCCACAGCCGATGATGCGCTCTTCATCCTCGAGGACCACGAAGTCTCTGACGTTTTCGCAGATCTCCGCCAGCGTGCGCGGCAATAGCGTGCCGTCGCCGGAATAGGCCGAGATCAGTTCGTGAATCTGCTGTGCGTCCGGCAGGATTGCTTTACGCGTGCGCATGGACCTCCTGGCGAAGGGAAGCGATTTTCTCCCTGGTAGCGCTGATTGCAGGGCGCACCCGACCCGGAGCCGTTCCACCAGGAACATCGTGAATGGCCAGTACAGAAGCCAGCTTCAGAGACTCGTAGAAGTCCGGGCCAAACGCCGGGCTGAGAGATTGCAACTCACCCAGCGGCAGATCCTGAAGTTCGCAATTTCTTCCCAGACATATCTGCACGGCCTTTCCGATCCGCTCGTGTGCCAACCTCGAAGGGACACCATGCTGAACTAGATATGTGGCCGCCGACCAAGCATTCATGAATCCCGACTGCGCCGCTTCCAGCATTCGATCGCTATGAAACTCCACGGCCTTCATCCATCCAGTTACCAGCGGCAACATCTGCAAAAGCGTGTCGGATGCGCCAAACAACGGCTCCTGTGTCTCTTGCAGGTCCTTGTTGTACGCCAGAGGCAGCCCCTTCACCGTCACGATCAGCGCAGTCGCATGTCCGACCACGCGCCCGCATTTTCCGCGCACCAACTCGAGCAAGTCCGGATTCTTCTTTTGCGGCATCGCGCTGCTGCCCGTGGAATAAGCCTCTGGCAGGATCGCGAAGCCATACTCCTGGGAAGAAAACAGAATCATCTCCTCCGCCCAGCGGCTCAAATGCACGGCGAGAAGAGACAACGCGCTGACGAACTCCAGCGCAAAATCGCGGTCGCTGGTCGCATCGATGCTGTTGGCTGTAGGGCTATCGAATCCCAGATTGTCGGCCATGAGGTTCCGATCGAGCGGATGCGTTGCTCCGGCCACTGCTCCCGAACCCAACGGACAGACATTCAGCCGCTTCCGGCAGTCGGCAAGACGTTCTGCATCACGCAGAAACATTTCGACATATGCCAGCAACCAATGTCCCACCAGAACTGGCTCGGCCCTTTGCAAGTGTGTATAAGCGGGCATGGCAGCATCGGCGGCCTGCTCCGCACGATCGACCAGCACGCTGCACAGTTCGCCAAGCTCATGCCGCAATTGGTCGATCGCAGCCCTCACATACAGCCGCAGGTCCGTGGCGATCTGCTCATTGCGACTGCGGCCGCTGTGGAGCTTGTATCCTGTGTCGCCGATGAGAACGACGAGGTGTTTCTCCACAAAATGATGGACGTCTTCCGCTTCCCCGTCATCGAGAAACGCTGAGGATGCAGCTGCCCGCTCACCGATCTGCTCCAACCCCTGCAAGATGCTGATCAGTTCGTCCGCAGACAGAATTTCGGCGTTTTTTAACGCACGCGCGTGCGCCCCGCTGGCCGCGAGTTCGTACTGCAGAAGTCGCCTGTCGAAGCCAAACGACCGCTGCCAGCGTTCGAACTCCGGGTCCAGAGGCTGCCGGAACCTTCCCGACCACATCTTCATCGCGCGACCTCCACCCGCGAACGGGCGCGCGAGCGCGAGGGCAGGCCCAGAATACGAATAAAGCCGGCCGCGTCCTTCTGGTCATAGCTGTCGTCCATCGTGAACGACGACAGATCTGTGCGATAGAGAGAGTGCTCCGACTCGCGGCTGACCACGGAAACGTTTCCCTTGTATAGCGATAGTGCGACGTTCCCCGTCATCTCCTTCTGTGTGCTCTCGACGAACGCGTCGAGCGCCTCACGTAATGGCGTGAACCACAAACCGAAATAAACTAGCTCGGCATACTTCAGACCGACGTGCTGCTTGTAGTGCGCAACCTCGCGCTCCAGGCAAAGAGCTTCCAGTTCGCGGTGGGCCGCGATTAGCAGTGTTCCGCCCGGCGTCTCGTAGCATCCCCGCGATTTGATCCCGACAAAACGGTTCTCAACCAAATCGATTCGGCCAATAGCATTGCGCGCCCCGATTTCGTTGAGCAATTCCACCAATGAGACGGGATCCATTTCCATCCCGTTCACCGACACCGGCACTCCCTGCGCGAAACCGATGTTCACCTGCTCTTCTTTATCAGGCGCCTCCTGCGGCGCCTTGGTAATCTGCCATGTAGTCGGCAAAGGTGCATTGCCCGCGTCTTCCAACTCTCCGCCCTCGTGGCTGATGTGCCACAAATTCCGGTCGCGGCTGTGAATCTTCGTGCGGCTGGCCTCTACGCGAATCCCGTGCTGCTCGGCATAGTCGAGGCAATCTTCGCGCGATTTCAAAGTCCACTCCCGCCAGGGAGCGATGATTTTCAGTTCCGGAGCGAGAGCCTGGTAGGTTAATTCAAACCGCACCTGGTCGTTGCCCTTTCCTGTGCAGCCGTGCGCGACCGCGGTCGCACCTTCACGCAAAGCCACTTCTACCTGATGCTTCGCGATGACGGGCCGCGCCAGCGAAGTTCCGAGCAAGTACTTGTGCTCGTACACCGCTCCTGCCTTGAGCGCAGGGAAGACGTAACCCGTCAGAAACTCTTCGCGTAGATCCTCGACAATCACCTTGCTGGCGCCGGTCGCATACGCTTTCTCGACCACAGCTTCAATGTCGTCGCCTTGTCCAACGTCGCCTACCATCGCGATGACGTCGTACGAATAGTTTTCCTTCAGCCATGGAATGATGATCGATGTATCCAGTCCACCAGAATAAGCAAGCACAACTTTCTCAGGCATGAGCGCTCCTAACGGGCAGGCGAACCGCGCCGCCCAGCAACAAATAGAGAATGGATTTCTGAACGTGCAGCCTGTTTTCCGCCTGCTCGAAGATGACTGAGTTGTCGGAGTCCATCACCTCGTCGGTGACTTCCTCACCGCGATGCGCGGGCAGACAATGCATGAATGCCGCGTGGGGCGCCGCTTCCGCCATGAGTCCCTCGTTCACTTGATAAGGCTGGAAGATCCCGGCCCGTAGCTCAGCCTCGTGCTCCTGGCCCATGCTGGCCCAGGCATCGGTATAGACAGCATCGACGCCAGCAACAGCTGCCTGAGGATCGGTGAGCAATTCAATTCGCGCGCCCGTTTCCTTGGAGATCTTTTTGGCATCGGCAATAATCCCGGCATTCGGCTCGTAGCCCTTCGGCGTCGCAATCCTGATCGACGAGCCTAAGCAAGCGCAAGTGAGTAGCAGTGAATGCGCCACGTTGTTGCCATCGCCGACATACGCAAGCGTAATCTTCCGCAGATCGCCAAACCGCTCCTGAAGCGTGAAATAGTCGGCCAGTGCCTGGCATGGATGCTCCAGGTCGCTCAGTGCATTGATCACCGGAATCGAGGCGTACTTGGCCATCCCGACAATTGTCTCCTGCGCAAACGTACGCAGCACGATGACGTCAACCCAGCGTTCGAGGTTGTGTGCGATATCGCTCAGTGTTTCGCGGGCATCGAGCCGGCCCTGCGTCTGGTCGACGAACATCGCGGTGCCGCCCAGACTAGCCATACCTGCTTCGAACGTGAGCCGCGTCCGGAGCGAAGGCTTTTCAAAAAACATCACCATCTGTTTTCCCGCGAGCGCTCGCTGAAAAACCGAAGGGCGGGACTTCATCAATTCCGCCAGATGAAGCACGGCCTCGACCCCTTGCGGTCCCAGATCGCGGGTCGAAATGAGGTCGGGGCACCAGAAGATACCGGGAAAAGTTTCCGGCGCCTCCTGTGCTCTGTTTTGCAATGGACTGTTCAACGTTGACTCCTCTTTCTGTAACTTCATTTCAGGTGCGTTTTCGCGACAAACTTGGTTCAGGCGCAGATAACCTCGGTTCCACTCGGAATCTTGGTTAGATAGAATTGCGGCAACGCCGCGGCCTCGGTAGCGGGCAGGATCCTCACGCGTCCTACGCCCTGCTTCAGCGCCTGTTTGCAAGCTGCAAGCTTGGGTAACATCCCGCCGCTGATCACGGATCCGGCCGCCAAGTCCTCGGCCTGCTTCGTGCTCAGCCACGGAATCACGGCGCCGTCAGCTCCCTTCACTCCAGGAACGTCGGTGAGAAAAATGAGCGCATTCGCATGGCAGGCGGCGGCACAGGCCGCAGCCATCTCGTCGGCATTGACGTTGTAGTATTCGCCGTCCGCCCCCAGAGCCAAAGAAGCGAGAACCGGAATACCACCCTGCTGCCAGAGCGCTTCGATCCAGCAAGGCTCCGCGAAGCAAATCTCCCCCACAAAACCCAAATCGTTTCCGCGGACGAGTTTCTTGCGCGCGCGGAAGGTCATACCGTCGCCGCCGCAAAATCCAACCGCCGGCATCCCCGCAGACTGAATGGCCGCTACCATCTTCTTGTTCACCATCCCGCCGAGCACCATGAGCGCCACATCACGAGTTTCGGCATCGGTAACGCGCAATCCACCGACGAATTCGCTCGGCTTTCCCAGTCGCTTCAGCATGCGAGTTAGCGCGCTGCCGCCACCGTGCACTACGGCCACGCGATGGCCATCCTGCGCCAGTTCGGCAATTGCACGGGCGCACTTTCGCAGCGTAGCGAGATCCTCCAGCGCTGCTCCTCCAACTTTGACCACAATCGTCATTGCAAACCTTCGTCTTCAGCCCACCCATACATCAGATTCATGTTCTGCACGGCTTGTCCCGCGGCGCCCTTGAGCAAGTTATCGATGCACGAAATCACCACCAGCCTCCGACCGTCTTCCGCCAGACAGAAGCCGAGATCGCAGTAGTTCGTGTGCAGCGAAAACTGCACCTGCGGAAGTTTCGGAGTCTGAAAAACTCGTACCCAGCGCTTGCCTGCGTAGAAATTCCGGAAGCATGACTCCACTTCGAGCGGTGTCATCTCTCGGCTAAGCTGCACATAAATCGTCGACAGAATCCCTCGCGGTATCGGTAGCAGATGCGGCGTAAAAGTCAGTTCTTGCGTCGTCAGTCCAAGTTGCTCGACGATTTCGCCCACATGCCGATGATTGAAGACCGAATACGCCGACAAGTTGTCGGCCACCGAAACAAAGTGCGTTTTCGCTGTGGGTTCCTTGCCCGCTCCCGACACGCCAGACTTCGAATCCGAGATGATCCCGCGCTTCCGGTCCACCACTCCGGCTTTGAGCAATGGAGCCAGAGCCAGGATCACGGACGTCGCGTAGCACCCGGGATTCGCCACCAGCGCCGCGTTCGCCACGCGATCGCCATTCAGTTCAGGGAGTCCGTACACTGCTTTCTCAGTCAACTCGGCCGCCGTGACGGCATCCGAATCCTGAAAGCAGTAAATCGCCCGATGCTGTTCTTGCTTCAACCGCCATGCCCCACTCAAATCCACGACGCGCAGCCCCTGGGCTATGGCCTCCGGTACCAGCGAGCGCGATGCCTCGTGCGGAGTCGCCAGAAACATCAACTCCACTCCTTGCTGCTTCAATGCAGACCAAGAAAGCGAATGCAGCGGGTACCCGCCATTGCCGGAGAGAGCCGGAAATACGTCGGCCAGGTCCGACGCGCTGCCATTGTCAGCAGTGCGTCGGAGCAGGGTCGGCTTTCCCAGTCGCGGATGGCGCAGAAGGATTCGCGTCAGCTCCAGCCCGGAATAGCCGGTCGCACCGAGTACCGCGGTTTTGAGTTTCGCCACCATTTAGCTCAGCATTTCCTCGATGCGTCCTGCCAATTGTCGGGCGTCATCCTTGTCCGGACAAACAATCAGGATTGTGTCGTCGCCGGCAATCGTTCCGACAACCTCAGGCCAGTCTGCCTCGTCGAGCGCGGCTGCAACCGGTTGCGCGCTGCCCACAATCGTCTTGATTACCAGCTGGTTCTGAGCCGAGCGAATATCCAGCACAAACTCGCGCACCAATCGCGAGACCGGAGGCAGCACCGCGCCTGCGCCATTCTCGCCCTGGGGCAGGGAATAGCCGTGGGAAGTCTTGCTCAGATTCAGATCGCGAATATCCCGCGACAGCGTGGCTTGTCCCACCTTGAATCCGCGCTTGCGCAGCAGCCGCTGCAGATCTTCCTGGCTGGCGATGGAGCCGTGCTTCAAAGTCTCCAGCACGGCGCGTTGACGGAGTGTTTTATTCATAGTGAATAAATATTCAGTGTGTTGAATAAATATTTCTCTATCTTACGGAGGTGTGCCCAAATGTCAAGGGGAAATGCCGTCTCGCATTTACTTTTGGTGGCCGAAAGTCCGGAGTTGGTCCCATGCTCGTCGATCCACGAAAAAACGGCGACAACCCTCGCAGCTTGGTAGACTACTTCGCGGCCTGGAAACGCAGTCCAGTCGCGCGGAGATGCGGATGAACCTGAAGCCCTCACTAACGGCGGAATTGATCGCGGAGTTTCTGGGAACGCTGGTTTTGATCTTGTTCGGCACCGGCGTCGTCGCCATGGTCGTCCTGTTCCCGTCCAAAAATCCTGGCGAGACCATTCACGGCGGATTCACCAACATCACCCTGGGCTGGGGACTTGCCGTCACGATGGGAATTTACGTCGCCGGTAACGTGTCAGGTGCGCATCTGAATCCGGCGGTCACGCTGGCTCTCGCGGTCTACCGCGATTTCCCTTGGCGCAAAGTAGTGCCTTACTCCATCGCTCAGAGCGCCGGAGCCTTCGCCGCAGCTGCTCTCGTCTATTGGAACTACCGGCCAGTCTTCCAGCAGACCGATCCTCTTCTCGACCACACCGCTGGCGTCTTCACGACGTTCCCCGCATTCCCCGCGCTGCTGCAGGCAGGATTTCTCGATCAAGTGATCGGCACGGGACTGCTCGTGCTTCTAGTCTTTGCCATTACCGATGAATTCAATGCCCCGCCAGGCGCGAATCTCGCCCCCGTTCTGATCGGCCTGGTCGTGGTTGCCATTGGCATGAGCTTTGGAGGCATGCACGGCTATGCCATCAATCCCGCTCGGGATTTCGGCCCACGTCTCTTTACCGTCTTCGCCGGATTCCACAACAACGGCCTCACCGACGGAATCCGCGTATGGTGGGTCCCCGTGGTCGCGCCGCTGGTCGGAGGGTTGGTGGGAGCCGCAATCTACGACTTCGGGATTCGCCGGTTCCTGCGGCCTTCGTAGAGTAAGTTCGTGGAGTGAGAGAGTCGCCCGCTTACGGTTCGCACCAGAACACGGCACCGCGAGTAATCGGCGGCAAGGTGAACGACATTGCGTCTCCATGCCGCACTCCTTGAACTGCCTGTGCCTCACCCATGAATGGAAGAAAGAATCCCTTCCCGTCGGACTTGGATCTCACGCTGACTTCCACGCCCGTCTGCGGCGTCTGAATCGGATTGGAGCCTGCGCGCAATCCTGCGAAGTTGGCGAAGAAGGCGTTGATGTGTCCGTCGGACGTACGAGAGATCGAAGTCGCCACTTGCGAAGACGCCTTGATCTTCAGCGCGCCTCCGCCCTGCAAACTATCGAAGAACGCCTGCTGCGAATCCGGCGCAGCGCTCTCGAAATCCTTCTCCATAGCCGCGTTGTAAGCCTTCCCCGGACAGTCGGGCAAACGCACAACAGTTTGCGAAGCGCCAATCTCTGTGGCGTCGGTTCCAGTCACAACCAGCCTCTTCCCCTGCGCCACCAAGTCTTTCAGCGAACTCTTCTCGCTCTCTCCCAGAATGCGCACATTGGGCAACACCAGCGTCTGGCCGCGGAAGCTCGCCAGCGTCCGCGGAGTCACAATCTGAAACTCCACATGCTTCTGCATCAAAAGAATCAGGACTCCCCGATATGACGCGAGAAACTCCTCCGCATAGAAATTCCGCGTCTCCGGAGAAAAATAAACGCCAACGGGATCAATCGGTCCGCGCGGCAAGTAGAAAGTCTTCTCATGCGCCGCGATCCACGTAAAGATTTTCTTACGCGTCGGCAGATCATTCGACCCGGCCATCGAATGTCCCGGCGCGTCCCAGAAGTTAGCCCCCGCCATTACCTGCGACATTGCCAGATTCATCATGGCCTCGCGCGCATCCACCTTCTTGTCGCCGTCCCACGAGTAGTTCAGAATCCAAGTCGCCTTCCCCTGTGCGAACGCGCGAAACGAATGCATCCCCACCTGATACCGGAACCAGTCCAGCGGCTTGCGCTCCGAAGCCATGTGGCCCCCGCTGCCGAATTCATATTCGTGAGCGATCGCGTCCACGACTCCATACAAGCTGTAGACATCCGCACCCACCCGGACAGCCTCTTCTTCGATCCCCGGATAAATCTCAGGAATCGTCTTAATCTTGGGATTCACGCTCTTCGCATTCTGATCTATCTCATGCAGGAAGTCCGTGAAAGTCTGAATCCTGAATGTCACCCACTTTCGAAACGCCGGATCGGAAAAATCCCCGAGCTTCAAGTCATGCTTCGCATCCAACTCAGTCTGCTGCTTGAAAGCAGCGACTGTGTAGTCGTCAAAGCTGGCCCAAGTGTCTTCCCATCCGTCGAAATGCGTCATCCAGTACGGGATGTCAATGTAGATTCCGTCAATTCCTGTGCCGGCAATCTGCCGCACGCGGTCCATGTAAATCTTGCGCCACTCCGGAGCATACGGACTCACCCATACATCTTCGTCGCCCTTCCTGATCCAGAATGCCGTGCCGCCTCCGAAAATCGCGGGTTCGCCGGTGATCTTTCGCTGCAGCCAGTCAGGATGATCCTTCGCCATTGTGTGCGGCGTCTGATCGCCGTGGGCGGTGATGCACTCCGTCCCGGCAATATAGACGAACGCGTAGTTGCCTGCCTGGTGCGCCGCTTCGGCCACATCGTGGATCGCCTTCAACTTTTCTTCCGGATGCACAAAGCTCTCGTAGCGTCCCGGAATGTCGTTATCCACTTCAATTCCGAAGACGCCGCTGTCCTGAGCGCTGCGCACAATCTGCTGCGCGTCGCCGCCCTTCAAACCGTAAGCGCCAATGCGGACGTAGTTGGTCCAATCCTGATTCTCCGAACCCGGAGCCGCCGTCAGCACCAACGCGAACAGCAATAAACAAAATGCCGCGAGAGAGATTCTTCTTTTCATGAGTGATCCTGAATGGTGCCTGTCTTAAAAGTTCAAAGCGAGTCCCTCACCGGTCGGAGACACGCGCCCGACTCCGCCGGCCTTCAGGAAAGATCTTCGTTGCATGCCAGGCTTCTGCAAGATTGAAGTCGTTCTTACTCCAGCGATCTCCAGGATCCTCTGCGAACTCTGCGGTAAAGGCTTTTGATCGGTTTTACACAAAACTGGCGGTCGCCGGCCCGCAAAAACAAAGAGCCTGATCCCGCCAAAGCGAAATCAGGCCCAGAAAGACGATCGCAATCAGAATTGGAAGCGTGCTCCAAATTGCATCTTGCGGAAGTTGCCCGTAGTCGAGAATACGCCGCCGAAGCTGCCGTCGTCCGAACCAACGTCTGGAATCCCGAAACGCTGGCGATTCGCTACGTTGAACACCTCGGCTCTGACCTGCACTTTGGCATTTTCGTGAACCGTGAATTCCTTGGAGAGCGACATATCCACGTTCCGAATCCCCTCCGAACGCAGGTTCGAGAAGTGACGTGGCGCATTTCCTGGAACATTGTCGCCAGGATTGGTAAAGCAATCCTGATTCAGATACGGGTTTCCGGTCCGCGCCGCTTCTTTGTAGCTGATGCCCGTCCTCAGTTGCGAGCAGATTACGTCCGGACGCTGGTTGCCATCGGCCAGCAGTCCCGCGCTGTCGTAAATCGCCAGTGGTTGCCCCGACTGCAGCGTCAAGAAGCTATACAGTGACCACCCGCCAAATACGCCATCCATGAACGGGTTCATATTTCGCCCAATCCACCGCCCCTTCCCGAATGGCAGGTCGACAATAAAAGCTGTGGTCAGGCGATGCGTAGCGTCGTTCGAACCGATTCCATGCTCGGCTTTGAGATTGTCGAGTACCTGCGGATTGTCCAGCCCCAGATTGCCGATCCAGGCGTTGCGCCCCGCCGAGGAATCATCTGTTGCCTTGGAGAACGTGTAGTTCCCTTCGAAGCTGATGTAGTGGCTGGCGCGCTTCTGGAAACGAACCTGCAGCGAGTTGTACCACGAGGTTGCGATCAGCTTCGGTAGGCCCTCGAAGTTCCCGTCGAACTGTGGAAACGGACGCAACAGATTGATCAGTGGAATCGTGTCGTCGAGGTAGCGCGAGTCGACAACATCCGACGCCGAGAAAGTCGGAGTCGCTGGGCACCACGATCCCGGCGATGCCACTGTCGTAAAGAAGCACTGGAACGGATTTGGAACATTGGTATTGAGGTAGCCGGTTACATCCGGCGGCAGCGTGGGGTCACTGTTGGGTGGCGTTAGTGAAATGGCTAGGTTACGCATCGCAGTCGACAGAAAGTTCCGGTCGCGCGTCGAAATCCCACCCGCTCCCGCCCACGGCAAATGCGTGCTGCGGTTCGCCGAATAGTCGACCCCAATCACAATTTGCCCCGGCAGCATATGCTGAATCCCCAGGTTCCACTGGTAGATTTCCGCATTGCGCGCCGTGCCGGTGTCCAGGTCGCTGGCGTTGCTGAACCCCCACTGCGCCATCGATCCATACTTCGTCCCCTGCGGCCCCGACAGGCCATTCGGGAACGGACCATTGCAATTCGGATTGTTGGACGTGTCGGGATAGACGCCGAGACAAGCGAATTGGGTTTGATAGTTGTCTTTCGTGAAATAAATGTTGGCCGACTTCTGAAACGCTGGACCAGCATACTGAAAGTTGGTCGCAACGTTCATACCATAGAAAACTCCCGCACCACCTCGCAACACAGTGTTCGTGCCTAGTTGATACGCAAAGCCAAGACGCGGCGCGAAGTTGTTGCGATCCACCCCCGAATTGCGGTGGGAAGAAGTCGGGAAGACGGTTGACCCGATAAGGTTGCCGATGACCGGGAAACCTGGGGCTGGGGAAACGGGAATGTTGATACCCGTGCTGGCCGTGAAATCGCTGAACTGCAGCCGGTTGTAGCGCTCGGAATAAGGCGTGCTCCATTCGTAACGCAGCCCGGCGTTGATCGTAAGTCTCGGGGTCACCTTCCAGTCGTCTTGGACGTAGAACGCAGTTTCTTTGGAGTGGTCCGCCACGGCGGGGACAATATTCAGTTGGGCGTCGTGAGCAAATCCGGTGAGAATCGTCGCGAACGGGTTGCCTTCCCCATTGCTCTCTCCCAGGCCCTGACCGGGCTGCGACGCGGTCACATCGCGCGAGAAATTGAAACTGCCGGTCGGATAGTTCGGTTGCCAGAAGTTGTTCAGGAAGTCTCGCTGCTCGCCCCCAATCTTGATCGAGTGCCGGCCCCGTACCCATTGCAACATCGATGAATAACTGGTGAGCGTGTGCGCGAAGTGCGTGTCTACGCAGCACTGCGTATAGATCGAAAGGAAGCTGCCGTCGACTTGAATGCTGGGAATGCGCGTCAGCCCGTTCGACGCCAGGATCGGCGGCAATCCCACATCATTCAATGTCGGATAGTTGTTCGTCTTTCCCGGCGCCACCACCCGATCTTCGCTCAGCCGGCTCGTCCACAGCATGGTTGGGGTGATCGCGTAGTTATATTCCAGCGAGCCGTTCTGCGCGGTCGTCTCGTAGATCGACCCGTCGCCGAAGTCTCCGCTTCCGATCACGTTGGGCGCGGTGAAGAGGTCGTGGTGGCGGCTGTACCGTCCGCCCAGCTTGTGCTTCGTGTTGAACTGGTGATCCAGCTTCACGTCGAATTGCCAGCCTGGGTCCGAGGTCACTACAATCGTTCGGAAATTCGGGTCCGGAAACGTTGCACCCGAAATGTTGGCGTGGGGATACAGATTCAGGATCGCCTGCCCGACAGGATCGATCGAGGTAGAAGGAATCTTGTTCTGCACGCCGCCGTCAATAAATGGCGACCGCGTGCATGTCGAATCCCCGGGGTTCTGCAGCACGCAGGTGGACGGGTCAAAGATGCCGCCGGGCGTACTGTCGGGACTTTGAGAGAAATCCCCGGCACGCTCCAAGTCGGTAGGCACCACTCCTTCTATATTGATGGGGTCCGCCTGGCGGCTCTTTTCAAAGTCCACAAAAAAGAATGTCTTGTTCTTCTGGATGGGACCGCCCAGCGAGAATCCATACTGGTCGCGCAGGTGGTTCGGCTTGGGGCCCGAGTTGAAATAATCCCGTGCGTCGGTCGCAGAACGCTGGAAGTACCACCAGCCGCTGCCGTGGAACGCGTTGGTGCCTTCTTTCATCACCATATTTACGACCGTGCCACCATTGTTGCCGAACTCGGCCGAGAAGCTGTTGTTCTGCACCTTGAATTCCTGCATGATTTCTACCGAAGGCTGGTAGTAGACGTTTGAGTTGCCGCCTTCGCCCTGCTCCGGCGCGCTCAGCGGGCTGCCGTCCAGGCTGATCTCGGCCGTCGCGTTGCGCTGTCCGTTGGAAACGAAATTCGTCCCGGAAGGATAGTTGTCGGTGACACCGGATCCCGTGGTCTCCGTAACCCCGCCGGCAAGGAACACGAGTCCGAACATGCTGCGGTTGTACAGCGGAATATCGCGTACATACTCATTGGTGACGTCGGTGCCGATAGCGGCGCTCTCCGTATCGAGCAGCGGCGCGGCCTCCGTCACCTCGACAGTCGTGATTACTCCGAGCGGATGCAGCGTAAAATCGATCGTCGTCTGCTGGTCCACCTGCAATATGACATTCTTTTCTTCGGCCGGACGGAACCCCGCGCCTCCAGCTCGAATCGTGTACACCGCCGGACGCAGGCCGGTGAGGATGTACAGTCCGTGGTCGTCGCTATGTGCGGTGACCGCGATCCCGGTGCCATCGTTGGTGATGGTGATGGTCGCTTGCGGTACCATAGCGCCGCTTTGGTCCTTCACCACGCCTCGCACCTGGGCCGTGTAACTGGCCTGTCCAAAGGCGGCGGTCGCGAAGAGCGCGATGAGGGTGACAACGCCCAGAAGCACGGAAGATCGACGGCAGACACGCATGGCAGGCCTCCTCGGAGCAGCTTTCATATTATTACGAGTTAAGACTATTACTTTCGTTTATGGTCAAAGTCAAGTCAAATCGTAGCGATCTAAAATATGCGGAGCCGGAAGAAACAATTCACGTTGCGGTGAGATTGCGATCGATGAAACCGCGGTTTACCCAAGGGTTACGACTGCTTTCTTCTTGTTTCATAACATTTCGTACCGTAGTCTGGGGGCGACCCGGATTTGTCGATGCTTTAAAGGAAAAAAGTGAATGTCATGCCTTCTTCGTTGCTGTGCTGACTCATTGATCGCTCTCGCCATCTTACTAACTCCCCTGCATGCCTCTCCAGCTACGACGGTGCATGTTTCACACGAGGGAGATACGCTCACTCTCTCGAATGACTCCATCGCTGCCGCGTGGACAATCCGCAGCGGGTCACTCCAATGGCAAAGCCTGGTCAACCAGTTTACGAACGCCAGGTTGCCGTTAGACAGCAGTGTGTTTGAGTTGGTCCCCAAAGAAGGACCAGTGCTGCACTCCGCAGACTTCAAGATGGTTGCGGCGCCTCTGCTCGAGGAGATTCCTGTGTCGGAACGTTCCTCCAAGGCCGCCGACCGGTTGCCGGGTCGTCAGATTCGTATCGAGCTCGAAGACTCGTCCGCCCAGGTCCGAGTCACTTGGAAGGCATCGCTGCGCGAAGATGCGAATTACATTCGTCAGGAAGTGACCGTCCATCCGCTCCTTCAAAGTCAGAAGGAGCAGCCCTTTGCACTGGCGCAGATTGGACTCATCGATGCGGTCATTCCCGGCGCCCTCGTCAACGGCCATGTGAAGGGATCGCCTGTAACTGCCGCAACCTGGTTCATGGGGTTCGAGCATCCTTTATCGGATTGCCGGGTGCGCGGCGATCGTGCCTTATGCGGGCTCTCTCGCGAGCTCCCGTTGCAGGCGGGACAAACCGTGACCTACTCATCTGTTGTCGGCGTGACGCATGCGGGACAGTTGCGCCGCGACTTCCTGAAGTATGTGGAACTCGAACGTGCTCATCCCTACCGCACGTTCCTGCATTACAACTCCTGGTATGACCTCGGATATTTTGACCGCTACAACGAGCAAAGCGCGGTCGCAGTCGTCCAGAGTTTCGGCGAGCACCTGACCAAAGAGCGCGGAGTCAAACTCGACAGCTTTCTCTTTGACGATGGCTGGGACGATCCCGCAACTCTCTGGAAATTCAATCCCGGATTTCCGAATGGCTTCACAAAAGTGACGCAGACCGCGGCGAATTACGGTGCGGCGCCCGGCATCTGGCTCTCACCGTGGGGCGGATACGACGGCCCGAAAGAGCAGCGCCTGGCCTCAGCCCGCGTCCAGGGATTTGAAACCAACGAAGGCGGATTCGCGCTCTCAGGTCCGAAATACTATCGCTACTTTCGCGATACCTGCGTCGAACTGATCGAAAAATACGGCATCAACCAGTTCAAGTTCGACGGCACGGGCAACGCAAACGAAGTAATAAAAGGAAGCGAGTTCGACAGCGACTTCGACGCAGCCATCCATCTGATCGGCGAACTGCGCGCGAAGAAGCCGGACCTCTACGTCAATCTCACCACGGGGACGTACCCCTCGCCGTTCTGGCTGCTCTATGCCGATTCGATCTGGCGGGGCGGCGAGGATCACAGCTTCGCTGGCGTCGGCTCGAATCGCCAGCGCTGGATCACCTATCGCGACTCGCAAATCTATCGCAGGGTCATAGAAGATGGTCCGCTGTTCCCCATGAATTCGCTCATGCTTCACGGCATGATCTATGCGCGTTATGCGAAGCGCCTCGGCGACGATCCTGGCCAAGACTTTCCTGACGAGGTGCATTCGTATTTCGGAACGGGAACGCAACTGCAAGAGATGTACATCACTCCAACATTGCTCTCCGCGCAAGACTGGGATGTTCTTGCCGAGACGGCGAAGTGGTCGCGCGAGAACGCGCAGACCCTAAAAGACTCGCACTGGGTTGGCGGCGACCCAGCGCTCCTGGAGGTCTACGGCGAGGCCGCATGGTCACCCACGAAGGCGATCATCACATTGCGGAATCCCAGCGACAAGCCACAGGACTTCACCGCGAGTCTCGCGATGCTGTTGGAACTGCCCGCAGGCACCGCCGGTCCTTTCACCGCGCGCAGTCCATGGAAAGACGACAGCACGAAACCAAAGCAGAACCTTTCGGCACAAGAACAACACACCTATCACCTGCAAGCATTTCAGGTGCTGACGATGGAACTGATTCCGTCTTCGTAGCAGCTACTGCAAAAACTGTAACCACCAAGGGCACGAAGTCCACGAAGGAAATCAAGAGTCTTCACTTCGTGTACCTTCGTGTCCTTTGTGGTTGACGCATTTTCAGGTGATGGCGAGCAGGCTCGCTGCGTGCGCTGCGGCCGCATCTCTGTCATCATATTTTCAGCAGTGCACTCCCGTGAAAGCAGCCATCCTCACGTCGCCGCAACCGGTTGCGCAGCGTCCGCTGCAGATTGTTGACGTGGCGGATCCGCGGTCCAGATCGGGCCATGTGCTGCTGCGAGTGCGTGCCTGTGGCGTGTGCCGCACTGACTTGCACATCGTCGAAGGAGAATTACCGCCAAAACAGTTGCGACTGATTCCAGGCCATCAGATCGTTGGCGAGGTGATCGAAGGAGCCACGGATGAGATTCCCATGGGCACGCGCGTCGGCGTGTCGTGGCTCGGTGGGACAGATGGCACTTGTCCTTACTGTCTGAGAGGACTCGAAAACCTCTGCGACTCGCCCACCTTTACTGGATACACGGTAGCGGGTGGCTACGCGGAATATGCCTTTGCGAGAGCTGACTTCGTATTCCCGCTGCCGGACGCCCTCGACGATCTGCATGCTGCGCCTCTTCTTTGTGCAGGCATCATCGGGTTTCGCAGCCTGCGCGTAGCTGGTGTGGAACCGGGCGAGCGCGTTGGACTGTTTGGCTTTGGCGCATCCGCGCATCTGGCGATTGCAGTTCTGCGCGCGTGGAAATGCGAAGTGTATGTCTCCACGCGCGGAAAATCTCACCGCGAATTGGCGGCCTCGCTCGGCGCGACGTGGGTGGGAAGTGAAGCCGGGAAGCCGCCCGTCGAACTCGACCGTGCCGTGACCTTCGCACCCAGTGGTGACGTCGTCGTTGCAGCGCTGGGCAGCTTGCGCAAGGGGGGTGTGGTGGCGATCAACGCCATTCATCTTGATCGCATGCCTCAGTTCGACTACGACACACTGCTGTGGGGTGAGCGCCAGCTGCGCAGCGTGACCAACATGACGCGCGCAGACGCGCGTGACTTCCTGGCGCTGGCTGCGCAGATTGGCTTGAAGCCTAAGGTGACGGTGTTCCCTCTGGATCAAGCCAACGAGGCACTGCTGGCGGTCAAGAACAATGCGGTGGATGGCGCAGCGGTAATTACGCCCTAATTTGCTGTC
This sequence comes from Candidatus Sulfotelmatobacter sp., assembly GCA_035695545.1. Lineage (GTDB taxonomy): Bacteria > Acidobacteriota > Terriglobia > Terriglobales > Acidobacteriaceae > Sulfotelmatobacter. The sequence continues at coordinate 20,763 of DASRRV010000262.1, read as the reverse complement.
TTGAGGGGGCCAAACTGTGTCCAAGACCGGCCAAGTGGGAAAAAGATTTCCACAGTGTTCCTGCAGGAACATTCCAACGTACAGAAATGTACGTACAATTGGACAAGTTACGTAGAATCAATCAGTTAGAAAAAACGAGGACTTAAAACTGAGCGGTTTAGTGGCTTGCGAGCACGAAGGCTCCAATGAATAAGTTGCAAAACACGATGGCTTGGGTCAGTTCACTCCAACCCAGTTTGCGTACCAGTAATGGACCGGGCTTCTGGAAGAAGTAGAACCATCCACGAAAGAGAATTGGCGCGAAGGCAACAAGGGCGATCCAGGGTATCAAGCCTCCTAGGGCCGCCGCGATCAATAGGGCCGCCATCGCGAATTGCCCAATCGCGAATGTCCATCCCCGGGAGAATTTCGCTCGCAGGCCCTCAACGCGGGCGGTATGAATTCTGAGCTGAATGTAGTGAATCTGGTTGCCAGCAAAGATGAGGTTGGCGAGCCAGAGCATGCATGCAGTCGCGCCGAATTTTCCGGTGATCACATAATAGGCAGCTGGCCCCGATAACGTCAGGCCGATCGTGCCGACGATTTCGGAGAGCATGCGCGTGCTGCGTCCTAATTTCTTGAGCAGCGCCTGGCCGACGAAAGCCGCACCCGCGGCCACGCCGATCAGCCACAACAAGGGATTCCGGCCCGCCCAGAGTAGGGCGCCGAGGGCTAGCGCAGCCGTTCCTCCCAATCCGGCGATGACGATGGATACTGACTTTCTTTCCTCTTTGGTCTGAGCCCGCAGCGCGGAAGTGCCGAGCAGACTTTCGACGGGAGTTCGCAGCCAGAATAGTGCAAGGCCGGAGGTCAGGAGCAGCAGGAGCGGAACGATGTGATGGCTTTGGCGAAATGCTACTCCGGCGCCAGTGACCAAGGGGACGAGAAGGAGTCCCCATGCGCCGTGTTCGCGGGGCAGGATGAGGGCGTGGCGTCGTTCCCGGCGCGCTTTCTCGGTTGCAGCCGATGGCTCGCTTGAGGCAACCGAGGACGGCTCTCCTCCAAAATCCTCGGCTTGCGAACTGAGGGCTTTCGCCGCCATCATTGCCATCCTGCGATGTGGAGATGCTGCAAACCTTTGACAGCCCGCATGTACTGGGCGCGTTCGAAGGCTCCAGGATCGGGGCACTTGATCTGGCTCATGCTGCCTTGCATCTGCGCCACCGATTCGTACTCATGCGCTTCCATCCACTCGCGCAGTTCACGTTCGACGTGGCGCAAATGGTTGATGCCGTGGCGCATCAGGGACGAGCATAACATTGTGACGTTGGCTCCTACCATGAGCAGCTTGATCACATCGTCGGCGCCATGCACGCCGCCCGTGGCCGCCAGACCTGCCTTCACGCGGCCATGAAGGATCCCGATCCAAGTCAGCGGGAGGCGCAATGCCTGCGGGGTGCTGAGCAGAACGTTGGGACGGATGGCTAATTCCTCGAGATCGATGTCGGGCTGGTAGAAGCGATTGAACAGAACCAGCGCGTCGGCGCCGGCTTCATCCAGACGATGGGCCATGTTCGCCATGTTGCTGAAGAACGGGCTCAGCTTCACGGCAACCGGAATGGTTACCGTCGACTTGACCGCCTTCAGAATGTCGAGGTATGTCTTCTCGACGTCCTCCGCCGTCAGTTTCGGGTCGGTGGGAATGAAATAAATGTTGCACTCGATGGCATCGGCCCCCGCGCGCTCGATCTGTCCGGCGAATTTAGTCCAGCCACCGAGCGTCGATCCGTTGAGACTGGCGATGATGGGAATACCCACGGCCTTCTTTGCCTTGCTGATGTGCTTGAGATACCCTTCCGGACCCGTGTGGAACTCGCTGGGCTGAGGGAAATAGGTGATGGATTCGGCAAAGCTCTCAGTGCCCGCGGCCATGTGATAGTCGAGGTCAGCTTCTTCCTGACGTAACTGCTCCTCGAAGAGGGAGTAGAGAACGACCGCCGAAGCGCCGGCGTCTTCCAGGCGGCAGATGCCCTCGATATCGCGCGATAGCGGAGAGGCCGAGGCTACCAGCGGAGAACGCAGTTTCAGGCCAAGATACGTTGTACTGAGATCGATCATCGATTGCTCCTTCTCACTCACTTTGTTACGCAGCCTACGTCAAAGTCCCCATCCTTCAGTTTTGTTCAGGGCATGCGCTGTCGCAAAACATGCGACCAGGGCGGAGCCCCTTATTTTGGCGCCGTGGCTAGAGTCGGTTTCTCTGCTGCGGGAACGGGCTTCTCTACGGCCTCTTTCGGTGCGGCTGCCGTCTCCGTCTTCCGGCTGGCCATGTATTCGTACATGCGGTAGCGGTGTTCCACATCCTGCTGCGCCATCTTCCACAGGCGCTCCGCATCTTCCGGCTTGCTCTTGGTGAGCATTTTGAAGCGCGTCTGCTGCAGCAGATATTCCTGGACCTTCCGCGTGGGAGCGCGGGAATCAAGCGCCAGCGGATTTTCGCCGGCTTCTGCGCGCTCGGGGTGGTAGCGATAGAGCAACCACTGTCCGGACTCGACCGCGACCTTCTGATCGGTCATGGCGGTGGTCATGTCGATGCCGTGGGCGATGCAGTGCGAGTAGGCGATGATGATGCTTGGGCCGTCGTAAGCTTCCGCTTCGAGGAACGCCTTGAGCGTGTGCTCATCTTTCGCGCCCATCGCTACGCTGGCAACGTAGACGTTGCCGTAGGTCATGGCCATGAGGCCGAGATCTTTCTTCGGCCCCGGTTTGCCCCCGGCGGCAAACTTGGCGACGGCGCCGCGCGGAGTAGACTTCGAAGCCTGTCCGCCAGTGTTCGAGTAGACCTCGGTGTCGAGTACCAGGATGTTGACGTTGCGGCCGCTGGCCAGCACATGGTCGAGGCCGCCGTAGCCGATGTCATACGCCCAGCCGTCGCCGCCCACGATCCATACACTCTTTTTCACCAGCATGTCGGCGACAGAGAGAAGTTGCTTGGCGTCGGGCGAATTGATTTTCTGCAGCCTTTCTTTCAGAATGTCGACGCGCTGGCGCTGCTCGTAGATATCGGATTCGTCTTTTTGTTTCGCGTTGAGAATCGCGCCGGCCAGGTCGTGGCCGACTTTTTCTGCCAGGATGAGCAGTAGTTCGCGGGCAAACTGGGTCTGCTTGTCGATGGAGACGCGGAAGCCCATACCGAACTCGGCGTTGTCTTCGAACAGGGAATTCGACCAGGCCGGGCCGCGACCGTCGGCATTCTTGGCCCATGGCGTGGTCGGCAGGTTGCCGCCGTAGATCGACGAGCAACCCGTCGCATTCGCCACGACTGCGCGGTCGCCGAAGAGCTGGGAAACCAGCTTCAGATACGGCGTTTCGCCGCATCCTGAGCAGGCGCCGGAGAACTCGAACAGCGGCTCTTGCACTTGCTGCTGGCGGATCGTTCCCGGCTTGATCTTGCGGCGGTCGAGTTCCGGAAGCTTCAAGAAGAAGTCCCAATTCTCGCTCTCAGGAACCCGCAGCGGAGGCTGCGGAACCATGTTGATGGCCTTCAGCCGGGCTTCGCTCTTGTTCTTGACCGGGCAGACATCGACGCAGACACCGCATCCGGTGCAATCTTCGGGAGCAACCTGAATCGTGTACTTCATGCCCACCCATTCTTTGTCACGGGCGTCGCACGACTTGAATGTGGCCGGAGCGCCAGCGAGTTCCTTGCTGTCGTAGACCTTGATGCGGATGACGGCATGCGGACAAACCATTGCGCACTTGCCGCACTGGATGCAGATCTTCGAATCCCACGCCGGAATTTCGAGGGCTAGGTTGCGCTTCTCCCACTTTGCGGTGCCAGTGGGGAACGTGCCGTCGCATGAGAACGCGCTCACGGGGAGTTCATCTCCGCGTCCGGCATAGATGGTGCCGAGAACGTCATGCTCAAACTTCGGCGCGCCGGGGAAGGCGGCCGGAATCTCCAACTTGCTGGTGACGCTCTCTGGAATCTTCACCTCAAACAAGTGCGCCAGGGTTTCATCGACGGCGCGCATGTTTTTCTGAACAACGTCTTCGCCCTTGCGGCCGTAGGTATAGCGGATGGACTGGCGGATGGCCTCGATAGCTTCTTCGCCCGGTAGCACTTTCGAGATGGCGAAGAAGCACACCTGCATGATGGTGTTCATGCGCGATCCCATGCCGGTATCTTGCGCGACTTTGTAAGCGTCGATGGTGTAGAGCTTGGCTTTCTTGGCGATGAGTTGCGACTGCACTTCGCGGGGCAGGTGATCCCACAGTTCTTCTTTGCTGAAGGGGCTGTTGACCAGGAACGTCCCGCCCGGAACCAGAGCGCTCAGCATGTCGTAGCGCTCGAGGAATATCCACTGGTGGCAGGCGATGAAGTTCGCCTTTGATACCAGGTAGCTGGAGTGAATAGGCTGCGGTCCGAAGCGCAGGTGAGAGACGGTCATCGCGCCGGATTTCTTGGAGTCGTAGACGAAATATCCTTGCGCGTAGTTGTCTGTGTTCTCGCCGATGATTTTGATGGAGTTTTTGTTGGCGCCGACCGTGCCATCGGCTCCGAGGCCATAGAACAGTGCGCGAACTACGCTGTCGGGTTCAGTGGAGAAGTGAGCGTCGTAGTCGAGGCTGGTGTGGCTGACGTCGTCCTGAATGCCGATGGTGAAGTGCGCTTTCGGCTGGGCCTGCTTCAGGTTGTCGTAAACGGCTTTGACCATCGCGGGAGTGAATTCCTTGGACGAGAGGCCGTAGCGCCCGCCCACGACTGCTGGTGCGCTCTTCAGCTTTCCGTAGCCCAGCTTCAATCCTTCTTGAAGGGCGTTGACCACGTCCTGGGAAAGAGGTTCGCCGATTGCTCCGGACTCTTTGGTTCGGTCCAGAACGGCAATCTGCTTCACCGTGGCGGGGAGGGCTTCCATGAACGACTTCACGCAGAAGGGACGGTACAAGCGGACTTTCAGGAGCCCGATTTTTTCTCCGCGGGCAGTCAGATATTCGACGGTTTCGTGCGCAGCTTCTGCGCCGGAGCCCATTACCACGATGACGCGTTCGGCATCGGGTGCGCCGACGTAGTCGAACAGCCGGTAGGAGCGTCCGACGACCTCAGCGAACTTGTTCATCATGGCCTGTACTTTGGCCGGGGCGGCGTCGTAGTAGTGATTCGCCGACTCGCGAATCTGGAAGAACACGTCGGGATTCTGCGCCGTGCCACGCAGCACCGGATGATCCGGCGACAGCGCGCGTTGGCGGTGCTCGATCACGCGGTCCATGTTGATGAGAGCGCGCATGTCGTCTTCGTTGAGCATCTCGATCTTGTTGACTTCGTGCGAAGTGCGAAATCCGTCGAAGAAGTGAAGGAAGGGAATGCGCGTCTCGAGCGACGCGGCGTGCGAGATCAGCGCCAGATCCATCGCTTCCTGCACGGAGTTCGAGCAGAGCATGGCCCACCCTGCGGTGCGGCAGGCCATCACGTCAGAGTGGTCGCCGAAAATCGAGAGTGCGTGCGTGGCCAGCGTGCGGGCCGTCACGTGGAACGCGGTCGGAGTCAACTCGCCGGCAATCTTGTTCATGTTGGGGATCATGAGCAGCAATCCCTGGGACGCGGTGAAGGTCGTGGCGAGCGATCCCGTCTGCAGGGCGCCATGCACCGCTCCGGAGGCGCCACCTTCACTTTGCATCTCGACGACGTGAGGCACGCTGCCCCAGAGGTTGGGTACGCCTTCCGACGCCCACTGATCCGACCACTCGCCCATCGGGGAAGAAGGAGTGATCGGGTAAATGGCGATGACTTCGCTGACGCGGTAAGCGACATTCGCCACAGCCTCGTTGGCGTCCATGGTCTTGAATTTGCGCTTCATGACATCCCCTTTTCTGGAATCTCGGCAGCTACTGGCATAACCGCTTGCGATGTCTACAGGATGCAGGAAGGGGCGTGTGGATGTCGGGACGTAGGTTCACACGGTGGTGTGATTAGAATCACAATTTGCGTGGAGGGAGTGTCTGGGGACGCCGGTCGAGTCCCCAGGTTCTACTATAACGGTCTATTAATCAATAGCTTACGGCCCTACTCCGCCCGTATGGCAATCCGCGCAGTTGACCTGGGTGAGGTCTCCCAAATCGACCGGATGCTGAAACATTGGTGCGGGCGCAGCAGCCGCAGTAGATGTTCCCGTCTCAGACATTAAGGAGTGGCACTGGTTGCAGTCTTTGCTGACAACCTTGCCGTCGGCGCTGACATGCTGCCCATCGTGACAGCGGAAGCAGCCGCTGAAGTAGTAGTGTCCCAGATTGTTAGGATGCGTCTGCCAGTTCAGCTTCATTTCGGGGAACGTGGTGCGCTTGAAGATCTGCTGCACTTCCGTCACTGCATTGCGAATCTCGAGCTGCTTGGTCTTTGCAACGTCGGGATACTTTGTTTCGTAGAACTCCTGCACGCCACTGGCGATCCCCTGCATGGCGGCATCGGTGGTGGTATAGGCGCCGGTGAGCACGGTGACGGCTCGCTGTTTAATGAAGGGCAGTGAGACATCGATACGGCGAGCGAGCAATGACTGATCGACCGCCTGGTCCGGCGGGACATAGATGTGCGTCGGGCGGTTGTGGCACTCCACGCAGTCCATGTGGTGCTTGTCGGCCTTGGCAATCTGATTTTTGTTGAGGGTCGAGTCCTTGGCGTAGTACTCGGTCACGCGGCCCTGCATGTCTTCCACGCGAATGTAGGGAATGATCTGGCGCTTCTCGTCGGCAGCCACGTAGTCGATCTTGTTGCTGATGTTCATGTGCCAGTGGATGCCTTCGGGCGCTCCGGTCGCGGGATCGCCGCCGCCGGTCTTGATCAGCATGCGGATCTGGCGCAGAGAGTTCTTCTCATCGTTGGCGTAGTGCGTGAAGACCTTCATCTGTCCGCCGTAGAACTTCTTTGGCCAGTGGCACTGCTCGCAAGTTTCCTGCGCGGGACGCAGATTGTGCACCGGCGTGGGAATCGGCCGCGGAAAGGTGTTCAGTACGGCGTGAAAGACCTGGCGGCTGCCGGAGAGCTTGGACTTCACAAACCACGTCGCGCCCGTGCCCACGTGGCACTCCGCGCAGGCAACCCGGGCGTGCGGGGAAAGAAGGTAAGCGGTGTATTCCGGACTCATCACCGTGTGGCAAAGCTGGCCGCAGAACGAAACCGACTCGGTGAACTCGTACGCTTTATAGCTGCCCGCCGTGCTCACCATGACGAACACCACGAGAAATGTCGTAAAAGAGATGACCGCACTGCGTTGCGTCGGATCGTTGAGGTCGATGCGGGGATAGAAGTCAGTGGGCGCCAATTTCTTCCGGCGCTCGAGCAGTATTCCAGCCAGCATCATCAGGAGGCCAAGAATCAGGAAGGCGGGAGACACCATGTAGGCCAGAATCCCGATGTAGGCGGAAGGCCTGACAGCGATGGCATCAATGAGGACGAAAAGAAAAATGTTGGCCAGGCTGACGATCGCCAGTGCGATGCCAGCAAGACTGACCGGATTGCGCATGAGCATCCGCGCGCGATGCCAGCGTTCCGTCGGGAGCGGCGGAGTTTTCTCAGTGTCCATGGTTGACTTCCGTGGTCTCAGGTTCTTCCTGGGCCGACGCCACCAGACGGTCTGCTGATTCGCCGTTGGCTGCGGGCGCTTCGTCAAGCGCCGCGCTGTCTAGTCCATGCTCGTCGCGGTAGTGGTGCAGCGTCATTTTTCCGTCCCACCAAGCCCAGTTCATCGGGTAGACGTCCGGGTCGAAGAAGACCTGGTAGAAGTGCCAAACCACAATGGCCAGCGTTGCGAGCACCGCTTCATAGAAGTGAATGGCAGTCGCGGCATCGAGCCACCAGCGCGGCATATGGTTGCCGACGAGAACTTTGGCCCACAGCATGACTCCGGTCACAGCCATTACGATCATGCCCCAGACCAAGGCCCAGTACTCAGCCTTTTCGGCATAGTTGAAGCGGGCAAACTCAGGCTTGCGCGAAGTCAGGCCCAGATAGTAGCAGACATTCTGCCATGCGCCCCTTACATCGTCCAGCCTGGGGAAGAGATCGCGGACCAGCTGGCGTCCCGCGCGGCTCAGTGCGACGTCGAAGACGTGGTAAACGCTCACTCCCATCAGAACGACCGCGGCTATACGATGCAGCAAATGTCGTTTGGACTCTCCCAACGACAGCATCGAAGCGAACCACGAATCGGGAAACTTCAGCGCAAAACCAGTCAGCACGAGCAGGATGAAACTCGTCAGCAATGTGGCATGTTGCAGACGGAAGCGCAGCGGCATCCGCATCACAAACGAATGTTGGATCCTGCGCCGGGCTATGACTTTGGAACGCCAGATAATGAAGTTGTGCAGCAACATTCCGCCGATGACCGCGAAGATCATGCTGAGGTAGAAGCGGCGAATCCAGCGCACCGCTTTGCTGCCCACGTCGGCCGAGAGCGGCGCATCCACGTGCACCTTGGAGGATGTGAATTTCTCGGTAACGCCCGGGTGGCACTGGCCACATGTGCGGGCGAGATTTGCATGATTGATGGTGGAACGCGGATCGTTCGAAGGAAAGATGCTGTGCGTCCCGTGGCAACTGGCACAGTTCGCGACCACTTGCGATCCGCCCTTCGCCGCCAGGCCGTGATAGCTGGCCAGGTACGTCGTCTCGCGGCGGCCTTCGAAGCCGAACTCCTGCGACAGCCGAACTCCTTCGTGGCAGCGCGCGCAGGTGGCTTGTGCCACGTTTTGTGCCGAGACCGGAGAATTCGGATCGAGGTGCGACTTGATGGAGTGAATGCCGTGGCAGTCGGTGCATACCGGCGCCTGCCAGTTTCCCTTGGCAACCGCCTGTCCGTGGATGCTCTGCTGGAATTCCGTCGACACCGTGTCGTGGCACTTGCCGCAGGTCAGCGGGACATTGAACTTAAAGATCGGAGACTTCGCATCTTTGGCGTCAAGAATCTCGTGGGTGCCATGGCAGTCAGTGCAGACTGCCGCTTTCTCCGATCCCGCGGCAACGGCGTGTCCGTGTACGCTCTGCTGGTAGGAGGCGACCATCTGCGCGCTTTGCCCACCGTCTTCCATCACAAACTTCTGGCTATGGCATGCGCCGCAGGTCGCAGGAATGTTGGTGTGATGCACCCGCGACTTGGGATCGCTGGCCGGCAGCAGTTCGTGCGGACTGCCGTGACAATCGACGCAGGAGGCCGCCTTGCTGTTGCCTCCCTGCACCGCCTTGCCGTGGAAGCTGCGATCGTAGGCCGTCTGTTCGTCCGCGTGGCAAGTGGTGCAAGTGATCTTCTTGGGAGTGGTTTCGTGGGCCGAGGTCTTTACATCAATGTGGCAGTCTACGCAGGTAAACATGCTGCCATGGATGGAATCTTTGAACGCCTGCGGATCTACGTGCAGGCTGACCTGCTTGCCGTTGACGTCGTGGGTCAGACCCGCGTCGCTGTGGCAGGCGAGGCACTCATTGGCGGTCGGTTTCGGAGGTTCTTTGGCTGCAGCCTGGAGGGTTCCAGCAGCTAAAAAAAGAAGGGTGAGGGCGATTCCAGGCGCAAAAATATTCCGTATTGTTCGCGTGGACATGCTCTCACCCGCCAATCTTTCAGAATCGAACGATCTCCGTGCGGCCACATTGCAGCCGCCTTCTTTTGAACGTTACTTCTTGGCCAGACCGCGAATGTACGCGACCAGGTCCTTGATTTCCGGGTCTTTCAGTTTGCCGTCGTAAGCCGGCATCTTGCCTTTTCCCTTGTCGATAATCTCGGTCAACTGTGCGTCAGTTTCTTTCTGCACATCGGCGGAGGAGAAGTCACGGGCACCCATCTTGATTCCCATGGTTGAGCCCTTGCCATCGGGGCCATGGCACATGGCGCATTTCGCTTTGTAGGTTGCGGCTGCGTCCTGTGCCGCTGCGGATGAAGAGCAGATTGCGATTACTCCGCAAGTCAGCAGCGTTACCAGGCCCATTCGAAAAGAGAGACGTTTCATTTTTTGCTTCCTCCTGAGGAACATGTTTCCGGCACGATATCACGGAGCAAGGGTAGCCCGTCGCCTGACTGGCTACTGTTCCGAAAGCAGATTCCGTATGGGACTGTGCTTTCGTCTCGCTTCCTGAGAACTCGCTCGCAGTCGTAGGATCACACACGCTCCAAGTGGAACCTATGCCAGAAGTCACGAGGCTACGTGATAGAGATCACAGGGGCTTTTAGCTTCGAGTGTGATGGTTATCACGCGCCATTGTGCGATCTCGCACTGCGGCAAAGAGGGGGCGGTATCTAGGATTTCGCCATGTCCACCCGGTCTAATTCTCTCCTTCGCCTCTCCCGGAATTCGCGGCCTGCGGAAAGAACTTCGGCGCAGGTGGTGGACGACCTGGATGCGTTTCCGGATCATCCAGGGTTTCAGCAGCGCCCGTTGCAGGTGACATGGGAGATGACCCAAGCTCGCAGTTGGAAGCCGGCGCCCGCTCGCGCGGCCGCGCGAACGACTGCAGACCGGAATCAGTTTTCGACCGCGGAAGGCTTTCATCTGGTCGAGCAAGTTGCGGCCATGCGGGTGCCCTTGCTGGCGCTGACGGGTGGAGATCCGCTGACGCGTCAGGATTTGTTTCCCATTATTGAGTTTGCCTCGCGCCGTTCGGTGCGCACGTCGCTTACGTTGCTTCCCACTCCGTTGCTGGATGGGGAGACAATCGCGGCGTTGAAGGCATCCGGCTTGATGCGCGCGGGCTTTTGGCTACATGGATCTACGGCTGCCTTAGATGACGCATATTGGGCAGTTCCGGGAGCGCACCGGCGCACGCTCGATCTCATCGGATCGTGCCACGAAGTGCAGCTTCCGGTGCAGGCCAATACCATCATGGCTCGCCGTAGCTTTCATGACGTGGATCCCATGATCGAGTTGCTGACGCGTCTGGATGTGGCTTTGTGGAATGTCTTCTTTCTGGTTCCGGCGAGCAGGGAACAGGCGAGCGAAATGCTCACTGCAGACGAGCATGAACAAATCTTTGCCAAGCTCTACGCCGCGTCGAAGGTTGTTTATTTCCAGATCAAGACCACCGAGGGCCCGCATTATCAGCGCTATCTTCTGCAACAGCGGAGCCGGGAATCGCGCGCGCAGCTGACCGAGGCCGATGCCATCGCGCCCAAAGGTGCGAATGACGGCCAGGGATTTGTCTTCATCGACCATCGCGGTGAGGTATATCCCAACCGCTTCCTGCCGCTTTCTGCGGGCAATGTTATGACCAAGTCGCTGGCCGAGTTGTATAGCGACTCTCCGCTGATGGTGTCGCTGCGCGACAGTTCCAGGCTGAAAGGAAAGTGCGGGCGCTGCCTGGTTCGCACCGTTTGCGGGGGCTCGCTCGCGCGGGCGTATGTCCTCACCGGCGACCTGTTCGCCCCGGACCCATGCTGCGCTTATGAGCCGTAGCTGCGACCAGTCCTGCCTCCCCGAACTCCAAGAGCTTCAATTGCTATGGCATAACCGTTCCTGAATTGATCTCCTACCCAAGAGTGAGCAATTTTGAGCAGACAACGAAATCAGGTTTTTGATGGAATTCTTGAACCCAAAACTGTCAATCACGGGAATTACAAGAGGGGAACTCCGGTTGGAGCGCCGTTGTCGTGTGCCTTTTTTCGTCCCAGGGCCGCTTCGTGAAAAGTGAAAATTTATGCCGTGACCGTTAGAAGCCGAGTTTCCAGTGTGTTCCAGATTTGTGATTGAAATCACATTCGACTGTGATTGATGACCCGGCGAACGCACTCTTCTCCCCGGTAGTATCGGGCCTATCTTGCAGGGAAATCTGAGGCTAACCAGCCTCTCGAACTCATAACTAGAGGCGACTGCGGCGCGCTACGGACCCAGGCGCCGGTTGGGCCAGCGGGAGCAGAACTCACTCCGGACATTCGGCGGAGATAAAAGGAGTATTCAGATGAAGAAAGTAGCGTTTATTTTGCTTGTTACAGTTCCGGTCCTGGTCTTGATTTCATTTGCCGTACTGAATCCGCCCACCGTGTCGGCGGTTCCAAGCTATGCACGGCAAACGGGTTTGGCCTGCAGTGGCTGCCACTACGCTCCTCCGGAGCTAAACCCCGCCGGACGGAGATTCAAGTTGACGGGCTACGTTGATAAAGCCGATGACACCAAAGTTGTAAAGTCGGATCCAGGCAAGAAACATGCCGCGCTTGATCTTCTGGCTTCATTGCCGCTTTCGGTAATGCTTGATACGTCATTTACTTCCACCAAGTCCCCGATACCGACGACCCAGAATGGCAGTTTCGAGTTTCCCCAGGATGTTTCGCTCTTCCTATCGGGTGCGTGGACCAGCAACATCGGCAGCTTCGTTCAGGTAACTTACGACACCCAGGATGACCACTTCACCAGCGACAACACCGACATTCGTTACGCGAATAAGGGAAAACTGGGGGGCAGGGAACTGATTTACGGATTGAACCTCAACAACAATCCAACCGTCGAGGACCTGTGGAACAGTACGCCAGCATGGGGTTTCCCCTGGGTCGCTAGCGATTTTGCACCCACCCCTTCAGCCTCGCCGATCATTAATGGCGGCTTGGCGCAGGATGTTGCCGGGGTCGGTGGTTTCGCGATGTGGAACAACCATCTTTATCTGGATGCAGCGCTCTATCGATCGGCACACGTGGGCAGTCCCAATCCGAGCCCGGGAGATGGTTCCACTCATAACATTCGAGGGGTTGCGCCCTACTGGCGCTTGGCCTGGCAGGGAGTGACGGCGGGCGGGACGACCCAGTACGAGATCGGCACTTATGGCATCCACGTGCGCAACAGCGCATTTACCGGCCCCGGTCCTGAGGATTCGTACACCGACTTTGCCATTGATACGCAGATTGATCGCACTTTATTCCGGACGGACATACTTTCGTTTCGAGGCAGCTACATTCACGAAAACTCCGATTTGCTGGCCAGTGCGCAGGCGGGGATCGCCGGATTCGGCACACATCACCTGAACACTTTTCTGGCCAACGCGGAATATCACTTCGGCAATCGCTACACCGGCACATTCGGCATATTCAATACCGGCGGCACCGTCGACAATGTGCTGTACGCGCCGGCTTCGGTGAGCGGCAGCGCCAACGGCGATCCGAGAGGCACGGGATACCTGCTGAACTTCTCGTATTGGCCATGGCAGAATGTGCAGCTTGCTGCGCAGTACACCGGGTACACGCGGTTCAATGGCGGCTCGACCAACTACGACGGATCCGGCCGCAACGCCAACGCAAACAATACCGTCTACCTGGACGCGAAATTCGTTTTCTGAAAACACATGATTCTTAACCGCAAATTCAAAGGAGAGAAGGCAATGAAGAGCAAGTCACTGTTTTTTGTCGTACTCATAGGGTTGTGCAGCGCGGCATGGGCCGGAGATATCGAGGGCAAGGTAACGGGCATGAAGGGCAAGTCAGTGGTTTACGTCGACACCATTGCGGGCAAAACCTTTCCCGCCCCCAAGGATCACCCAGTCATCGATCAAAAAGGACTGGTCTTTGCGCCGCACATCGTGGTCGTGCAACAGGGCACAACCGTTGAGTTCCTGAATAGCGACAATGTGCAACACAACGTTTTCTGGACGGCGATCAGCGGCGACAAGAAAGCCGGACACAACCTGGGGACCTGGCCCAAGGGTGAAAAGCGGCCCTTTACCTTCGATAAACCGGGGGTCGTGCCGCTGCTGTGCAACGTACACCCGGAAATGGCGGGATATCTCATCGTCAGTCCAACTCCCTTTTTTGCCGAGACCGACGACAGCGGCAATTACAAGATCAAGGACGTTCCCGACGGCAGCTATACGGTGACTGCGTGGCACGAAGGCGCCAAGAACCAGTCCAAGCCGGTGACCGTCGCGGGTGGGGGCAAAGCGGATTTCACGCTAAGTAAGTAAGTCGTACTTGCAGTTCTGCCGGGAAGACAGCGAGTATGCTTGGGGCGCTCGCTCTTCAACTCTTTCGCTCTGGATGTTGTTTCTCAATGCTAATGCATTAGAACTTCGGGTTGATGCTTCGACCCTGGGACCAAGAAGCACCGCGATGCTGAAGCGATTCAAGAACAAGAAGGTCGATGCGGATTGGCTGCATACGAACTTTCCCTGCATGATGGCCTGTCCGGCCCACACCAATGCCGGGCGCTACGTTGGCTTGATTGCAGAAGGACGCTTCGAAGAGGCGTATCGGCTGGCGCGCGAGCCAAATCCCCTGGCAAGCATCTGCGGGCGAGTCTGTGCGCATCCTTGCGAGACCGCCTGCCGCCGCGGTGAAATCGACCGTCCTATTTCCATCCGCGCGCTCAAGCGCTTTCTTACCGAACAGTACGGACCTGAATCGAAACGTCCCATCAACGTGAACGAAGGACGAGGGCAGAACAAACTTCCTTACAAAGTCGCGGTGGTGGGCGGAGGTCCGGTTGGACTCTCGGCTGCGCATGATCTCGCGTTGATGGGATATGCGGTCACTATTTTCGAAGCCGCTCCCGTCGCGGGCGGAATGCTGTATCTGGGAATTCCAGAGTACCGCCTGCCGCGTGGAGTGGTAGAAGCCCAAGTTCGCGAGATTCTCGAGACTGGCGATATCACGCTGAAATTGAATCATGCCGCGGGGCGAGACTTCGCTATTGCTGAACTGCGCCGGCAGGGATTCGATGCGGTGCTGGTCGCTGTGGGCGCGCACCGCAGCCGCGATCTCAGCATTCCCGGAGTCGATCTGGACGGAGTTCACAAAGGCATCGACTTTCTGCTCAACGTGAATCTCGGCTACAAGTTCACCATTGGCAAGAAGGTAATCGTGATTGGCGGCGGAAACGTGGCGATGGATGTTGCCCGCTCCGCGGCCCGCGAAGTGGTGAAGCAGCATGCCGGCGGCGTCGAAGATCTCGAGCCGTCGGAGGAGAATGTCTCCGCGGTAGCGACGAAGGAGATGGTCGACATCTCGCTGTCAGCATTGCGCATGGGCGCGCGCGAGGTGAACCTGGTCTGCCTGGAGCGCCGCGAGGAAATGCCGGCTGCTCTGGAAGAAATCGTTGAGGCCGAAGAGGAAGGCATCAAGATGTATCCCGGCCTCGGGCCGAAGCGGATTCTGGGCCAGGACGGCAAGGTCACGGCTCTGGAAACGCTCAAGACGAAGTGGGTATTCGATCAGAACAAACGCTTCAATCCCGCGTTCTACGAGAACAGCGAAACCCAGATCGAGTGCGACACCATCATCATGGCGATCGGGCAAGCACCGCGCCTCGACTTTCTAACGCCAGAAGATAAGGTTGAGCTTTCTCCGCGCGGGCTGATCGCCGTTAATCCGCAGACGCTGATGACCTCTGCGGCAGGCATCTTTGCGGGTGGGGACTGTGTCTTCGGACCACGCCTGATTATCGATAGCGTGGGCGACGGAAAACGCGCCGCCGTCGGTATTGATGAATACCTGCGTGGCGGAAAACATCCCGAGCCAATCATTGAAGTTGAGGTACTCAAGCGGCATTCCATGCCGCTCGACTATCTCGACATCGACCGGCAGCCCGTGCCCATGCTGCCTCTCGAACGCCGCACCGGGGTGACCGAGGTTGAGGTGGGTTACGACGCGCCCGCGGCGATGGCCGAGGCGCAGCGCTGCCTGCATTGCTGGACCAACACGGTGTTTGAAGGCGTGCCCGAGGATGGCAGCATGTGCATCCTGTGCGGCGGTTGCGTGGACATTTGTCCGGAAAAATGTCTGGAACTGGTTTCGCTCGACCGTATCGCCTTCGAGCCGGAGGCGGTGCAGCACATCCGCGACAACCAGGAATTGTTTGGTGTGGAGTTTGACGAGGTGGCCGCCGACGAGCTGGGAGTTGTGACCGGAGCGGCCATGTTGAAAGACGAAACGCGCTGCATCCGCTGCGGGCTGTGCGCCATGCGCTGTCCTGTGGGCACCATCACGATGGAGTCGTACAACCTGATTCCCGCAGAGCCGACGGGACTGATTTCAATCGCTTCGATCGGGGCGGGCTTGCAGAGGTAGGGCGAGGCAACGATGACAGAGGAGATTAAAAAGAACGACGATGTGAACCGCCGGCAGTTTTTTATGAAGCTGGGGCTCGGTTCTTTGAGCATCGCCGCCGCGGGCACGGCAGCATTCGCTTATCAATACCTTGAGCCGAATGTGCTGTTCGAGCCTTCGCCTGTGGTGAACGCCGGCAAGCCCGATCGCTATCCGCTGGGAAGCGTCACCATCGACGTGAATTCGGGGATCTACATCATTCATTCCGACGAAGGTTATTTTTCCCTCAGCGCCGTGTGCACGCACCTGGGCTGCATGACCGCATGGAAGCCGGAATTGAACATGATCGCGTGCCCCTGTCACGGCAGCAAATTTGAGGAAAGCGGCAAGAAGATCGAGGGGCCCGCGCCGAAGCCGCTGCCGTGGAAACGCATCTGGCTCAACGACGACGGCGATCTTCTGGTGGATCGCTCCACTGACGTCCCGCCGTTGGCACGGGATTCCTTCGTGAGGGTCTGACAGCATGGCAAAGACGATCGACCAACATTTCGACAATTTGCGCGGAACGCGGGTGTGGCGCTCGATCTTCCGCAGCGGCACGGGGTCCAGCACGCTGAAGCGCGCCCTGGCGATTCAGCAGAACGTCTTTCTGCATCTTTTCTCCACCAAGGTGCGCACGCGCATGCTGAGTTTCAGTGCGACCTGGTATCTGGGCACGCTGACGCTGGGAACATTTCTGATCCTGGTCGCGACGGGAATTCCGCTGATGTTCTACTATCACCCGTCGGTGCCGCAGGCTTACGCCGACACCAAAGATCTGCAATTCGTCGTTTCCTCCGGATTATTTCTACGCAACTTGCATCGCTGGTCGGCGCATGCCATGGTGTTTCTGGTGTTCGCGCACATGTTCAAGGTGTTCTATCGGGGAGCCTACCGAGCGCCGCGGGAATTCAACTGGGTCATCGGCGTGATCCTGCTGCTGATGACGCTGCTGCTCAGCTACACCGGCTACCTGCTTCCCTGGGATCAGTTGGCGTACTGGGCGATCACCGTGGGATCGAACATCGCGTCTGCGGTCCCGATGATGGGAGAAAAGATTCACTTCCTGCTGCTGGGCGGTAATGCAGTCAACGCCAACGCGCTGCTTCGTTTCTACGTACTGCACTGCATGATTCTGCCGCTGGCGGCGATGTTCTTCGTGGCCATCCATTTCTGGCGAATTCGCAAGGATGGCGGCCTTTACTCCCATGCCAGTGAGCCCGCAACGGTGCGGGCCCGAACCGACACCGGCGCTCCGCTCGCGAAGGAGGGGCAATAGTTATGGCCGATTCCAAAGACTTCATTGCAGGTGTCGACTCCAACGCAAAAAAATCTCCGCGTCGCATCGTTTTCATTACGCGTCGCACTTCGGCACAGGTGAAAGCCGAGACCGAAGATCAAATCCAGACTTTTCCAGAAGTATTGTTCCGCGCGGCAGTTGCGGTCATGACGCTGGCTGTCGTGCTGGTATGGATTGCGCTGATTTTCAATGCACCGCTCGAAGGCCTGGCCGATCCGTCGCACACGCCCAATCCGGCGAAAGCGCCGTGGTACTTCCTGGGGCTGCAGGAGATGTTGCATTACTTTCCGCCTGTGGTAGCGGGTGTGCTGGCGCCGGGACTGGTAGTGATGGCGCTGATCGTGATTCCGTACTTCAAGGTCAACATCGAGGCGGACGGACTCTTCTTGAAGGATCGCCAACGGCGTCTGCGAATTTTTTATGTCGTCGCCAGCGCTCTCTCTTTATTTCTGCTGTTGTTCAAAGTCTACGCGGCTCTGGTGCCCACGCTGATCATGGCGGGAGTGATGTTGCTGGCGGCGCAGAGTTCGCCGCAATCGCCCTCGGCGTTCCGCCGCTATCTGGCGGGAAGGCCGCTTTCTTACTGGGTGATGACATGGTTCTTGTTCGAACTGGTGGTGCTCACCGCCATCGGTACATTTTTCCGCGGCCCAGGATGGTCGTTCGTGTGGCCGTGGCAGGGTTCATAGCGATGATTAGAACAGCTCTCATCAATTCGCTTGTGGGTCCAAGCGCACGCCCTCAAGGGCTAAAGCCCTCAACATCTCTGGTGCTGGGCGGCACGGCTCAAGCCGTGCCCTTCCCAAAACCTATTCATGAAGACATGCATATTGCAGACATGCATATTGAAGACAGGCTTTTGAAGGTGCGGCGCTCATGAAAGAGAAACTTTTGTCGCTCTGGCGAAGACTCTTCGGAGACAGCGTGCGCGCGTTTGGCGTGGTGAGCGTGATTTTTCTCGGCTCGCTGGCCATCGCTCCTGCGAAGAATTACTTCAGCGAGTGGC
The DNA here is from genome assembly GCA_035695545.1 of Candidatus Sulfotelmatobacter sp. Taxonomy (GTDB): domain Bacteria; phylum Acidobacteriota; class Terriglobia; order Terriglobales; family Acidobacteriaceae; genus Sulfotelmatobacter. Next base: position 2,441 of record DASRRV010000262.1, on the reverse strand, counting down.
GGCACTATCAACACGGCTACCTGAGGATGGTGCGTAACCGCAGCGACGCGAATACGCTGCAGCGCCATTTCCATGGCGGCATCCAGCAGATCTGGCTGCCAGAACTCGGAGTTGTGGACCGCTGTACCAGTTGCCACGTCGGGCTGAAAGAAGCCAGCCTGACCGATGTTCCCGTCCAGCCTTTTCGCACGCACCCGGTGATCCCACATAAGCTTGATCAGTTCGGATGCACAGTGTGCCATCGCGGACAGGGCGCGGCCACCACGGTTTCTGAAGCGCACAGCAGCACGCTGGCGTGGGAGCAGCCGATTCTGCCCGCGAAATACATTGAGTCATCCTGCGGCGAGTGCCACCGCGGTCCGCTGCCGGGCACGCCGCAACTCAATCAGGGACGTAATCTGCTTTCGCGGGAAGGCTGCGTGCATTGCCATACGGTGAAGTTATCCGACGGCACGACGATGAAGGCCACGGACGATCCGCCGTCGCTTTCGCACATCGCTGATAAGACGACGCGCGAGTGGATCTTCGCCTGGCTCAAAGATCCGCAGGCCTATGCCACCACGGCGACTATGCCGAACTTCAAGCTGAGCGACGACGACGCGCGCGACATCTCGGCATTCTTGATCGCCAACAGCACGACAGAACCGGGAGATACTGCGACACTTTCAGCGAAGGCATCGCCTGATCCCGCCGCCGGGACGAGCCTTTACGGAGAATCGTTCTGCGCCTCGTGCCACGCGGTGCAGAACGCGGCCGGAAATATGGTCGGCGGCGATGTTGGCCCGGAGTTGACTCGGGTGGGAAGCAAGGTCAAGCCGGAGTGGTTGCAGGCTTGGCTGAGGAACCCGCGCGCGTACGATCCCGGCACCGCAATGCCGCACTACCGCTTCAACGATTGGCGGGTGGCCACGCTCGCAGGATTCCTTCTGGCAAAAAGCGATTCGGATCTGCTGGCCAACGTGCATCTCGCGGACGCAACGCCCGAGCAAATTGCTCACGGCAAGCGACTGGTTGCCGATTACGGTTGCGCCTCTTGCCACGAAATCGCCGGCATCAAGAAGCCGGAGAACTTCGCTCCCGAACTCAGTCGTATCGGCAGCAAGCCGGTGACGCAACTCGTGTTCTTGCCGGGCATGCAGCATACGCTGCCCGACTACATCGCCACCAAGATCAAGCAGCCGCGTTCCTTCGGACTGGGTTTGAAAATGCCGCAATACAGTTTCACGCCGGCGCAGATCGAATCGCTAACCACGGCACTCCTCGCGTTGAATGACCGCTCCAATACGTTGCCGCCTTCGCTCGCAGTAGCCGCAACGCCCGAATCGGACTACCAGCCCGCAGGCAAAGCGGGAAAGTTGATGACCGATCTCGCCTGCTTCAGTTGCCATCGCATCAACGGCCATGGCGGAGATATGGCGCCCGACCTCACCTGGGAAGGCAGTGCGGTGCAACGCGGGTGGCTGGTCGACTTCCTGAAGAATCCGGGCACCCTGCGCCCGTCACTGATTCGCCGCATGCCGCGCTTTAACTTGAGCGATGGCGAGGTCAACGAACTCACCGACTACATCATGACCGTCTATCAGAGCCCCGCATTAGATCGTGATTCCATGCCGTTGAGCGGCTACTCGCAAGGCCAGATCGAACTCGGGCGGCAGCTCTTCTACGGCAAGTACGCGTGCCAGGGATGCCACATTGTCGACAGCAAGACCGATAAAGGTTACATCGGCCCAACTCTGACACAAGTTGGTTCGCGCCTGAGTGCAGCCTGGATTTATCAGTGGATGAAGAATCCGTCGGCGCTGCGTCCGGGCACAACCGAGCCCAATCGCGCCATGGGCGATGAAGATGCGCAGGCGCTGACTGCATTTCTCATTTCGCAAAAAGGTGGAGCCAAAAAAGAGGTGGCCAAGAAATGACCCACTACGTCAACAAACCGACTCAGGCGGCGGCAGTCGCTCTGTTCGTCGCTCTGCTGGCAGCCACGTCCGCCATTTCTTGTTCACATCAGGCCGCAAGTTCGGCGCTGCCAAAGCCCACCGCATTCGGCGCCGCGATTGTCGAATCCAGCGGCGGCAAGCAGATCGGGCAGACTGGCGGTCTGTTGCCGCAGCCCGTCGTGGTGCAGGTGAACGATGAGCAGGGCACCGCCGTGGCCGGAGCTCTGGTGGAATTTTCTGCTTCCCCAGGAGTTGCCTTCGATCCTCTCAACGGGCTCACTGATTCGAGCGGACAAGTCACCACCAACATGTCTCTCGGCGGCATGGCCGGCCGCTACCTAATCGTCGCCTCCACCACCGATAAGTCACATAAGAAGGTCGAGCTGAAAATCCAGGAGATCGCGCTCGGTTACCAGCAAACGCTGGGACGCCACCTCAACGATCAGTACTGCGAGCGCTGCCACAACCCTGAGTCCACTGTCGAGCGCGTCTCCAACTACGACA
>DASRRV010000261.1:0-4439 GCA_035695545.1 Candidatus Sulfotelmatobacter sp. | reverse complement strand
AGGCCGCCATCGATGTTGAGGAGCGTACCAGTGACGTAAGAAGCTTCAGGGCTCGCAAGGAACACCACGCCCGCAGCGATTTCCTCGGGGCGACCATATCGCCCGAGCGGCACTGTCGCAATCCACGACGGAGCCCAATCGCTGTTCTCGGGATTCATATCCGTATCCACAAAACCCGCCTGCAGAGTATTTACCGTGATGTTGCGTGCAGCCAAGTCTCTGGCAGCGACACGATTGAAGGCACCCACGGCAGCCTTCGTTGCGGAATAGTCGGCTGCGCCGTTGAAGCCTGTACGCGTTCCTGCAGTAGAACCAATGGTAATGATGCGCCCATGATCGGGCAGAACCTTCGCCGCAGCCCGAGTCGTTGCGAACACGCCATCCACATTGATCTTGTTCTGGCGTTCGATGGCAGCGTCGTTTACATCTCCACCGACGGGAGCCATAACGAAGACTGCCGCGTTGTTGACCAAAATGTCCAGCTTGCCAAACTTTTCGACCACCTTAGCAACCAGCCCTTCAGCTTCGGAAACATTCCCCTGATCTGCGCGAATGGCAAATCCTCGCACACCCTTTGCTTCAATTTTCCTGACGATGTCAGCTGCCTTATCGGCGGCCGCTGCGTAACTAATGACTACATCCGCACCCTCCTCCGCCAGCGCCAATGCTGTAGCTGCTCCAATACCGCGAGAACCTCCCGTAACAAGTGCAACCTTACCAGTAAGCTTCTTTGTCATACGTCTCCTTTCGGTTCAAACCGACGGACTAACCCATTTCGGTATGTGATATACGAACCTGAGTATTTCTTTGGGGACCGAGGAATCTGTGAAGAACGGCGATCTTGTCATCGTTCATCACAAGCACCTCGATGTCGGTGATGACTGGTTTCTCTCGGTGGGCCCGAATCCCCAATCGAGCTTTCCGACTCCGTTGAACTGCCTGGAGTTTCGCTTTCACGAGACCCTCCACATTCGACTCTCACGAGCCGAATCAGTGTTCCCTCGTCTTCATGTTGGGGTCAGGCCGCGGGCAAGGACGATGCAGCAGGCTCTCAGCCAATATCCGAACGTCAGAACGGGAATCGTCCAAACCGGCTAAGAGGTCTTGATATGCCCCGAGATTTCCCTCACGACGCCATGCTAGATGGCAGGCGAAAAGATACAAAGGATCTTCATTCTTTTCCTTACAGGAGCCGCCTAGCTTTGCGTTGGCTGGCATTTGTTCTCCGTCGCTGGCACCCAAGAGCTGCATTTCCCATCCAAGCACAGAACTGGAACAGCCCGCGTGGTCGAAAAGAATCTGAGCGAAGTCTTGGAGGGTCTCTGTGCGCGTCCAATCACGCTGCAGTTCTCCGGCCATGTCAGGCCACGTAGTCTTTTGGGGTCCCGCAGCCACGACGCGTCGGGTTCCCGGCTTGCCTCTGGAGCGTCTCTCGTCCGTGCGATCCCTAAACTGGGTGCTGGCCCAGAAGGTCCAAATACCGTCCTTGGTTCGAGCGCAGAGCTTTCCTTCAGCTCCTCGAATAAGGTTTCGAGTCATCGGCCCGCTGAGCAATGCCCCGACCAAACGAAATGTTTTCTCCCGCAGTCTCAAAGAACGTGATTAGCAGATCGTCAGGAGAAATCTGAACGGCATCGACAACTCCATCGTTCAAGGCCCTTAAAAGGCCGAGCCGCTTCTCCTTCGCAACTCGGCCTACGATGAGGGTAAGCTCCAACCAGATCAGATCGTCCGAGTAGGTCAGTCCGAGGAAGGACCGCGTGTGCCGGAATTGAGCCGGCGGCAGGACGTGAATGATGTGGAAGAGTTCGTCAGGCGCCATTCCTAATTCGGCCCTTAGTGCGTGTTGAATCGCGTTCGACACGCGGTCGAGACGAGCTTCGTCATAGCGTCCTTCGAGGACATGGATTTTAACGAATGGCATTACCAGTCTCCTGTAGTCGAAAAGTCTAGAACTGAAAAAGCAACAGCCCGAGAACGGGTTACTGTGGACGTTAACCCGTAGAGTTCCCGGATGACTGCGGCGTTTTTTTGTTCTTCGGCTGTTTTCGGCTGATGCATTGGTTTCTCCCTCCAAGAGAAGGTCACGCGGCGCGTGAAGTTTGAAACAAGCTGGTTATCGCTTCGCCTTTGCGTACGGATAGACCACATTCCCGGAGGCAATTTCAGACGGGTAGACGACCGCTTGCGTATTGAGCTTCTTGAATTCTGAAATGTCGTTGGTTTGGATATTCTGGAACTGCACGGTCAGCACCCGCGGCTGCGCCCAACCACCTCCCTCGCCAAACGCGACTTTTCCCACTACGGTGTCGAAGGTTGTCTTTCGGGTGTAGTCCGACAGCGCCGCGTCATCGACGTCGCCGACCGCCCGGACGGCTTGCTCCAGAACCTGCAACTGAGCGTACGCCATAGGAACCACGTAGTAGCCGAGAGGATCGGCACCGGCTTTTTCTGCACGAGCCTGATACGTCGCAACCAGCGACTGGATCCCTGGATTCAGAAGACTCGGTACCGGTAGCCAGTACTCGTAATTCACGAGACCGTTCAGAAGCGCACCGAGTGCGGTTTTCACGACTCCATTTTGCGGCCCGATCATCGCTCCGCCCACGATCTTGGGCGAGAGTCCGACCGCATTGATCGCCTTGATAAGGCCGATGGAATCGTTGATATACGAGCAGAGAAAGAGAACATCAGGATTGATCCTCTTTATATCTTTCACGTACGGCGTGAAGTCGGCAGTGGACAGTGGATACTTGCCTTCCCAGATCACCCGCATACCTTGTTTCGCCAGATTCTCCTTGGCGCCTTGGACTGGGCTTTGTGAGAACGGGGCGTCAGCCACCAGGATGGCCACTGTCTCTGGCTTCGGTTTCTGTTGCCCTGCGATCTCGAAAAAGCCCTGAGTCAATGCCGTGTTTGGGTGGGGCCCCGTCGGAATCATCACGAAGTATCGCGGGTAGTGAAACTTCGCGTTAACAGCGAGTGCCATGAGACCAAGAAAGAATTCCTTGCGCTCGATGATCAACGGCATCGCCGGCGCGACAGAATTGTCTCCGTAGCCGCCGACAACAACATCGACCTTCTCAACATCTAGAAGACGCCGGTAGATATCCGCCACGAGATTCGGGTTCGTCTGATCGTCGAGGCAGACCAATTCCACGGGGCGTCCCAGAAGTCCGCCGTTCTTGTTGACGTTCTCTTGCCAGATCTTGTGAGCGAGTTGGGCTGTTTTGCCGTTCGAGGCGAGAGCGCCTGAGAGCGACAGGCAATACCCGATTTTGAGAGGCGACGCATCCATAGATCTCTCCTTGCCCCTTAAACATATGTGCCGAGACCGATGAAGTTGGCCTTATTTGCTAGGAAACCCTAGACACCCTTGAGTTGTGGGGCACTCAGCAACTGCGTCTCCCACGCGAGGGCTGAACCAGAGGCGCCGGCATGGTCGATCAGTAGCTGAGCCACTTCTCCGAGGTGCTCAGTGCGCGCCCAATCGCGCTGTAATTCTCCGACCAAAGCAAGCCACGTAATCGGTTGAGCTCCCGCAGCCACGATCCGGCGGATTCCCATATCGTGCGCTTCCGGAGAAACGCCGCCCGACGCGTCGGTGACCACGTATACGTCATAGCCGTCCCCCATCGCGTGGATAGCGGGCATGGCAAGACACATCTCCGTATAGAGTGCAGCGATGACGAGCTTCTTACGGCCGGTCTTCTTCACCGCCTCAACGACGCGGCGGTCCTCCCAGGCGTTGATGAACGTGCGGTTTATCGGCTTCTGGTCCGGGAAAACCGCCTGGACCTGCTTAAAAATTACGCCCCCTCGTTCCTCAGTGACTGTGGTGAGAATCGTTGGGACTCCAAATGCCTTTGCGGTTTTTGCTAGAGCTGTGACGTTGTTGATCACCATGGTGGGCTCGTGGCTATTCACGTTTGCCAACTGGAAAGGTTGGTGGTCAATGAGGAGTAAGACGCAATTCTCCGGCGTCAGAAGAGCGTCGAGGCCGACTTTTGTGAACGTTTGCATCGTGTAGTCCTTTCCATAAACGAGCGTTAATTGCTTTTCGCGGCAATAAGTTCCCTAAAATGATTTCACTCGCTTTAAACACTTCGTCGCCCTTGCCGCTTGGGACGATCTTTCACTTGATCAATCCACCTTCGGACGTGCAGAGGACAATTTTCGATCTTGATGCCATGTGCCTCGCACTGGGCTAGAAATGTCACGGCATCCAGGTTGACCAGCGTCACGTCTCGAAGTGTTCGCGCCCGCTCCCGGTCGTTCGTTACTTGGGTGCCGCCGTGTCGCGGTCGTACATCATCTGGAGCCCGGGTGTACCCTGGGCAGTGAGGAAGAGATCGACCATCACCTCCACAGTCTCCTTGCGGTTCCAGTCGCGCTGCAGCTCACAGATGAGGCCAGTGACGCTGGTCGTGCGGCCTCCC
>DASRRV010000260.1:0-8736 GCA_035695545.1 Candidatus Sulfotelmatobacter sp. | reverse complement strand
ACCCTAATGCCATGGACCCCTGGGGTCAGTTGTAATTCGTCGGAAAGATACCCTTCAACTCCTTTGAAGAGCACAACGCGCTTCTTAATCGCACCACGCAAACTATGGCTGTAGCTTGACTGATCGTCGATCCAGACAGTGAGGTCGGCCATTACAAAATGATGTTCAACAGCGATGCCCAACTTGCAAGAGCGTGAGTGGTCCGGAATTGAATTGGTCCGTTGCGCATCGTTCGGGTGCACCTTTGCGGCGGGGTTCGCAGCAGACAGTTGGATAGCTGTTGCTCTGAGCGATCCTGTACTGTTCTGGTCGGACCCTTTGGTGGCCACATTTTGTATGCCCAAGGTAGGATTTGAAGGTATCTTCGCAGTTCGCGGAGCAGCCTTGATTGGAATCACTCGCCAAAGCCCCACAAATGACAATGCCAGGAAGCCAAGAGTGAGGAATGCAATACTGAGCTGTTGCCATGGTCGGGTGAACCGCGCAGGTGCCGTGGTCCACTCTGTCCTCTGAACGCGGTTTTGCGGGACGGTGCCAGCTCCAAGTATGTAGCCGTTCGAGCCACTGGAAGGAGAGGAGAAGACATCTTTCAGGTCTGCTGCCTGATCTGTCCTGTTACCCTCCAACTCGATCTGGTTTCGCAGGCGTTGCAGGTCCAAAACCATTTCCATCCCGGTCTGGTAGCGTTCCGCCGGATGCTTGGCGATGGCGCGGGCAATCATACAGTCGATTTCCGGGGCAAGCCCGGTATTGAATACTCTGGCAGGGACTGGGTCCTGATCCAGTATTTTTCGCGAAACGGTCAACATGCTGTTGCCCTGAAACGGCCGATGTCCCGTGAGCATCCTGTAGAGGATCACACCCAACGAAAACAGGTCGGACCGCCCATCCACCGACTCCCCCCTCAACTGTTCTGGCGACATATATGCCGGAGTGCCCCAAGTACGTCCGCTTGAGTCAGTGACGTTTAGCTGCGCGATTCCGAAGTCTGTGATTTTCACGTGGCCATCATTTCCAATTATGACGTTTGACGGCTTAACGTCACGGTGCACGACTCCTTGGAGATGAGCGTAGTCGAGGGCCTCGGCCATTTCCTGGATTACTTGCAGGGTGGTTTGCAACGGTAAACTGGCACCCTCGGTGGCAAGAATTTCTTCCAGAGAGCGACCGGCTACGTATTCCATCACGATGTAAGGGCCTAGAGTGTCAAGGGTTTCGCCTACATCGAAAATGGCTACAATTCGGGGGTGTGACAGACGACCAGCGGCTTCCGCTTCACGAAAAAAAAGGTCCCGAGACCCCTGCTCCTCAGTTGAGTTCGCGGTTGCGAGCGAGATAGTTTTAATGGCGACAAGCCGGTTTATCGCGGGATCGAACGCCTTGTGTACGATTCCCATCGCTCCTCGACCCAAGGCGGTCAAGATTTCGTATCGTCCAAAGGACGACGCTTTGCGAGTTTGCATATGTTCACAACTTTCAGAGTCTCTGGCCCGCGGAGGGGAATAGCACGGTGGTCAGGTAGTCAAGTTTTCTGTTGTAGCGGAGAGCGGTGAGATATTCTTGTCACCAGGCAACCCTTCAGGCAACCGTTGGAGCCGTGTAGTCGAGTCTATCGCTTCGCTTAAATATTTGAGTGCATCTGATACTCGCATTCGGTTGTCATAATCTTGAAGCACCTCAGCCGGATAATTCTCCCCGAGCGATTCCATGGTTCGCACGAGCACCGTCCTGGTGAGTAGAACTTCCAGGCGATCGGCTCCAAGAGCCGCACCAGCTTCCCGCATCGCATCCGTAATCTCGCCGCCGAAACACTCACCGTTAGAATTTGCCTTGACCCTCACGTTATCAAGGGTCCGTTCAAGGATTTGCCGTGCTGAAGGTGGCACAATATTCCCCATCGCTGCCTCCTTGACCAGTGAAGCGAAAACCAATATCCGTGGCCTTCTCTACCTTAGCGTTGCTCGGCACGCATCGCCATGGCACGCTCGTGGCTCGAAATAAACTAAGGTCATCGGCCATCGGGTGACCGCAGTGTGGTGACCGAAGGTACATTGCAACGCTCCGAAGCACCGTCTAACGTTCTTAGAACAACCCACTATGTCCATCGCCAACAGCCACTGGCAGGTGGCACATGCTCATTAACCTGTCAAATTTCTTCGAATTCTTAATTCTGCTCATTGCTGTCATTGCAACGATCAAGTTCTTTAGAAGATCAAAGTAGCGCAGAGGCGAGATCTGCTGCTCTGCTGCAATTCCGCCAGACGCTAGCAAGGCTTAGTCCACGAAGTGTTAAGATTGCGGCCCGGAGGGTGGGCCGATGAAACCAGCTTTCGTATGGCGACTGATCGCTGCTGTTGCTCTATTCGTTGTGCTGGTGGCGTTGACGTTCGGACCGATGCATGCGATAGGGACGTTAGTGTGGACAGTTCCTCTGGTGCTGATCAGTTCCCTGATCCTGTGGGCCGTGCGCAAGGCTAGTCACAGCCCCCGATAATTCGGCGGTCCGTTAGGACTCGAACACGAATGGTGGCTCTTTGCCGGAGAGGATGTGGACCTGGCATTCCTCGTGGACAGCTTTGCTTCCCAACGCCTCCCGCATTCGTCGGTGCGCGTCACCTTCCCTCCCGCCCTCCCGTATCTCCTGTATCGTTCGTGCCGCATCGAAGAAGTAGGCAAGTTGAGAAGTCGGCTACATTCTCAGTGCCTTCGCCTCTAAAATTAAAACCGCCGCCTTTGCTGGCTTGAGCAACTTGTGTTGCTCGGCGTCTTTAGCCTCATCGATAAAGGCAAGAAGCAGCAAATCTGTAGCAATCCTGTTGCCCTTGGCGGCTGCGTTCTTGGCCAGTTCCAGCGTCAAGACCATGAGGTCGGCCACTTGACGGTTGTGTTCGTCCTCCCGCACCGCGCGGATTAGCGTGACGTAGGTTGCTAATTCCTTGTTTATGAGTACGCCCACTAAGCGGGCGTCAAACCCGCTCGCCACCACTACGTCGGGCTTCCCATCACTGTTCAGGTCGGCGACCGCGATTGAGTTGCCAAGTCCGCCCGAGGCGTAACTCACGGCAGCCGTGAAGGTGCCGTCGCCATTGCTCAGCAAGACATTTACAGTGCCGCAGTTGGGACCACCTCCGCAAGAACTTGCTACGACTACGTCGGGCTTGCCGTCACCGTTCACGTCGGCGACGGCGACTGCGTTTCCAAACCCGCTCAAGCCGTAACTCACGGCAGCCCGGAAAGTGCCGTCACCGTTTCCAAGCAAGATGCCCACTGCTCCCTCGTTCGCGATAACGAGATCCGCCATTCCATCGGCGTTCAGATCCCTAATTGCGATCGAACTGCCTTCACGACCGCCTGAGCCATAGACCACGACCGTCTGGAACGTTCCATCGCCATTGCCCAAGAGAACGCCTACCGCACCCTCCTGAAGATTGCCACCGCCAAAGTATCCGCTTGCCACCACGATGTCGGGTTTGCCATCTTTGTTCACGTCCGCCAACGCTACCGAACGAGTCGAGAGTCCCCCTGCGTCATACACCGTTGCTGCTTGGAAAGTTCCGTCCCCATTTCCCAGCATCACGCTCACCGTGCCGTTCGGCGCGGAAGAAAGACAGGTGCTGTCCCCACACTCGTTCGCTACGACCAGATCTGGCTTACTATCACCGTTTACATCGGCCAGCGCCACCGAAATAGGGAAAAAACCGCCTGGGTCATAAGCCACTGCTGCTTGGAAAGTTCCGTCGCCATTTCCCAACAACACACTCACCGTCCCGCTCCTCCCCAGGGACAACTCGCAGTCGTCCGTTAGGCCGCAGAAATTAGCCACAACGATGTCAGGCTTGTGATCACCGTTCACATCGGCCACTGCCACCGAGTAGGCGAAAAATCCAGCAGTGTCATAAGTTACTGCCGTTTGGAAGGTGCCGTCGCCGTTGCCCAGCAGCACCCCAACCGAGCCATCCGTAGCACAATCGCTGTCTATGCATGCATTAACGACTACGATGTCAGGGTTGCCATCACCGTTCACATCGGCAACCACCGCCGCCTCGGCGTTGTTGTCGCCCGAGTCGTAGAGGGTTGCGGGCGCAAGGCTTACCGCCGGTGGCAGAGGCGTGTTTGACGAGAACGCATTCGCGCTAGACGCTCCCACTCTGTGTCGTGTAAGGCTTACCACCTGCTTCGTCAAAAGCCGGTGCGGAACTACCGGACGCTGGTGTTGTCCAGGGAGCCCGTTCTGCTGCTCACTATGGTGACTGACCTGTGCCAGTGCCAACGTGCTGCTGAGGATCAGAAAAAAACAAGGAGTAGGAAGCGAACGAAACTGGAACATGCCGTCCTCCCGGGGAAATTGCTAATGGGGGTCTTGCCCTCAAATGTTTCGTCGTTTGTGCTGCGGCCAAAGGACCAAGGGGGAAGATAGGCGGAATGATTCTACCTCAAGTCGCCCCACCCCGTTAGCAATTTGGTGAAGCGAGTCCGTGGTACGTGCACCGATGATGCGTGGCCGCCGAAATTTCTGTTCGCGGGCTCAGTCGAGCGGGGACAAAACAAGCCGGCAACCGCATCCTCGCAGATGAAAAGGCGTTCTGTTGATGGAGTTTTTCAACAGCCACGCCTGGCTTCAACAGCCAATGATTTTGGTGTGCGCGACTGCTTCTCCGGCATCCTCATGAGGTTGTCCTGCTGCCTGTGTCCCGCACGGCCTCAGCCTCCATCGGTGGGATACCGCTATCGGTGAAAGAATCGGAGCAGAGTCATTTCGAGAAATCTCACATGTTGCCCGATGAAAGCTGATGCCCAGAATAGATGCCCAGCCGTGAGGGGACCTATGAGCTTCCGGTGTCCAATGGCGGCGAGTCCCATGGACGCAATGCAACCACAACGCGAACAGTCAGGATTACCTCCAAACTGACACGGTTCCACACGTGTCTTGAGGTCGGCTGAAATAGTCCGAGTTGTTTGTGCGAAGATGCAATGAGTTGGGCAGGTCGGAGGAGAAAGGTATTCTCTTAGCATCCGCTCGGGCATATCCAGTTTTGGATAGTCTTGGCGCGCATGCATAAGAACTTCCACGACGTCGCGCCGTTCCTCCCAGCTAAGGCATTCCGGGTCATTAGCGCCTCGCTGAGGTGTAAAGATGCTCATCCATATCTTGTCAACTGCGGGGTTGGCTGACCAAAAATCGAGAAATTCGGGAATGTACCCCGTGCGTTTCGACATCGCGCTTGTGATCGTGCAGTGTACCGCGATCCGATGGCCCTGGATATTCTGCAAGATCCGTTCATAGGTGGCGGGTCTGCGCCGGAGATCATGCTCCGGTTGCAAACCGTCAATCGAAACCACCATTTGCAAATGTGGCAGCATTGCCCATGATGATGGAATCGGACGAAACGCGCTGGTCACTACCTGTACATGAATACGACGCGAGATCAACTGGGGTAGAAGCGTCTCAAGTTCACGGAAACGAACCAGGGGGTCGCCTCCTACAATGGAGAGGTGAAGAGGCTTGTGGCGATCCACGAGATCCAGCACGCGGGCAATCAGCTCCGGCCCCCTGAAGTCGGAAAGACTACGCAAGTTTGTCGTTCCTAGATGCGCATCGTCATACGCATAACAACCCTGGCAACGTAACGGGCACTCCCGCGTGATCTCGATAGAGAGCGTGGGTACTCGGCCGCGAAGGGTCCTGCCCCAAGTTTGCAAGATTGGTTTTATCCGCACTGACCGCGCCCCTTATTACTAATTTAAGATGCCTTGCGCGGCCCAACCGTGCTCAACAAGTATTGAAATATTCCCATTACACTGGAACCGAGTAGCCAGCCCCCATTGCTGGGGGCCGGCCCTCTCAGAACCGGACGTGAGGGTTTCCCGTCATCCGGCTCAGGCCCTTTGAACGCCTCTTTCAGGGAGACGCGGTAGTGGGACAGAAAGCCCTTGGCGGTGAACCCTGTCGTGGCACTCTGGATGGAGCAAAACGCGGTTCTCTGCACTCGTAGAACCCCCCAGCACACGGGGGACGCAATAATGAAGACGCCATCCCGTGATTCGGGTAATCCTTAGACTGCATACGGGACAGAGCCCGCGTTGGAACTTCCAGAGGAAGCGAAGTGTTTGAGTACCCCGAAACGTCGCCGCCATATAGTCCGCTTCGCGTTTCTCGAAGTAGGTTTCATAGGCGGGATCGTATGGGTTAGCTTCGCCTTTGACCTTTACGTGTCGTTGAATGGGCGTGCGACTGGCGAGCAGCAGGTGCACTTTACGTGGTTTGCCGTCGTTGTCGCATGCTTCCCCGAAGAATCTCCAGTTATTGTGTCCCTGCCGCTCAAAATATTTCCGTTTGAGCCAGCCGGGAGATTTTTGCTGGTGCCTTCGTCGGGCCCATTGCCACAGGCTTATGAAGATGGCGTGGTCCACGCAATGAAAAACGTGTTTACTCACCACGTGCCGGTGATAATTGGCCCAGCCCCGTATTTTGGGGTTGAGCCGATCAATCAGATTAGCGGCCGACATGCCCAAAGCGGCTTTGATCGTCTTCCGGATGCCATCCACGAAGGCTTTGATGTTCTTCTTGGAAGGCTTGATGAGCAGTTTCCCATTGGGATACTTGCGCACATTTTGGCCGAGAAAATCAAAGCCTCGCTCCACATGCGTGATGACCGTCTTCGTGGGAGAAAGCTCCAGCCCTCGTGCATGTAAAAACTGCTCGACGAGGGGTTTGACTTCCCCTTCCAGTAGTTCTTTCGTTCTACCGGTGATGATGAAATCATCCGCATAACGGATAAGATTGACACAGGGCGATTTACCTTCGAGGAAGAGGAGAGGTTTACTTGTCGGGAATTTCTCCTTCAAGAGCCGCTCCAGTCCATCCAGCGCACAGTTGGCGAGCGCTGGCGAAATAATTCCGCCTTGTGCGGTCCCTTCCGAAGTTTCGTGGAGGACGTGCTTATCCAAATACCCGGCCTTCAGCCACTTTCGGACCATGGCTCGATCCATAGGGACATGAGTCAGAAGCCAATCGTGCGAGATCCGGTCGAAACAGGACTTGATGTCGCCTTCCAGAATCCACTGCGGGTTGTCTTTGGATAGTGTATTAAAACACTGTCCAATGGCATCGGCGCAGGACCGCTGCTGACGAAACCCATAGGAGTTATGGTCAGCCGTGGTTTCCACCACGGGATCGAGGGCAAGCAAATGTAGTGCTTGTTGAGCTCGGTCTTTCATAGTGGGAATTCCGAGCGGACGCATCGTTACGCCATCCGATTTCGGGATGTAAACACGTCGAAGAGGCCGAGGTTGATAGCCCCTCCGCTTGAGTCTCTGTACAGCCCGCATCTTCTTTTCTGGAGTGCCCCAAGTTTCTCGGTCTACTCCAGGGGTTTTCTTGCCTTGGTTTTCCGTCACTCGCCTGACGGCAAGAACTTTGCCGCTGAACGAGTGGGTCAGCAGGTGCTGCAAGGCTCGGACCTTGCCCCATCTGCCTTCCTTCACCGCCTTCACGATACGCACTTGGAGTCGCCGAACGTTACGGTGTGTGGCCTGCCAATCAATGGCAAACCATTGTGCCGCTTCGCTTGAGACCGCACCAACAGCTTGCGCCGTTGTCATCTGCATTGTCTCATGTGTCGATTTACCCAGTTCTCTCGTGTAAAGCACCTCAGGGAAGTCTGCTCGCTTTCGCGCCCGATAATGTAGTCGGACTGGCCGACGCGATCGGTATCTGCTCCATTAAAGAGCAGCCTTCGCTTCCTCCCTGACCTGCTGTCCGCACCGCCATGGGTTCATCTTGCGATGGACTTTCCCCCGTTCAGGGGAGCGGTATGGATTTACCCTGTTCCGTGGGAAGGACGCAGTGGGTTAGGTCCGCTCTTTACGCCGACAGTGTTGTTTGCCCATGACGGCGAGAGGCCGCATCCGCCGTACCCACTGCAGCAAGAGCCACGCAGCATATTAGGCTCTCTCCTCGTGACGACGCTTACGAGCGTTTGTGTATTCTGACCATGCCACCAAGCCTAGGCCTTCTCCGCCTTATGCTGGCAGATACACCGTTGCCTCGCGGTTTCGGTGCCACCCTTGCGGGCGTGGGTACATTGTCCGAGGGCTTCGAACGGTTCGTTGCCTCCCCGCTCCAACCCCGTAGGCTACGTGCGATGGGACGCACGGTCTGATCAATCCTCCTTTGTCAAACAATCCTTCCAACAGCTTTCAGGTCGCAGGCAGCCGATAAGGCTGTGAATCTCGTGGGGTGCAAGTCCCCACACCACTAATTGCCTGGGCGGGTGGTTAGCATATCCGATGCATGCGGAGGCAACGAAGCATGTTCTGCTCGGACGTAAAAGCCTCGGCTGCCCTGTGGCGATAAGCCGCAGCGGTAGGAACGATCGGGGAGGCAAGCAAACCTGAGGGCCTGAACATAAAGGAATGGCTGCAGTCTCGAAAAAGGGATCCGTCATGAAATCGTTTCGACGGGCATAAGCGGGAAGCCGACCTCGATAGTGAACGGGGGAAGGCCGATGACGTGGAGGAAGAAACAGGCAGGTGCACTCCGCGGGACCGCCGTGACAGGGGCCCAGGCACGCAGGGAAGGATTCACAGAGATAACATCGGGAAGATCCCGCCAGCAGCAGGGGCTGGTCGCAACCTGCAGAGACTCCTCGAACGAGGCTTAGGCCGAAGGAGAGGAGAGCGAGTGGGATCGACGAATGAGTCTGTAAGAGCTAAGACCGGGGAGTAATGTCCTCG
>DASRRV010000259.1:0-4852 GCA_035695545.1 Candidatus Sulfotelmatobacter sp. | reverse complement strand
TCTTTCACGGTTCGGACGAAGGAGACCACGCCTTTCTCGTTATAACGATAAACGGCGATCTCGCTGATGGGAGTGATATCAACGTAAAGAATTGGCAGATTTGGGTGCGTCCGCATTCCGAGTGGTTGATGGCCGGCGGTTTTGCCGACAAACACAGAATTCGGCAAGGCCTGAGGCGGGTTCTGGCGCAAACCGCCCTTTTCATCGATGCTGAAAGACTGCAGCAGTCCACCAAAAAAATCAGCTCCAAAAAGAAATGGTCCCTTAGAAGCGGTTAGCGCCTGCGAGGGCGAGCTATTGTATGCAACAGAGACCGTTGAGTTCTCGACAGGGATCAATTGACCACCACGTGTCACGCGGAAGGCGGTGTAGTTAGGCAGAATCAGGTTGGCATTCTGGGCTGGGTCCTGATCTTTGTTTACAACTGCGAGGACGTCACCTTTCAGCCCTACGCTGACAGGATCACTTCCGCCTGATGCGAACGGTGAACCCTGGACGGGCTGAAGGCCGCTCGGCGTGATTTGGAAGACCGCAACGGAGTTGGAGCCTGAATTTACGGCGAATAACAGAGTTCCATCATCGTTTACGATTAGGTTTTGGTCGGAGTCAAAAGGTCCGAGCGCGAATGTTTTGTCAAACACACCGATTCCACCCGCAGGGGTACTGCCGAGAAAAATCGGACTTGCGCTGCCATCGTTTTTAAACGTAAGAATGGAATTTCCGGCGGTACTATTGCTCTCCAGCCAAATAATGTCCGTTATGCCTGCGCTCCAGACTGGATTCTGAGTCATCCCAATCATGGTCAATACTGCCACCAGGGCTCGCACGACAGGGCGCAGTCCGAGCCGGCAAGCAAGCTGCCTGCGTAGGAAGCCAGTCGGGCCGTTGAACAGTCGAGGATGGGCACTGGGAGTCGTGAAACGTTCGGTTTTTTGCACAATCTTCTCCTTGGTTGTCCTGAATAGTTGAATGAACGGCCAATTACAAAAAGCCTTGGACGGCGCAACGAGTTCGGCCTTTCGTGAATACTGACCGGTTCATCTAATCGACTGGCGCAGTCCTGTTTTTATTCCCGAAATCGATAGTACTCGTTGTACCCAGTTTTGAAACACGTTCTAGTGACCCGCAGCGGGGCAGTCATGTTCGGTACGAGAATGACTTCGGCAGCCCAAGGATCGGGCAATTAGCGTGTGGTTCTTTTGTAACGCCTGCCGTCGCGTAAAGCTGCATAGCGTTTGCAAACATTAGCGTGTTCCAGACAAGGCCCCGATTGTGGCCCTTCGCGACGAGTAGAGTCCGGCCGGGCCATTTCATTCCACAAGGGCGGAAAATCGGGTCTTCTTTCCTTCTTTATTTGAGTGGGAGATCCCAAGCGGCGCCGCCGTTTCGGCGCTGCGACACTTGTGGTCTGGGCCATCGAGCCACAAAGAGCCAGATTCGCAATTTTGAAACCATAATCATGGCCGTTGGCGTGATCTTGAGTTGAACTTTCGTGCCGGTCTTCGAGTGAAGAGGGGAGGGAGAATACTCATGCTTTTTGGCAGTAACTTCACCTGGGCGCCGAGGTCCAGCCGCCCGGCAGAAAGTACACAACAATTCCGAAGAATACCAAGCTGTGCAGCATCGAAAAAGATACACTTCTGGTCATCGAGCCTGCTGCTCGGTTCTGTTCCGCTAAAAACCGCAGGTGAGCGCCCAATTGAAGGATGCGCGGGTCATACGCGCCAGTAACCTGGCCAAACGTGGAGCCAATGTCGTGGGCATTGTTGTCAAGGTTATTTAATTCAGTGTGGTTGAGGACGTTGAACGCATGGAGTTCGAGCGTGATTCGTTCGTGAAAGAGTGGCGTCGTCTTTGTCACTGATAAATCCAGGTTCGTGCGACCAGGACCACGTAACCCATTGCGGGGCGAGGTACCGTAACCCGAAGGAACCACATTGCTGAAGGACGCGTTGGTCATGTGGCAAGGAGCCCGCGCATTGCTTGCTTGTGTAACTGGATCATCTGTCGTCGGTGTCATTTTTCTCATGAACAGGAGTGAGAAAATTGTCGACGACAAAAGCCGCAACCTCACGGCCGAGACGTCGGCCGCTGGTAAGGTCGGAGCGGAAATGCACGCCGGCGAAAATGCGGCTTAAGGTTGCTTCTTCAGCAGCGGCCGAAAAGTTGGTGAAGGAACGGCCTACTCCCGGTAACACCTCAGAAGTAACCTTGAAATCGAAAGGATCTCTTCTAAAGAAAGAAATCAGCACGAACGCCCCGCCCTCGCTGATCACGGCATGCGCGCCCGGATAAGAGGGATCTGGTGTTGTGTTGCCAACATCTGGAAGCCAATTCGAGTTTGGCAGGGTCGCGGGATTGCCATCCGTGGCAGCCTCGCGGATGGCTGTTACAGGTCGCCAGAAGTTATATGTATATTTCGCGTCGTAGAAAGCGATCACGCCATCCGCGAAAGTGAGGTTTAACAACGCGAAGAGCCGAGCGCTCCGTGCCGTCGTCAGACGGTGCGACAGGGTTGCCGTCTGGGCAATCTCGTTCCAGTAATTCTGAATCGCTCCATTCCAGAACCGACCTGTCAGCGCCTGGTCAGGAGTTGCTGTGGTGCTCCCCGCAATTCCAAGTGATTGCACTTCAACAAAAACATCACTGTAAGTATCGCTGGTGAGACCGGGAGGAGGGCCGGGGCGAAACTGATTCGCGCGCTCCAGTGCAAAAGGCGTGACATGGGACCAGTTTGTGAATTGAGGCTGCGGAGGAAAGTTAGGTGGCGTCGACTGGAAATCGCCCGGGGCAGATCCAAAAACGAAGGGAGCTGGTGTATCCGTCGAGCCATCGTTACTTCGGAGAGTCAAAATGCGATCCGCGACCGTTTGTCCGATACGGATGCCTTCTGCCTTGTCCGATCCTTCCGGAATCGCTGCCAACAACTGCTGAAGTTGAGCGTCAAGCGCGGCCTGAAACTTCGGATATAGGGACACCAGAACTGCGTGTGCCGCCGCATCGGCCGCTGCGTCCCCAGAAGCAAAAGGTGATACTTCCGTGAGGCGAACCAAATAAGGTTTATGAGTCCTGTCGATCGCGTTCACTGCGTCGTAAATGGCTGCGTGCATGATCGCGAAACTACGAGTAGGGTGAATGGTTACCGGCTGTGCCTTAGGTGTGCGAACAATCTCGAGAAGTGTTTTGTTCCACTGCACGACGGGATTGACCGGCGCGGCATCGGAGTCTTCAGGAGTTCGATGGTCATCATAACGCGAAGCAGCATAGGAGCTGCGGAAGTGTAGCGAAAGGGTGGCACACAGCAGTGCGACCGCGATGAAAATCTTGGACATCGGTTTCTCCTTTTCCTGTGTCTGCAAGAGCCGGACGTGAGTCGTGAGACCAGATATCGACGGGCACGCCTTCTTGCATTCTTCTAGACCTCGAAATGCGATGGAAAATTCCCAAGGGTAGCCATTTAATCGGTGGAGTTAACCTGTCTCTAAACGGAGATTAATTCTTCAAGCTGATTGGCGTTATCAGTAAGCAAAGTCGCGATTGATCCGGAACGCACTTTAACTGCTGCAAGGCGTACTTCACGTGACTTGCTTCGCTGAAGGTCGTGAAGGAGCCCACGCAGCCGCGTACGGGCCTTGTGCAACTGGGACTTCGAATCGCCTACCGAGCGTCCCCTCATCTCGGCAATCTCGCGGTGCTCATATCCTTCGACATCGTGCAAGACAAACATCGTGCGGTAGCCTACGGGCAGCCGTTCCATGCACCGTTCCAGATTGATTCGGTCCAGCGTTCCCTCGATCAACAGGTCGGGCGCGCCTACGTCGATGCCTGGTGAGGAGGTTTCATCATGTGGATCGGAAGTCGCATCGATCGAAACCGTTGGCAATGACTTCTTGCGTAAGTGCATCAACACGAGGTTGACCGCTAATCTGTACAGCCAGGTAGGGAAAGCCGATTCGCCGCGAAAGGTGTGGATTTTGCGGAACAAGAGCAAAAAGGCTTCTTGAGTTAAGTCTTCTGCCTGGGCCACATCCCTAACCATGCGCAGGCATATTGCGTATATGCGTGGGCTATGCAACCGGTACAGATATTCAAACATCGCCTCGTCGCCATGCTGGGCTCGGTGGATAGCCTCAGCTTCGCTTGGGGTTTCGCTAGCAATGGGCTTCCCACAAGTCGAAAGATTCGTCGAGATATTCTTGGCGACAGTTTGCGCGTCACATTTCGCCACTCGCGGATTTTGTGCAGAGGGCTGACACAGGCACGACCCAGCTGAGTTCATGCTCCCAACAATTACAGAAGCTTGCGTTGCTTTTTGCCTAAGTGTATTCATGGCTGGAACTTCCTTTTGTCGACCTTCGCGACAATTACAAAATGTGTTCAACAGTTAAGACCACGTATGCTCTCGGATTATTCCTGGGCCGGGCTAGTTCGGTGAGTGTCGGCGAATAAGCGCTAACGATGAAGGCCAGGATGAACAGACGCCCCCGGAGCATGGCTCGATCGCCACAGATCGCCGCCTTTTCGTTGCACCCGTCCACCCTGGCTGCCGTTTCAGGCAAATTTGCGAGCACCCAGCCGCACCGACTGCGCGGGAGTTCGCTATTGCGGTTGCTTCGCCTCATCTAGAACCTGCGCCGCGCTTCATCTGCCTCTTCAGCCAGGCGCATTAAAACGTCCACGATTCCCGTGTTTTTGTTTGTAGCTGGATCGAGGAAGAGTCCGTCATCCGCGAAACTAACGACGGAAGCCACTGCGCCCCCTTGTTGAGTGGACGTTGGGCGAATGATTGAAACCGGGCCCAAATTCTGGTTAAGGAAGACGGTCGGTTCCGGCATGATCAGGTTGGTCTGGA
>DASRRV010000258.1:0-3802 GCA_035695545.1 Candidatus Sulfotelmatobacter sp. | reverse complement strand
TGGGCCTGAATCTGCAGCAGCTGGGCCTGCGAAAGATCGACATTGGCGAAGCTGACGTCGAGTCCGGACTTGAGTTTATTTTTTTCGAGGGTGGTTATTTGGTCGGAGACGAGCTGGCGGGCTTTGACGGTTTCCTGCGCGACCTGGAGAACGGCTTGCGCTCTTAAAACACCGTAGAATGCCTGGTCCGCGGCAAGAAGGATGTCGGCGCGAGAAAGTGTGACATTCGCCTGCTCGGCCTGGGCGGCATACTTCGAGCTTTTGACGAGCTCGTGCGTACGGCCGAAATCCGTGACGAGTTGGCTGATTGTGAGGCCGTAGGCGAAGCGATCGAACACCGTGGGATTGTTCAGAGCGCCAGCGGCGATGCGGCTGGTGTTTTCGGCGTATGCACCCGTGACGCTTCCGAAGACCAGTGGGTAATAAGCTGATTTCACCTCTCCAACGCGTGCTTGCGCCGCCATAGCGAGATAGCCGGCGGCTTGTACTCGTGGATGATTTTGAAGGGCGATTTTTTCGGCGTCTTGCAGAGTGAGCGTTTGGGCTCCCTGCGGCGCTGCGGCAGCTTGCTGAACGGGCGGAGCGGCGTGGCCCGAGGCAATGTGCATCGCGTCGGACTGTGCAGAGACGTTAGGGGCGGCTGCGAATAGAAGCATAAGAACAGCGAGGAGGAGCGGGAATTTGTTCATTACGCCTCCTGCAGCATTGCCGCGGCGGTTGCTCGTTCGCGGCGCCGATACATGATCAAGTACGCGGCGGGTACGATGAATATTGTGAGCACGATCGAAGTGAGCAGACCGCCGATAATCACTCGCGCGAGTGGAGCGTACGCTTCGCTGCCGGTTTCGAGTTTGAAGGCCATGGGCAGCAGGCCTACGACCGTGGCAAGTGAAGTCATGAGGATCGGGCGGAGCCGGATGCGGCAGGCATGGACCACCGCGTCTCGAAGATTGTGTCCTTCGCTGCGCAGCACGTTCGCAAAATCAACGATCAAAATGCTATTTGAAACGACCATGCCTTGCAGCATCACGATGCCCATGAGCGACTGGATGTTGAGAGTGGTTCCGGTGAGAGCCAAGGTGAGAACTACCCCGATGAGCCCTGTGGGGACGGCGAGAACGATTAGAAATGGATCCAGGAAGGATGAAAACTGCGCGACCAGAATGAGATAGACGAGCAGGACGGCGAGGAAAAGGCCGAGACCAAAACTCTTGAACGAAGATTGCATCGTGAGGACCAGGCCGCGAATATTCACTCGAGTGTTGGGCGGCAGCTGGGTGCGGGCGATGATTTGGGAGATTTCCCGCTGAGGACCGCCGATATCTTCTCCTGTAGGCGCTACGTAGACGTCAATCGTTCGTTGCAATTGATAGTGGTCAACTTCCGTGGGAGTGAGGATGGGCACAACATCGGCCACCTGGTTGAGATAGGTGGGCATCTTCAAATTCGGCGCGCGCAATGGCATAGCTTTTAGATCCTGGATGGACTTGACCTGATTTTCCGGGTACTGCACGGTGACGAAGTAATTGTTGCCGTTCTTTGGATCGACCCAGTAGCTGGGAGCGATCATCACGTCTGAAGTAAGTGCGGTGATGAGATTGTTGATCACTTCTTTGGGAGTGAGGCCCAGCTGAGCGGCGCGATCGCGATTCACGTTGACCTGGAGCGCGGGGTAGTCCATGTCCTGCGGGATATAGACGTCGGAGACTCCTTTCGCAGCCTTGATCTGGCGCGCCAGGTCCTGCGCGATCTTGTCATTGGTTTTCAGGTCCATGCCGCTCACTTGCACGTCAATAGGAGCGGGCATGCCTTGATTCAGAACCGCGTCGACTAAACCTCCCGATTGAAAATAGGTGCGGAGTTGCGGAAGTTGGGCGGCGATTCGACGGCGCACTTCGTTCATGTACACGAAACTGCTGGTGCTGTGATCTTCCTTGAGGCCCACCTGCACGAAGGCTGAGTGCATTCCGGCGTTGGGAGTGAAAAGCGCGGAGAGATCCGGCATGACTCCAATATTGGAAACCACTGTATTGAGATCCTCGGGTTTTACCACCTGGTGCACGATGTCTTCCACCTGCTTTATGTAGTCGGTGGTGACTTCGATTCGGGTTCCGGTCGGCGCCTTCACGTTGATGACGAACTGGCCGGCATCGGAGCGCGGGAAAAACGACACTCCGATGAGTGGAATGAGAAGGAAGCTGAGTAGAAACATTCCTGTAAAAATGATCAGGGCTTCGCGAGGACGGTCCAGCGTCTTATCCACATATTTCTCGTAGACATTCAGCATTTTTTCAAACTTAGCATTGAAGCCGGCGTGGAATCGCGCGCCCCAAGACTTTTTGGTTTCCGCGCCGTGGGCATGGGCCGGTTTCAAGAAATGCGCGCAGAACAGTGGAACAACCGTGACCGCGTCAAAGTAAGAGGCAGCCAGCGCGAGAACGACGGCTAATGCCAAGGCCGAGAACAAATATTTGCTGACGCCGAACAGTAGCGTGACTGGAAAAAAGACAACGACGGCAACAAGCATGATGGCCAGAACGGCGAGCGCCACTTCATTCGCGCCCTTTACCGCAGCCACTTTGGGATCTTCGCCCAGTTCGATGTGGCGGTAGATATTTTCGATGACGACCACTGAGTCGTCGATCAAGCGAGAGAAGGCCAGGGCCAGTCCGCTGAGAACCATGGCGTTGATGGTTTTATCGGCGAGGTGGAGGATGAAAAACGCCATCATGACCGAAAGCGGGATGGAGAGGAATACAGCGGATGTGGCGCGCATGCTGCCTAAGAATAAAAGGATCATGACGGCGGTGAGGAACAGGCCGATGCCGCCTTCGCGGAGAACAGTTGAAATGGCTTGCTTGACGAAGACCGACTGGTCGAAGACTACGTGGGTGTGGAGCTGGGACGGAATGTCACGGAGTGTGAGGATGGCCTTTTTGATGCCGTTGACGACCGCGATCGTATTCGTGTCGCCACCCTGCTTCAAGATCGGGGCATAGACGGATTTCTGGCCGTTGACGCGAACGATGTTGTATTGCTGGTAAGAACCGTCGACAGCGTTGCCCACATCGGATAAGAAAACTGATTTCTGGCCTTCGGTTTTCAGAGGCACACGATTCAGCGCTTCGGCATTGGAGACTTGCGCGTTGGTGTAGATGTTGTAATCGAGCGGACCCAAACGGACATCGCCAGCGGGAAGAATTAAGTTCGATTCGTTCATCGCGCGAACCACATCCATGGGGCTGAGCTCATGGGCCTGGAGCTTCAGCGGATCGACATAGACCATGATCTGGCGATACTTTCCGCCGTAGGGAGGCGGCACGGTGGCGCCGGGGACGCCGGCGATCTGATTGCGAATTTGGAATTGGAGGTAATCGTGAAGCTGAGTTTCGTTAAGCCCCTGGCCATCCACGGTGAGCAGGCAAACTGGGAGGCTCGAGGCATCGACCTTCATAACGACTGGAGGGAGCGTGCCTTCCGGGAGGCGTCGCAGATCGGCCATCGCGAGGTTGGAAATGTTGGTGACGTCGGCGTTGGCGTCAGTGCCCGGCTGAAAATAAATTTTGATCAGGCTGACGCCGGTCATGGAGCGGGATTCCATGTGATCGATGCCGCTGCCGAGGGTGAAGAATCGTTCGAACGTATCGGTGATGTCCGCTTCGATCTGTTGCGGGGGCATGCCGTTGTAAAAGGTGGCGACGAGGACAACAGGAATATTGATGGGAGGAAACATGTCGACGGGCATTTGCGCGAGGCTGGTGATTCCCAGGACGCAAATGAAAAGGCAGACGACGATGGTGAA
>DASRRV010000257.1:0-2900 GCA_035695545.1 Candidatus Sulfotelmatobacter sp. | reverse complement strand
TGCGAACTCGCGTCATATTCAGGAGGTCCTCTGGACGTTTCCTGCCAACTCGGGGTAGGCTGCGCTTCGCTTCGTGAACTTGTCAATGACGTTGGCAAGCGTTCTCGATAGGAGGAGGAAACGGATGAGAGTCTACTTCCTGGCCCTGCTGGTCGCGACGGTGATGCCGTGGAGCGCCGTTGGTGACTCCTGCATCAGCGTGGAAGGCACCATCCTCCTCAATCAATGTCCGTCGTGCATGAAAGTCACCACCCGGAAGATTGAGCCGTCCGGGGAGCACGCGGGGAATTTCATAGGTGAACCTCGCTCGGTCCGCGTAGCGGCTGGAGCGCGAGTGGCACTGCAAGATGGTGAGCGGTTCGCAGTCACCGACATTAGCCGGTGTGACTGACGTTTAATCCCCCTCAGCGAGATGAAGATTTCTGCACTGCGATTACTAGGCTTATCTAGGATAGATTCGTTCTGGGAAAGATCATCACTAGCATCTCGCAGTGCCTATAACAGGACGGTGCGAAACCCCGGGAGTCCCGACGTAGTTGCATAAATCAACACTTCCGACAAATTCCCTCAGCTCTATCCGATCAAGGGGTTACGTTTGGCATAAGTTATCACCGAAACTCACCCTGAAAACGCGTCATCGGCTATGTCCGCTTTCCACCCACAGCCGACCCCGAGGTGCGGAAATCAAGAAATTCACACCATTCTGGTAGGCTGGCGTTCTTCGATCCGTGCCCGAAGCCAGGTGCTGTCTTCATCGCGGCCACTCGCAGTCAAGCCCCGAGCAATCCACAGCAGGTCATCGGCTCCAAGACCTGCGTTTTCCATCTCTTGCCGGACCGACGTGACGCCGTGCGCGCGTGCTGCGTGCAACAGGCGACGGATTGGTGAATCGTGCCGTCCATAGTCCAACCAAGCCAAGGACGGGCGATCACCGGGCATAAACGCGGCAACGAGATCGGGCATGATTGAAAGCCCCGACGCACCGTTCATGAAAAAGACTAGCGCGTCTCGGCTGCGCAGCGAGCCGATGGCGAATGCCTTGTAGGCGCCGTTGTCACCCCCAATGGAAGAACGTGCCCGCTTCCGGCTCGAGGCCCCAACCGAGGCCCCAGGCCACGCCGGTTATCGTCTCGTCGCTTGACCCGAGGCACTGCGGCTTGGCATGCCGCACGCGTATGTGCGGGCTGAGCCACGATCGAGCGGTGTCCGGCCGAAGCCCAGACCCGTCGAGCACGTGGAGCAGGAAACGCGCGAAGTCGGCGGCCGTGGTCTGGAGCGATCCTGCGGCGTTCCCCTCTCCAGGTTTGCCGCCCAGCGACGGCCGTCCAAACGCGTCGTGCGGATAGGCGCGGTTCGGCTCGAAGCGCCAATCCCAAACGAAGCTCGACCGATCCATCCCGAAGGGCCGCAGCACCAGCCGCTCGACAAGACTGTGCATTCTCTCCCCGGTGATCGCTTCGACGGCCTTCTGCAAATAGAGAAAACCCTCGCCGGAGTAACTGAACCGCTCGCCGGGTAGAAAGTAGGTTTTGAGCGGCAGGTCTGCATTGCGCCAGTTCGGCAAACCCCCGCTGTGGTTGAGGACGTGCCTGGCTGTGATCGACGATACCAAAGGGTCGGTCGGCACATAGTTTGGAAGATAGCCGCCGAGCGGAGCGTCTAACCACAAACAATCCTGATCCGCCAGTTGCAACACCGCATGGGCAAAGACTGGTTTGCTCAGCGACGCCGCGTCAAAGACGGTGTGTTCATCAACCGGAGCGGGTACTTGCCCTCCTCGCGTCCCGCAGCAGAGATAGCGCTCGAGCCGGCCATCCCGGATGATGGCTGATGCTATTCCGGGAACCGCTGCCTCGGCGATGAGACGCAGACACTCGGCCTCGATCGAACACATGAACTTCTTGCGACCCTTGGCAATTGGCTCATTCGGGATGGATGTCGTCGCGCCGAAGCGTGATCGCGTAAGGGAAGGGCTCCGCAAATTCTACCTCGTAATGCTCGCCGTCACGATAAACGTGAACGACAGTCCCTTTAGCGCCTTCGGGCAAGACACCGCCCTTGCACTCGACAGGATGCCTGAGAGCCACGACGCTGAGTTCCGGGATGCTGCGGCTTTTTGCGAACAGCTCGCCCTGCCCTGGGGCAGAAGCGCGCGGCGGCGGCCGACATAATTTCTGCAGTGGACGGAAAGGAGTTCGGCCATCGTGCTTGTAGTCGCTTAGGAAGCAGCGCCCAGGATCGTCGAGCAAATGTTTCGATTTCATCGCGTCCAATCCGTGTGAGCCGAGAGTCTGCGCCAACTACAACCGCTGTTGGATTTGCCATGAACACAAAGAAAGCGTCGAAATCTTCTGCCACTTCCTGATTCACGGAACCATCTTTCCCGCTCTTTACCTGCACGCCTGCGCGTCGGCCCGTCCCGTGATGTACCAAAACGAATTCGTAGCTCGCCATCGAAACCTTAGCGGTGCTTGGCAACACACGCCAACCTTGCTCTTGAAGATAGAGAGCCACCACATCTTCTAGATCCTCTGGGGTAGCTACTGCGAAGAGATCCGCATTCGGAATTGGCTGGCGCAGCTTAAAAAGAATCTCTGCGGCTTCGACTGCAGCATTAGCGTCGGTTTTAATGGAACTGATTGTTCCGAATTGCCCAGCAAATGCTCGTCTGACCACACCGGGAACGGCATCTGCCGGGCCGGCTTTTACCCAAGTGCAGCGACGTGTGAGATGGAGATCATACGCGTCAAAATTTCCGCCAGCTCGATATTCAAATCCTCCATCTATGCGGCAGAACCAATACTCACCCGTGTGCGTTACATAGAGCCAGCAAAAGTCACCCACTTGCATCTGGTTGCCGAAGATATCGGCGACACCTTCGAGGCTGTTGTCGTTTGGAA
>DASRRV010000256.1:0-8744 GCA_035695545.1 Candidatus Sulfotelmatobacter sp. | reverse complement strand
GGACGGGCGCGGCTTGCGGCGCTACCGCCGACGTTGGACAATCGAACGCTGGTTTGCCTGGCTGCATAACTTTCGGCGCGTGGTCACTCGCTGGGAATACCACGCTGCCAACTTCCTCGGCATGGTCCAACTGGCGTGTGTTGTGATCCTGTTGAGGCCTTTATGAGATGGCTTCTAGTATCTTGAGGACGTAAATGGACGCACCATGCCTTCGCGCCCCAGACGAAGCGAAAAACTCGAACTGAGGATCACGCCCAAGGCGCAACCTGCGTTGCAGGCAGCCGCACCCGTCTCCCATCAGTCTGTGAGCGACTTCGTATTGGAGAGCGCTTTAGCCCGCGCGGACGAAGCGCTCGCCGATCGATGCAGCTTCAGTTTGAGTGCTACCAGTGGAAGATATTCATGGCCGCCCTCAATGCTCCTCCTCGACCTCTGCCCCGGCTTGAGCGCCTTTTCACGGAACCGGGATTTTTCGATATCCGGTCTAGTCAGTGACCGCGAGGGACCTCGTCGAAAGCCGCCGCTGCGCATAGGATTGTTTCGGAGCACTAAACGGAAAACGCTGCGGTATTACTAGGGACGTATCTACTCTCTCGCACGCTCACAGGATTCCCGAGTGACTTTCACTACGATGGGAACTGGAGGCTCACTTACCGGATGTTTCTTCATCTTCTTTAGATACGGGGACCGAGGGAACTGCGGATACGGAGACCGAGGAAACTGCGCCGTGTAGGTCGTTAGCAAGTCGGGAGCAGACCAAATCAAGAATCCGGTCATGCCCATGTAGTGCGACGATGGACTCGACTCGACGACATTGGCCAACGAATCGTCGCCGTGGGCGCGCATTTCAGCGGCCATGACCCCGGTTCGCCGTCACCCGTTCGTCAA
Organism: Candidatus Sulfotelmatobacter sp.; assembly: GCA_035695545.1. GTDB lineage: Bacteria > Acidobacteriota > Terriglobia > Terriglobales > Acidobacteriaceae > Sulfotelmatobacter. Next base: position 7,856 of record DASRRV010000256.1, on the reverse strand, counting down.
AGCTCGAGATCCGAACAGCCGGGTACTCGGTCTGCCAACTTGTGCTGGAGCAAGAAAAGGTTTGCCCCTCCGATGTTGGTTGCGCCTCCACCGCCGCCACTTGTTCGATGACCAACTGATCGCAACAGCCCCTGCGGAACCGATCGCTGGGTGGTTCAGGCTCGTTGGAAATTGTCGTAGCGAAGTACCTGCCTGTGTAGGTTGCGACAACTTCGTAATACGCACACTCATGGTGATTGTGGCAATCCTCACCATCTGGACGTCGCGAGCGGCGAGGGTGAACGAACTTCTGAAACAGTTCGAATTGAGCATCCTTGAGCACCGGGGAGGTGGTCGATTGAATGTGCTTTGCTTTCGACGAAAGCGCAATAACTCCTTCTCCTCCGTACTGCCACCAGATCCTGCTGTGGAACACGGGTAGGCCGCAAGCCGAATCATCGACGGCAGAGCCCTCGAACTCGAACTCCAATCTTCCACGGAAGCGCACAATTTGGCCGTCGAATGCCATTGGACTCTTCAAGATGTCGCAGACCTCGACGTCGTGAACTGAGTCGTTGGTCAGTGCTTGGCCCCACACGAGAGAGGAGACGGGAAGGAATAGGAAAAGACCGCAGGCACGAAAAGTAAGAGCCAGTAGTCTGCGCAGAGCCATGCCTATGTGATGCTGACTTCGGTGTATGTGCCGTACACCTGCCGCAGCGCTTCGCAGATTTCGCCCACGGTCGCGTAGGCGCGGACCGCGTTCACAATGTAAGGCATCGTGTTAGCGGACGAAACGTTGCCGTTCGTTCCCGCCTTCGGTTCCTGCGCCGCCGCTTTCTTGAGCGCATCGAGCGTGCGCTTCACCTCATCGTTCGAGCGTCGCGCTCGCAGCGTCTTCAGCTTCGCCGACTGTTGACGGGCCACGCTCTCGTCGATGTAGAGAATCCGCGGCGACTCTTCTTCAATCACGAACTCATTTGCGCCCACGATCACCTTCTCGCGCGCCTCGACCGCCCGCTGATATTGGTACGACGCCTCGGCAATCTCTTTCTGCGGATACCCGCGCTCGATCGCCTTCACCATTCCGCCCATCGCGTCGAGCCTGCCGAAGTAATCGAATGCGCCGTTTTCCATCTGGAGGGTTTGGTTTTCGACGAAATATGATCCGCCCAGTGGATCGACCGTCTGCGCCACACCGGACTCATAAGCGATGATCTGCTGCGTCCGTAGCGCGATCCGCGCCGCCTCTTCGGTGGGCAGCGCCAAAGCCTCGTCGTAGGAATCCGTGTGTAGTGACTGCGTTCCACCTAACACCGCTGCCAGCGCTTGCACGGCCACACGCGCAATGTTGTTCATGGGCTGTTGCGCGGGAAGGGAAACGCCCGCCGTCTGCGTGTGGAAGCGCATCAGCCAGGTGCGCTGGTTCTTCGCGCCGAACCGGTCCTTCATCACGCGATACCAGATCTTTCGCGCCGCCCGGTACTTGGCAATCTCTTCGAAGAAATCGTTGTGCGCGTTGAAGAAGAAGCTGAGCCGCGGACCGAACTCGTCCACCTCCAGCCCGCGCCGCCGCGCCCACTCCACGTATTCGACGCCGTCGTACAGCGTGAACGCCAGCTCCTGCAGTGCGGTCGAGCCCGCCTCGCGAATGTGATACCCGCTGATCGAAATCGTATTAAACCGCGGCGTGAACTTCGACCCGAACTCAAACGTATCGATCACCAGCCGCATCGACGGCGCCGGCGGGTAGATATACTCCTTCTGTGCAATATATTCTTTAAGAATATCGTTCTGAATCGTCCCGGAAATCTTCTTCCAGTCCGCGCCCTGCTTCTCGGCCACCACCAGATACATCGCCCACAGCACCGACGCGGGCGAGTTGATGGTCATCGAGACGGTGGTCTTCTCAAGGTCGATCCCGCCGAAAAGAATCTCCATGTCTTCCAGCGAGTCGATCGCCACGCCGCACTTGCCCACCTCACCCTCGCTCGCGGGATGATCCGAGTCGTAGCCCATCAGCGTGGGTAAGTCGAATGCTACAGACAGCCCGCTGCCGCCATGCTCCAGCAAATACTTGTACCGCTGATTGGTCTCTTCGGGCGAAGCAAAGCCAGAGAACTGCCGCATCGTGAAAAGCTTGCCGCGATATGCTGTCGCGTGAATGCCGCGCGTGAAGGGCGCCTGCCCCGGAAAGCCTAGATGATTCTCTTCACTCCAATCCGCAGGCAGGTCGGCCTGCGTATAGAGTCGCCGGATCGGCACGCCGGAAATCGTGGTGAAGCGTGCATGCCCCTGTTCGTCGAGATTCACGCCGCTGGGCGCGCCAATTGGCCGCTCGGGAGCCTTCTCCAGCGTAGGAGCGAGCGTCTTCTCGGCCCAGGTCTTTTCGCCCTCGGAAGGATGCCTCTTCTCGAAAACCTCCGCGACAGGACTCTCCGCAACCGACGGCTTCAACGGTTTTTTATCCATGCAATCCCCAGTGTTCTGATTCGATGATAGGGAAGCGCGCCCACAGGAGCAAGGCACAACCTATGTTCAAAACGACCGGTCGGTCAGCCAGCCAGTCGTTAATGATCCTCTAGCCGCTGTCATTCTGTAGCCCCTGTTATCCTGAGCGAAGCGTGCAGTCCGCGAAGCGCGAACTTCATGCGCAGTCGAAGGATCCCTACCCTTGCGAGACTGCCGGAGCCGTTTCGAGGCATTCTAGCCGTGTCGAATCGATCGTGGGAGCAGTGGACTTCGTGACGTGCCACCGGTCGTGAGCGATGGAGAGGGATCCTTCGACTCCGTGACTGCTTCGCACGCAGCGAAGCAGTCACTCCGCTCAGGATGACAGTCGTCGGAAGGCGCCATCCCTACTGCCTGCGCGAAAGCTCCCAAGCCTTCGCATATTTCCACGATACATAGACCGCATGGTTAAGGTGCAACAACAATCCTTCGCGCCCATCCAGAAAGCCAAGACGAAAAAAATAGTTGTAGATGAAAGTCATCAGCGGCCGCACCACGATGTCGATCACAGCAAACCCGCGCCGTCCGCTGGCCACAACCATCTCCGCCCCCAGCGACGAGTAGCGATTCATATGCTCTGTGTAGTCCGAGAGTGTGGGGTAAGAGTGATGGAACAGTGCTCCCTGCAGTGCAACCGTAAAGCCGTCGGTGTGCGCGTCTTCGTGCACCTTCCGATCCTGGAACGCAGCTGCGCCTCGCCTGAAGAGGCGTAGTTTCCTGTCAGGATAGAAACCTCCGCGCCGCACCCAGCGGCCCATGAAGAGGTTCTTTCGAGGAATTTCTGCGCCAGCAAGAGGTCCTTGACGTTCATCTTCATAGATGACTGTCAAATCTGGTTTGCGCTCGATCCATGCATCCCACGCTCCCCGCGCCGAGAACTTGTGCAGAGTCTTACCAACCTGAAGTAACAACAGTTCCGTGATTTCCGCCTCCAACTCGGGGGAGACTTCTTCGTCCGCGTCGAGGCTCAGGATCCAATCGCCGGTTGCCTTGTCGATGGCGGAGTTTTTTTGCGCGGCGAAGCCTTTCCATTCCTCGGCGAAGACTTTCGCGCCGAACGACTTCGCGATCTCTACGGTGCGGTCCGTCGAGCCCGAGTCGACGACGATGACCTCTCCCTTGCCGTCTGCGACCAGTGGCTTCACGCTTTCGAGCGTGCGCGCGATGTTCGCCTCCTCGTTAAAGGTGATGATGACGACGGAGAGATTCATGCTGTCATTCTGCTTCGCAAACTCGAAATTGTCTCACACAGGATTCTCTTGTCCACGTGCTGGCTCAGCAGAGGTCGGGTTAGCAGCGCGCTTTCCGATTTCTGACAGCAGAAACACAATCAGGATGAGCAACTCTGGCTCGATCGGATGGCGATAGCGGGCGTGCGGAAACACGAAGTAGTAAACCGTCGGATAGGTCAGCAAGAGCCCCGCGAAGAGCCACGCCCCGGGCCGCTTCTGGCGGAGGGCTCGCCCGAGTCCCCACAGAGCCAGCACAGAGGTCGCCAGGAATGCCGAACTGCGAAAGTCAACCGGGGCAACGCTGCCGGTAGGTTTGGGCACGCCATTCCAGTAGTAGAAGAAGCGCTTCATACTGACGACTACAAAGCGCTCCTTGTGTGCGCCGATCCAATCGAACGCTGCGTGTTTGCAAGACTCCGCGTAGGCAAGCTCGCCCATGCGCTGAAACCTCTCGAGCTCTAACCGGTTGAGATTGGGCTGCAGGTAGGCCATGAGCATGCCATCCGCGGCAGGGCCGTTGCCAAGCCGAACCTGCAATCCGAAATCATCACGCAAGAAAACGAAGCGTCCAAACACTTCGTAGTTGCGCACGACCCACGGAGTCAGTACGACAAAGAAGACGACGGACGAGAGCACCACGCCGCCAAGCGAGGGCAGGCCACGACGGTATCGTTGCCGCCAGATCCACAGGCCGCAGAAGGGAAGGAAGGCGAGCATCGTGGGATTGGTGAGCGCTCCAATGCCATACAGCGTGCCGAACAAGGCCCAGCCTCGCCATCCGCGCCAGCCGCACCAATCCTGCAGTTGCAGCGCGAGCAGGAACAGGCATGCCAGCACGAGCGGAGTGAACGTCGTGTCCCAAATCCAGTGCACGGACCAATACCACACGTAGGGATTCAACGCCCAGGTGTACGCAGACCACACTGCAACGGGCTCACCGAAAGTCTTATGTGCGATCAGAAAAATGGGAATGCAAGTGATCGTCGCGAACACGCTGTTGATGCTGAGCAGCACCCACGCGGAGGCGTGCGTGTAGACACCGAAGGCCTTGAACACGCCACCGATCAGATAGGGATAGAGCGGCGGCTCCCAGGCAGTGGGGCCGGTGTCGCCGTCGTAGGGGCTCGCGAAGCCGTGGCCCAGGGCGATGGAACGACCGACGCGTCCCATCTCCCATCCGAATTCGAAGTTGTCGTTGCCTTGGCGGGTTCGATATTGATGGAAGGCTCCAATGGTTGCCACCTGCAGCGCGAACGACAAGGGCAACAGCCACAGGAAGAACGTAGGGAGCGCAGGCCGCGAGAGTCTGTCCATCGGGGCGTAGTCTATCAGGCGAGTGGACCCCGGCACGAAGCGCCGCGGGGCAGGCGTCCGAGGCACGCCGGTTCAGAAGAAAATGGCCTGGACATGAAAGTTGCAAAGTGTTCCTGCAGGTACACTTCGTCATCACGGTTATGGGTGTACGATTATGTCATGACAGCTAAGCCCAAGAAAGCAAAGCGGCGGAAGGCGCGGCCCCGGCCGGGGAGAATTGGTGATCTGCATGCTTCGGTGGAAGACGACCTGTTGTCGCTGGTGGATGAGGAGCAGGGGGCGGAGTCGCGCTGGAACCGTCCACGCAAGCGCAGGATCTCATTGCGCGTGGATACCGAGGTGGTCGATTGGTTCAAGTCCAAAGGCGCGGGTTACCAGACGCGGATTAACCGGATCTTACGAAGAGTGATGATGGAGGGTAAGAAGCGGGCGGGGGAACGGTAGGGTGGTTGGACTCCCCCTAATTGAGCCAAACCGAGCTTGAGTGGGGTTTTTGAGAACGCGAAGCAATAAACGTCCCGTCCGCCCCGCATTCGCCCCCGCCTCCGTTCTTTGAAACGCAGCGAATCTATAATAGGCAGAGCGGACGAAGATTGAGAGGCTGATGCGCGACACCTTACTGCTGAGCCACGCGAACCCGGAGGACAATGAGTTCACGCTTTGGCTCGCTCTGCAGCTCGCAAATGATGGCTACCGCGTATGGTGTGATCTGACGAAGCTCCTGGGAGGAGAAGTCATCATGGCGTTGACGAAGCTGAACCACAATGCCTGCCTTTTTGCAGATGGTTCGCCGATAACATTGAAGTTCGCAAATGCCGTCGGGGAAGTTCTTACTGCCGGCCCAGTGCCTTCTGGCGGGGCACCGCTGCCTTTCATGTACTACATCTGAGATCAAGCTGCTAAGCCCGCAAGCATTGGGCGGGTGGCCGGCCTTTGACTTCGCGTGTACTAGCAAGGACGTTGCTGCCCCGTCCTTGCGTTTTTTGCAGGTTGCGGGCACGGTGCTGCTTGTGGCATGAGAATTCGGCGGAGTCCAAAGCGGTGCTGCAGGCGGCATCGTGCCCACCCTCGCAAAGTACGCGAGCATGGGGCACCCGCTTCGGTTCTTGTGTCAGCAAACTGGGCCACTTACCTGACGCTCCAGGGGGCGGGTGGCCCACTTTTGTGGACTTAGCTTTTGACACTATTTCTGCCGAGGGTGCCCCATCCTTTCGCGGTTTGTGCGAAAGGGTGGGCAGCACCGGCCTCAACTTACCTCTTAAACCCCAAACTTCACATTCGCATTCTTGAGTTCAATCAGAAAAGATACGGCACCAGCGCGGCGGTCTGATGGACATAGGTGGTATACGTCTCCCCAAATTGCGAACGCATCCACTCCTCCTCCATGCGGAGCTTGGCCCAGAGCACGACGAATATTAGGACGAAACCGATGACCCCGCGCACCTGGGAGAGCGCAATCGCGGTGCCAAGAAATCCGGCCAGAATGCCGGTGTAGATGGGGTGACGGACCAGGGCATAGGGGCCGGTGGTAATCAGCTCGTGACCCTGCTTAATGGTGACGGCGCTGCTCCAGTTGCTGGCGAGGTGATGGCGCGCCCAAACGGCGAACAGAAGGCCGAAGACGGTAACAGCCGCTCCAATCCAAAAGGTCCAGATACCGGACGGCCAGAGCTGGCAGTAGAGCCAGGGTAGCGGGATGCGAGTTGTCGAGAGCATGACGATCACGATCAGGAAGGCGAGGGCCCGCAGGATGCCCGAGGCAGCCGACTCGGCGCGCTGGGTGGTTTTGGTCCCAGCGGCCTTGATCCGCCAATAGACAAGAAAGGCGATCCATGCCACAGGAAAGAAAGCTTCATAGAACCAGAGCATTCAGGCCTCCGAAGAGAAACCAGGATGATGACAACAATCCTTGATTAGTTCAAAAAGATTCGTTCAAAAAACTGGGATATTCCACCAGTCCCCGGTTTCGGGGAAAATACGGGGACAAAAACACGGGCACTGTCCCGCATTCCTCCAATCTCTGTCGAAACAGTGACGTTCTAAAGATTCCATGCATCGCCAACTATTGCATTGCATGATAGTTGTAACAGTTCACCTTCAGTTCACCCCCAATTCACCAGCCGTCCATTGTGCGGATCTGTGACCCATGCGATTTTTCAGCCAGACGGGGGATCAAACCTCCGGTCGAGAGCATTCAAGGCTTGAGCTCATCAACACAAATTCTCTGGAGGCATCAATGAAGTCCCGCATTTCGCTATTACTGCTCATTCTCGCGCTGGCTGCATCGTCAACCTTACCGGCCCATGCCAGCGGCTGCACCAACCGGACGATTAAGGGTGCCTGGGTCCAATCCCTGCACGGTCTGATCTTCCTTCCTAATGGCACTAGCTTGGTTCTCACCGGCGTAACCAAGACGACTTATGACGGCTTGGGGAATCTCACGGCACTCGATGCGTCTGGCGTGAACGGAAACGTCCCAACGGGCTGGCGCACAGGGACTGGTAGCTATACCGTGAATCAGGATTGCACGGGGACCGAGACGATCTCGTTTCCTGGCCAACCGGATATCCACGCACAATTTGCCGTGGCGCAGTCAGGGAACAAGCTACATTACGTTAACATCGATGCGGGAATTTCCCTTTCCGGCGAGGTAGAGCGCTTCGTTGCTCCCAAGGAGGAGCACTAAATTGGAGTAGATGCCATGCGCGCGGCGGAGCAGATACAACTCGCTTCGCTGCGCTATCTCTTTTATCTGATTGGTCACAGACGCACGGCCTACGAATAGATCCCAGGCGCCTCATGTCCAAGCTTCAGGCGGAG
>DASRRV010000255.1:0-5625 GCA_035695545.1 Candidatus Sulfotelmatobacter sp. | reverse complement strand
AAGAGACGGCCGCGCGACGGGAACGGAGCAACACGAAGGTTAGTCTCCCGAGACGGATGCGATTTCCTTGCGCGCGATGGCTTGCACGGCGGTGATGGCGATGACCTTTGCAATATCTTCCGAGGAGCAACCACGCGACAGGTCGTTCGCCGGCCGCGCAAGACCCTGGAGAATCGGACCGAGAGCTTCGGCGCCGGCTAGACGCTCGACAAGTTTGTAGGCAATGTTGCCCGAGCCAAGATCGGGGAAGATCAAGACATTGGCGCGGCCAGCGACGCGCGAGCCCGGAGCCTTGCTTGCGCCTACCGCCGCGACCAGAGCGGCGTCGGCCTGGAGTTCTCCGTCAATTGCGAGTTCCGGCTGACGGGCTTTGGCGAGGCGCAAGGCTTCCCGGACCTTTTCGATATGGGAGTGCGCCGCGGAACCTTTCGTTGAAAATGAAAGCAGGGCTACGCGCGGTTCCGTTTCGAGGAAAGCCCGCGCATTTTCGGCTGTGGCTAGCGCAATTTCCGCAAGCTCTTGCGCTGTGGGATCAGGAACTACGGCACAATCAGCAAAAAGCAGCGCGCCCTTATCACCGAAGGCTGCGCGATTACGTCCCGGTGCCAGCATCAGGAAGAAGCTTGACACGATGCGCGCATCCGGGGCCAGACCGATCGAATGCAGCGCCGCGCGAACTGTATCCGAAGTGGAGTTTGCAGCGCCGCCAACGGTCGAGTCGGCATCACCTGCCGCGACGCTAAGCGCCGCGAAATAAAGTGGCTTACGTGCAAATTCTTGAGCTTCTTCGTGGGTGACGCCGCGAGCGTGCCGGCGCTCAAAATACATTTCTGCGTACGCCCTGACACGGGGACTCGATAACGGCTCGATAACTTCGATGCCGTCAACCTTTAGTCCCGCTCTATCGGCTATTGCGCGAATGATCTTCGTGCGCCCTAGAAGCGTGATTTGCGCATAACGCTCAGCCGTCACTTGAGAGGCGGCGTGGATCACGCGCTCGTCTTCGCCCTCCGGCAGGACGATCCGTTGCGGATAAGCCCGCGCTCTACTCTTGAGCCTGTCGAGCAATTCCATTTAAGTGAACTTATCACAGATTCGATGGCGATAGGACGCGCGATGAGTCTGCGCGGCCACGATGTGAATGAGCTTCGCTGCCCTATTTGCTGCGAGTTCTAGTAAAATCGGTGAGCCTCGAAAGGTTCAATCGAAATGAGCATTCTCAAAGCTATTACGGGCGGACTGAGATCTCCAGATCGAATCCGGCACAACGGAAAGCGGCTATCGGAGATTCTCGATGCGCATGCGAAGTTTGTGCGCGGCGACGAGACAGGTGTTCGCGCCGACCTCGCTGGCGCGGATTTGTCGCGTGCGGACCTGCACAGAATGAATCTCGCCTACGTAAATCTTCAAGGTGCGAACCTGACCCGCGCCAATCTTCGCGAGGCCAAGCTTGCATCAGTCGATTTCAGCAAAGCCAAACTGTATCGCGCAGACCTGCGGAAGGCAGACCTCACGGAAGCGAATCTCGCCGGAGCAGATCTTTCGGAATCGCAAGTGGGTGGAGCGGAGCTCTTTCGCGCGGATCTGCGCAATGCTAATCTGCGCCGTGCAAATTTTGGCGCCACGAATTTCCGCCAAGCCGAGGTAGGCGGCGCGAATTTCGAAGGCGCAATTCTACAAACCACGATTTTGCGCGAAACGAACCTCGACGGCGTCGATCTTTCCGGCGTTGACCTAACGACTACGCTTCTGCCCCCTGGTTATAAGCGCTCCAGCGCGGCTAGCGATTAGGGGTTCCAACTCCGTGCAGCTGAAGCGAACCGATACAACGCGGACTCCCTGGATTGAAGTGGAAGATTACCGCTTGTCTGGCGGCTGGGTCGGACGGGAGCAAGTGGCTTCTCGCGCGCGCGGATACTGCGCGGCGCTAGAGAAAGGTCAGGTCGTTTTTTTTCGAACATTCCCTTTTTATTTCCCGGTTGAAGACCAGGAATTTCTTCTCGCGCAGCAGTGGACCGAGTTACGGCTTCACAAGAACGTGTCCTATCGGCCGTCAGAGGATAGCTTGCGCGGCGTTTCAGGCGACGCGCGAACGATACAACGAATCCACACGATTATGCGCAACTATAGCGCCCAGGTGATCGAGTTCTTGACGAAATTCCTGGCGCCCTACGCTACAAAATGGATTCTCGATTTCTCCAGCTTCCGCCCAATTGAGGAAGAGGGCCGGGACCTCCCCATCCACAAGCGAAACGACCTGTTGCATGTGGATGCCTTTCCAAGCCGGCCGACCCGAGGCGGTAGGATTTTGCGGGTTTTTACGAACCTCAACCCCAAGCGAGCGCGAGTTTGGAACACGACAGAAGGCTTTGAATCGCTTGCGCGCCAATATGCAAACGAAGCCGGACTGCGAAACGTTGCCGAGGGCGACACCATTATCAGTCGTACGGTGCAAACGTGGGGTGAAAAGCTGGGATTTCGCGGGATGGGTAGAACGCCTTACGATATGTTTATGCTGCGTTTCCACGACTATTTAAAAGAGAACGCGGATTTTCAGAACTCCTGCCCGAAATTCCGGTTGGAATTTCCGCCCCTCGCCACATGGCTCGTTTTTACGGATTGCGTGGCGCACGCGGTAATCTCCGGCCAGTACGCCATCGAACAGACTCTCCTGATTCCTCCGCAAGCGCTTGTTGCCCCGAACGCAGCCCCCTACCGGATTCTCGAGAATCTGGCTGGACATCCGCTCGTAACATAACGAAGGCCCGTCTCTGATAGCTTCGGCGTCCCCGAAACTTAGGGTTGACTTGGTACTGTTCTCGGATTATTAATCTATTTTTCCAATCGGGTTAACCCGGCCCCACTCGAATCGGCCTACAAGAAATGCATCTTTTTCGAGGAGGGGTCTGTCTTGCGAAATACAAGCACCGTTGTTAATGCTTTTTTGCGCCCATTTCGTTTCAGGACCGTCCATTTTTCCGCCCGATTCCGGCAGACTTTGGCCGTCGTTGTGGCATTCACCTTTATTTTTGCGCCGATCGGCGGCGCCGCATTTCCCATCGTAACGGAAGCAAGAACCATGGCCGGCTCAGGTTCTGAGAGTTCTAGTTCGACTGCTGGTTGTGAACTGAACTCAGCGCGCGGGCAGATTCAGCATGTAATTTATATCCAGTTCGACAACGTCCACTTTACTCGCGACAATCCAAACGTCCCCTCCGATTTGGAGCAGATGCCGAATCTTCTGAACTTCATCACCAACAACGGCGTGCTGATGACAAATCATCACACACCTCTCAAGTCACACACGGCAGACGATATTATTACCTCCGAGACTGGCGTCTATCCGGATAAGCACGGGATACCGATCGCCAACTCTTTTGATTGGTTCTCCACAACAGGCATTCCCTCATTCACCTCCGGGTTTCAATATTGGACGGACATCATCAATCGGGGCGACCCAAATTTCTTTATGATTACGCCTGCCGGGAAAAACGCTCCCGCTCCATGGGTAACCTGGACCAGAGCGGGCTGCAACGTAGGAGCGGTCTCAATTGCCAATCTTGAGCTCGAAAACGTCAGGGGAGACGTAACAACCGTTTTCGGCGCGGGGTCTCCGGAGGCGGCCGAGGCAGCAGCCAACTCCACCCTGGCGGCTGCGGATTTTGAGGGCATCGCCATCCATTGCGCGGCCGGCAATGCGCTCTGCTCCTCGGCCAACAATGGAAAGCCAGACGTCCTCCCAAATGAGCCGGGCGGATATACCGGATTCAACGCGCTCTTTGGCCACAAGTATGTCGCTCCGCAAATCAGCCCTTCAGGCCCCCTGACCGACTTGGACGGAAACCCGATTACCGACAATAAAGGGAATCCGGGTTTCCCAGGGTTCGGAGGAATTTCCGCAGGTCAGACCCTCTCATACGTTGCTTCGATGGCAGAGCACGGCGTTCCGGTTACATACGCCTACATTTCTGACGCGCACGATAACCACACGACGGCGCAGAGCCCAGGCAACCTGTACGGTCCCGCTGTGTGCAAAACAGATCCTGAACAGGGCGCTCTGGGTTCGGGCGATCCTTGTTATGAGGCTCAGCTTGCTAACTACAACGAGGCGTTCGGCAAATTCTTTGACCGGCTGGAGAAGGACGGCATCAACAAGCAAAACACACTGTTTGTAGTCACCGCGGATGAAGGGGACCATTTCGTAGGTGGTCCGCCGACGCCGCCGACTTGCGACGGAGTTACGGTCACGTGCTCTTACGACAAGTTGGGCGAAATCGAAGCGAACATGACTGGGTTGATGGCTACGGAGGAGAACATCACGGCGCCTTTCGACATTCAGTTTGACATGGTTCCGGTGTTCTACGTAAATGGCAATCCGCCGGTCGGCGATCCTCTGGCACGAAGTTTCGAACGGGCCGCGTGGAACCTCACTGCCATGAACCCCATCACCGGCAATACCGATAAACTGACGGAGGCCTTGGCGGATCCCGTGGAGTTGAAGCTCTTGCATATGATCACCGGTGATCCGCAACGAACTCCTACGTTCGTCATGTTTGGCGATCCCGACTACTTCCACTCGACCGGCGCTCCCAACTGTAATTCTCCGTGCGTCGTCGAGAGCCCCGGATTTGCGTGGAACCATGGCGGAATCGACAAGGAAATCGTCACGACCTTTCTAGGATTGGTCGGACCCGGAATCGTGACGAACGGAGTCGATAATTCGGTCTGGTCGGATCACGTGGACATCCGTCCCACGATGCTCGTACTGACCGGCTTGAAGGACGACTATCAAGACGACGGCCGCGCGCTTGTAGAAGAGTTCAATCAGTGGGCGTTGCCAAAGGGCCTGAGCCAGGGCAATGGCCGCTTCAACGATGAGTTCATTGAGCTGGCCCGCGCTTACAAGCAGATCAATGCTCCGAACGGAGATCTCGGGCAAACCAGTTTGCGTATTTCGACGCGGGCGCTGGCTTCGGGAAGTCCGGGAAGCGACTCGCGATACATCCAAACCGAGAACGCAATCTCAAATATCACCACTGCCCGAGATATCTTAGCGGCTCAAATGCTTCAACTTTTGCAAGACGCCGAATTCAACGGGAAACAGGTGCCGCCGGGACGTGCAGAGTTGCTGACGTTCCAAGCACAGATACTATTGGATTTGGTTCACTTGTTGGACCGTGCTCACTAGGGCAGCTTTGAGATGCATGAAGACGGGAGTCCGAACTTGGGCTCCCGCTCTTATTTTTGAGTCTACTTGCCGGCTGCAAAATCGGCAGGATCGGCCCCATAGCCGTAACCGCCTCGGGGCGGAGTGGCGCGGCGGCGTGTTTCAATGCCGAGGCGTTTGATCTTCTGGTTCAACGTCGAGAGCGGAATCTGGAAACGCTCGGCCGCTTCGGTCTGATTCCAGTTGGTGCGCTCGAGCATGTCGACGATGATACGCCGCTCCACTTCTTCGAGAATCTCAAATAGCGACGGAGCCGTTGCCGTAGTGCGCCCACCCACTTCGCCCGGCAGCGGCGGGAGGAACTCAGCAAGTTGCAGGCGGACACCTTTTACGATCTCGCGTGTGCGAACATTCTCAGGCAACAGATCGACGTCGACTCCTTCTTGTGTGGAAAGGAC
>DASRRV010000254.1:0-13600 GCA_035695545.1 Candidatus Sulfotelmatobacter sp. | reverse complement strand
GCTCACCATGAAGCTGGGCAGGATGGAGGACGGAATCCTGACGTTCGGAACCGGCCTCAGCTCATCTTCAGCTGAGGTGCAGCAAGGCACTTTGGCGGCTACTGGCGACTAAGGCTGAGACCAAGCGGCCCGATACCGCTGGGCCGCCGGACAGCCGAGGGCGGCTGTCCCTACATTCGCCGCACTAGCGACTGCCCCACCATTCATGCCGCAAACAATCTTACATTCGTGCGCGACTAGTTCTGGTCGCCGGCTCCGTGAGTATTTTTGCAGAGCTTGCAGTATGTGGGTGGGAGCGAGTTGTCTACGCGATGCTTTATGGGTTCGACGGTGCGGAGATAGGCGAAGATGATTTTCAGGTCGTCGTCGGTGAGATCTTTGAATTCTCTGAAAGGTATGATGGAGTTGAGCTTCCTTGCGCCGACATATCCGGTGCGCAGAGTGGTAATAAACGTGGCCTCGTTGCAGTAGCTGATGCCGGATGCATCGGGAGTGATGTTGGCGCTGGTGGCTTCGCCCCAGGGGCCCTTCAGAACTTCTCCGCCGCCGTAGCCGAGTTTGGGGTTGACCGCCTTGTGGCAACCACAGCCGACCGTAACCATATATTTTCCGTGCGCGAGGACATCGGATGGATCGGGGCCATGCACGGGCGCGATGACGGGATCGGGGGCTCCGCGCACGAGATAGTTCACGGGAAAATTGATTTGAGAGACCGGCAGGGGGTTGCGGACTGGAGTGACCGAACGCAGAAAGACGATGACGGAAGCCAAGTCTTCATCCGAAAGAGCCTTGTAGGCCTCGTAAGGCATTAACGGGATGAGCGTGCTGTCGTCATGCTTGATGCCTTGGCGGATGGCGCGAGCGATCTGGTCGTCGGTCCAGGAACCTGTCGTGTTGTCGGGAGTGAGATTGGGCGCAACGATATTTCCGGGAAAACCAGGCAGAGGCAAGGGCTGGCCGGCGAGTTCCATGCCGGGCAGCACGGGGGCTCCGTGTTGTGACCAGTCGCGCGGCGAGTGACAGGTTCCGCAACCCAAGACTGACTGCATGAGATAGCGCCCGCGCTCGAGGCGTTCAGGAGTGCGTTCGAATTGCCGGGTGGTGAGCGCGCGCTTCTTTGGTCCGATAAACGGACGCCAACCGATGGTGAAGTTGATGGCAACCACGAGCAAAACCAGGAGTATTCCGAGACAAACGAGCAGAATTTTCCCGAGCTTCTTCATTGATCTCCCCAAGCCGTTAACGAACGCCCCAGATGCCGGCTCATGATAATCGGCTAGGGAGAATAGAGCGATGCGGAACGGGCACCACGAATTTCCACGGATTTTCACGGATCAATCAACAATCAACGATTCTTCTGGGTACTCGGAAACGTCGACGGCGCCCAGGGCATCTCGCAAAAGAGGCGAGAAATGGGGGCACCCGATTGCGCGGAGGGCGGAGGGGCTGCACTGCAAGATCCCTCGCCCCGCTGGTGAAAACGCGGGGCTTCGGGATGACGCCCTCTGTGAACTGGGAGGCGTTGCTTGGTCTGTGAGCAATGGACGTTGCGGGGCGGTGCTTCTACACCGTCAGCGGAGGTAGCTTCTCGATGCGGCCTCGGGAAACGATCCGCTAGTGACTGGCGATCTTCTCGGCGAAGGCTCCGGCGATTACAAGGTAGCCGGCGGCGTTCGGGTGGATATCGGGACCGAGGGGCGGCGGGGCGGCCATCCACGTCCAGGACAGCGTGAGGAATACGTTCAGCGGAAGATTGATGAAGGGAATCCTGTTGAAGTCGTTGATGCGGAAGGCGTGGGCGACGTCGGCGACGGGAACGGAGAATGCGCTGTATATACCTTGCAGCACATGGTTGAAATCGTTGGCGACGACGGCGGACGCTTTGGCCAGGGCTTGACCATCGGTGCCGAGGGTCCAGGCGGCGAGGAACGGATTGTAATAGTTCATCGCGATGATGGGCGTGTCAGAACCGGTGGCGGAGCGGAGAGCGGCGAGGATCTGCGGCAAGTTTGTGCCGATGTCGGTGAGAGCGGTCGTGACACAGGTTGTGTCGATGCCGGTCGTGCTGATGCAATGGTCGATATCGTTGGCGCCGATGTCGAGAGTGATGAAGGCGACGGGATGGGTCTCCACGAAAGCGACGGCGGCTGCCAGTTGGCTGCCCGCGGCGTACGGGCAGATGCCACCTCCGATCATGCTAGTTGTGGTTTCGCCGGAGCATCCGAGCTTGGTGAGGGTGAGTCCGCGAACGTGCGGGCGAAAAGCGGCGAAGAGGTCGTCGACATATCCCTGCTTGGTGGGGACGTCTCCGGTTGCGCTGGGCTGAAGGCCGATGGCGAGGGAATCTCCGAGGGCAAGGTAGTACACCGGTGCAGCGTAGGCTAGCGTCGAACCCAACAACGCGACGAGGATGGAGAGAGCGATTGGTCGAATGCGCATGGAAACCTCCGGGGGGTGACGAAATGTCAGCCAGTTTACCCCGAAATAGGACGCAATGCGAGGGACCGGCAGAGATAGCTCAGACGCGAAACGCGAACGTCAGTGGCTCGAAGCCGCCTGACAGTTTGATTAAACGCAGAACAGCCTGCGCAGCAGGTGCAGGCAGTCGCGTGTAAATACGTCCATGACATGCGGGCACAGAGTCTCAGAGATCACTCGCGGATCGAGGCACGCTTCCAGTCTGTCAGTTGATGCGCTCGACAGAGTCAACGAGTGCAAAGGCTTGATAACGACAGTCATCTGGACCGCAGCGTGATTCGATAGCACGATGGGAGCGGCTGCCATGAATGCTCGGGAGAACCGGAAGATAAAACGATTACCCGCCGTCGCCGTGATTCTCCTTCTTGGCGGCTGCCTGCCAGTTTTGTGTTTAGGGCAGCAGACCATAGTCGGTTCAGTGATGGACAAATCCGGGAAACCTTTGGCTGGCATTGAAGTTTGGGGTGACGCGCTATCGCCGAAGATCGAACCCGCACATCCGCATGTGTACGCGGTTACCGACACAAACGGGAACTTCAGCATTGCTAACCCCGGAACGACGCTACGGATAAATAATTGGACTCTTCGCCCCTCCCGCATCGTCGTGACCCGTGAAACCCGCAACGTAGAGTTTGTGGCGGAACCAGCGTCATCCGAGGCTGTAAGAGTACCCGTGTGTGACGATTCCCGGTTTGCTAAACGCGAAAACCGGAAGAGAAATATAGGTCTGCTCTGGAGCTTTCTGCTGCCGCGCCACGCGAAAGTCAGCCGCCTGCTTGGTGGCGACTATGTTGTCGAAACCGTTTATTTCAGTGACATCGGCGACCACCTTCAGTTCGCTTCTGGAGTGAGCTATGGTGGATACGAAGCCCCATCTGATTGCTTGGTCGAAGCGCGTGAGTTCACTGAACGAGCGATAGTGGTGCCGGACGGGGCAGCCGGAGTGGACGTTTATGGCACTCTTAAAACCGGGCAGCGATTTCGGTCGTTCGGACTTGGCACTGATGCCATCACTTACCAAACGCCTAACGCAGAAGCAGCGGCGTCCTTCGATGCCTTTATCGCAACAGCCTGCATGCCACGACTTGATTCAAAATAGCTCGAAGCTCCTACGCCAGCACGCTTGCCTTGAATTGTTGACGATAAATCCCCATCTCAAAATCCCCGACCACGGGAAACCAACGTAATTTTCTCAGCTTGACATTGCCCTGCAAGAATGGACCTTTCAGTCATTCACTTCAACAATGAAGAAAGCAGCTCTCGTACTCGTGCTTGTGGCAAGCTTTGTGGCGGCGTTTCCGCTCACTATGCGTGTTGCCGACCCATTTTTTTCGTTTCCCTTTCGCAAGGATTGGTACCACTGCGTCCTTTTGGTCTGGCCTGACCATGTCGAGGCAAGGTCATTCGACGATCTTTCCGAGGTTTCTCCGCGCCCTAAGGATGCGTCTTACACCTTTAACGTATCGCCCGACCGCGAAGCTTGGGTCAGAGAACAGGTGCGAAAGCTCCCATCACCTAACGGCAATGCGGCGTGGACAATTCACGTAGAGCAACTTGGCACATCTCGACAAGAAATCCGGCTTGAGTTGATGGGAGACGGAATCGCGGGACTCATCTACGAGGCGCGGCCGGACGAAATCATCCCATTGCGCTCAAGGGCCGGTGGTCCAGCAGGAGCATTCGTTATCTTGGCTGTCAATCTGGTTCTATGGGGTGCAGGCTGGCTGTTGTTATGGCTCTTGAGCCGCATCATCCGCAAACGCGAGCAGTCGTTCGCCGTTCCGGTGCCTTAGCTGGCGAAAAATCCCCATTGCGCTCGTCGAGGAACCCCCGCTTCGACTACCTGAAGGTATGCCCCCAAGCGGACAAGCACGGGCGCGACAATTTTGCACTCATGGAGCGCTTCAAAGCTAATGAACAGGCGCAGTGATGGTCTAGTTACAGTGTTAAGAAGGTAAAGCCGCAGGTCATTTGGTGGCACTTACGGCGCGGCTGAAGACGCGCCTTTTCAAAACGCGATCGACACTGCTATTTCTTTTTCTTGGGCTTGGCTTTGGTTGCGGGCTTGGGAGCGGGCTTGTGGGATGGCTTGGGTGCGGGCTTCGAGGGCTTGACCTTCTCGGGAGCTTTCCCCTTCGCCTCTGCTTTTGGTGCCGGAGGTGGGGGCGGTGCGGCGGGAACAACGGCGGCTCCCTTGCCCTTCTTGCCTGCTTTGGCTGGCGCGCCTGCTTTCGCAGGAGCGGTTGCGGCTGGCGCTTCGGCGGCGGCTTTGGCGGCGCGTCCACGGCGGGGTGGAGGCGGCGGAGGCGGTGGAGGCGGGGCGAAGGGCTTCAGGAATTTCAGCGTCTCGGTGCGCGAACGGAGCTTTCCATCGAGCAACAGCATGAACACGTCGCGCGCGAGTTTGGGATACTCGGGCAATTGCGGAGTGATGAGCAACTCCGTCATCTCGGGTAACGGAATTCTCTGCTGCACCTGACGCCACTTGGTGAGGTAGTTCTTGATCTTCTGCTCGACGGCCTGTTGTTTCGCGGTTACAGCGAGGAACAAAACCATCTCCGGTCGCGCTGACGAGAGCAACTGCCAGGTGCGCGATGGAGTGGCGGCTTCCTTTCCCATAAGGCGCTTGGCCAGTTCCTTGGCGTGATCTTCAATGTCGCGCCATGCTTCGACTAAATCTTTGCGTGGAATGAGGCGCTGCAGATCGGAAACGTCTTTGTCGGAGAAGCGCGCAGTCAGAAAATACATGACGGCGGGGCCGGCGTCGGGAGCGTAGCCGAGATCAACCATCTGCTGACGCGTCTTCATCAGCTGGGTGAGACCGTTGGTGTCGACCTTGGCGGTCGTCCAGTGCTCGTGAAGGATCTGGAGCCAGCCCTCTTTTTCAAGAGTCTTGACCACGTGCAGAGGGTCGTCTTCGTGCGCGAGAGCGGCGATTTCGTGGCCGATCGAGGTGCGCAGAATGTGATCGATGTACTTGCCTTCTTTGGCGGCGTCGTAACGCGCCTGGGTGCGTTCTTCGAGAGGCCAGTGGAAGCGGGCGGCAAAGCGCGTGGCGCGGATGAGGCGCGAGGGATCTTCGAGGAACGAATAGTTATGCAGGATGCGAATCAGTTTGGCTTCGATGTCGGCTGTGCCGTTGAAGGGATCGAGGAGAAGGCCGCGCGATCCCTCGTTGAGCGAGAGGGCCATGGCGTTGACGGTGAAGTCGCGGCGGCGCAGATCTTCGTGGATGGTGGCAGGGGTGACGATGGGAGCCTTGCCCGTCTTCTCATACTTCTCGGTGCGGGCCATGCTGATTTCAGCGCGGGCATTGCCGGGAAGGGAGATGAAGATGGTGCGGGCTTCTTCATCGGTGGCCGCGATTTTAGCGCCGGCCTTCTCCAAATCTTTTTGGAGTTTGAGGGGATTGCCCTGAACTGTGAAATCGAGGTCGCGGATGGTGAAGCCGCTAATGATGTCGCGGATGGCACCGCCGGTCAGGTAGAGATTCATGCCTGCGGCGCGGGCTACGTCTTGCACCAGGCCGACGCCCTTTAACTGATCCGGCGTCAACCGGAGTTCCATCGTGTAGATGTAATCAGCCATTCGTTATGGTGGTCGTGATCAAACTCGGCGTTCAGGCCGATTTTTCAGCTGTTTCCGGCGCGGTTTGTGTTAGTTAGCGACCGCAACCGGTCGGGCTGACGAACCGAGCTTTCCACAAGATTTCCACAAGCCCAGCCAGCGAACCAACCAGCCTTTAGCCACCGTGGTGCAAGTGGCTTAGTACAAAGTACTTAGGCGAAGTGCAAACTTTGCGGCAAGCTAAAGAAAATAACACAACGTTTACATTTTGGCTACTGCTTAGACGGATTCCGCGTGTTTCCGGCGGAAAAGTGCGAGAATCGGAGGGTGGGTTCCGGCTCTCGGCTCTAGGCTTCCGGTCCCGGTATTTGACTCAACTGCGGATGCTGGCAGAACAGCGGGTTGCATGGGTCCTTCGGCGGGCAAAGGGCACCCGCCTCAGGATGACAGGTTTTTTTATGCTTCGGATTGTTTGAACACTTGGGTTTGAACACGCGGCACACAATGCCTTCAACTCACAAGAAAGTGATCGTTCGGAAGATGGACCGGGATTCGGTGTCGGGGTACGTGTCGCCGTCGCAGTTTGTGAACGAAGGCAAACTGGAACTGCTGAACACGTCTGGGACGGTCATTGCGATCGACTTGAAGGAGATCAAGGGCGTTTATTTTGTGCGGGAGTTTGGGGACTCGGAGTCGCTGACGCGCAAGACGTTCACGTCCCGCCCAAGGTCGGAGGGATTGTGGGTGCGGTTGCGATTTAAGGACAGTGAGATTCTGGAAGGGCTGATGCCCGCGGATCTGACGCAGACGACGCCGGAGGGATTTCTGGTGAACCCGCCGGACCAGCGGTCGAACACGCAGCGGATTTTTGTGCCGCGCACGGCGCTGGAGTCGCTGACGGTGCTGGCAGTGATTGGGGCAGCACGGCGGCAGCGGCGCGGAGCGCAGGATCAGCGGCAAGTTCCGATGTTTGAAGAGTAGACCAACTGCAATACCGCAGTACTTCCCTTCCCATCTCTTTCAATCTGACTCTCAATCTTGCGTCAATCTAGTCGGGGCAGTTGTTCGACGCCATACAGGCCAAATAAATTGGCATCACCGCGACGGCCAAGGGGACGAGCGCGACGATGAGGGCTACCTCCTGGGCCTTTGGCATGTGATGGTACGGGTATCCTGTTTTCTTCACCGAGGTGTGGCGGTCGACGATTGTGATCGGGATTTCCACGACGGCCTCGTGGACAGGACCGATTCCAGAATCAATCTGAATGGGCTGGAAGGTGAGCTTTGCGGTGAGGATTCGCGGCCCGAGAGCAGCGTTCAAATCGGCGTGGACCTTGAATTCGATGTGCGCTAGTCCTGTGACAGGCACGAGTTGCGATTGGAAGTTGAACTTGCGCGGGTAGGTTGTGGGATAGTGGAGTTGGCTGACGGTGAGTCCTTCGACAGGTTCAAATTCGAGATTCAGCGGGACGATGCCGGAGACTTTCGACTTCGGCGTGGTGATAAAGCCTACGGATAACAATTGGATGGCGGCTTCTTCTGTCGTGCCACGACGGACGGCGTCGTAGAAAGTGTAGGGCTGGTAGTTGGGTTGGGGTGTGGACGGGTTGGATGAGTGTGGTGGAGTTGACGGTTGGTTCTCCGCGGCTTGCGCAACAATCAGGGAATGCAACAGCAGCACTGCGAGAATGGTTCTCAACATGGGTGGCTCCCGTTACGAAATGGGCTTTCGCAGGTCTTTTGGGATGGGGCAATGCATGGCGGGTCAAGTGATTGTCATGCCGTAAGTGCTTGGCGGTGGATAGGTTGGGTAGGGGAATCAACCGGGACGGAGGTGGAGCGGACGGTTTCAGCGCGGTTATTCGACAGGGGATCGGCCAGTCGACAGCGGTGGTTCGGTTCAGGCGTCCCCTCCGGGGCGCGGCCATCATGCAGGCTCTTCGGCGTTGAAACGCCGGGCTATTATCAGTTGCCCCTCCGGGGCAGTCGTTCGGCCTCTGGCGGTCTGGCGAGCTTCGGGATCAGGCCTCCGAGCAAGGTCTAGGTGGCCGCACCTCAACTGGAGTCCGAACGCTCCACAGGACTACTGGCAGTATGGCGACCTTAGATATCTAGCCTCCAGGCACCAGCAGCGTCGGCGGGAAAAGCGGGTTCCGGCTGTGCGATGCGCCTCCAGAGCTTCATGGCCCGGGGATCTCAGCCTGGGATTGTGCGTGAAACCATTGCAAACTGGGGCGAGTTAGAGTACCTTTCATGGTCCACACAGGCTTTGGGCCTGGCAAAGAGACGATTCGGACCTCCCTTCCTTCCTCCTGTCCCTATCCGATCTCGGTGGAGTTTCCATCTCTGGCTGAGGTGTGTCCATGCGCGCCATTACTTCGTCTTCGTCTAACTTCTCTCGCTTTTTTTTCGTGAGCGTCTCAACTTTTCTGACGGCCGTGTTCTGGAGCGCGGTGGTGTGTACGCCGGCGTTCGGACAGGAAGCGGCTCAGGCGGGGGCTGGTAGTCCGCAGCCGCTGATTACGCAGGCTGTCGATGAAATGCAGTTGACGACGCTGCAGGGGAATGTGCATCCGCTGGCGCGGGCGGAGTTCGATTTGGGCACGGCTCCGGCTAGCTTGCCGATGGAGCGGATGCTGCTGGTGTTGAAGCGGAGTCCTGCGCAAGAGTCCGCGCTCACAAGGTTGCTCGACGATCAGCAGGACAAGGCTTCGCCGAATTATCACAAGTGGCTGACCCCGGAAGAGTATGGCAAGCAGTTTGGACCGACGGATGGCGACATGCAAACGATTACTTCGTGGTTGCAGTCGCACGGATTTCAGGTGGGCTCAACCCAAGGGCGAGCGGTGCTGGAATTCTCCGGGTCGGCGAGCCAGGTGGAAGAGGCGTTTCACACGGCGATTCACAAGTACATCGTCAATGGGGAGCAGCACTGGGCGAATGCGAGCGATCCAGCGATTCCGACGGCGCTGGCAGCGGCGGTGGCGGGGATTGACTCACTGCATGACTTTCGGCGGAAGGCAATGAGTCATCTCGCCGGCAAGTACTCGGCGGAGACGAAGGTGCTCGCCGAGGCCGAACCGAATTTCACTTTTGCATGCGGGGGCGGGCAGGCCTGCTATGGAGTCGTTCCTTACGACTTCGCCACGATCTACGATGTGTTGCCGTTGTGGAACAACGGGATCGATGGCACGGGACAGAGCATTGCAATCGTGGGACGGACCGACATCAACCCGAACGATGCAACGACCTTCTGGCAGCTGTTTGGTCTGACGGTTCCGCAAAACAAGCTCAACATCATTGTCAATGGCGCTGATCCGGGCACGACTGGCGACGAGGGCGAGGCCAACATCGATGTGCAGTGGTCGGGAGCAGTGGCTCCTCAGGCGACGATTGATTTCGTGACGTCGAAATCGACCCAGACGACCGACGGAGTAGATCTCTCGGCGCTGTATATCGTGGAGAACAATCTGGCGCCGGTGATGAGCGAGAGCTACGGGCAGTGCGAGTTGGGGCTGGGGACAGCGGGTAATCAGTTCTTTCGCACGCTCTGGGAGCAGGCCGCAGCTCAGGGGATCAGTGTGTTTGTGTCTTCAGGCGACAATGGTTCGGCCGGATGCGACGACCCCGGCGGACCCGCAAAATTTGGCCTGAATGTGAATGGAATCGCCTCGACACCGTTCAATGCCGCCGTGGGCGGAACGGACTTCAATCAGTACAAAAAGTGGACTTCGTACTGGAATTCCACCAATAGTGCCTCCACACAGCAATCCGCCAAAGGTTACATTCCGGAAACTACGTGGAACGATTCCTGCACCAACGCACTTGCCGTCACGCTGGGGTACGGATCGACGGCGGAGCAGGCTTGCAACAATCCGCAGATGATCTCGGCGGGTGGAGTGAACTCCGTTGGGGGCAGCGGGGGCCCGAGTAATTGCGTAGTGAATAGCCAGCAGGTCGGCAGTTGCACACAAGGATACGCAAAACCCTCTTGGCAGGCCGGAACAGGCGTTCCGACCGATAACCTTCGGGATCTTCCCGATATTTCCCTGTTTGCCAGCAATGGCTTCATGAGCAGCTTTTACGTGATCTGCCAGCAGGATCAGACGGGGATTTGTAATCTCAACAACTTCCTGGGCTATGGAGGCACGTCGGTCTCCTCGCCAGCATTCGCGGGAATCATGGCGCTGGTAGATCAGAAGATGGGAACGCCTCAAGGTGTACCTGGCTTTGCGCTTTACAAGTTGGCCGGCAAACAAGCGAACGCGTTTCACGATGTTCCATCGGGATCGACGATTGGGATGCCTTGTATCACGGGAACACCGAACTGCGTAACGAAAACGAGCGCAGACACCTACGGCATCCTTTCGGGCTACAGCACCACAGCGGCATACGATCTGGCCACCGGACTAGGATCGGTGGATGCGGCCAACCTGGTGAACAACTGGAGCAAGGCGACATTCAGCGCGACCACAGCGACGTTGCAGCTGAACAATGGGGCGGCAGTAAATGTGGTTCACGGCACGCCTGTAGCGGTGAATATTGGGGTGAATCCTGGCGCTGCGACGGGCGATGCAACCTTGCTGGTCGATAGCGGTGCCGGCACGACCTCGGGCCAAACCTTCGGCCTCTTTGAATTAAGCGGCGGGTCGGCTTCTGGCAATACGAGTCTGCTACCGGGCGGAAATTACAACGTGAAGGCCCACTACGTCGGCGACGGCACCTACGGGGGAAGCTATTCCAGTCCCGTCAGCGTGACCGTGAGTAAGGAAAGCAGCCAGCCGGTAATTTTTCTAGAGACGTTTGATTCCGGCGGAGGCGTCATTAACGGCCACACCACGACAGCGATATACGGGTCGCCTTATGCGTTGCGAGTGAACATCAACAATGCAGCGGGACAATTGTGCGCGCCCGGCCTCGGATTCAGTTCGATCGCATGCCCAACCGGCGACGTGACCATCACGAACAACGGCACCGCGCTCGATACCGGAAGTTTCACCCTGAACAACTCGGGATACTTTGAGGATTCGATGGTTCAGTTGCCGACTGGGTCGAACTCGGTGAAGGCGGCGTATGCGGGGGATAACAGCTTCGCTGCGAGCACGACGACGAGTACGATCAGCATCACACGCGCAACCTCTTTCTTGAACGCGCCCAACGTCACTAGCGCGGCTGTCGGGGCCGCGATGATTGCGACTGCGCAGGTGCAGTCTCTAAGCACCGGACTGCCCCCTACCGGGACGGTAACCTTTTATTCCAATGGAACTCCCATCGCAGGCACCACTACATACCAAGGGGGAAATCAGGTCGGGCCACCTGCTGTCGCTTGGACAAATGTCAATTTTACGAGTTCTACCTCTGCGTTCACGACGCCGGGGAACTATTCGATCACCGCGTCTTACAGCGGAGACGCGAATTACGCGCCGGTCACATCGTCGGACACGGGGATCTCGATAATGTATCCCAACCCTACAATCTCTTTTGCGCCTTCGACGCTGAATGTCGACCCAGGTGGCACAGCGACGTTAACTGCTCTTGTGGATACGACGAACAAGACAGTCCACCCAAGCGGAACGCTCAATTTCGTCAACGCCCAGAATTTCAGTGTGCTCGCAGGGCCCCTGACTTGCACCAGCACGAAAGACAGTAGCGGGAACTACGCATGTCAGGCGACTGCGAGTTTCACCGTAAATTCCGCCATCACAGCGGAGGTGCAATATTTGGGGGACACAAATTACCCAGCAACGGATGCAGGATTCGCCCAGATCGCGATGAACGACTTCAACATCGCGATCGACTCGTCGTCTATTGTGACTGTTCCACAGGGACAGTCGCAAACGGCGCGAATTGATATCGCAGCCTTGGGAAATTTCAACGGAACTGTGACCAACTTCAGCTGCTCGGGCCTGCCGGCAGAGGCAACGTGCGCCTTCAGTCCAGCCCAGGTTACAGGCCAAGGATCGACCACTCTGACGGTGAGTGCCATGCCCGTCGGGCAGTCTCGACGGGCTGCCTTTGGGGGCCGTGGTATCGGCTGGATCGCCAACGTAATGCTGCTTTTAGTCGGAGCCTGTGCCCTTGCGACACCAGCGCGCAGGCGCCGCTCTGTACTTCTGATGGTGGTCGTTGTGGGTCTATTTGTGAGCGTGCCCGGCTGCGGCGGTGGCGGCGGTAGCGGCTCGACTACTCCCCCGCCGAACAATCCCGTGCCAGCGATCACGACGCTTTCACCGTCCCAACAGGCAGCCGGTTCAGTCGGACAGACGCTGACGATTAATGGCTCAGGGTTCATGAGTAGTTCAGCGGTGAAGTTTAACGGCGTGGCTCACGCTCCGGCTTTTGCGAATTCGTCGCAGATGTCGATCTCGCTATCCGCCAGCGACCTTGCAAACCTTGGCCGCTATCCAGTAGTGGTGACGAACCCGACTCCCGGAGGAGGACCCTCGGGCAGTGTGAACTTCGACGTTGTCACCGGAACGCCAACCGGGAGCTCCAACGTAACCGTGACAGCGACCAGTGGTTCACTGACGCATACAACGACGTTCACACTAGTTGTGCAGTAGGCGAAGGCGAAGGTCGGGAGCCACACGATTCGCGGCAGCCGCGGATCTTCTTCTCTTTTAGACGCCGTTGGGGCGCTGGCGGATCAGGGAGAGGAATTCGGAGCGGGTTTCTTCTTCGTTGCGGAAGCAGCCTAGCATCGACGACGTTACCGCGGCGGAGTGTTGCTTTTCTACGCCGCGCATCATCATGCAGAGGTGACGGGCTTCGATGACTACGCCTACGCCTTGGGGCTCGATTACTTTCTGGATGGTTTCGGCGATCTGGGTGGTGAGGCGTTCCTGGATTTGGAGACGGCGCGAGAAGAGCTCGATGAGGCGCGGGATTTTGCTTAGGCCGATGACGCGGCCGTTGGGGATGTAGGCCACATGCACTTTTCCGAAGAACGGAAGCATGTGGTGCTCGCAGAGACTGAACATCTCGATGTCTTTCACGATGACCATTTCGTCGTAAGTCACAGTGAAGAGCGCGCCCTTGAGGAGAGCGTCGGGGTCTTCGTTGTATCCCTTGGTGAGGAACTTCATCGCTTTGCTGACGCGTTCCGGAGTGGCGGCGAGGCCTTCGCGGTCGGGGTCTTCGCCGAGGCGGACTAGCATTTCGCGGACTAGGTCAGCGTAGGTTGCGCTGGTTAGAGTGGCGGGTTCGGTGGTGGCTGGTTTCATGGGGTCCCTTTGTGCGTTGACTCTCTCTCGCCCCGCTGGGGCTTGGTTATCGTTTTCGCATCAGCTCCCACGGCTTACGCCCCTTCGACAAGCTCAGGGCAGGCCGTGGGCTGCATTCTTTCGCCGCTTCGCGGCTGGGTTCACGGCATATGAGATCCAAGCCTTTGGGCTAGTTGTGGGCTGATCTTTGGGCTACGTCTTGCAGGATATATTTGTGTTCGGATTCGACGCCCAGGCGTTCGAAACGGCGCCAGTACCATACTGGTTCTAAGTGCGAAACGACCGTGGTTGTGCGCGTTAAGCGGGTCAGTGGCCCCATCGATTCGAGATTG
>DASRRV010000253.1:0-29381 GCA_035695545.1 Candidatus Sulfotelmatobacter sp. | reverse complement strand
CTCAGTTTCTCCACCAGCTCCGCCAGTACTTCCTTGGTTTCTCGCTGCACTGAACGCTGCGCTTTCGCCCGCTTCGCTTTTTGTTCCTTCTTCATGGGAGAATTGGTATTCTTTTTCAAGGTCGATCTCCTTATCTATTGGGATTGCACCCTTCGAGTGCGTTGATCACTGGTAGCTTAACGCGATCCGTGATCGGGGATCGACCTTCTCATCCCATCTCAAAACCCTCCAGGCAGGTCAATAGCGTAAATGGCGAATTATGCCAACTGCGAGCACCGGCCATTTCCCGAGTTGCCGACCACTTCACGATAGATCCCGGCAAACGGGCTTAGCATCAAACTAACCAATTCTCCTCGGGCTACATCAGTTGCCGGGAGGGGGACTACATTTTCCCATACTCTACCGGCTCGTTTCTCGAATAGACTGAACCAGTTCTGGAGAACAACGTCAATGCGTATTGCAAGCAGCGGTCATTTGGTTTTTTCGATCGCGATGATCGGTCTCGGCATTGTGGGTCTTCTATACCGCGATTTTGTTCCGGTGTGGAATCCTGTTCCTGCCAGTATCCCCGGACGTGGAGTTTTCGTTTACCTCGGCTCCCTCATCTCCCTTGCGTCTGGCATTGGTTTGCTTGTTCCGCGCTTGGCGGCCGTCGCCACACGCTTGCTACTCACGACTCTTTTACTCTGGTTGCTGCTCTTCCGGTTGCCGAATCTTCTACTAACATCTCCTTTCGAAGCTTGCTGGTCTGTGTTTCCGCTCGCCGTCATGTTGGCTGCCGCCTGGGTGCTATATGTATGGTTCGCCCCCGACTGGGATCGTCAACACCTCAGGTTTGTCAGCGGCAACAACGGCCTGCGTATCCTGCACGTACTCTACGGCTCCTCGTTGATCTTCTTCGGCTCGGCCCATTTCATCGACCTGAAAGACACCATATCGCTCGTCCCTAACTGGCTCCCCGGACATGTATTCTGGGCGTATTTCACGGGCGGTGCCTTCATCGCGGCAGGTATCGCGGTGCTCGCCGATCGCTGTGCGCGATTAGCAGCTTTCCTCTCCGCATTTCAAATCGGATTGTTCTTGCTCCTCGTATGGGTTCCCATCGTGGCGGCAGGCTCCAAAGTCCCCTTCCAGTGGAGCGAGACCATTCTTAACGCGGCGCTCTTGGCAGCCGCCTGGGTCGTCGCCGATTCTTATCAAAAAACGCCTTGGCCGGTCGCCGATAGCCCGCAGTCGCTTGGAAGACGCTGAAAGGGCCACTTTCGAAATGGCCCTTTGCTATGGGGTGAGTGTAATGCGGATTTTTCGACAGCTATCATGCTCGGTGCATTGCAAGTACAGCATCTACCGTACCGACTTTCTGCCATGAAAAGCTTATTCTGCTAGACCATGCGGCAGTCTAATAAATCGCCCAAAACGATCAGCCGCCTAATCGACCGACTGGAAGCCGCTCGAGAAGAACTGCTCGCGATTCAGAGGTCCTTAGAAGAGCTTGAGGTTGTAAGCGAATCCCGTACCGGCCCAGGGAAGATCGTTTCCCGGCTCAACCTCATCCTACCCGTTCCCAAAGGCTTGTCGCGCTAGTCAAAGGACATTGGCGCCAAGGTCTTAATCGGGAACATTTTTGCAGAGCCTTGGTCAGTCACCGCTCAGTGAGGGGTTTGAGCGCAACGGCGATTTTTCAACAACTAGGGGTGGGCGACAAGAAAAAAGGTTCCACCATTGGTTCTCTGAGTTAGGCCTGTCAGTTCGTGTTTTAGGCCTCAGGACTCGTGCCGTTCGGTGGCGGGCATAGCGGCAAGATTGAATTTCTCGGAATGCTTCAGCTTAACGTGTGAGCGAAATGCTTCATAGAGCGTTTCAGTGGTTCTTTCCTTAGTGCTCGGACCATCGGTCACGGCCTTTTCGACGCAGATGGTTTCATGGCATTCAGAGCATTTGCCGAAGCGGTGACTGGCGCGATCCATTTCGTCCCTTGGCCCAAGCCAACCTACGTCGGTCAATTCTGGCCTTTTCATGCCGTCAGCTTCCCACAGGCCGGACAGCTTGACCATCCCCTGAACGCCTGACAGCCACCAAACATTCACGCGCCATGGCAGAGTAAGGGGTTTTGAGCAATGGGGATGTTTCGCCAACTACCGCATGATCCTCGATACGCGACTGACTGCGGTCGTGGCCCTCCGGACTGAAAACTTTGGCGAAGGTAAGCGCATTGTCCTGATTTGTGTTGGTTGTTTAGCCGGCCGCTATCTGGGTAGCCGTTATGCGCAACGAGGCCTGACTCCAGTGACAACGACGAGTGGCGAGCGACGATGTATTTGAAGTCCTTCGAATTGCGCCTTTTCCATGTGTACGGCCAATTCCGCGGCAAGCGGGAATCTGGGCATGTACGGTGGGCGCTCCAAGTTTTTGTAGCGGCCTACATTGTTTGTGAACATCTTCCAGCCTGCGTCCGATTCGATGTCGATGACATCCATGAAAATACGCCCACCCGGACGCAACACGCGGAATGATTCTTCGACGTACTGCCAGCGATCCATTTCATCCAAGTGCATCAGCATATCCGTGAAATAAACGACATCGAACGAGTTGCTTTCGATCTCCGCGAGGCCTTCGCCATGTAATTGAATCAGCCGGAAATTGGGAATGCCCTGCAAACGGGCCGAAGCGTGACCTAGCATATTGATCGAGATGTCTGCTCCAGTCCACGTGTGGCAATGTGGCGCGAGCTCGCGACCGATCCGGCCCACGCCGCACCCGATCTCCAACACGTGGTCACTCTGTCGGATCTGTGCCAATTCCAAGAGATTCTTGATGGTAGAGGCGGCAGACGCACGAAAGTTCCCCTCATCTTTCACGGAGCGGCCGGCAGATGCACAAGCTTCCTCTAGAGACCCTGCAAGCAAATCCCACGTTGCCGCATACTGGCGCCTGTGCAGATGAGTCAGCGGCGGAAACAATCGTCCGTGCCTGACTTGAGTCCAATATCCCCAGACGAATGAAGTTATGGCTAGGAAACCCGCCGCCGCAAGTGTAAAAGGAAGACCCAGGTCCGTTGCCTGAGCGATCACAACCGCCACGCCACTGCCCACGCTAGCCGCCGCCGGTAACCACACGTGCCTACGCAGCGAACCTGAAATGAGGCGTCGTGCAGCTAAGCCCGTGGCTTTTGGAACCTCGGTTTCCTGGTGTTGCTTCGCGGTCACGGTGAGGGCATTCATGTCAATGTATCCTAGTTCCCTGTGCGGCAGCCGGCTTTCCAAGGCTCGCTAAGCGTGCGAGTGTGATATGCGGTCAGTTTCCGGCTGGAGCCGTTTCACATGCACAAATTCAATTGGAAAGCTGTAGAGGTCGTGGTTTAAACCGGAATTCTCTTTTTGACATCCAAACGGCAACCATTATACTCCGACACCGCTTGCTCGCGACGTTGTGCAGCGATTCTCATCTGAAGTGCTCGCACCTCTCTGCGATCCGCACGAAGGCAGCACCAATTGCCCGATGTTCTGTTAAGAGGTCAACTGTTGAAACCAGCCATTACACTAAAATTTCGACTGGTTTCGATTCGGTTCACATGCGAGCGTTTTGTAAGCGGCCGCGCTCCGCCACAACCCCAGCACAACCGATCGACATTCGCCGGTGTAGCATTATCCCCTCCCAAGCACACCACCTCCGCATCCGTTTACCACATCGTTACCTGTAGCATTTTCCCCTCCGTGCGTAATACCCCGTCAAACCGCACGGGGGGTGGTATAAGGAGACGGCAAAATGCCCCCTCCCCCAAGCCGCCCGATTTGATCCTGGCCCGGACCCGCTCGCCCGCACGTGACATTGACAGATCAAATTTCTTCCGTCAGGATTGCTGCCGCTGTGAATCAGAGTGAACTCGGAAACATTGCTGCAAGCGGTCGAGCCACCCCTGAGGAGTGGCATGAGTACTGGTCGGTGTACGCCGAGAGTGTCGAACGGCAGCATCAAGAGAAAGATAAGGAAAGAAAGACAGAAAAGGGAACTAGCGAAAAAACAAGCTCGGCAAAGACCAGTCGAAGACAGACATCCTCCAGAAATCTATTATCCGCAGGAACTAATCGAAACTCCGCGAAGAAATCGTTCTAGCGCGGCCGGGATACGAGGTTCAAAATTGATCCCTTTACCGCTTTTCGGTCGTAAGGATTCAACGAAGTGAATCTATCGGCGATTTTGCGCACTTCTGCCCACGACAGAATTCGGCGATCGTCACTTCCCGAGATACTGAGTGATCCGTTCTTGGAGCTCACGATTGCGAGAGAGTCGGTATCGCAGAACAGATATGCCCCCTTCTTCCGATTTACACATTCCTCGGTCATGGCCAGGAGTAAACGCCCTCCAGCCGTGATCATCGACGCCAGTGGCGCGAAAAACCATGGGCCTGCTTTTTCGATCACGTCGCCCGAATCCGAGAAGTTCTTCTCGCCGGAGAAGATTTCGAGGGGAACATTCTTGGTCTGCAATTCGGGAATCAGTTCGACAAAGAATCCGTAAATCGAATTCGCAAGAATCTTGAGCCAGTAATAGAGTTTTTTGGTTTTTTGTCCCTTTATTGACCTTTCGTTGTTCGATGACTTTGCGGAAGAGGTCATCTTTGCAACTTTGCAAGGGTCGATTTCCACCATGCTGCCGCGCAGATTTACCGTTTTCCTGCCAGCTTGCTTGCCATGTGGCACCATGCGGATTGCTCGCAGAATGCGCGGGGGCCTTCCGGTACGGATGGCCGACGCAATTACGTCACAGCCTGCAAACCAGAGCGGAGCATCAGATGTTAAGTAATTGTTGCCGATGTTTTGCGTCACACCGTCATAAACCGTAGGCACAGGTACGATGTCGTTATCCGGTTGTACCAGGGCGAAGAAGTTGAATTGTTTCCACACTGCCGGTTCAAAGCAGCGATCCAGAGAGACCCCCATTATTAGCTTGCGAATGCCCTTCGTATCATCCTCAAACGTCACTTTCGCAGCCGTCAGGACATCGAACAAGCCCAACAGAGCACAGCGCGTCGGGTATTCACCGGTGAAATCGACGGGAACAACCGGAACCTCCGTGCAACGTATAGCATCGGCTATACACCGGACTCAGAATGGTTAAGGTCGGCTACTTAAAAGGCTAAAGAACGGGTCCTGAACGATGGCACTTTTACCTTGGGGGAAAGTAGACGTTGGCACGAATCGCTTCCCCCCAAGGAGACAACTCAAATGAGTAGTGAAGTTAAATATATCGGGATGGCGTACACAAGGAAGCGATTGTGATTGCGGTGCGGAATACCAAGGGTCATGTGGTAATGGAGTCGATCGTCGAAACCAAGGCCAGCAGCATTCTGCAGTTTATCCGTGGACTTCAGGGCGAACTGCACATCACCTGCACCTGGGCGGCCTGGCTGTACGACCTGCCGAAGCCGCACGTACACCAAGTCCTGGTCTGCAATCCCCGGCGCAATTCCTTATTAAAGGAGGGCAGCAAGAATGACAAGGTGGATGCCCGCAAGCTGGCGGACTTATTGCGCACGGGAATGCTGCGACCGGCGTATCACGGAGAACATGGCCTGCGGACGCTGCGCGAGCTGGCCCGCACCTATCAGACCCTCAGTCAAGATCTAAACCGGGTGATGACACGAGTGAAGGCGCTATATCGTGGCTGGGGCATTGCCTGTGGGGGTACGCAGGTTTATGCGCCACGTTATCGCGACGAATGGTTAGGCAAGATCGAGCACGTGGGAGTGCGCCGGCGAGCCGAGCTGCTCTATCACAAGTCACACGCCAGACACCACAATCGATTTACGGCGCTTCCCAGTCAAGCGCGTAGAGGTCCTCGGTGGTGGCGTCGCGAAGGAGGACCGGAGAGTCGTCGGCAGCTAAGCCCATCCAGTTCCAGTCAGAAGGCGCGTTTCGAAAATCCTTGAGGTTGACCACTTCTTCGAGCTTTCGATCCTTGACTCGGAATCGAAATACACTACTCGGCTTCCCTCCCGGTGCTCCAACAAAATAAATGCAGTCTCCCTTGCGAGACCACTGCGTCCAACTCACATTCATTCTTGCCAGCTCGCTCCACTGCTTGCTTCCTGCGTCGAACAGCATGAGCCGGTCGGCCGCTCGCGAAATGGCGCTGATGTAGCGTTTACTCGGTGACCAACGAGGAGACCAGAACTCCTCAGATCCGGGAATCTTCGAAACGACGTGACTCTGAAGGTTGATCATCTCGAAACCCAGGGGCGTACCAGAGGGTTCTTCGAATGGACTGTGACCGAAAAGCAGGGAGCCTCCATCCGACGACCAGTTTGGATCGTCAGTCGAGCGATCGCTTGGCACGGGCTGCTCAGGGCTGCCGCCATCAGCTGAGACCACGTAAACATGGAACAGCTTGCCTGGTTCCTGAGCCTGGAAGGCGATGCGGCTTCCGTCAGGAGACCAGCGCGGCTGAATGACTTGCAGCGGCGGGAATGTCAACTGCAACCGGTAGCTGCCGTCCAGATTGCTTCGCCAAAGTGTGCGCTCAGGATAGGACACATAAGTGATGCGCTTACCGTCCGGCGAATAGTCGATCCCCATCGCAACTACTCCAGAAAGATAAGGCATAAAGGCGTGCGATGCGGAATCGTAGCGCACCAGTTCGGAACCGGGGTGCGTTAAATCCACAAACAACTTCTTGCCGTCAGTGCTTGGGACCGGGCCAAAAGTGGTACTGGGGCCCGAAACTAGCTGCACCGGTTCGTGGCTGACGTGCCGAAGAAAGCTGCCTTCTTCCCGAATTGCCCACATGCCCCGGATCCCTTGCCGCTCTGATTGAAACAGAAGGTATCTGCCGTCAGGCGTCCAATTGGCAAAGGTCTCGCTGGGAGGGGTGCTCCATCCGGCAAGCAAACGGCGGAGCCTTTTCCCGTCTCGCGAGACTTCCCATAGTGAGCTGCCCTCATGATCGGTGCCAATTTCAAACACCAAACGTTTTCCGTCGGGTGACCATTGGGGGTTAAAAATGTGACCGCCTGGGATTGTGGAACCGGCGATCTTTCGTGAGTCGGCGCCGCCCTCACTGCTAGTGATGTACAGGCTGTCCTCATGGACGTATGCGATCTCCTTCCCCTCGGGGGACCAGGATGCTACCGTCGCCCGAAGAGTGCCGAGGCGGCGGGGCGAGTGACCCACGACCGGCAACTCCCACAAGGGACATTCTTGCGGTCCGCCTGTGGGCGCCCCCGGGCAACTCCGAATGAGAAGTTGGGAGAAGTCTGGCGAGTTGTCAACAATCATTGGGTTAGGAATGGATGTCTCAACCCGGACCGTCTCACCACCTGTCGTGGATGCTTCGTAGAGCGCGCAGGAGTTGCTGGAGCATGAGGAAAAAGTAATTCTCGAGCCCCAAATCCCCCACCCGGATTTATTAAGGCCATCAGTGGTCACCTGGGTGGAACCCGTGATCCTGGGTGGGGGAACGGCTGGCCTCAATAGGAAAGCAAGAACTGCAGCGACGACAAGAGCAGCCGCCGCCATAGATAGTCGGCGGCGGCGAACCGCATTCCTTTCACTGGCTCTGGCGCGGACAACCTCCGGATCAACCTCGGTGTGAAGGGCTGCGCCGCGACTTGAATCGCTGTCCCGTTTCAGGCGCTTCAGATCGGCACGCAACTCAGCGGCCGTCTGGCACCGCAGGTCTCGATCCTTTTCGAGTGCCTTGTTGATGATTTCTTGTAGTTTGGAAGGCAGGTCAGGATTGAGCTGTACCGGGGGAACGGGGATCCGGTTCAGGATGGATTCGAAAATCAGCCCTGTGCTCTCTCCCCGAAACGGAAGTGTTCCGGTCGTCATCTCGTACAGAACTGCGCCAAACGAGAAAAGGTCCGTGCGTGCGTCGAGTTCTTTGGCACGAACTTGTTCTGGAGACATATAAGCAACGGTGCCGGCAGCCGCGCCTGGACTGGTCAGATGCTCGCTGTTGGAGTCAACGGTTAGCGTGTTTGCATCTGAGTCTGCTTTTGATTGGGTCAACAATTTTGCCAGTCCGAAATCGAGAATCTTGGCGTGCCCGCGCTTTGTCACGAAGATATTGGCGGGCTTGATGTCGCGGTGGACAATTCCTTGCGCGTGCGCGGCGTCGAGTGCATCGGCAATCTCGATGGCAAGAGGCAGAACCGACTCCATGTCCATTGGGCGATTGTCGATGCGGTGCTTCAGCGTCGTGCCCTCCAGATACTCCATGGCGATGAACTCGCGGCCCTCGTGCTTTTCAATTTGGTAAATCGTGCAGATGTTCGGATGATTCAGCGCCGATGCGGCGCGGGCCTCACGACGAAATCGCTCGGCGGCGGCGGAGTCAACTGCCAGGCGTTCCGGAAGAAATTTCAGCGCCACCGGCCGGCGAAGATTGGTGTCCTCGGCCTTGTACACGATCCCCATACCGCCGGCGCCAATCTCTTCGAGCACGCGATAGTGGGCAATCAGAGCGCCCCTCAAGCTGGAGTGGCCTGGCGAGGGCCGTGATGAAGCCGAGTTTGGGGCGGAGCCCGGATCTTCGAACGCAGGCGATTCGATAAAATTACCGGCATTCTTGTGATGCGCCAATAGCGATTCGACTTCGCGCCGCAGTGACTCGTCTCCCTCGGAAGATTCTTCGAGCACGGCAGCGCGCCGGCTCTCGTCGGCTTCGAGTACCCGGTTGAAAATCCTCTCGATTTTGGCCCAGCGCTCATCCATCAGATTTGTTGGGCAGCTTTTTCGCCCTCCTTGCCGTTCATCTCCCGCAGCAACCACGCCTTGGCCAGCCTCCAATCACGGGCGACCGTATCGGGAGACACCTCTAAAAATCTGGCGGTCTCTTCAACGCTGAGCCCGCCGAAAAATCGCAATTCCACCACCTGACTCTTCCTTGGGTCCATCTTCGCCAGCTCTTGCAGCGCGGCATCTACAGCTACCAGGTCCTGGCGGGAGTTCGCCGAAACCTCCGGGGCTTCATCGAGCGAAACCATAAAGGTGCCGGAGCCGCGCTTATGCGACCGTCGCGAGCGCGCCATGTCGATGAGAATGCGGCGCATTTGCCTCGCGCAGATGGCGAAAAAATGGGCCCTGCCCTGCCAATCAATCTCCTGCAGATCAGGCAGGCGAAGGTAGAGCTCATTGATAAGTGCGGTGGTTTGCAGGGTGTGCCCTGCGCGTTCGTTTCGCATGCACAGTCGCGCCGCTCGTTGGAGTTCACGGTAGATCTCAGGCGTCAGCTTGTCGAGCGCCTGCTCGCTACCCGCCCGCCACGCGCGGAGTATCTCCGTAATTTCAGCCCCAAGAGCCTTTCCCACACTCAGGTCCCCAATTGGAAGTGGCAACAACTTAGCTGCCAGATTTTAGCCTTCCCAGCCGGAATAGTCACTGAAGCTTTTTTCCGGAGTATTACAGGTTTCACCTCCGATTTTCGCCATACAAGTTGAGGAACAAAAAGTCAGGCCGGGCGGTTGACGCCGCCATGCCTGATCCGGAGGAACCCGGACGATCAGAAGCTGGCGTCGGTGCAGTGGCTGATCGGGGCACCGGCGTGACTCCGTTCCTTACTCGCGTATCGAAGAGGCAGATAAGAAAGCGCTTACGACGGATCGGCCTCTGATTTGTCTTCGCGTCACTGCTGTTGAATCTTCGTCAAAGGATGGGAGAAAATGATCAAACAATTTGCCAAAACCATGCTGATTCTAGTGGGCGTAGCGGGTGCTGCGGCAATGCCGCCGTCGATCTACGCACAAGCCGCCGGTTCGAATGTAGTCAATCATGGGTACAACACGAACATGGGCATTTTCGATTTCAACGTCGGCGAGCTCACGTTCATCAACGTAAATCGTGTAGGCCAGAGCTATGTGTTTGCTTATCAGATGTTCGGCCCATTCAGCGGTGCCGGCTCCGGTCCGATTCCCGCTTCCAGTGTCCACGTGTCAGGATCATCGGTGAGCGCTGGCAACGTGACGTTTACCCTGAACGTGAACACCTGCAACTTGGACCCCTCCAGTTATACGACCAGCCAGGGAACTTGCGGAATCTTTGATATCAGCTGGATCCAAATGCCGGCGTCAGTTGGCGGTTCCACGACCACCAGCGGGACCATTCATGAGACGGCCCCCGGCGGCGGCACAACGACAATTAACGGACACACTGAAACCTTCACCGCCCAGTTGAGCGGCACAGCAATCGGCTACGCCTTGCCGAGCTGTTGTGGCGCACTCGAAGAATTAACCAACTCTACCGTGACCCACACGAAATAACGCATTCGCCGCTCCTGCCCGGCAATCGCCTGACGAAAAAACCATCGTCAGAACGTACCGGGCGGGAGCACTCAGCACTAGGCTTTGCGGCAAATCCTCTCGAACATTTGTTGGTCTTCCTCCCGGCAAAAGCTGCTCAGTTGGAACCCGCAAAGAATATTAACGTTGTGTCGTTCAGCAAGCTGGTTACAGAGGTGTTCGACTTCAAAAGCCGCATCTGCCTTACCCTGCGTCCACAAGATGGACGCGCATTCTCCACACGCTACCACTCGTGGATGCTTCATCGCTGTCGCCCTAGCCGAGGCCAGGATGAGATCGCCTGCAACACCAAGAAAGCGGACCGGATCAACCACATCATCAACCATAAACGTGGAAAGCAACTCGGCAACGTCGATCGATGCATATCTCCCCTCGGCGCTGGCGGCGCTTATATCTACCTCACGTTCCCGCAGTCGGTGATGAATAGCTTCCCTGCGAGAGTTGGTCGCAACCACGATCGCCGCATTCCCGCTCCTGAGAGCAGGTTCTATGAAGCTGACAAAGCCATCCACAAACGACGTATCGTCCAAGTAAAACTCAACCGCATGGCCTCGGCAGACATCCGTCGTTCGAGGTCCTGGTTGTTGCAGCTGATGCGAGAAAGTGCCTAAGGCGCTACTTACAAACTGGTTGCCGCGAAGAACAGTCTCCATTGCGGTTGACAGTTCGCTCGCAGCCTGGGTCTTCATAACGTAGCCGGACGCCCCCAAGCCGAGGGCTTCTTGCACCACATCGGCCGAGGATTCTTGGCTAAGAAAGAGTATTTTGGACTCGGGCGAGACTTTTCGGATTCGTCGGCCGGCTTCGATTCCATTTAGGGTTGGAAGTCCGATGTCGAGCAGTATCAAGTCGGGTCGTAGTTCTTGGGCCTTCTGAACTCCGCTTAATCCGTCTGACGCTTCGCTGATGATGCGCACTTCTGGTCGTCCTTGCAGCAGCGAGACAACAAATCGCCGAAATGGCTCATAATCCTCCACTACCAAAACCCGGACTGATTGCAATGAGAGACCAGCCTTTCTTCGGGCACCCAAGGTGATCGCCTGTGGTTGGCAGACGCCCAAATTGCTTACAACAAACTCCGACATGTCAGCGGAATTGTCAATTGCACGAAAGCGCCCTTGTTTTCAGGTGAGAGGAAAAAAGCCGGCAAAGCTGACCGTGACCTGACGAATGTCCTCAGTCGCCGTTGCGACAATTGGCGTGAATCCGCTGTGAAACGAAAAAGGCTTTAACCCAACCCTATCCAACCGCACGTTCGGGGTTAAGATCTGGACCGAGAGGAACGCGGGCACGGACAGTGGTGCCACTTTTGGGTTTCGACTGGACTGACAGTTCTCCATTTATCAGTTTCATCCGCTCCCGCATGCTCGTGAGTCCAAGTCCTCGACCCTGTCTTCCTGCTTGGGGGTCGAAGCCTGCTCCAGCATCGCTAACCGTCAGATGAATCTCACCTATCCTTCCTCCCAACTCCACTTCGACGTGGCGTACTCCGCTGTGCTTCGAAGCATTGTGTAAAGACTCCTGTAGAACTCGAAAAAGTGAAAGCGAAACCTCTTGGGAGGGCAATTGGCTTGGCAGATCATGACTCTTAAACTCGATCTCCATTCTCTGCTTTTCGCCGAACTCTCTGCAGAACCCTCTCATGGCCGCAACGATGCCGAGATATTCCAGTTTCGATGAGTGCAACTCGTGCGACAAAGCTTGGACATCCTTCGATATCTCCGAGGTTTGATTCCAGAGTTCGTCCATGTGGCTGCCTATTTCAACAGCCGAATCCGGGAGAGCCTGTCTCATCTGTTGAAGCTGTATCGCCAACAACGAAAGGCGTTGACCGATGTCGTCGTGAAGGTCTCTACCGATCCGGGCACGTTCACTTTCTTGCGCTTCAATGAGCTTGCGGCTCACTTGGGAGAGAGCCTCTTCCGAAAGCTTGCGCTCGGTGACATCGGCCACGATACCTATCATCCGTAGCATCTTGCCATGCCCGTCGAAAAAGGCACGAGCGCTCTTCTCCAACCAAATGACAGCACCGCTCGGAAGCAAGCGGCGGTAGGTGACACGACTGGTGGGGTTCCCCGGGGTAAGATTGGCAACCGCAGCATCGAGTTTTGCGCGGTCGTCTGGGTGAGCCATGGCCAAGATTTGCTGGCGGGTGAGGCTTGTCGGATCGCCCGTCAAACCGAAGTTATTCATATCGTCCGAGGATCGCTCTACCGCGTCGGTCGCGACGTCCCACTCATATGCGTACATCTTTCCCGCCTGAGCCGCCA
Organism: Candidatus Sulfotelmatobacter sp.; assembly: GCA_035695545.1. Taxonomy (GTDB): domain Bacteria; phylum Acidobacteriota; class Terriglobia; order Terriglobales; family Acidobacteriaceae; genus Sulfotelmatobacter. The sequence continues at coordinate 16,814 of DASRRV010000253.1, read as the reverse complement.
GACGTAGCCGCAACTCACTCTCGCGCAGCGTCTCCACCGCGCGCTTGCGCTCGGTGATGTCGATAGAAATGCCCAGCATGCGCTCGGGCTCCCCATTCACTGCGTAGTAGAATTCTCCTTCGGCTGAGATCCAGCGCACGGTTCCGTTTGGCCAAAGGATGCGAAACTCCGCCGCGTAAGCCTTCCGATTCTGCATCGCTTCCTTAACCGCTTTCGCGACTCGCTCGCGATCCTCCGGGTGGATGCGGCGATGGAAATCTTCTACGCGCCCGACAAAGCTGTCGGACGGAATTCCGAACTGAGTCTGAAGGTCGCCAAACCAGGAATCTCGCCCGCTCTTAATGTCCCAATCCCAAGCTACGATTTTGCCGGATTTCATCGCTAAATGAAGTCGATGATTGGTGAAACCGAGGCGTGATGCCAGTTCGCTCCTGACGAGGTGCTCCCTTATATAGGCGGCGCAAGCTATACAAACGATCGCTAGGATTGCGACGAGCAGACGGAATGTGCGCGTGCCCGTCGTTTCATCCCTGTGATATAGCTCCCACACAATAGGAATGGAGATCAGCACAACGACGAGCATTGCCCACGAAGAAGCCCGCGATTCGTCGCTAGATTGGATTCCTTCCAATTCAAGCCTCGATACCCGACGTGCACGGAGCGGTATCCAAACAAACCAGCAAACCGAAGCGGTCAGGCCTAGACCGTACAGCTTCCCGTTGACGTACCCTCCTGAATCGATTGCAAAGTTCGCGACCGCGGAACTTAGCGCGTACAAGGCGGACGCGCCAAATAAGTGAAAATAGATTGACTTCCAAGGGGCTCGTCCCCGCAGCGTCAAAATGCCGGCAGCCGAGACCAGCGCCAGGTTTTCAAATCCGTAGAGGATGTCAAATCGCAGGGTGTAGTTCGTGGGACGGGCTAGGTATTGGGATGGAAAAACTATGTAGCCGTAAAGAAAACTCCAGAAAAAGAGCAAGAGGAGAGCGTCTAAGACAGCTCGGTATGGCCTTTGATCGGATAGGTTTTGGTGCGGAAAAGCCGCCAAGGCGGCCATCAAGGGTACGATATGCAGAAACAATATAGGATCAGCAATCGAACTGTCGGGCACCTCGAGGTGGAGGCCGAGCTCGTAGTACAGGTAAATCCACTCGTCCAGCGCCCACAGACCATAACCTATTGCGAGGAACACCCAGAACGGCCGGCTTCCCAGCGTGTTCTGCATTGCGTTCCGAATCGCGAAACTCGCCGCAAGCGCTAGGAGCAGAAAATAACTGACACCGCTATAGGAAAATGTGAAAGAACCCGGCTTCACAGCGAAGGAAAGAACGGCTTTGATCACTACGATTCCGATAAGAGCCATCGGCCAAGAAGAAGATCGTCGGCTTATTCCAAGATTTGACCAGGATGACTTCATCACGATTCCCAACCCACCCCACATCCAGCCGGGACATCTTAGGGTGGACGCGGGGGCAAGTCAATGAGAGCAGACTTTGATGTTGGGATTTGTAACCGTTAATCCAGCGCAAGAACTCGTTGTAGGAGTTGCGCTTTAGCGGGATATCGCGCACTAGCTTTCTAATAAAGTTCTGGCGATCAAATCAGCTCTCCCGGGCGCACTTGTTGATTCCGATATCGCGAAACTGCGAAGGGAAACATTACGTTGTAAGGCATATTCCTGTTCGCTTTCTGACAATTCAGCATTCTGTATTTCTTGCCGTTGCGCCCATTAGCGACTCATCAACTTACGTCCTTCACGTGCGTTGCGATCCACCACTGGTTGCCGAACGCATCTGTAACGGCGCCCACGCGGTCGCCATAAGGTTGTTCGGAAGGCTCCTTCATCGACTTCGCACCTGCGGCTAATGCCGTGCGGTAGACCGCGTCCACATCCGGCACGTAGAGATAGAACATCGATTTGATCGGCTGATATGGACCTTGCGCCTCGCCCATCTCCAGATGCGAGTCACCGATCTTCAGGGTGGTGTGATGAATCACGCCATCGGGTGACGTATAGCGTCCAAGTTCTTCGGCCCCGAAAGCGCGCTTCAAGAATTTGACCACCGGTTCAGCCCGCAGCGGATGCAGATACGGTTGAATCGTCGGCGCGCCCGCCCATTTGTAGCCAGTTTCCTTGTAGGTCGCGATGTACCAGTGATTGCCCGCCGCATCAACGACGCCGGCCGAGCGCTCGCCGTACTCCTGGTCGGCGGGTGCGGTGAGGGACTTTCCTCCCGCTTCCAGCGCGCGCTTATACGCCGCATCGCAGTCTCGAACATAAACGTGAAATGCTCCGAGCATGGCGTCGCCTTTCCAGGAACCTTCTGCGCCACCGCCGCCAACCATTAGCATGGAGTCTTCCACCCGGACCTCGCAGTGATAGCCTCCCGCTGAACCCGCGCTTCGGAAGATTTCCTCTCCACCAAACGTTTTCTTTACAAAGCCAATCAAAGCATCTACATCCGGCACGACCAGATATGGCGTGACGGTGTGGAAGCCACTCGGAATCGGGCTTACGCGCTGCTTCGCTGCTTCGGGAGTCTGGCCGCCCTCGGGTCCTGCGGTCAGATCACGCATCCTACGGTGCATTTCGTCGACCGACATTTCTTCTTTCACCATCACACCGGTCCAGAGGTAGCCAAACGGATCCTCCATTGTTACGTCACGGTGGCCGTAGAATTGATCCTTGAGAGGCCGAACTACTTTCATGCCGGCCTTGACCGCGCGCTCCGCGAACGAATCTACATCTGGGACATGAACGACCAAGGAAATCGGCGAGTGCCCCAGGGTCTCGGCGCTGAACCGGCCGCCTTCGGGCCACTCCTCCGCCAGCTTGATGATAGAGTCGCCGATCGCCATCTCCGCATGCGCGATATGACCTCCGACCTCGAAGCGGAATGTTTCACGCGCTCCGAAGGCTCTCGTGTAGAACTCAAGCGCCTTGGATGCATCCTTAAACGACAGACGAGGTGACGCAGTCGTGCGCACGGCTGCAACGGGCTCAGCAACGGTTGACATTTTCTGTCTCCCTTCAAATTCGGTTTTCAATCGTGCCCTGAAGCTCTCACGCGGCCGATTGCGCAATTCCGCCGCGATGCGCACCAGGGGTTCAACCCCGCGATCCATCTTGCCCAGCTTGCCGTCGTTGCGCGCCAGCATTGCGTCGACGGCTTTGTTCAGCTGCTCGATCTTCTTCTGGTCGAGCTGGCTCTGGTCGCCATTCCCCGGATTCAGAGAGCGCTTAGGCATCAGCACCCTCCATTCGCGCCCGCAGATTACTCAGTGCGCGAAACTGTAGCTGCTTCACTGCGCCCTCAGTCTTGCGAACAGCCTTCGCTACTTCCTTGATGCTCTTCTGTTCTACGAAGCGCAACACCACTACATTCCGCTGCTCGGCAGGGAGGGTATCCACTAGACGAAACAGGGTGGCCCGTCGCTCTACTTCCTCGATCTCCTTAGGACTGACCTGGGCCGATTCGATTTGCGAGTCGTCTGCAACCTCGCGTCCGGAACGCTGCCACCGATCGGAGATCAGATTGGCCGCGATCCGGAACAGCCAGGCCGCAAAGGGAATCCCGCGCCACTCAAACCGCTTCAGATTCGCCAAAGCTTGATGAAATACTTCCGCAGTCAGGTCTTCGGTTTCGGTCCGATTGCCGATTCGGCGCACCACATAGGCATACACGCGCTCAAAATTGATCTCGTAGAGTTCGGCAAAGCGGGCGGGGTCCTTCTGCGCAGCTTCGATCAGAAGCCGCTCGTCCGCTTCTTTCTTCAGAGCCTTCAACGAATTCTCCGCAGATCAGGTCGTCACTAACCTAAACGGGACACAACAGCGAAAGGTTACGGACGAATTCCCCAAAAAATTCGGCACGTACGAAGTGTCCAGAATTCTTGCGCCGCTTGGGATTTTTTCATCTCATGAGCGGGCTGGCAACTCGGTGGAACCATCCCCTAGGCCGACGCGGTTCGGGCCATCGCCATACTGGGTACACTTCACGTCTTCGAACCCCGGGAACTGGGAACCGGGTGTCATTACATCTCTAGTTTTTGCGCCGGGTTCAAGGTTTTGGGATGTAGCCATGCCGAGGGCTTTTCGCATCTGATTCGAAATCGCTTATGCGGCGAGCATGCAGCCGACTTCGCGAGGAAAGTTTCTAAAGGAAATGAGGTGCCTATGGAAGCCATTACAGGAGTGTTCAAGACGCGATTCGAGGCGGAATATGCCATCAACGAAGCCTACAAGGCGGGTATTGCCCCTGACAAAATCACACTTCTAACTCCTGGGTCAGTGGACCAGATTAACAAGGAGATGCTATCCGTTCCCACGGACACGACCGAACAGCCTGGCATGGGAAAAGCAGTGGGAGCTCTGCTCGGAGGCGGCGTGGGCTTCGCAGGCGGCTCTCTGCTGATGGCAGTCGTACCAGGACTTGGACCGATTACGGCCCTGGGACTACTAGGCGCTGGAATTCTCGGAGCCGCAGGCGCAGCCGTCGGGGCCACCGCAGGTGGTATTGCGGAAACAGCCACTTCCACGGGGCTTCCGGAGGACGAAATCTTCGTCTATGAAGATGCTCTGCGCAAGGGCCGAAGCGTGGTCGTCGCCTTGGCTGACGATGAGAGTACGATTTCCTTCCTTCGTAACTTGCTCAGGGGCACGGGGGCGGAATCCGTTGACGCAGCGCGCGATCAATGGTGGATCGGCTTGCGAAGTGCCGAAGAAAGTCGCTATGCCCAGTCAGGGAGAAATTTCGCACAGGACGAACAGTTTTTCCGCCTCGGCTTTCAGGCAGCATTGCATGCGAGGACACGGTGCTTGGAGTTTGATCAGGTTTCCGGTGAGATGAACGCCGCCTTAGAAGATGTCCAGCGGCAGTATCCGGGCGCGCCGGTCGAAGAACCATTCATTCATGGCTACGAGCGTGGGCGGGAGCACTATCAACAGCTCTGCGATGAAACCCGAAGAGCGGCCTGACAAGGAACCGCCACGAATCTGGCGGCGGTGTGGCATTGCGTCACGCGCTGGGGTGCCCGCGCTCAAGCCCGGTAGTACAAGTCCTCAACGGCTCGCTGTACTGAAGCAGAAAGGGTTCCCAATTCGCGGACCGAAAGCCCAGCCGTCGAGATGGGATCACCAACCCTCATTTCCAGGGGGCGGCACTTGATGTGATAGGTATTCATGGGCAGCAGTTCATAGGTACCCACCAACGCTACAGGAACAATGTCCACCTGCGCCTTGATGGCGAGAAAGAACGCCCCCTGCAAGAACGGCTTGATCTCGCCGTCAGGCGTGCGGCCGCCCTCAGGGAAAATTACGAGCGGCAGGCCATTCTTAATGCCCTTCAATGCAGCTCTGATGCTGCTGATCGAATGGGAAGGATTCTGCTGATCGATGCAGATCTGACCGGACCGCTTCAACTGCCACCCCACCACTGGGTAGGAGAGCAATTCTTTCTTGAACGCGATGCGAAATTGAAACGGCAGATTGACATAGAGCACCGGAATGTCGAGCGCCGACGCATGATTCACTGCGTAGACGTGCGGCTTTGAAATGTCAATCTTGTCGAGGCCTGTGACCGTCACCGGAGAGAAGATCGTCTTCATGATAAGCCACGACCACGCGTAGGAAAACCAGTGCAACCGCCGTCCGTCGCGGTCGAACAAACCGCCGGGCACGGCGCCCACACCCATCACGAGGGTGTAGAACCAGATCAGCGGATCGAGGATCAGATACGAGCGCAGCCGGCTCAGCCAGCCGTGTTTCAAACCAGGGATTTCGAGCGGACTACGTCGGGGAGAAACGGCTGAGACCGCCTTCGTGGCGCTTTCCGTTGCGCCTTGTTCAACCTGATCGACTGATGAATTCACTTCCTGCACAACTTCCATTCTAGGGGAAAACCACAAGGCCCGGTACGCCTTAGATGCTCGGTCCGAGCACCTTCATAGCTTCACCCACCAGGTAAATCGAACCCGTCACGACGATGACCGTGTCCCGACCAGCCACGTGACGCGCACGTTCCAGAGCCCATGCAACATCGGAAACCGTTTCAATCTCAGCCCCCGTGCGGCTGCCTGCCTGCCGAATCTCGTCGGGTGACGCCGATCTTGGATTCTCCGGTCGGGTCACAATCACTTGATCGGCTAACGGAAACAGAATCTCCGTCATCTCTGAGATTGCCTTGTCGCGCATCGCGCCGAAAACGAAAACCAGCGGACGGTCGCCATAACGCTCCGAAAGGGCAGAACGCAGGGCCCACGCTCCGGCGGGATTGTGGGCAACATCGAGCACAACCTCAGGCCAACCGGCGTGCCCGCCAAGCACCTGAAATCGTCCGGGCCAGCACGTTTCCCGAATCCCCTGCTCAATGGATTCCGGCGTGATTCCTGAAAACCCTTCGTGGCTCAGTTCCCCAACGGCCGCTATCGCAAGTGCCACATTGCGAAGCTGGTGTCGACCGACGAGCGGCGTCTCGACGAGAATTTCCCTCCCCATGACCTGGAGAGGATATCGGTACGCATACAACTGTCCGCGATTCTGCTCCGTACTCGGTACCCAATACTCGGCGCTCCCCGGAGAAACCGGCGGCACATATTGCACTGCGCTCACACCTCGCGCGCCCAGGTCGAGAATCGCATTCCCGATCACATCATTTGCCTCGGGCTGCTGCGGTAACGTCACGACCGTACCCCGGGGCCGGATGATTCCGACTTTCTCCCGTGAAATCTCTCTGACGGTGCTCCCGAGGAACTTTTGATGGTCGAGCGAAATATCGGTAATGATGCTGACCAGCGGCTCAACAACATTGGTCGCATCAAGACGCCCGCCCATTCCAACTTCAAGGACCGCAATTTGTACACGCTCGCGGGTGAAGTGAGTGAAGGCAATTGCCGTCATCATCTCGAAAAAGCTAGGGTGCCAAGGCAAATCTCCCCGGTCGACCAAGCGCTCGGCCACCCGATTCACCTCGGCGTGCAGCCCGGCAAAATAGTCGTCGCTGATTTCTTCCCCATTTATGCGGATGCGTTCGTTGATACGAATCAGATGAGGAGAGGTATAAAGGGCCGTTTTCAAACCGGAAGCGCGCAGGATCGATGCGAGGGTTGCGGCCGTCGAACCTTTTCCGTTCGTTCCCGCTATCAGCACACTTGGAAAAGCCCGCTCCGGATGGTTCAATTCCGTTAGCAAAACACGCATGTGCGCGAGATCGAATTTGTGCGAAGGCGTCTGCGCCAGTTCGTGCCCCAGCGCGAACATGCTCGCCACTGCCGTTTCGTAGGACATAGTGAAACTGCTAGCTTCTAGCTTCTAGCTTCTAGCCCTTAGCTTACCAATTTTCGTTTCGAAATATTCCACCTTGCACCGAAGAAGCACGCTCAGAAGAGGGAAGCGGTGGACTCAGGCTAGAAGCTAGGAGCTAGCAGCTTTCTACGCCACCATGAAGTCCAACGCGCGCGCGATGTAGGGCTTCAGCTGCTTTCGGGAAACCACGGCATCCAGCATGCCGTGCTCGAGCAGGAACTCGCTGCGCTGGAAGCCTGGGGGCAACTTCTGGCGGATCGTCTGTTCGATCACTCGGGGCCCGGCAAACCCGATCAGAGCGCCCGGTTCAGCGATATTCAAGTCACCAAGCATAGCGAACGATGCTGTCACTCCGCCGGTGGTAGGATCGGTCAGCAGGGAAACATAAGGAACCTTAGCCTTGTCCAGCCGCGTCAGAGCGGCCGAAATCTTTGCCAGCTGCATCAGGCTGATTACGCCTTCCATCATTCGGGCGCCGCCGGACGCCGAAACAATGATCAGCGGCATTCTGGTCTCCGCGGCGCGCTCGACCGCCCGCGTAATCGCCTCGCCGACCACTGCTCCCATGCTGCCGCCGATGAACGAATACTCCATCACGCTGGCGACCACGGACCGTCCCAGCAACTTGCCTTGAGCGTTGATGACAGCATCGTTCAGACCCGTGTCCAGTTGCGCCTGCTTCAGCCGCGATGAATAGGGTTTTAGATCAACGAACTTCAGAGGATCCGTCGAAGAGATGTCTCCATCGAACGTCTCGTATTGATTGTCGTCCATCAACTGCGCGAGCCGCGTGCGCGCATCGATCCTGAAGTGCTTGTCGCACTTCGGGCAGACGTTCATATTTTCTTCGAGGTCTTTTTTCCAGATGATTTGGCGGCAGTTCTCACACTTCACCCACAACCCTTCGGTGCGTACTTTCTTCTCGCCCGAAGTGTCGAGCTCGCCGGATTCGCGCTTAAACCAAGCCATAGAGCAGTTGTCAGTTGCCAGTACCCAGTTGGCGGTCAAACCTGCTGGTTACTGAACTAGTACTCGATGCCTCTCTGCGCCAGCACGCCTTTCTCGTATGCGTGCTTGACCTGGCGCATTTCCGTTACCGTATCGGCGGCCTCGACAATTGTGGGGTGTGCGTTCCGGCCCGTCAAGATGACGTGCACCATCTCCGGCTTCTTCTTCAGGCCTTCGACCACCCTGCCGGGATCGAGCATGCCATAACTTACGGCATAGTTGATCTCGTCGAGGACCACCAAGTCCCACTGGCCGGATTGGATCGCTTTTTCAGCCTCCACCCAGGCCGCTTCGACCATGCGGACGTCTTCGGGGTCAGGCTTCTCCGCGCCTACTTTCACGAAACCGCGACCCATTTGCTGCATCACGAACTTGTCACCGAAGGCCTTTACGGCGTCGAGTTCGCCGTAATGCCACGAACCCTTCAGGAACTGCAGCATCAAAACCCGCATCCCCTGCCCGACGGCTCGCAGAGCGGTCCCCATAGCCGCCGTCGTCTTGCCCTTGCCCGCGCCGGTATTCACGATGATGAGACCACGACGGATGTCAGCCATGCCAGGACGTTTGATTCTACTAGAAGTGTGGCCCCCAAAGTCGTCAGGAATCGTCACGGCGCTGCCATACTGACCGATTCCTAGCTAACAAACTTCTGGCCACTGAGTTGCTTAGATCAGGGTGAATGCCGAGACGAGCAACATCCGATCAACGTTTTCGGCAGGTTGTCATGTCCGCTCTTGGAATCGGGTGTCCGAAAGCGGGCAGTCTCGGGCTGGTAAGTAAGCTTTTTCCAGGCGAGGCGGGATAAATACGCGCCTGCTGGGGTGACTGATTCAATCTGAGACGGGTCGCAGAGCGATGACTACAAGATATTTTGAAATAAATCAGCCTCGGCGACAGTCTTACTCTGTGACGATTTCGTCGAGACTTGTGGGCGTGCTGCTGGTTGCTAGGGGAATCTTCGCGCTGGCGAACTTTTCCACGGAACTCTAGCATCCAATGTTGCGTAGCTCGGTCAGGCGGATCTCTGTCCCCTCGCAAACCGCGGAGGTCTCATCGTGATCAACAGGTGTGCAGTGTTATTGTGGTGCGCTGTCTTGGCGCTACCGGCCTTGGCGGCACAGCATGTGGCGGTTCATCCCAGACCTCCCGTCGATCCTGCCGACCAGGCGACGATTCGCGAGATCGTGGACATGGAACGGCAGGCGAAGGAAGCCAGCCTCCGCCGCGACCCAGAGTTCCCGCAGCGCACGCTCGCCGAAGACTATGTTGCGATTACTCCGCTCGGCCAAGTTACGACGAAGCAGGACACCGTCTCGGCGCGCAAAAGCGGCCAGCTTCGCTATGACACCATCAACATCAGCGACATGGTCGTGAGGCTATATGGCGACACTGCCGTTGTGACCGCTCGGGCCGATGTAAAGGGACACCAGCTTGGGGAGGACTTCAGCGGTCCTTATCGCTATACCCGCGTCTGGGTTCGCCGCAGCGGACATTGGCAAGCCGTGAGTTACCAGGCGACCGTTACGCAATAGGAACCAACAAGTTCAAACGAACCTGCGCTCCTTGGTTTCCGCTCTCATTCGATCGAGCCTACAATAGCCCTTCATCCTGGGAGGAAGATCATGAGCTCGACTGAAGGGCGGAGGTGTGTGCGCCAAGTTTGCGTGAGTCTCGTAATCTGCTTCTTCTGCGTTGTATTCGCACCAATCTCCAGGGCACAGGAACACCAACTTTCCCCACAGAAGCGGGCCCAGATCGAGGCTGTGGTCTCCAAGTTCATGGCATCGACGCAGGTCCCCGGTATCTCCGTGGGTGTCGTCGAAAATGGGGAATACGAATGGGGCGGCGGGTTCGGCTTCGCCAACTTGGAGAACAATTCTCGCGCTAGCGAACATACGCTCTTTAGGTTGGCATCGATATCCAAGCCATTGACGGCGACCGCGGCTATGCAACTCTGGGAGCGCGGGCAGCTCGACCTCGACGCACCGGTCCAAAAATACTGTCCGGCATTCCCCGAGAAGCCGTGGCCGATCACTACGCGCCAGGTGATGGGACATTTGGGAGGAATTCGCCACTACAAATCCGGCTCGCCGGATGAGCAGGAGATTGGGAATACTAAGCATTTCGATAACCCCATCCAGGCCGGACTCGACTTCTTCAAGAACGACGCTTTGGTGTCGGAACCGGGCACGCAATTTCACTATTCCACCCAGGGCTACACGCTGGTTGGCTGTGTGATCGAGGGCGCAGCTAAAGGCAAGTACGTAGACTTCGTGCGCCAGAACGTATTTATTCCGGCTGGGATGGAACACACACAGGCTGACGATCGCTTCGCCATCATTCGTGATCGCACTCGCTTTTATCAGAAGACAGAATCTGGGGCCGTGCAGAATGCCGATTTCCTTGACTCCAGCTACAAGATTCCCGGCGGCGGCTGGCTCTCTTCCGCAGAAGATATGGCGAAATTTGAAGTCGCCATTCTGCACGACAAGCTGATTCGACGAGCCACCCGCGACTTGATGTGGACGCCGCTGAAGCCCTCCGACGGCTCAAAGGATTCCTACGGTCTTGGTTGGGGAGCAGGAAACGATGGGGGCATCGCGACCGTCGGTCACACCGGCGGCCAACAGGGCACGAGCACAGCGTTCCTGATCGCGCCCTCGCAGAGCGCGGGCGTTGTGGTGCTCACAAATATGGAAGGCGCGGATCCGAACGAGCTAGCAGTTGAGATTCTGAAAGTTTTGGTAGGCGGGACAGGAAGTGCTGGCAAGAAGTAGTGCCGAGGCTTTCCGCTAACAACCGAAGTCGCTTCTAGTGGCCGGAGTGATACGGGTGCCCCTTCAGAATCGTGAAGGCGCGATACACCTGCTCCAGTAGAACCACGCGTGCCAATTCATGCGCCAGAGTCATTTTCCCCAGTGAAGTTACATACTGTGCCGCGGCTCGAACCTCGTCACTGAAACCATCGGCACCCCCCACCGCGAGAACGAGAGGCAGAGGGTTGCGATCCTGATAGTCCCCCAGGAACTTGGCGAACTGCTCGGAAGAAAATTCTTTGCCCCGCGAATCCATCAGCACCAACGTGGATTTCGCGCCGACCTTTGTGCCTGCTCGGCCACACACTTCGAGCACTGCCGCTTCGTCGCGCACACCGATTCCTTCGACCTGCACATAGCGAGAAATACGCTTGAGATACTCGTCGGTCAGCGATTGGATCGCGGGTTCTTTCGTCTTGCCGATCCAGGCGATTTTGATCTTCACGGCAATGCCGCCAACTGGGCCATGGCAGCTATCTCTAAGCTCGCTTTTTCTTCTTTTTCACCGGGGCAGGCTTGGTCGCGACTTTTCGCTTCACGGAAGCCGTCTTCAGATCGGCCGGTTCCAGCCGCTTCGCCGTCTTCCACAAGCGCTCCAGATCGTAAAACTTCCGCGCTTTCTCGGAGAACACGTGCACCACGAAATCGACGTAATCGATCAGCACCCACTCCGCCTGGGTGTATCCCTCGACGTGCGTCGGGCGCAAGCCCGCAGTCTTCAGGCGCAGTTCCACTTCGTCGGCGATGGCCTGCACCTGGCGCGGGTTAGTCCCGCTGCACAGGACAAAGTAGTCGGTAAACGCCCCCGACCCTTTTTCCATTTCCAGGATGCTGAGTTCTTCGGCCTTCTTCTCGAGGCAGGCTTGGATGGCAGCGGCAACTTGTTTCTTGAGTTCGCTCTTCTTCATTCAGTCGTCGGTCGCTCGTCGGCAGTCGCTAATGCGACTCCCATTGTAACTGACGCCGATTGCCGAGTTTTTCCCATTCCCCGTTGGGTTCACCGAGCAGGGCTCTCACTTGCCTGATTTTTTCGCTTCAGCCGCGGCGCGTTCACGCAACTTGGCCATCGTAGCGGCGGAGGGATCTTTGCGCTTGCTGTTTTTATTCCGGCGTTTGCTTTTCGTAACGTAGTGATTTTGAGCCATGCGATCTCCTGAGTTCTTGGCGGTTTGGGACGCCGGCCCTGATTCGCGCTAAAAAATCAAATCTGTGAACCTACGCCCATCATAACTTGGAAGGTGCCGCTGAAAACGCTGCGGAGGACTGGAATGGCAAAACTATTTGTACAGTCCCATCTTTCGGATGTACTCCGCCACCGAGGCATCCACAAAACGCCCCATAGGCTTGCCCGCTGCTGCCGCCTCGCGAATCGCCGTTGCCGAAGCTGGTTGGTGCAAATCTTCCAAAAGATGGATCGCTACACCCGGCAGTATTAATTCTCCCATTGCTTTCTGCTTCTGGAATGGCCTGGTCACCTCCGGCCGTGGACGCAAGCTGTCTGGCAAGGCGTTCGCCACGTCTGCCAGCGAAAATCCAGGACGACTGGCTACGATGAACTCACACTCGCGGAACAACGCTTCGGCCTGGTGCCATTTGGTGATGTCGGCGAACGCGTCCATCCCGATCAGCAAGAACAGCTTGTCGCTGGCTTTGAACGACTGTTTCAGCCGCCGCACGGTGTCGATCGTATAGTTCGGTTTCGCCTGGCGGTCCTTCCGGGATCCCGCCTCATTTTCCTCGGGCGCCTCCAGCAGCGAAGGCACAAACGCCTTCTCCTCGGCAGTGGCCAGAACCAGCATGGCAAACCGGTGCAAGAACGGCGAATGGGGCTGCCTCTGTTTGTGCGGCGGGATATTCGCCGGCACAAAGTAAATCCGATGGAGTTTGTACTTCTCCTGCGCTGCGCGTGCCACTGCGATATGACCACGATGGACCGGATCGAAGGTCCCACCAAATAACCCGATGTTCATGTGATGTTGATCCCCACGGACGAGTCCCGGCTAGTCTCCAGAATTGCGGGTGGGGATGCAAGTCCGAATCGCTCACGCTGTCCAACCGGACGATGTCCGCCAGGACAATGGACCTCCCGCCCCGGCCTGTTCGCAAAACCGAAATGAACTCCTGTAACTATCCTGTTTCCCATTTTGGAACTAGCATGGGTTACATGCGAGTAACCCTCCCCCTACTCCGCATCCCGGCATCGCGTGCCCCTATTTTGCGCTATGGGGTTGCCGTGCTCAGTACTACCCTCGCGTTGATCCCCACCGTTTTGCTGGCCAATGTGTCCGAGAGCCGCCTCGCTCTGTTTGGCGTGGCCGTCATGGTAAGCGCCTGGTACGGCGGCTGGAAGCCCGGCGTTGTCGCCACTGCCTTCGCGCTCACGGTTGGCGCCTACTTTTCGCTCGCGGGGCAACACACTGCTGCAGAGTCGCGCACCGCAATCATCCGCCTCTCCCTTTTCTTCTTCGTAGCCATGTTGATCTGCTGGTTCAACGCGGCTCTGCGCTCGGCCCAGGAGAGCCTCCGCCGCTCGGAACTGAACTTCCGGTCGCTGGTAACGAATGCTCCCTATGGCATCTGCCGCTGCGATTCTACTGGCAAAATCCTCGATGCGAATCCGGCCTTTCTCGAGACTCTGGGATACTCCGCGGCCGAGGATCTGATCGGCCAGCACATCTTCGGGCTCTATGCTGACAACGACCGTTGGTTCGATCTCGCGGATTTCCTGCGCTCACCCGCACCCTTCAAGGGACTGACGGCGGAATGGAAAAGGAAAAACGGCACGACCACGGTGGTTCGGGTCTCGGGCCGCTCGGTCTCAAATGGCCGTGAAGGTGGGGTCGTATTCGAACTGTTTGCCGAAGACGTCACAGAGCGCCGCGCTCTAGAGCAACAGCTTCGCCAGTCTCAAAAGATGGAAGCCGTCGGCCGGCTCGCTGGAGGCATAGCACACGACTTCAATAACCTCCTGATGGTGATCTCGGGCTATTCGGAATTTCTTCTCGAGCGCCTCGGCGACGAACCTCGGCTGCGCGGTCCCGCGCAGGAGATCGCCAGCGCTTCGGAACGCGCCTCATCGCTGACCCGCCAGCTTCTGGCGTTCAGCCGCAAACAGATGCTCGCGCCGCGGATCGTGAACTTGAATGATGTCGCCACCGAGAACCTGAAGATGCTCACCCGCATGATTGGTGAGGATGTCGACCTGGTGCTGGTTCCCGGCCAAAACCTCTGGGCAGTACGCGCTGACGCTGGCCAAATCGAGCAGGTCATTATGAACCTCGCGGTCAATGCCCGCGATGCTATGCCGTCCGGAGGAAAGCTCACCATCGAGACCTCCAATGTCACGCTCGACGACGAATATGCCCGCTTCCACGCGCCTCTTCGGCCCGGCGACTACGTGATGGTCGCAATCAGCGATACCGGCGCCGGCATGGACGCCGAAACCCAGTCGCACATCTTCGAGCCCTTCTTCACGACCAAAGGCACAAAGGGTACCGGTCTCGGCTTGTCCACGGTCTATGGCATCGTCAAGCAGAGCGGAGGATACATCTGGGTCTACAGCGAGACGGGCCGAGGAACGACATTCAAGATATACCTGCCGCGTGTTGCCTCAACGAGCGAAACGGCAATGCAAGTCGCCGCCCCAGTCGACCTCCGTAAGGTCGAACCCGGCACGGAGACCATCCTCTTGGTCGAAGACGAGGCTAACCTTCGTTATCTGGCTCGCCAATACCTCGAAAAGCAAGGTTACAAGGTGATCGAAGCTGCTGACGGCGCGGTCGCCATGCAGATTGCAGTTGCCCATGAAGCGGTCATCCACCTTCTGCTCACCGACGTGATCATGCCGGGGATGAACGGCCGCGAACTGGCGCAGCGTATTTCCGAAATTCGCCCCAACGTGAAAGTCCTCTACATGTCCGGCTACACGGAGAACGTAATCGGACACAACGGCATGCTGGACGCGGGCGTACGCCTTCTGCAGAAGCCCTTTAACCTTCGCGACCTGAGAAGCAAAGTGCGCGAAGTGCTCGATGCAACTCCAACTCCCCCGGAGGTCGCTATGCCCATGCAGTCCGCTGAACCCCGTACCGCGCGGGTCCGAGAAATTCCGCCCACGCGCGCGCAACGATTCCAACTCCACTTGCCTCTGCGCTATCGCCGTCTCGGCGAGAAAGTTTGGCACGAAGGCACAACGGAAAATATCAGCCGCTCTGGAATGCTTTTCCAGGCCGACGAAGTCTTGCAGCCCAGCGCTCAACTAGAGATCAATCTGGTCCTTCCCGCGGAGATTGCCGGACTGTCGTCGACGGAAGTCGTCTGCCGCGGCGAAGTGGTGCGCACGGTCGAACCCGGCGGAAAGGCACTAAGTCCCGCGCTAGCCGCCCGGATTCTGCAATACCACTTTCAGCATGGCCCGCTTCCAAGGGCGTGACGAAGTGGTGAAGAGCAAAAAGGCGGCCGAAAGGCCGCCTTTCTGTTTTTATCTGCATCTCCGTGAAGACCTAATCATCCTCTGCACTTCAAGCGTTTTCCTCTGCCGCGTGCTGCAACTGCTCTTCGCACATCTTCTCAATGGCGGAGGCCAACGCATATTTCAAGTCCTCAATCCCCTTGCCGGTCACTGCGGAAATCTCGTAGAGCTTTAGCTTTTTCTTCTTGCAATAGCTCTTCAGCTTGGCCAGCTTCTCCTTGTTGACGACATCGATCTTCGACGCGACCATGATCATTGGTTTGTCTTCGAGATGTGCCCCGAAGCTGCCGAGTTCTCCCCTGATCACCTCAACGTCCTTGGTTACATCGGGACGCCCGCTGGAATCAGAAACATCCACCAGATGCACCAGCAACCGCGTACGCTCGATGTGACGCAAGAACTGCGTGCCCAAACCCGCGCCCGCATGCGCGCCCTCAATCAGCCCCGGAATGTCCGCAACCACAAAGCTGATTTCGTTCTTCGCGTCGCCCACGGCTACAACTCCAAGGTTAGGCTCGAGGGTCGTGAACGGATAGTCCGCAATTTTCGGTCGCGCGGCAGAAATGCGCGAGATCAGAGTCGACTTGCCCACGTTCGGATATCCAACCAGACCCACATCGGCGAGCAACTTCAATTCCAGCCTGTAAACGTGTTCCTCGCCCGGACGCCCGGGCTCATGCTCGCGTGGCGCCTGATGCACTGACGTGGCAAATCGCGCATTCCCGCGCCCGCCGCGTCCTCCGCGGGCAATCACAAAACTTTCGTCGGGCTGCGTATACTCGAAAACCTTGTCTCCGGTTTCGTCGTCGTAAACAATGGTCCCGACCGGAACCTTCAGGACAACGCCGACGCCATCGCGCCCAGTCTTATTCGAACCCTCGCCGTGCCGTCCGCGCTCAGCCTGATGCTCGGGATTGAAGCGGAAATGCACCAGGGTATTGTGGCGCTCGCTCGACTCCATGACCACGTCGCCGCCCTTACCGCCGTCGCCACCGGAAGGCCCGCCACGCGGCACGAACTTCTCGCGCCGGAACGCCATGCAGCCGTTGCCGCCGTCCCCCGCCTTAACCTTAATTTTCGCCTCATCAATAAACATGCGTGTGCCTGTGCATCCATCATCAAGGAATATCGTGGGGATGTCTAACGTTCCGCGAGAACGGCCTTCTTGAGCCCCGGCACCCAGTCGCTTTGAAACTCCGGATGCACCGTCTGTGCC
>DASRRV010000252.1:0-12322 GCA_035695545.1 Candidatus Sulfotelmatobacter sp. | reverse complement strand
GCGCTTGGCGCTCGCCAGAGCCATGCCGCTCGATCCACCCGTGATGACTGCAACCTTACCCTCAAGCTTTCCCATAATTGCTCCTTCTGTCGATGTGTAGAATTCACTACAGAGAGATAGATTTCTTTGACAGTGGACGAGAACTGCTCAAGAGTCCTGATATTTTGTCTAATCGTCCAAACAGAGAGGCTCAGTTGGACCCGATAACAGACATCTTCCGAACGATGCACGTAACCGCTTTCGGTCAGCACAGGCTCGAAGCTACAGCCCTGTGGGGCGTAATAAAGGAGAAGCAGGCCGAGGACAAATTCACGCCTTCCGACAAAAAGATTTCACCCACAGACTTGGCGCACTTCGCCATGCTTTCGCGCGGCAACTGCTGGCTGAGTGTGGAAGGGATTCCGGAGCCGATTCCCCTCACCGGTGGTGATTGCATTTTGCTGGCACGGGGGACTTCGATTGTTTTGCGCGACAACCCGCGAACACGTCCGAGGTGGAGCTTCCGCGAGATCGCGGCCAAGGCCAACAGCGTCGCTCATTATGGAGGTGGTGGCGCACCGACGACGATCGTCTGTGGGTCCTTGAGTTTCGATCGCGCCAGCCTGAAGCCGATCACTCAATTACTGCCGAGCTTCATTCTGATTAAGGCCGATCAGGCACGCACTCTTGCTCTTCACAACACCATGCAGACGCTGGCGTCAGAAATGACAGAACAAGCGCCGGGATCTGAAGTAGTCACGACTCGGCTAGCCGAGGTTCTGTTTATCCAGGCACTCCGGGCGCATATCGCGTCGGGACCGGAACGCAACAAAGGATGGCTTCGTGCGATTTTCGATCCTCAAATCGGCACTGCCCTGAGTGCCATTCACGACAGAGTGAATACACCCTGGACGGTCGAATCCCTGGCCGAAGCCGCGGGCATGTCTCGCTCCGCGTTTGCAGCACGTTTTAAAGAGCTACTCGGACAAACACCACTGGAATATGTAACTGAGTGGCGGATGCAGAAGGCGATGCAGTTGCTACAACAGCGTGACAAGAAACTCATAGACGTCGCTCGGTCGGTCGGTTACGAGTCCGACGCTGCGTTCAGCAAGGCGTTCAAGCGAGTTGTCGGGGCCAACCCTGGTGAATACCTCAAACGTGGTTTTGAACATCAGCGTAAGGTCGGAATGGCGGAAGCTTTTTGAAGCGAAGGGTTCTGACATTGGCGCGGGCCAAATTGAAGTTTTCCGGACGGCGGCAAGACGACGGACGACCATTCATTTTTCGTACCGAGTGACTTGAGCGCGTCACACCGGCGCCACAATCAAGCTTAGGGCTGTGCAAGCATTTGAAAAGAAAGGTTTGTAGCAGCCGGACCTGTAAGCCGAATTCGCCGGACTGCGTTGCAAACAGACAAGTTATTTGAAATCAGTCGCTGCGAAGTGTCAATGATGTCAACTTTGGCAGTGATGGCAGGTTTTGTGTCACACAGGCGTCACAAATTCGCCGATTGCACCGAGTGAGCCCGACTCGGCGCTACGGACATCGTATGTACCCGATGCGGCAAACGAAGAGGGAACGCTGAGGTTTGCTGCGTTCAAAAAGCCGAATAGTCGTCGGCTCATCGGAACGCGCCTTCTCCGGTGCAAACCGGTGGCAGCGCTAGTGTCTGACTGTCTGGCACAAGAATTACTCGATCCTCCCCGTCCAGGTCTTCAGGACCCGATAGAGTTCCTTCTACGATGCTTTGTAAGGAGTCTTCTCAATGTTCGTTTCGATCCAGACGCTTGCGCTTATGCTCCACTTCTTCTATTCGATAAAATACCGTCAGGCCTGAAACATGTCCTTGAATCTTTCCACGCTACTGGCACCGCAATTCAGCAAGAACGTCCGGCATCGGGGCGAAGAATATTATTGGCGCGACCAAGTCCGTATTGAGCGGGCTTCTGAAACCCAGTTTCACGCCCGGGTACGCGGTTCGCAGACTTATGATGTAGAGCTGAATTTCAGAGACGGAATGCTGTCGGTCTGGTGTGACTGCCCCTACTTCGTGGACAATGGCGTCCCATGCAAGCATCTCTGGGCCACGATTCTGGCAGCCGAGGCACAGGGCGGCCTCTCTTGGGCTACTTCCGCGCCGCAACTGGTATTGAGCGACGATTCTGAATTGCCCTTTGACGAGGCTGATCTCAAGACGCTAAGGGCCAGGTGGCGAGACTCGGTTTCCCGCTCGCGCGTACCTGTCACGACTCGACAGCGGGCGCTGAAACCGCCATCGTGGCAACAGCAATTCAACGAGATCGTCGCCCCCGGCTCTCGGCCGGCCGCGCCGGAGTCCACCTGGCCGGCTAAGCGGGAGGTTCTATACATCGTGGACATTTCAAGGTGTCTATCGGACGGCGGGCTGTGCCTCACGCTGGAATCTCGTGATCGCAAGAAAGACGGCAGCTGGACACGCTCCAAGCCGCTCGCGATGAAGCGCAGCCAGATTCAGCGTCTCCCCGTAACCGAAGACCAACAAGTACTGTCGATGCTCGCTGGAACACAGACGCACGCCTATGGATACCTGAATCCTTATGAACGTCTTCCCGAATTGTCAATGCTTCCCCCTGCACTGAGCGCTATGCTCATGCCTCTCATGTTGAGAACCGGCCGCTGCTACTTGCGGCCTCAGAACGAACCCGAAGCTTTGCTGCCGCTGGCCTGGGATGACGGCGAGGCTTGGAGTTTTGGGCTTGAGTTGGGCAAGGCGGAAGACGGACAGTGTGCGCTCACCGGATTTTTTCACCGTGGTGAAGAGCGAATGAAACTGACGGTCCCGGTTCTGGTCGCACCTGGCCTTCTACTTACCACGGACCGAGTGGCACGATGCGCCCAGGAAGCTTCGTTTGGGTGGATTTCAGCGCTTCGCAAGAAATGCTCGATTGTGGCCCCCGAGAGCGAAAAAGATCAATTCCTGGCTGCCTTGCTCTGCTCCCGAAACCTGCCGCCGCTGACTGTGCCAGAGGAAATGCGGTACGAGGAATTGGCGTCAATTCCCGCGCCGCGTCTGAAAATTTCCCAAGCGCCGACTCGCCTAGGGCCAGGGCGCCTGCAAGCGGACCTCTCGTTTGCCTACGACGACCGGATTGTGCCGGAGTTCGATTCCTCGCGGGGCGTGTTTGACGCTGCCGGCCGCCGGTTTCTGAGGCGCGATTTCGACGCCGAAGCAGCGGCTAATACACTGCTCGATCAACTGGGCGTGAAACGAGGCCAACCGAGTTACTGGGAACCCGAACCTGCCCGCGGGTTTGCGGCGAGCAAGCTGCCACGGATCGTGCGGTCGCTGGTCGAGGCGGGATGGCACATTGACGCCGAGGGAAAAATCTTCCGCCGGCCGGGATCGTACCGGCTCGAAGTGTCCAGCGGTGTGGACTGGTTCGAATTGCACGGCGAAGTGGATTACGGCAACACCAAGGCGCGGCTGCCAGAATTGCTCGCGGCCCTGCGTCGCGGTAACAACATGGTGCAGCTCGATGACGGAACCTACGGAATGCTGCCGGAGGAATGGCTGCGCCGGATCGGTCCCCTGGCCGGAATGGGTTCTCCCGAAAACGGACACATTCACTTTACCCGTTCTCAGGCGGGACTTCTCGACGCCCTGCTGGCCACACAGCCCGAAGCGCAATGGGACCAGACGTTCGCCCGCGTCCGAGGCGAACTGCACCAATTGGGTGCGGTGGAGAACACTGCACAGCCTGAGGGGTTCGCCGGCCGTTTGCGCGATTATCAGTGCGAAGGATTGGCGTGGATGCTTTTTCTACAACGATTCTCTTTCGGTGGTTGCCTGGCGGATGATATGGGTGTGGGCAAGACGGCGCAGGTGCTGGCTCTTCTCGAAATGCGTCGCGCGTTGCGCTGCATCGGCCAGCCAATCGCACCGTCCCTCGTCGTGGTGCCGAAATCCCTGGTGTTTAACTGGAAAGAGGAGGCGGGGCGCTTCACGCCTCAACTGCGGATTCTGGATCACACCGGCATGGCCCGCGATGGCAACGACTTCGCGGCCTGTGACGTGATTCTGACCACCTATGGTACGCTGCGCCGGGATATCCTTTCTCTTAAGGATCTCGAATTTGATTACGTCATCCTCGACGAGGCCCAGGCGGTCAAGAATGCCGACACTGAATCGTCGAAGGCAGTACGCCTTTTGCGTGGACGATATCGTCTGGCACTGAGTGGCACTCCGGTCGAGAATCATCTCGGCGAACTCTGGAGCCTATTTGAGTTTCTCAATCCCGGAATGCTTGGCGCAGCCAGCGTTTTCAAGGTCGCGGGCAGCACATGGCGCAATCCCACGGAAGACACGCGCCGCTTGCTGGCTCAGGCCCTGCGGCCATTAATTCTGCGCAGGACCAAGCAGGAAGTGGCGCAGGAACTTCCGCCCAAGAGCGAGCAGACGATTTATTGTGAGATGGAGACCGCCCAGCGCAACCTCTACGACGAGTTGCGTCAGCACTATCGCGAGTCACTGCTGAAGCGAATCGAAACGGACGGCTTGACTAAATCAAAGATCCAGGTTCTGGAAGCCTTGTTGCGTCTGCGCCAGGTCGCTTGCCATCCCGCACTGCTCGACCCCAAACGCATTGGAGATCCCAGTGCCAAACTCGAAGCGCTGCTTGCGCAATTGCGCGAAGTCCTCGACGAAGGACACAAGGCATTGGTGTTCTCGCAGTTTACCAGCCTGCTGAAAATTGTTGGTGAGCGGCTGAATGAAAGTGGCGTCGTTTACGAATACCTCGATGGCGCGACTCGCGACCGCCAGGCCAGAGTCGAGCGGTTCCAAGATGACCCAAGCTGCAGAATCTTCTTGATCAGCTTAAAGGCAGGTGGAGTCGGGCTGAACCTTACCGCCGCCGAGTACGTATTCATCCTCGATCCCTGGTGGAACCCGGCCGTGGAAGCGCAGGCGGTGGATCGCACGCACCGCATCGGACAACAGCGCCCGGTCTTCGCGTATCGGCTGATCACCCGTTACACCGTCGAGGAGAAGATCCTCGAGTTGCAAAATAGCAAGCGCGACCTGGCCGCCGAAATCATCGGTGCCGAGAGCAGAGTCATTCGGAACCTGAAGCCCGAGGACCTCGAGCTTCTACTTTCGTAGCGTTCTTGTGACAATAACAATAGCAACGAAGCAAGAAACGTATTGTGCGAAAATTGAGGCGGGGTCGGGATAAGAGGAGGTTCGGTCACAATCGACCGTAGGATCGGCGCAACCGAGAATTTTGTCGAGCGGGCTTGTAGGCATAAAGGATGGGTATGGGCCATTACTGCAGGATCTGCGGGCGTGAGCGGCCGAACGAGCAGTTCTCAGGCAAAGGTCACAAGATCCATGTGTGCAAGCGGTGCCGGGCGAAGCCGAAGACCGAGCGCCGAGCCATCGAGGATCAGGACGATATCTTCCGGTTTCTCAAACAATCGCATATCTCCGAAAAGAATGTGATTCGCCTTCGACAAATGGAGAAGTCGGATAATCCGCAGGTCGTCGGTCTCGCCGAGATTGTCCTGGAAGTTGCCCGGCTAAAGCCGTACAAAACCAGGAGACTCAAATTCCTTGCGCAGAAGCATCCGGAACTGCTACGCAAGTTGGAGGCCACGGGCTTGATTTTTGCCCATACCTGGGACTGGGAGAGTAGGGAAGTCTTTGCCCAATCCAATTCGGAAGAAGCAGAAGTCATTGTCCCAGAGGATGAGGAGGGCACAGATTTGTCCACGCAAGAGGACTGGGAGATACCGTTTTGAACTGACCTGGCTCAGACCTCGCAATTCTTGCACATGTTGGCAGTATGATCCCGTATTTGAGTGCCCCTCAATATAGTTCCATAATAGAACTAAATTGACAGGGCGTAGACGGACATTTCTTCTCGAAGGTGTGCACCTGAGCAGGGCCAGATCGCAGGTCCAATAGTTTGGGATCCGATTCGTTCAAGTAGAGCTATCATGACCTTCTCCTGCCAGAACTTGATCAAAGAATAACGTCACACCCCGCGGACGTCCCTGGGTGTCCGCAGAGGAAGCGAAAAAGAAGTCCACACACGACGTCTTTTCGGGGCTTGTCAGTTCCTTTTCGCGTGCGGATGTCTAACGCCGAGGTGCATATCGGTGAATTCGCGGGTTTTTCGCAGGTAGCATCATGAATTTCCACTGAGACTGGATCAGGGTGGTTTGTGTGGAGTGCGGCTGACCCTTTTTCCACCTCAGGCGCAAGGCGATTCTCCGAACAAGCAAAGATCAAGCTCCCGTCCGACACCGTTCAACTGCGTCACACTGGCGTCACAACCGGATTTGGTGTTCTGTAAGCGATTGAAAATAAGGACTTGTGGCAGCCGGACCTATAAGCCGAATTCGCCGGACTGCGTTGCAAACAGGCAACTTATTTGAAATCAATCGCGGTGAAGTGTCAATGATGTCAACTTTGTCAGTGATGGCAGGTTTTGCGTCACACCGGCGTCACAACTTTCCTTTCCCGCGGCCTCACGCCACGGTTCGTCGCTAGACGGCTGCAACGCGGGTGCAAGCCCGTATGCGACCAAGTCCGGTCAAGGAATGTTCGCGAGCGCATAACTTGTACTGCGGCCCCCTTCTGAACTACGAACCAGAATGTCCTGCTTAACCAGATGCCCGAGGTCGCGGAGGGCGGTGTCCTGCGAAGACTTGGTGAGTTTCGCATATTTGGTCGTAGTGAGCTTGCCTTCGAAACCGTCAAGGAGCCTGTTAAGCACAAGTCGCTGACGGTCGTTAATGGCAACCCCCTGTATGCGCTCCCAAAATCGAGCCTTGGCGAGGACAGCGCTGAGCACAGTTTGCGCACCATCGATGGCGCGGCCAAGGCATCCCAAGAACCACTCCATCCACGGCGTGATATCCATGTTCGCTTTTTGCGTCTGTTCAAGACTGTCGTAATAGGCCGCGCGCTCCTGCCGGATCTGCGCAGACATGCTGTAGAAGCGTTGGGAGCTGTTCTCTGAGCGCGCGAGGGCCATGTCGGCGATAGCGCGAGCAATGCGGCCGTTGCCGTCGTCAAACGGGTGAATGGAAACGAACCACAAATGGGCGAGCCCTGCTTTCATGACCGGATCGATGTCGGACTCCGCGTTGAACCCGTCTAGGAATGCGTTCATCTCCTGGTCGACGCGCGGAGCGGCCGGTGCCTCGAAGTGGACACGCTCCTTGCCTATCGGACCGGAAACGACCTGCATCGGCCCCGTGCTGTCGTCACGCCAGGCTCCAACTTTTATCTTGTGCATGCCGCTGCGCCCGGTGGGAAAAAGGGAGGCGTGCCACGCGAACAGCCTTTCAGCGGTAAGCGGCTGGTCATAGTGGCGTGTCGCGTCGAGCATCATTTCGACGACGCCTTCGACGTTGCGGTCAGCAGGCTTGAGCGCGCCGATATCTATCCCCAGGCGGCGGGCGATCGAGGACCGCACCTGTTCTGCGTCAAGCTTCTCGCCCTCAATCTCACTGCTTTTGATGACGTCGGCCGTAAGCGTCTGCAACACTGCTTCTTGGCGGAGATTGAAGCTCAGGGCTCGCATGTGGCCGATCAATAGACCCTGTCGGTGACGCACCTCGGCCAGGGGCCTGGCCAGGCGGTCACCATTCCAGTGAAAGTGAGGCCAGTCGGCTAGTTCATGGATATGCATTCTCCGCATCACCTGCGGAGATTATAGCCTATATTCACCGCAATTATTAACCGCATATTGTGCGGATAATGTTCATGCTATTCACCGCAATGACTTCGCCGGACTGCATTGCAAACAGACAACTTATTTGAAATCAGTCGCCAGAAGTGTCAATGATGTCAGCTTTGTCACTGATGGCAGGTTTTGCGTCACACCGGAGTCACAATGGGCGGTCGTAACGATTGTTTCCGGGTAGACTGCGATCCGCCTACCGACAAGTTTGCCTTGGCAAGTCGACGCAAGAAGCTCTCCTTGGCAGCGTGTGTCTGCCGGATGCTCTCAAGTTCCGTCTGAAATATAGCCATTTTGCCCCGGCGGACTGCGAGTTCATGCAAGTCGGTGAGCAAGCCGACCGCCTTGGCATAGTCGTTGGGCTGCCGCTTCAGGATATGTACAGCGACCTGCTTCCAGATTTCCGGTTCGCGTCTCCCCAGTTGATCGAGATACCGAGTCCGGTTTGCCTCGTCCTCGGCCTTTCGTCGTGTCTCCTCTGCCGCGCGGCGTTCGTTCAGCCGCTGGATTCGTTCCTTCGCTCGCGTGTGGGCCGCTGCTAGGATATCGCCCACACTCCGTCGTGCGGTTGCAGCCGTGTGCAAGGACTGTTGCAAGCTCTCACGCTGAAAACGCCGCACGAAATCGTTCCGCCAGCGCTCACCCGGCTCCACTGCTGCAGCGATGAGTAACTCGTTCTTATCTTTTTCCGGCAAACGTCGGACCCACTTGGACAGTTCTTTAGGACTCGGTTCGGCAGCACGCGATTTTGAAGCTTGAGCGGCAACTTCAACGAGGTCTTCGTCGATTTCAAGGAACTCGATCAACGCATGGAGAGGAGCAGACAGTTCCCCCAAGCCCGCAGGAACGGGCGGTTCCAGGTCATCTTGACCAAATTCTTCATCCTGCGCGTAACGGAGCCACCCGAGATAAAGGCATCGGAGATCGCCGCGAAGCAAATCTGAGCGCAGAGACATCAGGGAGGCCATCCATCCGGTTCCATCGTCCTCGCCATCCCACTCCGACTCGCTTCCAAACTCAACGATCACGGATCTCGCGGCATTTCGCACCCGCACGAGTTCGCCGCGAGCCATGGCCGAGAAAAGTCTGTAATCCACCGACTTCTGCGGAAGGCGAATATGGAACTCATGAGTTCCCCAGTTCGCTACGTAAACAAAAACGTCGAAGTACTTCTCCAGAAGCTTGCTCGGATTGGCCTTCAGATCTCCCCACTCGTAGTGGTTCGTAAAGCTTGTAGTGCTAATTGCGGCTCGCGTCGAGATGGCCCGCAATGCTGCCATCTCATTTCTCGTCAGCGGACGGTCGATCGCCCGAAAATCGTAGTACTGGTATTCGCTCAACTAGAACCCTCCGTGCCACTGGCGATAAGCTGCTGTCCATTCCGCGCCCACTGGCGCCGGCGCGGGCAGAGGCAGGTCCAGAATTGGGACCCTTTTTCGCGTTTTGCCGCGGCGGCAAACGGCAACAATTTGGCCATCCAAGGTCATGTCGATCTTCTCCACGTCAGCGTCGACGCCCAGGATCTTCACCGTGAACGGCAACGCTAGATGCTTCTCAATCATCGTGAGGAACCCCACAGTTTGTTCTTCTTCGGTGTAAGCATCCACTACCGCTTCCTCGATCAGTTCCTTCAGTCTCGCCTTGAGGGAAGGAAGATTTGTCTCAAAGTGCTGTTTTCAGCTTCCGCATATGTACCATCCGCATGGGTCCCTGATTCGCTGGTAAAATTCCTCCATTTCGGCCAGTGACTCTTTTGCGAAATTAATTCTCAATGCTCCGATCCAAATCATGGCCGTCGCGGCGATCCCGGACCGTATAACCGATGAGTCCATAGCCTTTCAGTCGGCGTGCGTACATCCGAGCCAACATCAGTACATTGGAATCGACGTAATCGTAGACCCGGACGATACGCTTCGCGTCGTGAAGCCGGTGGAGACGCCCCACGTATTGCTGAACCGTTCCCTTCCACGAAATAGGCATCGCCAAAAAGAGTGTATCCAGGCCAGCGTCATCGAAGCCTTCGCCTATGTAACTGCCGGTTGCCAGAATGACTCTGGGCTCACACTCCGGCACAGCCGCGATTGCTTCTGCAATCGATCGTCGTTGTTTCTTCCCCGTCCCACCCTTCAGCGTGAACAGGTTTTTCACTTTACTAGCAAGCTCCGCCTCGAAGTATTTCAGGTGATCAGTTCTGCCAGTAAGAAGCAACGGTGAGCGCCCGTCCGCGGTTGCTTGGATGAGATCGTTGAGAATCAACTCATTGCGGACGCGGTCATCGACGAGTGCTGCGTATACTTCCTGAATCGTCATATCGGTTTGCTCAGGCGGCAAGCGAAAGTCCGTCAACCGTGGAACTACTTCATGCTCGAAAGGCGTAGCTGCCGTCATTGAGCGGGCGCTGAGCTTGAATCGAATCGGACCGCACTGCATATAGATGATGGGATGGTGTCCATCTTTCCGCTCGGGAGTTGCTGTAAGTCCGACGACGTACTTCGCTTTCACCTGCCTCATCACCTGCTCAAAGGTAAACGCCGACAGATGGTGACACTCGTCAACAATCACTTGACCATACTCTGCCACGAAGTCTTTTACCCCTTCCTTGTCGTGGGCGCTTTGAAGAATGGCAATATCCACACAGCCACTGCGTTTGGCTGCCCCTCCCCCGATTTGGCCGATTGACTTGGTGGGAAGACCGAGAAACATTGCCAATCTTGCACGCCACTGGTCCAGCAACTGTTGACGATGCACCAAGATCAATGTGTTTACCTTCCGTGACGCGATCAACCATGCTGCGACAGCTGTCTTGCCAAAAGCCGTGGGAGCGCAGAGGATTCCTTCATCGTGCTGGGCGAACGCATCAACCGCATCCTGCTGCAATGGGCGCAGTTGGCCGGAGAACGCCACCTCTACTGGAACACCAGCGAACCGTTCGTCATTGATTTCGGGCCTGATGTGGTGGGATTTCAACAGCTCGATCACTTCCGCCAGACAACCGCGTGGCACGGCGATGTGGTTAGTGAGTTCCTCTCCACAAGCAATGACCCGCGGCTTATTGAACGTGGGAAGCCGCATTGCCTGCGCCTTGTAAAATTCAGGGTTTTGGAATGCTGCCAGGCGCAGCAACCGGTTCAGCATCGCGGAAGGAAGATCCCTCTTTTCGATATACAGGAGGTTGGCGCGAACAATCTGGACCCGTACCGGAAGGGGGCCTGGGATCGGACGCTCCGCTCGCTTTCGGGATGGTGGCAACGTCCAAGGATCTTGTCCCTCATCTTCCGCAGAGCTGATCCTCACTCCGACAAGATCCCCACTTCGTTGAGCTTCCAGAACGATGGCCTCGGCAGCAGAAGCGGGCATACGTTTCACGCTCGCCAGAAACGCCCATTGATCATCATAGGGACGAAACTCCGCATTTACGAAAACGCTGTTTCCGTCCGCGCGCGGAAGCTTCTGCAGAGGCAGAGCGATTAAGTTGCCAAGCCCTCCCTTCGGCATCGTGTCTTGGTTGGGAAAGAAGCGGTCGTACGAATCCAGTCCAAGTTGGTGACGGGACTCCATGGTTTGAGTCAGGATTGTGCAGCCCAGTTTTCGCGCTGTGGTTGCTGGGATCGCTCGGTCGAAGAAGATCCACACGTGCCCACCATTCCCTGACCGTGAACGCTCTAGTGCCGCTGGCACGCTCAGTTCGGAACATACGGCCAGAAAAGCAGCGGCATCCTTTTGCCAGGTTTTCTTATCGAAATCGACTGCGAGGAACCAGCAGGTCTCGTCCTGCAGGAGCGTATATATGCCGATGGTGTGGTCTCCGACGAGGTGCCCACGCACTACGTCGTCAGTTATCGGCCTGAACTTTCGAGTCAGGCGATCGACCTTCTTGCGATCCTCGTCTTTTGCGTGAAGATAGGCCTTCCAGTCACGATCTGCCTTGGGCATGTACCCAGATCGCCCGTCGGCGTTCGCCCAACGAACGGCATAAACATCGTCGCGCCCATGGAACAGGCTCCGGAACAATGCGATCCGTTGTTCAGCTTTCAAGACAGGCGTATGAGCACTTGGTAGGACGCTCGTTGTGACGGGAATACCAATCGTGGACTGCGCCCCCGGAAGCTGTGTGCCGTGCTCCTGCAAAAGACACAGCAGACGAACATTTTCTTTGCGTAGGCGCTGCACCTCGGCAATAGCAGATTGCAGATCCAAGAGTTTGGGATCAGAATCGTTCACGTAAAGCCATCATTACCTTCTACTGCCAGATTCCTCGATCTCGATCAAAGAATCATCTCACAACTTGCAGACGTCGCTGGGTGTCAGCGGACAAAGCGAAAAAGCAGTCCGGCCAGCGTGTCTTCTTGGGGGATTGTCAGTTGGTTTTATCGCAGTGTGAGTATCTAACGCCTGGCGTTCATCTCGGTGAGTTCGCGGATTCTCCGCAGGAGTTCACGAGTGTGGTTCGCCCCTTTTTCCGGTCTCATTCGTAAGGCGATTCTCTACAAGTGGAGACCGAGCTTCCATCCGATACCGTTCGACTGCGTCACACCGGCGTCACAATCGAACCTCGGGCTTTGCAAGTAACTGAAACTAAAGACTTGTGGCAGCCGGACCTGTAAGCCGAA
>DASRRV010000251.1:0-69602 GCA_035695545.1 Candidatus Sulfotelmatobacter sp. | reverse complement strand
AGCGTCAACTCGCCTGCTGGAAGCTGTCCTGGTGGCCCGAGCCCAGGGTTGGTCACGAGCACCAATCCAGCTCTTGGCGGATATCAGTTCTACCTCAACGGCATCGGCACTGGGGGTGTAAACGGTATTCCCAAGGGTTTGGTAAACGACTCCTGGAACAATTGGGGCCCGCGCCTTGGTTTTGCCTATGACCTGACTGGCCAAGGCAAGACAGTTCTGCGCGGTGGCTTCGGTGTCTCCTACGAACGGATTCAAGGCAACGATATGTACAACGGCGCCGTGAACCCCCCGGGCGATCCGAACCCTACACTGAATGGCGTGTCGCTCGACAACCCTGGGCTTAACCTTGGTTCGGGCAATGTCATCTCAGCCGCTGAATTGCCGGTGCTTGCTTTGGGCGTCACTGGTATCGCCGTCCATTACCCAACTCCTGTGAGCTATCAGTACAGTGGTGGCTTGCAACGGGCCGTTGGTACGCACGCGGTGCTGAATGTCTCGTATGTGGGCAGCCAAGGCCGGCGCCTGAACTACTATCAAGCGATCAACCTACCGCCGCTGGCTGACCTAGGGAATTTCGTCAACACGCCTGCGCACACAGCCAACGGACTACCCGGAGGCCTCCCTTACAACGAGGTACTCACCTATCCGGGTTTCGGCAACATGCGCCTGGCGTACAACGGAGCAAATGCTCACTACAACTCGCTGCAGACTTCGCTGACCGGAAGTTTCAAGCGTGACCTTCACGTGCAAGTTTCTTACACACTGGCGAAGGCTTTCGATGCAACTACCGCCTCGGGCAGTGGTGGCGACCTCAACAATGCCGCGAATCCTTACCAGGGATGGCGGTACGATTTCGGACCGTCTGTTTATGACCGCAGGAACGTGTTCTTTGCCAACTTCGTCTATGATCTTCCGCTATTCCGAAATGCCAGCAGCCGAGCTCTGAAAGCGGGGTTGGGCGGGTGGCAATTCTCCGGAATTATCACTGAGAATTCGGGGGCACCGATCAATCTCGGAGTGAACGGAACCACCGCTGCGAGCTACATTAGCAACTCGGGGACACGGCCTGATGTTAATGGGTCGATCTCTTATCCTAAAACCGCAGCGGCGTGGTTCAACACGTCCGCGTTCTCCGCACCGGTTTGCGCGCCGGGTGGTCCTGGAACGGACTGCTACGGTAACCTCGGATTCGACGCAATTCGTGGACCGGGCCGCAATAACTTCGACTTGGCGCTTCTCAAGAACTTTGCCTTTACCGAAAGGTTCAGGATGGAGTTCCGCGCCGAGGCCTTCAACGCCTTCAACCACACGCAGTTCCAGGGGAACTCAAACACTGGCGGCATCAGCACGAACTTCGGCGCTGGCGATTTCGGCCAGGTCAAGAACTCCTATGATGCCCGGCAGTGGCAATTCGCTCTGAAGCTGATGTTCTAAGTCTCTAAGACGTATTCCAAAATTCCCCGCCCGCATCGAACCTGGTGCGGGCGGGACTTTCTACAGCCCATGTCTGTTCCGCATTTTCTCCGCCCGCTCGCGCTGTCGCAAAACAATCAACGATTCGATAAGATCGCAGGTCTCTGGATGTCCAGAATGAAGCTGGATCCCACCCTCGTTGCTGTGGCGCTGCTCTTTTGCTGCGCGGTCAGCGGAACAGCCCAGACACCTGCTGACGCGATGGAGTTCGAACACCAAGGGAAATGGCAGGAAGCCGCCGAAGCCTGGAAAACGATAACAGTGCGGAACCCCAGCGATGCCGGGGCCTTTGCCAGCCTGGGAGTCGCCCTTTCAAAAGATCAGAAGTTTCGCGAGGCGGCCTCGGCCTATCGCAAGGCGCTCGACCTGAACCCCAAGCTGCCCGGCGTCCAACTCAACCTGGGACTGGCTGAGTTTAAGCAGGGCAATTTCAAGCCCGCCGCCGCCGCCCTTCGCACCGCCCTGGCGGCCGATCCCTCCAACGCTCAGGCCCGTACGCTGCTCGGACTCAGCTACTACGGAGCGCATGAATTCGCCGAAGCCATCAAGTATCTGGAGCCCGCGACTAAGAGCGACCCCGGCAACCTGGAGTTGCATCACCTCTTGGCGCAGAGCTGCCTATGGGCCAAAAACTACTCCTGCGCTCTGGAGGAGTTCCGGCTGCTTCTGCAGCAGAATCCCGATTCTGCAGAGACTCACACCCTAATGGGTGAGGCCCTGGACGGCCTGGGCAAGACACCCGAGGCAATCGCTGAGTTTCAGGCCGCCGCGCAGGCGAGTCCGCGTGAGCCTAATGTCCACTTCGGACTGGGCTACCTGTACTGGAAGTCGCATCAGTATGACGATGCCAAGCGCGAGTTCGAAGCCGAACTGGCTCTCGATCCCGATCACGCGCAGGCCCTCGCCTACCTCGGCGACATCGCCATGAAGAAGAACGATCCAGACGCGGTCACTTTGCTTCGGAAGTCGATGCAGAAGAAAAGCGACATTCGCATCGCCGCCATCGATCTGGGCGTAATACTGGCGCAGCTGAAGCAGTATCCAGAGGCAGTCGTGGCCCTACAGCGCGCCGTTGCATTGGATCCGGCTGAGCCCGACGCGCACTACCGTCTGGCGCACGTGTACCAGGAGATGGGGAAAACGGCAGAGTCCCAGAAAGAGTTTGCCAAGGTTCGCGAACTTCGCGAGAAAGCCGACAGGGCGGATGAGGACATGGTGCGCAAAATGTCCTCTTCTCCGCCGTCTTTGAGCTCTCCACAGGCGGAGCGGCCCAACTGACGAATGGTGCTCTAAGTTGAACCCGTGAGTAGAGCTTGTGAATTAACTACGCACCACAAGCTAGCAAACAACTCGCCCAACAATTTTCGATCATAAAGAAAAGAAAGGGAGCAGGTGTAAGCCTTCATGACAGACAAGAACGGATCGTACAGCCCGAAACCCGAACATAAGTTCTCCTTTGGATTGTGGACGCTAGCCAACCGCGGCCGCGACCCCTTTGGAGACGTCACGCGCCCGCACATTTCCCCCGTCGAAGTTGTCTCGATGCTCGCCGAAGTGGGAGCCTGGGGCGTGAACCTGCACGACAACGACCTGGTGCCGATCGACGCAACTCTGTCGGAGCGCGACCGCATCGTCCGGGAATTTCAGAAGGCTTGCCAGCAAAACGGCATCGTCGTGCCCATGGCCACCGTGTCTCTTTTCTTCCATCCCGTCTTTCGCGACGGCGCGTTCACGGCCAGCGATCCCGAGGTGCGCGCTTACGCGCTGCAGAAGACCATGCGCGCCATGGACCTGGGAGCCGAACTGGGAGCCAAGATCTTCGTGCTGTGGGGAGGTCGCGAAGGAGTAGAAACCGACGCCTGCCGCCGCGCCGACGAGGCCATCAAACACCTACGCGAGGCCATCAACTATCTCTGCGAATACAACATCGCACGCAAATACGGCTTCCGCTTCGCGATGGAAGCAAAGCCAAACGAGCCACGTGCCGACATCTACATGGCGACCACCGGAAATTATTTGGGATTCATCCCCACTCTGGATCATCCTGAGATGGTCGGCGTTAATCCCGAGGTCGCTCACGAACACATGGCCGGACTCAACTTCACCCACGCCGTCGCCCAGGCTTGGGACGCTGGAAAGCTATTCCACATCGACCTGAACGATCAAATGCCCGGCCGTTACGACCAGGATTTGCGCTTTGGCTCCTCGAATCTGAAATCAGCATTCTGGCTGGTGAAGTTTCTTGAGGACGTCGGCTACGCTGGCCCGCGCCATTTCGACGCTCACGCCTACCGCACCGAAGACTATACGGGCGTTAAAGACTTTGCCCGCGGATGCATGCGCACGTACCTGATCCTCAAAGAAAAGGCCGCGCGCTGGAACGCTGATTCCGAGATTCAATCGATCTTAAAGGCGATCGCATCCACTCCACCGGGCACGCCGGCGACCGGACGCTACTGTGAAACCGGAGCGTCCGCACTTCTCGCCCACGTCTTCAACAAAGACGAGATCGCCACCAAGCGCTTGCCGTACGAACTGCTCGACCAGTTGACGGTCGACATCCTCTTGGGAGTTAGATAAGCCTGAACGGGTGGACAAACCGCGCTCTCAGGGTACGAGAATAACTGGCTGGGAGCAATCCGGTGATCCTGGCCCAGAACGGACCGAGTGCTTCAAAGCAAGACGAGACACGAGCAAACGAGGAGGAACGATTGGTCTCCCAATTGTCCTCCCATTGCTTCGTAGTGCTCCTTATCCCTCGTTCGTTGTAGAGACTTCTAACGGATCGACATCGACGCTTGAATACGGTTGATGGCGTACGAACCTTTACGCGCCTACAGGTTCGACCGTATTGTCGTTACCTGAGACTCAGACTCGGCACTCCAATCTGCATGAGAGACCTGATTCCAAGATGGTCTCCTCAGGCTTAAGAATGAATCTTGGCGCAAATAATTCCGGTACCGCCCGAATCCTCCAGTTCTCGCCCCGCGAGTCCACATCGCCTGCGCAGATGGCGGTGGCTGCTTGGAATCTTATTGATCGTTCTCGCTGTCGCGGCCGTCTGCTCCCGGATCGTAAGCACTCGCGCTCAACCGATTTTGCGCAACCGGGTCATCGAAACTCTCTCCACCCGGTTCAAGAGCCGTGTCGAGCTTGGCGAACTGCACGTTTGGATCGCGAACGGTATCCACGTTGACGGCAAGAGTCTAAAGATCTTCGGTGTTTCCGATCCAAATCCATGGGAACCTGGCGTTCAGCCTTTGCTCGCGGTCGAAGAGTTTAGCTTCCAGACCGCTCTGCTCAATCTGTTCCGCGAACCCATGAACGTGGACACGATCTACGTCAACGGTCTAACCATGAATGTCCCGCCGAAGCGCAATCGCCAACAGATGAACGAACTACGCACTCGTTCGGGCAGGATGAGCATGACGGTCGACCGCTTTGTATGCAGCAACACTAAGCTCATCATCAATACGGCAAATCCGGCCAAGGCGCCGTTGGAATTCGACATAAGCGATCTTCGGATGAAAGACATCGGCCCCGGCCAGCCTTTACGCTTCGAGGCAACACTGGTCAACCCCAAGCCCGTGGGTGATATCCGTTCGACCGGCGAGTTTGGACCCCTGAGAGAGGAGAGCCCGCGCGACTCCGCTGTCGGTGGGAGCTATACCTTCACCAACGCTGACCTTGGAACCCTGAAGGGAATCGGAGGAACCCTTTCCTCCACAGGACAATATGCTGGGACTCTTGGCCGTATCGAGGTCAACGGACAGACCGACACTCCCGACTTTCAGATTAATATCAGTGGCCATCGAGTGCCGCTGCACACTAGTTTTCATGCAATTGTTGATGGCACCGACGGCGATACCTACCTCGATCCGGTAACGGCTACCGTCTTGCATTCGTCGTTCACCGCAAGAGGCAAGATCGTTCGAATGAAGAATGCGCTGGGGCGCGACATAGAACTCGAAGTTGTCTTGGGTCGCGCCAAGATTGAGGATCTGTTGAAACTCGGGGTAAAGACCGATCCGGCCATCCTGACAGGCTCTGTTGGAATGAACACTAAGTTGAGTCTTCCGCCCGGTGAGGCCGACATCGCGAACCGCTTGAGACTCGCCGGCAGTTTCCATATTCCTGACGCCTACTTCAGCAGCAACAAGATCCAAGATCGAATTGATTCCTTAAGCCTACGCAGTCAAGGCAAGCCCCAACCTGCCCACGGAGATGCGCCAACCGCGATCTCATCTGATTTGCGGGGGACATTCGCCCTGCGTCAGGGAATACTTTCTTTTTCTTTTCTGCATTTCCAGATTCCCGGAACGCATGCGGATATGGCTGGCAAGTACAGCCTCGACGGTGACACTTTCGACTTTCACGGAACACTGAAGCTGGATGCGAAACTCTCGCAAATGACGACGGGTTGGAAGTCGATTCTGCTAAAACCCGTTGACCCTTTCTTTCACAAGCACGGGGCCGGGACCGAAGTTCCGTTCAAGATAACCGGCACTCGCGACGAACCTCACTTCGGTCTCGACTTTCACCACAAGAACGAAAGCTCGCTCATGGATCGCGCTGGCGCAGCGCGCTAGAAAAAGCACCTCAGAA
Source organism: Candidatus Sulfotelmatobacter sp. (assembly GCA_035695545.1). Lineage (GTDB taxonomy): Bacteria > Acidobacteriota > Terriglobia > Terriglobales > Acidobacteriaceae > Sulfotelmatobacter. Next base: position 63,524 of record DASRRV010000251.1, on the reverse strand, counting down.
GATGCCTCAATTATTGTCGAAACAGCAACCCCAAAGCGCTCTCCTCAGCGGCTGCGGAGCAGCTCGCCCGAAGTGGTACAGCATCCGGGGTATTGTTCGCCTCTAAGAAGCAAAATAGTTTTCGGATTAGCTCCAGTCGATGACCTCCGCTTCGTCGCTGGAAATTACAAACACGGAGGAACGAAATGAAAAAGGACTCATTGCGACAGCTATATATCGATGAATTGAAGGATCTCTACAGCGCGGAGACGCAGATGGTAAAGGCGTTGCCGAAGTTGGCAAAAGCGTCGGCGAACGCAGAGTTGCGCCAGGCATTTGAAGAGCACTTACGGCAGACGTCCGATCAGGTTTCGCGCCTGGAGCAGATCTTCGAGATGCTCGAAGAGAAACCAACTAGCAGGAAATGTCTGGGAATGGACGGACTGGTCAAAGAAAGCGCCGAAACAATGCGGGAAGACTACAGCGAACAGGTGATGGACGCTGCGATCATCGGCGCCGCTCAAAGAGTGGAGCACTACGAGATCGCCGGATATGGCACAGTGCGGGCATTCGCTGAATTGCTAGGTGAAACGGATCAGATCTCGTTGATCGAGCAGACACTGGAAGAAGAGAAACGGGCAGATGAGAAGCTGACTCAACTGGCGCAGCAGATTAATTCACAAGCTGAAGGTAAGCAAGAGGCCGGCGGACAGCGAAGCACGCCCAAGAGTCCTTCCAAGCGAGCCGCTTAACGCTCGGCGGGAGGGACCTTCCAAGCGTTCTTCCCGCTTTATTCATCCGCCCATAGATCACGCACAACCTTGCCAGTAACAAAGACGGCGGGATGGAGTGGCGGGTTGTTTTCGGGAGCTGTCCTCTTCCGCAGCCCTACGAACACAGCCGTAAGGAATATCAACGCCATCAGCACAATTGAGAGGATTAACAGCCGACGACCGACATTCGGATTGCCTGCAATCATGTCTGCAACTCAGCTCACCTTGATGCGCCTGCGCGCGGTTTCGACGAACTCTACGGAGTATCGAATTGAAGCAGAAGCGAGACAATCCGACGTTCCCTGTAGAGCACGACGCAGGAACGACATCTGCCCTCTCACCTCAGACCACTTCTCCAGACCGCTTCTCCATATCACATCGCATGCGTTAGTCCCGTTCAGCATCCTCTTGTCGGAGGGTCGCATCTGATCTCTGCGGCGTGCTACGGTCACATCGGCGCCACGCCACCAAATGGAAACTCTTAATCCGCAACTCGCGACGCAAACCGCAAGACTCTTCTTGCTGGCGATTCCGGTAGCATGTGTAGCCTGGACGGTTACGCATGAAGAGCTCTTCCGCGAGCCACGCGAATATTGCAAGAGACAGGCCCAAGGGGCCAGAAGCACGCACCGCCGAAAGTTCTTCTACCTGTTCACCCGCGAATACTTTTCAGTCATTACATTGCCGCAGCCTTTCTGCCCTTCACACATTTTCAGATGCTCTATATTGGCTGGCGGGGATATGTCGTATCTCTATTTTCGGTCGTGTGGGTCGCCAACCAATATATGAGCATCTACAACCGTTTGCGGCTCGACATCAAGCACGAGAACCTTGAAATCAAAGTTAAGGAAGGCGATGTCGGTCACCGCAAGGCAGCATAAGCGCTCTTCATGAATCGATCAATCTCCGATCGATCAATCTCAGACAATCAGATCTCACCAGGATCTTGCGGGTCGGGCTCCCGGACGGGAGCGTCTGGATTCTCCAGAGGATCAATAGGCTCTTTGAGGGGAGGGGGCGCCGGCTCGGCGGGAGTTCTTAGTTCGTGCTCGGGGAACCTGATGATTTTATGCATACCATTCCGATGCCACGGCCGAGCGAATGGAAGGCGCCGTTTCTCTTCGAGGGAGAAGCTGTTCGAGCACAACCCTAGCGAATATTCGCTGCGGCGGAGGGCTCCGGCCTCCGCGGTGACGTGCGAAGAGAGGGGCTTTCTTGCAGCGGCGAGAATAGAACACTCAAGATCGCGCCCAAGGCAATTCCAGCAAGCAGGAAGGTTACCGCTGTGGGAAGATCGTACTCAGAACCAGTTCGCGTCTCAGCTAGCATAGGTTTCGCCCATCATCTAAGTGCAACTACGACACCGGTTCGATGCTGTCGATATGAATCGTGTTGCTGTTCAAGTCGAGCTTGCCGATGACTTTTACTTGCTTGCCGATATACGGCCTCGCCTTCAACTGATCATCCAACTGGTAATTCATCTTGGTGACTGGATCCTTCAGCAAAATCCGGCCGCTTTCTTTGACTACCACACCTGCAAATGCGAGTGCTTCCTCGGTTCGCGGGTCACTCGAGGGAGAGGTCTGCTCATTCGGTTGTTGCTGCGATTGCTGCGACGGTTCAGGCCGTCGGGATCGCGCCGCGTCATCATCTGCGCGCTGCACATGGGCCGATGATGCTACCGCAAACCCAGTCAATATCATAGCGGCGGCCAGTACCAAACGTATGAGAAAATCCTTCATTCTTCCGCTCCAAGAGGATGGTCTCCCGCAACATAAGTTTGCCCATGGCTCAAACCCTTCGGTTCAACAGCGAATCCAGCCACCGTTCCAATGGTCGCGATCAAGAGCGCCAATACAAACGCAACGATCGTGCCGTGTATCACGATCTCGAACCAAAGTCGGTGATTCCTCATTGAACCGAGTCTCCTCTCTGGCGGGCTAAAGATGGATGCGTCGCCCAGCCGGAAAGTTGGTTGTTCAATGAGTAGCAAATGACCTGCCATTCGTAATAGGCAGGGCAGAGGCAGGACTAACTTGATGACGGGAGACGGCCTCCAGGAACTTAGCCGCGGAGGATGCGCCTTGCTTATTACCACACCTGAAGTAAAAACTTCCCACCGGCGCGGAGAATACAGATGACATTTAATGCAGAATTGCGGAGGATTACGAGGAGAAAGCTCTTTAAGCGACAGCTCCAGCCGCTTTCATCACTCCAAGGCTTGCGGCCTCCTTTGCTCCCGTCCGGCGCAGTAATTCAATGGCGGAATCCGCTTCGTCGCCCTCTCGGCACGATACATAGACCATTGCGCCAACGTCGGATAGCTGGTGCCCCAAGCGCTTCGCCTCGGGCTCGGAAAAACCAAGACCCAAAAGAGTTCGAGATCCACGAGACAGAGCTGGGAAATTCTGCTCGATCAGTAAGGCATGGAAAAACAGCTGGGAACGGATGAACAAACCGACGGTGGGAATCACTACAGCGCCGAACTCTGAAAACCAGCCAATCATGCGGGCGCCCAATGCGCTCTCGTCGCGTTTTTCGTCGACGATCTTCGCATCGCGCACGACCGTGGCCACTGGATGGGCGGGAGAAAGCACCATGCAGATGTCTACATTTTCGAATCCTGCCCGGTTCAAGGCATGCACAATCTCGGGTAATGCGGCATTGCGCGGGTACATTCCGTAAGCGGCCGCTTGGCTTGCCTTCATAACGAAGCTCCCATTCGGATCGTTCGGTAGGATTGAAGACTTTCCTAGTAAAGCGCTTCCTGAAAGCGTACGGGAAATACCGTCCGCGGTGCACTAGGGTGAATCGTGTAGTAAGCCACTAGGCCGCTATTGCTGCGGTATTTGGAGTCCCTGTCCCCTACGAGGAACACGCGTGAAAAACGAGTGGCGGACGACGCGCCGCATGAGTGCAACGCTGTATTCCGATGTTGCCAGCATTGATCTTAAATGTGCCGAGGAGCCCAGACAATGTCCAATCGCCCAACGCAATCTATACCGCCGCCTTCGGTCGACAATCTCAGGCAAACATTCGACAATGCCATCGCGCGAGCCCGGGAATGCACCGGATCATCACTCCCACGCTCTCGAATGCCCATTGCCGTCCGGCCTCGCCCAATTGCGCCGGTGGCTGACAGCCAGGCCGCTGAAAAGCAGGCTTTGGTTGATGCAGCCCGCGCACTTGCGCGCTTATGGAACGTCTCAGCCAACTTGGTGCGCTAGGAGCGCTAAGACTATGCTTCGAGCATTTGGGGAATTTTTTCTGGTCTTCTGGCTGCTCGGTCTAGTTGTACATCTCGACAGCCTGATTCATATATTTGGAGTGGTTGGTTTTTCGTTGCTTGCGACGGATTTGCTCCTGGCAAGATCGGCGGACGCACGGCGTACGGCTCGAGCGCATCGACAGCCGCCTCTTTGGAGATTATGAAGCCTCGGATTCTCCGTCGGGCTTCTTGACCGTGTCTTTCTCTTCCGCTTCAATAATGACATCGACTTCCGCGCCAGGCTTCAGGCCGACAGGTTCACCATCCGCATTCGTCATATTGTTTTCAATGCGAAGCTCGCGGTAGAGATGGTCAGCGCCTTCGACGGAAATTTGCGCCTTTTCGGGTTCACCGGAAATCCGCGGCTTGATAATTTTCTCGACCACTCCAGGAAGGACGGTGCTGGGCTTTTCGTTGTCAGGCATACGGGGGAAACCTCTCCGTCAATACTAACTCGTATCCTATATCGACAGTGGATCACTCCTGCCCGGCCCTCTCGTACTCATCGCAAACCAGGCTGGGCCGTCATTACCAACTGAACACACAAAAACAGGGTGGTTGGCAATGTTTCCCATGCCAATCACCCTGCTTTGGATACGGGTATCGAACTCTAACGCCGAGCCTCGTCCTCAGTGGCGTCCTCGTCCAAATCCGGGACAGTCTTGTGCGTTTCCTTTTTCTCTGACGCGTTCTTGGAAACGTCCTTGGCTTTACCCCAAGCATTCTGCAGCTTTCCTTCGATTTGCTTCGCTGCGCCCTGTGCTTGTTTCTTGGGGTCGTCAGTCCACTCCCCTGCCTGGCGCTCAACGCGGCCTGCCACGTCTTTCACTTTCCCTTCAACACGATCTTTATTCATGCCGTCCTCCTACTGAATTAAATTAAATGGATTCGACTTCAAGCCACACATTGCCAGGCCAGGAAGAGTCAAGCAACGCGCATTTGGTTATCCTTATGCCGACAGCTGCTTTTGGGCGCATCCGCTTCCCAGGCTTTTCAAGCCACCGGGCTTCGTCCCTGGATGAGGCGCACAAGAACCACAATTACCGCGACCACCAGCAAAATGTGGATCAACCCGCCCAACGTGTAAGAACTGACCATTCCCAGCAGCCACAGGATCAATAACAGGGCGACGATAGTCCAGAGCATAGGTGACCATCCCTTTCTGGCAGACCGCAACCGCAACTCAGGTTGCTATTGTGAGGCTACGCAGGATAGGAAGGAGGGAGTATCCAGTAAAGTCGGTAATTCGCAGGGTAAGCCCACTCAATCAAACCGGTACTAAACCGCACCACGGACGTGCGTGCGACCGCGGGAGTCTGGATCTAAAAGTCAAAACACCTGAACGATGCCATTACGTACAGCATACCGCGTAAGGTCGGCCACAGAGTGCAGACCGAGCTTCCTCATCAGGTTGGTCCGATGGGTTTCGGCCGTCTTGACGCTCAGATTCAGGGTAACGGCTACCTCCTTGCTGGTCTTTCCTTCAGCCAGGAGTTGAATAACTTCCCGCTCCCGCATTGTTAAAACTTCGCTAGCCCCGTCGTCGTCATCGTCGTGGTCACTCTTCTTGCGATCAAGATATCCGTCCAGGACCATCTGGCTGACCCGAGTTGTGAAGAAGGTTCTCTGTCGTTGCAGTGCCTCAACCGCAGCGACCAGATCGCGTCCGGCGTCGGACTTGAGCAGGAATCCGCGTGCGCCGGCGCGAAGCACCTCCCGCACCACATGATCGGTATCGTGCATGGTCAGAATAAGGATCGCGGCCTCGGGATCGCCCGCCAGGATCTGTCGAGCTGCTTCCAGTCCGTTCAGATTCGGCATTCCAATATCGAGCAGAATCAGGTCTGGCTTCATTTTGCTGGCAAGCTCGATTGTCTCGCGCCCGTCTCTGGCTTCTCCACATACTTCCCAACCCGCATGACTTTCCAATAGGGCACGGATCCCGCGCCTCGCGACTTCATGATCATCGGCAATCAGGATTCGAAGCATTCCTCACCTCTTTCAGACCGAGTGAACGTGCCCTATCCATAAGCGTTTGGAAGACGTGCGCGGCCGACCGCTTGAGAGCGGAAAGCCGGTCAGACGCAGAGATGGGAGGCACAAATCATGCCAAACGCGTATCGCATTGCATCTAAAGTTCTTTTGCCAACTCAGCGCTTGATCGCTCGTGTAATTTTTCCCAAAGACTGGCAGAACCGGCATCAGCTGCCTACGGTGTTTCCCCTAGCTAGCCGTTCGCGCAACCACAAGGGTTAGTAATTCCGTTGGGGGCGAACTTAAGTACTATCAACAAAACCCGGTGAACGGCTCGTCAGCGGGCGGCATCAAAGGGATGCACGGAGGACTACGCATGCGTTTCGCCCCGACCTTCCTTCCCCGCTCAGGGATTAATGCGATAGCGATTGCTTTGGTGTCTTGCACGATCACGGTCGCCCAGAGGGCGCCGTCTGGCCAGACGAGTCCTCCCCCGTCGCCTGCGGCTGCGGGAGAGAATCCGCAGTCCGTTCCGCCTCGGAGCGCAGATCCTTCAACCTCGGCGCCGCGGCAGGAGCCAAATCAGCAGCAAACGACACCGGATCAGCAGCCACAACCAATAGCGCCGGATCCAGGTGACGATAGTCCGGGCAGGTTCGTCTTCAAGAAGCAAGTGCAAGAGGTGGTGTTGCATGCCACGGTCGTAGACGAAGCCGGGCATCTTGTCACCTCGCTGGACCGCGACGCCTTTACCGTCTATCAAAACGGAGCGCCAGAGGCACTCACTTCATTCCGTCGCGAGGACGTCCCGGTGGCGATGGGTATCGTCATCGATAATTCAGGCTCGATGCGTGATAAGCGGGAAAAGGTGAATGAGGCGGTGCTCAATTTGATCCGCGCGAGCAATCCTCAGGATGAGGTTTTCGTTGTGAACTTCGGTCAGAACTCTTATCTGGATCAGGACTTCACGTCGGATATTGGTCTGCTTCAGACGGCGCTGCATCAAGTTTCGACGCGTGGCAGCACCGCTCTCTATGATGCGGTCGTGGCGTCCGCAGTCCATTTACGAAATAATCCGCGCCTCGACAAGAAAGTGTTGTTGGTCATTACCGACGGACAGGACAACATGAGCCGGGAAACCCTGCAAGAGGCGATTGGACAGTTGCAGCTGAATAAAGGTCCGACGGTATATGCCATCGGCTTGACTGACGGTGGACTGACGACCAACGCACGCGAGGCTCTTCAAAACCTGGCGTCAACTACCGGCGGAGTTGCCTTTTTTCCCCAGAGTCTGGACGAGGTAAATGACATCACACGCACCGTGGCCCACGATCTGCGGAGCCAATACACGCTCGCTTACAAGCCAGGAAGCCCCAAAATTGGATACCAAGCCATTCGGGTGGAAGCGAGGGATCCCGGCCATCGACGGCTCGTCGTCCGCACTCGCACCGGCTACTATCCGGGCGACACTGTTCGATGATTGCGACCCCGACAGCCAGCGTTAAGCTGCCGTCGGGCCGGTTGGAGCCTTCGGTGGCTGTGGTGGCAACTCGATCTGAATCAAATTGTTCTTAATGGCATACACGACCAGATCGCGGATGGAGTGAAAGCTCAGCTTCCGCATGATATTGCTGCGGTGGGTTTCAACGGTCTTGGTGCTCAGGTTCAAAAGACAGGCAACTTCCTTCGAGCTGTTCCCTTCGGCCAACAGCTGCGTAATCTCGCGCTCTCGGGCTGTCAACGTTGGCAATTTTGGAGTCTCGCTTCTCGAAATCGCGTACCCCTTCTCCAGGAATCCCGCTAGCACCAAATCGTTCACCCGCGGCGTGAAGAACATGCGCTTGTTCTGCAGGGCTTCGACCGCCGACACCAAATCCCGCGCGGCATCGGACTTCAAGACAAACCCGCGGGCTCCGGCGTCAAGGGCTTCGCGAATGACTTGATCTGAATCGGTAATGGTGAGCACGATGACCTTGAAATGCGGGTCATGCTGCAACAGCTGGCGCGTAGTATCCAAGCCGTTCAGGTTGGGCATCCCGATATCGACGATAACGACATCCGGATTCAGTTGGAGGGCTTTCTCCACGGCTTCGCGGCCATCGCTGGCCTCGCCGCAGACTTCCCAGCCTTCATGTTTTTCAAGGAGTGCACGCAGACCTCGGCGCACAATCTCGTGATCGTCGGCCAACAGAATTCTCAACTTCATGATTCACCCCACAGTACAAAAGGTGGACCTGATCTACAAACTTTCACGTGAACTACGAATGCAATCCCGCTGCATCCCGCCCATTAAGCGCCGTAAAGATCCGATGCTGACTCACGGCTTCCACCGCTTCCAGCAAATCCCGGGCGGCATTAGACTTTACAACATATCCCCTGGCTCCAGCGTCCAGAGCCTCTCGCATCATTTGCGGAGAGTCGTGCTGGGTCACAAACAGAACTTCAAGTTCAGGCGCCTGTCTCCGTAACAAGCGACACGCTTCCAATCCATTCATTCTGGGCATGGTGACGTCGAGTACCATTACATCGGGGCTCAAGCGCTTTGCCTTTTCTACAGCTTCAGCGCCATCAGACGCTTCTCCAATGACCTCCCAGCCCACGCGGCCTTCCAAAAGCGTCTTCAGCCCTTGCCTTACGATGGGATGGTCATCAACGAGTAGTATGCGAATAGTCATGCAGTTTCCGTTCCTCGGGGAAGACAAACCAGACGATTCGCCACATTTTAGCTCAACCCGTATGATATGCCTGCGCAACCACTGGGACACGATTTTCCCATCGTGACAGGAACTTGTTAATACCCTTCAATGCGAGGCTATCGTTCAGCAAGATGAGGTCCAATACAGGGAATCCTGTATTTCGCCTCGCTATCTGTGGCGATTCCCAGTCGGCAGGTGATTTGGCTTACCAAGCCGGTATCGTCGGGAAGTACGTTTGCTCCCGCAACAGCACTTCGACCGCTTCAACGACGGAACCGATATCCTGTTTCGCGCATGCTCCTCGGATTCCCACGAGTCGTGCCGCATCGGCCAACTGCCGCGATAGGTGCAGCGTCACCATCAGAATGGGAATTCTAGGGAACAGTTCACAAATCTGCCGAGCCACATCAACACCGTTCAAATCTGGCATCTGATAGTCGAGCAGAATCAGATCAGGCGGAGCCTCGATTACTTTGCTGAGAGCTTCCGCACCGGTTCGGGCTTCTCCGCAAACTCGCCAGGCAGATTGCTGCTCAAGAATCTCCCGTAAGTAGCGCCGGACCGAGGGGTTATCATCAACGAGAAGAATACGAACCACTGGAACCCCTCCCCGCTGGCCAAATAGCTGTCAAGAACTCTGCGCGGACTAACGCAGGCACTCGAGCGAAAGCACTTGTGACGGAATTCCGGATTTCACTTCCCCGCACTGTGACCCTTCGCTTTGTGCTGCTTCATCACAGTACGCGCCGCGACGTCCTTTGCTCGCTTACCGTAACGGCCGGATCGCTCAGCGCTTTCTTTGATGTGCTCGTATTCACGCTGTTCTTTCGCGCCCACGCCGTGCAAGTGCTTTTTTCCAGGCATGACATCCTTCCGCACTAACGCTATCGGCTAGAGGCTAGGCGAAGTGCACGACTGTCACCATCCAGCGAAGGCTGTAGGAGGTAGCATCACTGGTTCACCAGATGCCTTTGTCGCTCCCCGTGACCTTCAACTCGACTGCAGCCGCTGTGGCAAGGCATGGCAAGAGGCTTAAACGAAGACCATTGCGCAGTTCGCCGTTTCGCAAGAGACTCTTGAGTTCGGTAACGTAGAGATTGAGAGAGTGCGGCAAGATTGGGACTCGTAGGAATTTACTGCGGTAGCGAACCTGATTCGACCCAAACCTGGACGCGCGACTTACAAATGATGGGAGCGGAACGCCTTCTCCACGATACGCAGAGACGTATTCCGAGACGATCCTTAGATACGTCGCAATGCCTTCCCAAAGGCCCGCAGTAGATCCCAGAGACCGCAGATATTCGAAGTCGACGGCATGCTCGTCCAGCAGTTTGGCGTTATCAGCAACGTCGCAGAGGCGAATGTAGAAGTGGCGGTACATTCGCTGAAGCGTGCTGATGACAATGCGATCTTCCGCTGCGGGGACCTTGAAGCAGTGGTCACCTATCTGTATTCGGCGAGCGCGCTCCGCCAGAGAGCGCGTCATTGCAGTTTGCTCTCCCGTTTGTCCCAGACGGCCTGCGTGGACTTCAATAAGTTCGGGCAAACCGGGCACGATAAAATTCCATTTGTTCGCAAGCCTGTCGCCCCAACTGCGGTCGGCAAGGTTCGCTCCGAATGCCGCACCCATGACCTTGATCACGTCGGCGGCTTGGGCGTCTGTGTACAAGTCAAGGTCACTGCCGAGATCCGGCCAGTGGTCCAGGGATTTGATGACGGTGACTGGACAACCACCACTCTCCAATGCTTCGCAAATCTGTTGTAGGAACCCCAAGGCGTGAGTGATTCGCGCACGTTCGCGCCGGATGGAATTCGCAACCCACTCGGCTCCCTCAATGTTCCGAACCATCTCTAACATCCGCTGAAGTGGCTCGAACGCACGTAGGATCACATGGTTCGAAGTCGCCAGCACCTCGAGATCCTCCATGCCCTGCAGGTCAAAGGACACAGGTAGCTCAAGATTCTCGGTCTCCGAAGTCAGTTGTGTGGCCGTATAGGTTGCCGGGTGAGGAACCAAAACGAGGTTAGAGAGTAACTCAAGATCTTTTGTCGAATCGCGCACACCGCCCATTTAAGTTGTAGCTCCATTGAACTTCGTGAAAAGCAGACGGTTCGATGTCAAAAATGGGTGGTACGGTTGGCGCTCAGTAATCCGCGGCTATTCTGAATTCGATCCCGACGGAGCCGTGCCAGCGGCTCCTGCGCACTGGGTGAAGTTCAGCCGCTCGACTGCAGTACCTTCCTCGTAATCGTTCCAGGTCTCAATCATCAGAAACGGTAGAGGTCGGGCATCGTCGTAAAACTGCCCGTAAACGCGCATGGTGTCGTTCAGAGTTTTGCCGCAACGGCTCTGCATGTGACGGTTCAGGCCCCACTTCGCTGAGGAATCGTCGAAGCCTGGCCATGCCGCTCCAACGGCTATCTTGTCTGGATACTTGTTCCGCAGCTTCCGGTAAAAATCCTCCAGATACTGTTCACCCCAATTGCTTCCATCGCTTTTCCAGCCCTGACGCCCCGGCTGTACCCACGCGTAGAGACCTGCAAAATCGGCAGCGAACTGGGGCGGCGGTTCATCTTTGTAAAAGAAAAGAGGTGTCGCATCCCATCCCTGACAGTGTTCGGCGAGGCGGTTCCAATCCACATGGCCGTGTTTGGGGAAAACGAAGATCATGGGGTGCCCGTTATAGGTGAGATAAGCCCCACGATGAGGCGCCTCGGGCCCGATGTACGCCCGGTATGCCTTATCGAACGTCGCGATGGCTTCGTCTGTAGCCTGACCGTTATCATCCTCAGCTTCGTTGTATAGAAGCGCCACTTGAAAGTGATTTTCAGCCGCGGCTTCCTGCATCAGGGCGAAGTTGTGATCGTTAAACGGTCGGCTCTCTCCGTACCAATCCACCACGAACGCCGAGATTCCCATGTGCCGGGCTTGTTGGATCTGCCGGCGGAGAACCACTGGATCATTACTGGAATAGCCAACGTCCTTATGAACATGGTTGCCGAACCAGGGCATGTAGACGGAGAGTAATTTTGGCCACGCCTTAGGAATGGGCAAATCTTGCCGCACGGCTCGATGGATGCTGGGACTACTGCAACCACTGCCGGCCACAAAACAGGCCATCGCCAGCGCTAACAGGCTCTTCGACAAATGAGCACTCCATGTCTCCCACCGATTGGTGGAACTTAGATGCCAGGGCCGGGATGCTGGTTGGCGCATGGAGGGTCGGTCAAAACTCCGGGACAGCCTGAATTTGCCGAATCACCCATCGATCGGCGGCTGGGGTCATAAGCACCACATAGCGCACCGCAACGTGCTCGTTGTGAATGATCTTGCTGCCATCGAGAATCTGAAGGTCGTAGTCGGCGGTATCGTGTAACTCGATGACGTCGCCTTCCGGTGCGTAGAAAACAGCATCCACCTTGTGGTTCTGGTTGAGATAGCGGGAACTAAGCCCGCTGCGCCTCTGACTCATCACAGCATCGTTCAGCCACGTTCGCGCCGTACCCTCAAATAAGCCGCTCAGAAGCGCGCTCGAATTCAATTCCAAAGCTTGAGCCAAGCTCGCCCACGCGAACCGGTAGTCCCGGACGACGCTACGTTCGGTCAAACTCTCGATCGCTCTCGGACCTGCTTTACCGGCGTCCAGCACGACTTTTGGTTGCGTATCGGCGCCAATCAGGTAGAGCGGCATGAACACAGCACAAACCCACACCAGTGCCGTCGCAAATCGTCGATAGAAACTGGTGTGGTGTCTCTTCATTGAGCACCCAGTCGGAGTTCGTTTCCCATCACTACTCCGGAAGCCGCCGAAACCGACACTGCTCCCCCTGCAGTCATTTGAGCGCGCGCGATTCCCTGCTTTATAGGGGCGTCGACCGTGCTCGTTTCTGTTCCAGCCTTCGCCGTAAATGTCACGACGGTGCCATCGGGTACAGGATTGCCGGCACAGTCGCGCACAGGATCAGTCTCGACGACAAATCCTTTGGAGTTTCGCTGGCCCTTGAGGTGCAAGCTACAGGGATCTGCTGCCACTTGCTGCACCACCCGTCTGGCAGACACATCATCGATTGCAGCTACTACTTGCAAAGGGCCCGCTGATTTGCCTGAGGTCGTGCGAAACCAGGCGATGCCACCCTGTGTCGAAACCGGACGAGTCATGAGTGTCGTTCCGCTAGCGACCAACTGAAACCCTACCGTGGCCGGTGCAAATACCAGATTCTTGAACTCGTCGAAGGGTAGCGCTACGCCGCTGATGGCATCACTCTGTCCTACCGGAGCCCGGGACGGATGTACCAGAAATGTCAGGCTCACTGGCTTCGCCGGTCGCACAAAGAACTCAACACTTTGGCAGCTGTCAGCGCATACTATTCCTATGTAGCGCCCTGAGCTCTGCAGGTATTGAGCAGCTATGGAGACTTCCTGTCCCAGTTGCACGTCCCTTTTTAGCGAGACGGTCGGTCCAACCAGGTAGAAGGTCGCCGCCCCACTGCCAGTCGTTGCGATCGAGGCGGGGTTGCCCGCAATGGCGTCAGCGGGAGCCCTGAGGTCACCCGCTTGGGCGTTCGACATCGATGCCAGACACAGCGTGCTCGCAACGAAGACCAGCCATCTGAGCCGCGACCTATGACTTACCCAGACTGTATTGGTTGACGACAACATGAAAGTTTTGAACCTTTCCCGCCATGGATTTCGGAATCTCAACCGCAAACGGTTCAGACGACTGCGGAAGTAACGCGCGCTCTACATATCCATCGGACACCCAGACGACTTTGCCACTGTTGTCATAAAAGCTCGCGATCACGTGAGGAATGTTAACCGTCTGGCCGCTCTGATTCAGCAGATCGCCGTGTAACGTTGGCCTCCCCTGAGCATCGGTATCGAATTTCTGGTTCATGACGCCGATTACCGGGTCGGACGATGCTGGAACGAGCGTCGCCTTTGCGTCCATTCGCACGTTCTTCACTTTGCTCAGACTTATATGTGGAAAGTCGATACGATAAGGGGAAACCTGTTTGGGCAAGAGCACGTGAATGATCTTGTCGAAGCTGCTCTCTTCATCAATTGCATTTCCTGATGCGTCCACCAACGTCGCATTCACATTGACGAATGCCGGGATCGTATCTTCATTCACGACCTCACCCATCACGACCGCTCCTTCGGCAGAATCCATCGCGTTCATGGAGACGATGCGGACGTGAGGCGAATCTACATTGTGTGAACCCCACTCTTCTCCGGCAGTGCCTGAAACCAGGTCCCAACGCAGGTAGTTGACGGGAATAACCTGTGACGGAACATCAGGCATCGGAGCCTGGTCCCATATCACCTTCCATTGGTCGCGATGAACCAGGCGAAAGTCACGATCGTCCTCAACCGGCCCGACAGGAGTGGCCCAATGCAGGCGCACCCGCATCTCTGCTTCGGAGTTGGTAGCATGCAAAGGTCGCGCGTCATAACGCTCCAAACTGGAGAATGATCGCAAGCCGCCATTCGAGCCAATCCATTCTTGAATGAATGCCTGCTCGGTCAGGCTGTCCTTGGTTCGTTCCACACCGGAGAAGGCCCGGTCCCAATTGCGCCGCCGGACGTCCAGCAGAAAATTGGCGAGCGCCTCCTCTGGAGTGGCTGCATCTGAACTGAACCCTGGGAAAGCCGAACCCGAGGCGACTCCAACGGTGCCGCTGTAGCGTCCCGCTCCGCTCAATCCCACGAAGAGCAATAGAAGGGTTACGACGACGAGGAGGATGGGCAGCACAAGTTTCATTTCAGTCTCTCAGGCTACGTATTGTCCTTCGTGCATTTCCACCGGCACCGGCGACTCGATCACTCGTCGCACGCCTGGCCTGGCGGGCAGGAACAACTCAAGGAACATCGCCAGCACGCTCACTCCGATGGGAAGCGTTCCCCACAGCAATCCCATCCAGGCGGGCGGTATCGCATCGGAATCGATCCGGTGAGCTGGAGGTACGTCGTCCTTCGTCCATGCTGTGATTTCACCGTTGTTAAACGTTTCGGTCTTTCTCCACCCGACGAAAGTGAGCAGCGGCTCGTAATAGGAGTCGTGAACGAAGATGTATTTCAACCCGTAGCGGTTGGCATGCTCCAACATGGCACGCAACGAGGCCATGCCGGCCGAGCCGAAAAACTTCGCATTGGTGAGCTGAGCCGACCCATACTGCGTCATTTCCGGCAACAGGCGCGCCGAATTGTAGTCCCCGTCCACGCTGCTTGCATCGGTGTATGTAGACACTTGAGCCAACTCACTCCCAAAACCTAACGTGAGATATCGATAACGGTCGTGCCCGTCGCGGTTGAGAAATGCGACCACGGGCTTTACATCCATCGAACGCGTGGGACGATACGGGTTTGCGGTGAGCCACGCTAACGCGGCGCCGACCGTTGCCACCGCAGCAAGAGAAAGGGCGACGGCAGCCTTTGCTCGGAACCGGTCCAAGAGTTCAATTGCGAGCAACCCCACAATCGGCATCGCCATGAGCGTCGCCCACAACGTAAAGCGCTCAAACGTGAGGACCTCGAAAGCGCGTCCGAGCAGCCATCTTGGCAAGGGAGTTGTTCCGCCCAATCCAAAGATCAGGCACAGCCAGAATCCCAGGAGCAGTGGCCGCAACCGTGGCGCGGACGACCCACGTATAACAATGAACGGCAGAGCAAGAATCAAAGCCCCGTACGGAATCACGAAGTAGTTGATGCCGGTAATCGAATTCAAAAGGAAGTTTGCGCGGCTGTCGTGTGGGATTGGAATCTGGTGAATGGGATGCTGAAGGAGGGCCATCCAGTAAGGCAGCAAAACAGCACCGACTCCCATTCCAACTAGCACGGCGAACACAAGAGAGCGCGCGACCACTCCGCCGACGGAAGAGGGCACGCGCTCCTCCCGCGCATCGATGCAAGCGATCCACAAAACGGGCCCGGCGAAGAAAACGACGCCAAAGATCAATGTCACGTGATGGGCTGCCGCGGCTGACAAACTTACTGCGAGTCCCTTAATCAATGCGCGGCCGGATCCTTGCGTAGCCCAGTCGTAGAAATACGGCAACGCATTCAAGTAGAGAGCCATCGATGCTACCGTAGCCAGCTGCCCAGCCTGGTAAACCAGGAACGAGAGCGCGCCCAAGAAAATGCTGCCGAGGGCGGCATGGCTCGAGGCTCGTTCATCCACCCAAATCCGGGCAAATCGAAATACCCCAACCGGCAGCAACAGCACCGCGATCAACTGCACGAGCATGTAACTCATCTTTAAGCCAGCGACATTCGATATCAAAGCGATCCATTGGTGCGTCAGCGGGGGATACGTCGTCTGGGAGAATCCTGCAAACCACTTTTCGTTCCAGGGATTAAACCAGTGATGAGCGTAGTGCGAAGCCAAAAAGATATGGAAATTCGTGTCGAACGATCCTGAGGGAAGCTGCATCAGCAAGAGTGGCCCATGCACTGCGAGCGCCACCAAAACGATTGCTAAAAGCGGAATCGGACGAGCGTAGCTATGGTTCGGATTCATGCGGAGCTCCAATGCCCTTTAGCAGCCCTTGGATTCAAAAACACGCCTCAGGGTTTATCCCGATTTGCCCGCATTGAAAGCAAACCTGTCTCCCGAGGTGGCATCTGAGATGAACCGCAGAAGTCTCGCGGCAGACTCTATAAATCAAGGACGAAGTGGTGACTCCGTGAAAAGCCGACTTCCGCTCGCGACCTTTTGCATTGTCACGGCTCTGGGATTCTTGGGCCGCGCTCCCGGCCAAACGTACGATGTCAATGGCCAAAGCAGCACTTCGTCAGGCAAGCAGAAACAACCCACGCAATCGGCCCCCCGGCAAAACGGCACTGATTTCAGCTGGGGAGCGGGCATTGACGTGGCCCGCGAAGCGCGTGCCGCACAGGACGCCCTGAAGAGGGGTGACTACGCCGCAGGCGTCTCCTATGCTCAGCAGGCAGCAAAGTCGGCATCCCAGAATGCCGAGTTGTGGTTTCTGCTTGGCTACGCCGCACGGCTGGCTGAGCGTTACCCGTTATCGGTGGATTCCTACAATCACGGCCTGCAGCTGCAGCCAAGTTCGGTGCGCGGGCTAGCAGGACTGGCGCAGACCTATGTGAAGATGGGTCGCGATCAAGATGCCGAGGAGTTATTACGTCGGGTGGTCGATGCCAATCCCAAAGATGCGGGCAGCTTACAGCTCTCGGGAGAGCTTCTGCTCAACACAGATCCGAAGCGCTCCCTGGAACTTCTTGAACGCGCAGATGCTCTGCAACCGTCGGCACACAATGATCTACTGATCGCACACGCCTATCAACGCTTGGGACAAGCAGAAGAATCGGCAAAATACCTAAACCGCGCGAAGAGCCGCGCTCCGCATGATTCCGACGTTCTGCGCGCAGTCGCAGGTCAGTACCGCGACCAGGGAAAGTACGACCAAGCGATCGCCGCTTTGCAAGGTCATCCCTCAAAGAGCGCCGACGTAATGGCCGAACTCGCCTACACGTATCAACTCGCCGGCAGACAGCAAGAGGCGGCTACACTCTATTCTCGTCTTGCTAAATCGGCAAAAGGTAACATCGCCCTGGAGCTTAGTGCCGCTCAGGCCTGGATTAACGTCGGGCAGCCAGACGCCGCGCGTCCATTCCTGGAAGCGGCACGGCAGATCGACGGCAACAACTACCGTCTTCACGCGATCCTAGCAACAATTGCCGAATCGGAAGAACGTCTCTCAGATGCCGCGACTGAATACCAACTCGCGCTGAACAATCTTCCGGCTCGCGTACCGGAGGGACCACTCTACCCCATTGAACTTCGGTTGAACCTCTACGAGCTCGACACTCGTCAGGATGACGCTACCGCAGCGAAGCTGCAGTTGGATGCGGCTGCGGCTGCCATGCACCAGTTGCAGATAACCGGAGCGTCCCGTCCCGAGATGCTGAGGTTACGTGCCGCTATCGAAGCGGCGTCAGGCGATCTCGACGCTGCCAATCGCCATCTGAAAGAAGCACTCTCTCTTGCCCCTTCCAATGTGAATTCGCTGATGAACTATGGCACACTGCTATGGAAACTGGGACAGAAAGATGCAGCCCGCGAGACATTCGCTAAGGTCCTGGAACTTGACCGCAACAACCGTCAAGCGTTGTCGTCACTTGGATATTTGGCCCGCGACGCCGGTAACAGCAAGCTTGCTGAGACCTATTTCTCTCGCGCGGCGGCGGCGCACCCAAAAGACTTCGCCCCGTATCTAGCGCTTGGAGATCTGTACACCGCTGAGCGGAATTTTCGCTCTGCGGAAACGAACTACGAGAACGCTTACCAGCGCATGCCAGAGAATGCGCTCGTGATTGCCGGTGGTGCGAATGCCGCCTTGGAAAGCCACCACATCAATCTGGCAGAGCACTGGCTGCAAAGAGCCACAGATAAAACCAACGCAAGTCCCCAAGTCAAACGCGAGCGCGAACGTTACTTAACGTTCAAAGGCGACTATGCCGAATCCGCCCAGCTGGGTTACGAGGTGATCGAGAAGTTGCCGAACGATCGTGAGGGAGCAGTCTATCTTGCTTATGACCTCTACTACCTCGGACGCTATGACGACGCACTCGCTCTGGTGAAAAAGTATGAACCAGTCTTGCCCAATGACAAAGACCTTCCCCTCATCGCCGGCAATGTGCAGGTCCATAAAGGAGATTTGCACGAAGCCCAAAAGGACTTCACCCTGGCCCTCGATCGCGATCCGAAAATGGCCACCGGCTATGTCAATCGCGGTTTCGTGCTGAACGATCTCCGCGAACCAGCAAAAGCGGCCAAGGATTTCAAGACCGCGATCCAATTGCAGCCGAGCTATGGTGAGGCTCATCTTGGGCTGGCATACGCGGACCTGCAACTCCATCGGCCGAAGCCGGCGCTAGCGGAGTTAGATGCCGCGCAGAAGGCGCTGGGCAAGTCGCACGCGTGGCATTTGGCCCGAGCCGAGGGGTTTCGGCAAGAGCAGGACTTCCCGCACGCGGCAACGGAATACAGGGCCGCACTGTCAGAGGCTCCAAACGAATTGACGACGCAGTTGGCCTATGCCGATGTCCTTTATCACATGCGACGCTACCCCGAGGCAGCGGCCGCGCTCGACAATGCAGTGAAGCTCTCGCCTTCCGACCCAGCAATTTACGCCTTGATGGCTCAAGTGCATGCCAAGCAGGGTGGCCGCGAACAGGCACTTCGTGATATTCAGTCCGCGGAACAGCTGGGGAGTAACCGCGTAGAGATCTTTACCGCGACTGGCGATGCTCTGCTGACATTGGGAGATCACAATGCCGCGATGCAACGCTTCTCGCGCGCCTTGGAAGTGCCGGGCGGAGATCGCTTTAGCATCCGGTTGGCTGTCGCTCAAATCTTCCTGCATCAAGGCCATGCCGACGAAGCCCGCCGTCAGATCGCCTTAGGGTTCGCAGAAGCTCGCCTCTTTCCAGATTCGCCGGTCACTGCCGAAGATCTCGCAGAGGCAGCCAACATCTTCCTGGCGATGCACGACTTCGAACTCGCAGAAAGCTATTTCGACAAGGCAAAACTGGCAGGAGCCAATCACCGTGCGGTTGCTATCGGCTTGACAAACACGTACCTCGCCGAAGGTAACACCAGCAAAGCGGAGGCTGCATTGGGCAGTCTTGGTCCCACGAATGATTTTCGTGATGACTACGACTACATGATGGCCTCGGCCAATCTTTCTCGCCAGCGCCAGGACCCACTACACGCGCTCTCTGCCTTCGCACAGGCGAGCACAGTTGCAGGGCAGCAAGATGGTGGCATCGCCGAGACCTCGCAGTACGCGGCCGCGGAGCAAGAAGGCCGGCAGGTCATCGATAGATTGAGCATCGTCCCGCAGGCTTCCTTTGCACCCGCTCTCGAGGACATCAACGTCTACACCCTGGACGCAAGAATTCTTCACGTGACTAATCCTGCATTGTTACCGCCGCCCCGCCATTCCTTTCAGAGCCTGGCGGAGTCTCACTACCGGGTGCATTTGGGGAACTTCCCAGCAATTACCGGTTTCGTAGGACAAGGTATGACCGCTGGAAGGCAGCTGTTCCCCAGTCTCGGGATCGTTCAGGATCGCAACACTTTTGACACGATTGTGAATGGCGGAATTGCGCCTGTTCTCCGCTTTGGCACGAACTCGATCACCTTCAATGGCGGCTTGCAGTTCACGATACGCCGCGACACGATTTCGCCCGTGTACATGAGCCAGAATCTGTTCCGGCAGTTCTTGTACATCAACACCAGTTCCTTCTTCAATTGGGTTTCGTTCAGCGGGAGCGCGATACGCGAGGCTGGACCTTTCACCGAACAAAACCTGCACTCCCGTGATGTGGCGGGCAACATCGAGTTCACGGTCGGTCGTCCCTGGGGCAGCACTTCCCTGATCACCGGATATTCTGCGCGTGACCTTCTATTTCGTCCGCTCATTGAGGAGTACTTTAATACCTCCACTTACGTGGGACTGCAACACAAGTTTGGAAGCCGACTGATTGCAGCCGTCCTCGCGGAACACTTGCGCTCGTGGCGTGTGCACAACACGCAGTATGCAACCGCCCAGGCTCTGCTGCCCGGAGGCCGCTTCGACTTCCGCGCAACCCCTCGCTGGTCGGTCCAGGGTTCGTTCCTTCTTTCCCGAGGGGCTGGATATCACGCTTATGACAATGTGCAGAGCGAGTTCCTGATCTCGTACGTTCGTCCGCTCCGCGGAAGCCTGAAGGACGCGGGAAGCGAGGTCCCGGTGGCATTTCCGATGCGCTTCTCGTTCGGTATCCAGCAACAAACGTTCTACGACTTTCCCGGTTCTGCCAGAACCACCGTGCTTCCAATTGTGCACTTCACTCTCTTCTAGGTGAGTTGGCCGCCGGATGACAATTGCGGAGAAAAAGCGCTTGAACGATTCGTCCAGTGTCCCCAGACCAATTCTCGGGCAAGTGCAGGTCAAAACACTGCGTCACCAATTGCTCGGCGGCAGCCTAACACTGCTGGCGGGGTCTGGGCTGGTTGGAATTACCAATCTTGTCTACAACGTAGTCACTGCCCGTTTACTCGGACCCACAGGTTTCGCACATGCCACGGCAGTTTACACGCTGTTGATGCTGGCATCGGCCATCACCCTCTCCTTTCAGGTGGTTTGCGCGAAATACGTCGCCAATCACGAAACCCCGGAGGAGAAAACTGCAATTTTCGCGGCGCTGCACCGGAAGGCATGGATCGCCGGGATCAGTATTGGTCTTCTCTTGTTTCTGTTCAAGCGCGCGCTAATGGAGTACCTGAACCTTCCGAGTCAGGTCCTGATCTCCCTGCTTGCTCTGGGAACAGCCTTTTACATTCCCCTCGGAGTGCGTCGTGGCTACGTCCAGGGGATCCACGCCTTCCGAGCACTGGCCATCAACTTCATGCTGGAAGGAGTCGTCCGTCTGGGCGGCGCGTTTTTGCTAATACAGCTTGGCTTGGGGGTTCGAGGGACAGTGCTGGCCAGCGTGATCGCCGTAATTGCCTCTTACTTCCTGGCTCATCCGAGCCCCGGTCTGATGTCCTTCCGCTCTGGCGAGGTGCCGATTTCCTTCGGAGAGGGACTACAGGCGATTGTGTTCTTCTCCGGGCAAGTCATCATTAACAACTTCGACATCGTTTTGGTTAAGCATTTTTTTGCGCCCGATCAGGCGGGAATTTATGCCGCCGTGTCGCTCGTCGGACGTCTGGTCAACATGTGCGCGTGGTCCGTGGTCAATACGATGTTTCCTGTTTCGGCTGCCGCACGTTCCAGTGATCGGGAGGCTCGTCCTGTTCTGTTCATGTCGTTGGTTCTTGTCTTTCTTATTTTGGCGGTCTTGATCCTGGGACTCTGGGCTATTCCCAGCTTCTTGTGGAGAACTCTTTTCGGCGCGCACTTTGGAGTGTGGAGCAGTGGCGGATTGGCTGCCTTGCTGATTCTCTACGCCGTAACTACAGGCATCTATTCCCTAAGCTCGGTGATGATCACCTACGAAATGTCCCGCAAGATCGCCAACACCAGCTGGGTGCAGCTGGCCTTCAGCGGCGTACTGGTGCTGGGTATCTGCGGGTTCCACCAGACCTTGAGGCAAGTAATTTTTGTTCAACTCCTGCTGATGTTGATTTTGCTGGTGATGGTCGCCCTGCCTCTTCTCCGGCGAGAAATCTCTCTGCCGGAACCTGTACGCGCCTACCCACACCTGGCCGTGATCCGCCCCTTGAGCGAACACGAAGTCATAGCTGAGTTTCTGCGAAGTGAATTCCATCACCCGGAGTTCGAGGAATACCACCAGGAATTCCAACATCTCGTCACCCATCCCGATCTCGCCAGCCAACGCGAGAACGCTTTGCGTCGTGCGTTGCTGTTTCTTCGTCGCGGGGCTATGTGGCGCGAGCTACCCGAAGATACGCAATGGTTCAAGGTCGAACTGAAAAGGAGCGATCTGGCGAGGATCCGCTTTTTTCCCCGGGCGCAATGGCGCCGCGTGGCGGAAGGAAGCTTCTACCTCACGGACATGGTCGAGTGCCTGCGTCTCAAGTGGCGGGAATCACCAGACAATGAATTCTTTCGCAAGCTCGAACGAATGACCAGGTCGATGCAGCTGACTCTGATCAACCCTACCGTCTTGCTGATTGGCGTGGACGATAAAAGTTCGCTGACCATTCTCGACGGCAATCACCGCATGGCGGCCGCCATGCTAGCGCAACCCCCTGCTGAATTGGGCAACTTTCAGTTCATCTGCGGGCTATCGCCGTCGATGACGCGCTGCTGCTGGTACCGGACGAACGTCAATACGCTGTGGCGCTACCTGACTAATCTGTTACGCCATATCTTCTACAATCCGGAGTCTGACATCGGCCGATTCCAGGAAATTGACTCGTAGTGTTCGCTTATTGCGGGGGCGGGGCGTTGTCCGTTGGAGCAGGCTGCGCTGGGGGCGGTTGCGGGGCCGATTCATCCACAATGCTGTTGTCTCGGCGCCTGAGCACGACGGGCTCATGTTGTTGCCGGAGAGCCTCGCGGTCCTGGTTGACCCTAGACTCTACCTTCGTGTCGCTTTCTGCCGCAACGGCAAAGAGCTTCATTCCCTCTGCCGTACGCCGAGTTGCCACCGCCACGGTGGCTGTCGCCCCGCCCGCCTGTTGCGCGCGACTGTAGAAGAATTCGGCCGTTTCGCGATCACCCTCGAGTTCTGCGACGTAGCCGATGTTGTTAAGGGTAAATGCGCTGTTAGGGTCGAGAGCATAGGCCTTGCGAAAATCTGCATCAGCCGCACGCAGATCATTGCGATTCACGGCGGAGACTCCTCGCAAATTCAGCTCCGCGACTTGCTCCGACACGTCGTTGGCGCGATCCAACCGTTGGCGTAGCGCCTTGGCGCTCGCGCCCGCCATTTCGCTCACTGGCCGCCCCCTCCAAGAGTGATCAACCGTCACGACTGCAGTCGCGTCGGAACGCGCCCCAGCGACTTGGTCGTAATACCTCAATGCGTCCTGCGTCTCGCCTTCCATCTCCTTGGCGACACCCAAGTTGTTCAGTGTAAAGATATTGGTGGGGTCCCTCTTCAATGCATCCTGCAAGAGGGAATCTGCTTCGGTCGCTCGACCCTGCGACAGTAGCCGGACAGCTTCGACGTTGGCATGATTCACTTGAAGTGGCTGATCGGTGACCGCCAACGCTTCCTTCATCGGCCGGCCCTCAACTCGCCGAGTGCTAGCACGATCAATAACCGCTTCGCTCGACTGTTCCGTAGCTAACGTGTAGAAACGTTGTGCCCGGTCAATCTGGCCTTGCAACTCCGAAACATAGCCGAGGTTATTGAGGGTGAAGGCGTCGTCAGGATCGAGCAAATAGGCCTTGTAGAAGAGTTCTTCCGCCTTCGCATTGTTGTGCTTGCGGACAGCCTCAACCCCATCGCGGTTCAACCTCTGTACAGGTGTGAGTTTGCTCCTTCTTGGGATCGTCAATTTAATGTCGCCCGCAAGCGCAGATTGCGGGCCGAGTCCTGATCCCACCGCAAAAAGGCTAACAACACCGATCAGAAGCCAGTGCCGACCCATGAGTACCTCGCGTTTCTAGAGTGCAAGCTGTGATTCTCTTCTGATGCAAGTGCAATGGCTTAGTTTGCTGCGAAACCGCCAGGTTGGTCCCGTGGACGGACGCATTTTTGACTACCTTGTGAACTCAGATCGCATCCAATTGATCCGAGAAACGCATGCTTCCTCGAGAGTTCGTATGAATTCTGCTGCGAAATTCGCGTTCCATGGTCTGCTTGTCGGCAGCCTCGCCTTTGCTCAGGCACCCACGCAAAAGGCGCCTAAAACGACGTCTGCCTTGGTTTCTCCGGAGAGTCATGGCAGCATCGAACCTTTGCAACCGGTCGCGACGGACCCGGACGCAGATACTGAAAACATTGCCGACCCTGCCAGTCTCCTGCCCGATCTTCCACCGGTACCTCAAGCGAACGCGACGCTCATTGGCGGGACCATCGAACGCCTGGACCGAGTTCGCGATCAAGTCACAGTACGTGTTTTTGGTGGCGGCCGAACAAATATCTTGTTCGATCCACGCACGCGCATATATCGCGAAGGGCACGGAATTGAAGCCAGCATCAGCGATCTGCATGAAGGCCAGCGGGTATATCTGGACACCATCCTCGATGGAAGCACCGTCTTCGCACGGAGTATCCGCTTCAAGACGGATCACGCCGTTGGCGAGACTCAGGGAATCTTGCTGAAATATAGGGCGGACCGCGGCGAGCTCACGATACGCGACGCGATTTCCCCGTCGCCCGTTCAGGTGCGCATGAATTCTTCCACGCGACTCACACAAAGTGATCGCGAGGTTCCTGCGAGCGTGTTGACGCCAGGCTCGTTGATCGCGGTACGGTTCAGCTCAGAGCGGGACAGCAGAGACGTGGCCCGAGAGATTTCCATTCTAGCTCTCCCCGGGACTCGCTACACGTTCTCGGGCCAGGTCATGCATCTCGACCTGCGCACCGGTTTGCTGGTTCTTAGCTCCACAATCGACCGCAAGACCTACGAGATTTACCTCGATCCATCACTGACCCCGAATGACGCCCTGCAAACTGGCGCACTGGTTACGCTGGGAACGACCCTTCAAGACTCGCGATATGTGGCGCACAGTCTGACAATCAACTCACCCGCACACTGAGGACAATAAGCGCTTCTGGCGATTTACCGCTCATCCTCCGACTGGCAGACTTTTTCGTTCTTACTGAGCTGGCCGGGACACGCCATGTATTGCGAGCACGGGCATCGATATCCCGTGCCGCACCAAGTGGTCCGTCCCTACTGCAGATGCTGAGCATCACAGACTCCGCCCGTAGCCTGGGCTGGCGGACTGGGAGGAGTGGCCCAAGGGACATTCTGAAAGTCGAAAAACTCCGTCATGTCCATCTGTGCCGCGTCGCGCTGCGTCAATGACGGCAGGTTGAACCGCGTTTCGATCAATTTCAGGATCGCCGTATAGTCGGCGACGGTGTGTGACACATAGTTCTTCTTGGTAAATGGCGAGACGACGATCAGTGGCAGACGGAAACCCGTGTAGTTGAAATTACAATTCGGGCCATTTTGATCGTTTCCGGCAGTGCATACGTCGTTCGGCTGTAAGTCAATGGGCGCGATACCGTCAGGACTGACCGCCGGCTGCGGAGGAACATGATCGTAAAGGCCACCCGGTTCGTCGTATGTCAGAATGAAGACCGAATCCTTCCAGGAAGGGCTGGTCATCAGCGCGTTGATCAGGCTCGACGCATAGGCTGCACCGGTCTGCGCGTTTGTGCCCGAGCTCGGATGCTCATCTCGCCCGGACTCGTATCCAGCTTCGATGAATGCAACGGCCGGGAGCGTGCCATTTTGAACGTCCGTAAGGTATTGCGATACTGGAACGACGTTGCTGGGCAACTGATTGGGTGGAGCATAGTTCGCAAACTGCGTAAGGTAGGTGCACGCACCGGACGACGCGGAGGCATCCTTGGTTATCGCTCCCCTTGGACCGCGAGCATCCCCAGGGAGCGTTGAGCACGTGTCATCGCTGTAGTAGATCTTCCAACTGATCCCGGCTTGTTGCAGGGCGTCGAAAATCGTCGGCGCGGTGAGAGGCGCGTTGTCGGCAGTGTTTGTTCCCGGCGGATAGGCATAGCCCTGCGAAGTGGCAGCGAATAAGTACATCCGATTCACCTGCGTGCGGTCGAGAACGGGCGCGAACCAGCGATCCGACGTCGCAAAGTTTGATGCCATGAAATAGTAGTAGTTCAGGTCGGTCCAGTCGTAGTACCCCATGGCTCGGACACCGAGAGTGTCGGTGTATGGCGGAGTTTGGTTGAGGGCGAACGTGGCTGCGTTAAACACAAAGCCATCCATCGTCGCTGTACTCGAACTCGGGTCCTGTAGATTCCAATCGAGGTGACTTTCATTCCAGGACGGAGAGAGATTTTCGATGCACTCGGTCTGGACGTGGTAGGCGGACACTGCGGGGTTGCCGTTGTACCCGGGATTGGACGCATTGGTAGGCAGACCGTCGAACGGTTGGGATGGAAAGCCATTTGCAGCCCAATAAGCAGGGAGTTGCCCGAAATAGGTGTCGAAGGAACGATTTTCCTGTGCCATGAAAACAATGTGATTGATGGCTTGAGCGCCGGAATCGCTCGTCGAGGTGTTTGAACCGAGTCCCTGACAACCGCATAGAGCCAACAAGAACGCAATCATCGTCACCACTGCATAGGCGCGGAGCTTTTCGATCGCTATCATCCTGATCACCTGTTCTTAGACCTAAGATTCCGGAGCTCAGCTTGGATGAGATTAGATGTAAGAATGTTGGCAGGATTCGATCAGCTGGAACGCGGATGTCGAGTGCAACTCGGTGAAAAGGCGAGCTTTAGCATTTCAGTCCGGTCGGTGTTTTGCCGACTGGCGGGGCGAAATGGCTTCAACAATGAAGGCCCATCCGGCCGTACCCACTTAGACAATGGCACACGGGTGCACCGCCCATTAGTCCCCATCCTACCGTGATCTATTCGGATCGCTCCCTCTCGCCATAAGCTGCTTTGGTTCCCAGAAAGTTTGAAGGCTGGCTCGGCGGAATCTACAGGCGTGCGTGCCTCCCTCTAGAGCTAGCTTATGTTGCACGTAAGAGCCTCGGCCCTCCGCTCCTGAGGATAGATGTGCCTTAAATCTTTGTGTGTTGCAGTTTTGCTGCTGTCCGTGACGGGTGTGTGCGCGGCGGGAAACTACGTGGTACCCACTACGACATTGGCCGCACAAACGGTGAATAACACCAGTGCGGCCAATACCTTTGACAGTCAAACCAATGGCAATTTTGGCGCCGGCAATGTGAGCAAGGTGGACGTGCATTCCCTGCTCTACCCTGGTGCGAACACGAAGATCTACGCTCACCTCCTGCTTTGGTTCGGCGGGTCGAACCACATGAATGTGGGCTACAGTTCGACGGACCCAAAGCAGATCCACCGCCAGATCACAGATATGATCAGCCGCGGGATCGATGGAGTCATCATCGATTGGTACGGTCCGAACAACAGCATTGATCAAGCTACGAAACTCGTGATGGCAGAAGCTGAAACCCACCCAGGATTCACCTTCGCCATCATGGTCGATCAGGGTGCGATCCAATGGGATTCCTGCAAGGGATGCTCCCCCCAACAGGCATTGATCAGTCAATTGCAATATGTCGAGCAGACGTACTTCCCATCTCCGGCGTACATGACTCATCAGGGACGGCCCGTGATCACAAATTTCAACATCGATCTTTCCTACAAGATCGACTGGAAGACCGTGAACGCCGCGCTTGCCACGCAACCGCTCTTTCTGTTCCAGAACAACGATGGATTCAGCCACGTACTGACCGGTGGGAGCTATTCATGGGTAATGCCCACGACCACCGACTACGGAATGAACTATCTCCACAGCTTCTACGACACGGGGATGCCGCGGGTACAAGAGCAGACAGTGGGGGCCTCCTACAAGGGTTTCAACGATATCCTCGCTTCATGGGGTTCGAAACGCATCATGGGCCAACAGTGCGGCCAAACCTGGCTCCGCACGTTTTCTGAAATCAATGGCCTCTACAACTCGGGCAACCAGCTGTCTGCGCTGCAATTGGTAACGTGGAACGACTATGAGGAAGGAACCGAGATTGAATCTGGGGTCAATAATTGCGTCAGCATAACGGCCGCGGTGTCCGGTAATTCGTTGAAGTGGACCGTCAAGGGGACGGCCGGCACGGTCGACCACTACGTCGTTTACATAAGCACAGACGGCCAACATCTGATGCCACTGGCAGATGCGAATGCGGAGACAGCGTCTATGAAACTGTGCAGCTATTCGATCCCGAACGGAAACTATGTGTTGTACGTGAAGGCGGTGGGGAAACCGAGCATTGTCAACCAGGTATCCGGCCCGATAAAGTTTACCTCGACCTGCGGAGGAAGCTCGGCTGGCGCAAACCTAACTTTCGGAACGAGTCCTTCTTCCATGACCATCGCATCGGGAGGCTCCGGCAGGGTCACTGTCACGGCAACCCCTGTGTCAGGCTCCTTCAACGACACCATCTCCCTGGACTGTCCCGGGTTGCCCCAGAGTCTGAATTGTTCGTTCGCTCCCGCCTCCATTACTCCCGGTGGCAATGCCGTCAGCTCCATTCTCACCATCTCTGCTGGTTCCGTTGGGGCGATGAACTACCGGCGGAACAAGAGCAACCCCATCTCCCTCACCTGGTTGTTCAGTCTCGGTGTGATCGGGTTTGCGGTTATGAGCAAGGTGGAACGCAAGCGATTGTTCCCTGCTGTCGGAGCTTGTGCCGTGGTTGCTGTCATGGTCGGCTCCAGCGCTTGTGCTGGCGGTACCAGCAGGACGAGTACTACGGTCAATGTCCCCAGCGCCTATGCGGTCACCATCAATGGCAGTTCCGGATCCATTCAGCTTTCCACGACCGTTGCCGTTACCCTGCAATAACCGAGAGTCATCGAGGCCGTTCCACGAGGTATGGAGAATGGCGGAGCGCCGCGCCCAACTCAACGAATTCCTGGTCATGAACCGCAACAATAGGGATTTTGACGGCACCCAGCTGGGCAGCCGCCGGAATCGCGAAATGTATTTGAGCGCCCGCGTTCGTTGCTGAAGTTCAAAGTGATGAAGGTATTTTTGTACGACATTGGGCATCGTCATCCGCAGCGCGGCCGAGAAATTCTGCGCCGCCATAGTTCGCTGTTTCTGAGGGTCCTCCACGAGCTGTATCAGGCAGTCCGCTAGACCCGCAGCATCCCCGGTCGGATAAAACTCGATGGCTAGATCCTCAGCCTGCGCCATTTGCCGAAAGTCGATCAGATCGGCGCACACGATCGGAACGCCATAAGCACAAGCCAGATGCGCAACACCACTACACCCCGTAGACGAAGAGTAAGGCATGACCGCGACGCTCGATGATTGAAACAGATCCGGAAGCGCGTCTTCCGGAACGTAACCACAGAATTCGATTTGCGGATTTCCGGCGCACAGGTGTTTCACCGATTCGGTGTACCCGGAGGCATGCGGATGGTCGCCGCCCGCAATCACGAGCTTCGTTCCTGGCAATTTGGCAGAGATCCGGTCAAACGCCTCGATCATCAGTTCCAGGCGCTTGTAGGTTCCCCATTTCCCGAAAGCCAGAATACGGTGGACCGGAGCACCCCGCCGGGAAAACTCCGGAAATTCAGGGCGACGCGCGAGAATGCCATGCGGCCGAAGATGAACATTATTGTGCCCGTACTTATCGTTCAAGATTTCTCGATAGCCTGGCATGAGTACCGAGACTGAATTCGAGAGCAACAGCATTCGTGTGGCAACCGCGCCACCGAGCCGATAAAGCCATTCACTGCCAATTCCCAGATCTTTTAGTTGGACGGTATCCATCAAATGATGCAGTGTCACATGCGTATAACGGCCACTCAGGCGTGAAAGCAAGGGGGTCATAAGCCCACTGAACGCCACCAAAGGATGATGGCCGAATGTACTGAACAGCAGATTGAACCAGACGACATCTGGCTTCAATCGCTGAAGGGTCCCGATAAGGCGAACCACGCTGGTCGGGTCGTTGAAGGACCAGCAGCGGAGGACGGAGAAACCCTCGGGCTCAGAATGTTCCGACGGAAGTTTGTCGGCCAAAACAGTTAGGCTGAGAAACGGATTGCGCTGCAACTCTTGCGCGATATGAAAACCGTATTCGCTCAGGCCCCCAGTGCTCGGGGGAAACGTCGTGACCAGACAGATTCTCATTCGTCTCCTGCCTCATGATCGCCCCGAGGTTCGATGTGTTTTCAGGACAATATGTTGGCCGTCAAGAGCGCAGGACGATCGTCAAACGTTTGGCGTCCTTAAGTCGGGCCGACCGACTGGGCACTGTGGCTGGAATTCGAGCGAGACACGATTGGTGCACAAACCCGAGATTGATTTCAGAATCTCCGAGGTTGTTTCTTCAATGGAGAGCGGGCCGACTACCTTCATCCTGCCGATAAGCGCGCCCAACCCGATATAAGCTTCACGGTTCTTTCGCAGGAACTCCAAGGGGTACTCGGGCTTTCGAATGCGAGCAGCTTCAGGATCAGCATCTATGAGATATGCGACATCAGGCTTGGGGCTTAATTTCAAAAGCGTTCGCACATAGAGCCTCACCAGCCATTTTCCTAAGGGAAGATTAGCAAGCTCATCGTAGATATATCTGTCAAAGATGATGAAGTCTGCATCGTCATCCGAAACTCTCGACCAAACTAACCTGAGGTTAAGCGCATCCAGCAGGTAAAAGAAGCAGCGTGCGGCGGTTGTGTACCAGGTGTTGACGTTTTTGTCGCGGCGATTGATGGGCTTGTCGGGACTTCCGACGCCATTCTCTCCCCGGAATGCTTTGTGGCTTGCGAATTCACGCATCCGCGGAAAGGCTACGACATCGTCCCAGAAGGTATAGCGCCTCGAGTGGAGTCCAATCTCGTGCAGATGCTCTTCTAGTGCTTGAATTTGGGTACTCTTGCCAGCACCATCAATTCCAGACAACGTCACGATTCTGGGACGACTTGTTCGCATAAGTTCGCAAGAACGCCCAAGCTGGGACTGGGCCTCAGTGTGCTCCCGGAGGCTTGCTGGGAGTGCCTGCTGTAAGGGCTAAGGTTGTTCCCAAGGCGACACCCGCCCCAACAATCGCGCCCACTCTGATGAGGATCGTGCGCACTCGGCGCTGCTTCGCGGGAGCAATCGCAACACCCGCGGGCTCGGCCGCAGTAACACCACTGACGGTGGGCGCCTCCGCGGCCGCGGTCCCCACGGGCCTCTGAGGTTTCGAGTTCTGAGGCGATGGCGATTGTCCGGATTGTGAATCCGAAGATGTGGTATTTGGCGGCGGCGAGGAATTGCTCTGTTGTTGCGACGCTGCCTGAAGCTCGAACTCAACTGCCCCTGGGCTATCTGGGAGCTGTGAGGATGCGGCCTCCTCAATCGCGGGCGCTGACCCGGACTGTTTTGTCTCGCTTGAACCAGCGATTGAGGTTGGTTCTTGGCTGTCTCTAACTGACTGCGAATCAGGCACGGCGGTCTGTTGTCCGCCCTGCGCCAGAATGCCGCCCGGAAAGCCTAGAGCCACGACACCGCATATCGTGTACAGAAAACTCCTGTCCCAAAGTCGCATCATCTTCTCCGTAGCCGCACACGGCGGCTAGCTGGCTTGCTTTAGGATTCCGGCCTCGCCCAGAACTCCGCCGTACCAGGGCGAGTCCTGCGCGACCACGTCCGGTGCTACCGCGAAACTTCGCACCGCATCCTCGGATGTAACGAACACCTCAAACACGCGATCTACCCGCATGAATTCGAGTATGACTTCCGATTGTGGCGATACCGCGCATAGCTTCAAATCGCCGTCGCGCTTCATAGCCTCTTCCAGGCAATGAAGCAACATTTCAACTCCGGCGCTGTCCATAGAATGGACCTGCGAACAGTCGAGAATGATTCGGGGACGGTGGGACTCAAGCAGGGGGTCCAATTCTTGCAAAAAGCTCTTCGCATTCGGTGCGTTGAGTTCTTCTGGTAGTTGCATGACGATTACGGGCCTACTTATAAGCATTCTCATCACCCCTTAAAGTACCAATCTCAACTCTCTTGAACTCCGCCATCCCGAGCCGGATCTATCGGCGACTTCTCCGTCCGGGCCGTGCACCATCCCTCCTCTTACGAGGCGGGCAATTCCTGACTCGCAGCTTCCTTGGATGGAGTACCATTCTGCCGGATCAAGTCAGGGTCCGCGATTTCCAGCGTCACATCGCGTTTCAGGTTGATCAGCCTATTGCCGTTCACAATCGAATGAGCCACATCGAGTCCAATGCCGACATAGCTATTCGACAAAATTGAGCTATTCTCCACTACGGTGCCGTAATCGATATGGCAGTTGCTTTCCACGTTGCTGCACCGCGTGATCAAGCACTGCTCACCGATCTTCGATTTTCGTCCAATGAATGCTGGCGCAACGATTCGCGCTTTCTTGTCTATCTCTGCTCCTTCGCCCATCCATACGCCAGGGCGCACTTGAAAACCTTGCGGACGAAGGCCGCATCGTGAGCTTAGGCTGTCCACTACGAGCCGGCGCAGGTCTCGCGGTTCGTTGAGTAAATTTACATATCCACCGACTGCGTAATGCACCGCCTTCGGCTTGGCCAGAGTTGCCAGAATGTTTTTGCTATCTGCCGCTGCTGTTTCAACGATCCACAAATCTAACGGCCCTGCCTCGGTGAAGGCACGCGTCACCAACCGTTGGCGTGCCCGATGAAACTGTAGGATGTCCGATGCATCGACTTCTGCATAAGCTCGCGCGCGCGCCACGACAGTAGCCTCAAATTGGCACTCTTGGTAACTCTTCAATACTTGGGATGCTTCCGACCACACATCGGTCACCCAAGTAGGCGAAAAATCGGCGACGGCTTGATCAATTTCTTTCCGCTCCGAGCCGAGAGAACTATCCGCCAGGAGTGAGATTGCCTCGACACCGGCCTGGCGCCAATCGTCGACAGCGCGCTCCAGAACAGAACGTCCAAGAACCTCGACGCACGCCAGAGGAATTCGTCTCTCGGGTTGCCCTGTGCGCGAAGAAGGCGCCGACACCTCGCCCTCTGAACCTCCGTCTGCGGTTTCGGAAATTCCTGGTTCGACAATAAAGATTGCTCCTAACACTCTCCGAATCCGCCTTTCCTCATCCTTCGAGGCCACGCTTCATAATTTTTCGAGGCCCATCCTTCAAAAACATATTGCTTCCTTCTTCACCGAATCTTCCCGGCTGAAAAGGCCAGCTCGGAAGGCAGATTCTTGGGCGCACGGCGCCGCAGGATCTTTTTCTTTGGGAACAGCAGGTCCCTCATCTTCAGCTTTGCCTTGTGCAGTTGCGATTTCGAGTTGCCAATGGAACAGTCGAGTAACTGGGCAATCTCATGGTGCTGATATCCCTCGACTTCGTGTAGCGCAAAGATCGTGCGGCAGCCCTCTGGAAGCTCCTGAAGAGCGCGGCGCAGAGCGATGCGATCGACAACGCCCGTAAGATCCGGATCGCTCTTACCAAAATCGCGACGCAACGATGGAGACTCGGGATTTACCGGTTCGTCGAGCGAGATCGTCGGCGGCGCTTTGCGCCGGCGGAGTTTCATCAGCACGGTGTTGACGGCAACGCGATAGAGCCAAGTCGAGAATGCAGCATCCCCTCGAAACGAACTAACCGTGCGAAAGACTTGAAGAAACGCTTCCTGCGTCAGATCTTCTGCCTCGGCAACGTCTTTGGTCATCAGCAGGCAAACCGAATAGACCCTGTTCTTGTGCTGTTGAAACAATGTGGCAAAGGCTTCTTCGTCGCCCAACTGGGCACGCTTTACCAAGTTGATCTGAGAATCGTCGCGTCCCTTGATCGTAGCTGCTGGGATAGCGTTCGCTTCGGTTGCTAGAATCGCACAAGTCGCCACGTTGATCTCCTTCAGATATCTGAAAGTTGATTCACTCCGCGTAAACATTCGCGAGCATGGATCACAGAGTAGAAAAAAAGAGCCAATCGTTGTATCGGGTCACCTCTGTAAACGGTTGTAGGATTGGCCGTAAGGCTCGTTGAATCCCGCAAGGCGGAAACTAGGGTGTGGCGGGGATACCCTAGGAAAGCAACTTCATCTGAAGGAACAAACTTCGCCAACTAAGGACAAAAAGGAATTGACAAGCAATTCAGTAGAGGTGGAACTCGACCTCAACGCTGATTTGCACATCTACGGGCTTACCATCTTTGAGCGCGGGTTGAAAACGCCACTGCTGAACAGCCTGAAGCGCTTTTGCGTCCAGGCCTAGACCCAGTCCGCGGACTACGCGAATATCGCGCGGTCGGCCGGCAGAGTCCACGATCAACCAAAGAACGCAGGTTCCCTGCTTTTTTGCCCGGCGCGCTTCTTCCGTATAGTCGGGGTCAGGCGAAGAAATTGCCTGGGGCGCCGAGATTCCACCGCCCACTTTGTAGACTCCCCCGCCGATGCCTCCGCCGCTTCCAGCTCCAACACCAGGTCCGTGACCGACGCCCACACCGCCTCCCGAGCCTGAACCAATACCACCGCCGGAACCTGTGCCATTCGATGGCGGAGCTGACGGCATTACCGGTGCGGATGCCACTCCAAGATTCGGTATACGATTGTCCGCGATATGGACCTGTGGTGGAACGACGACCGTAGGTTCTACTGCGAGTTTGGGTTTTTCATTTCGAACCACGATCGCAGGCGGTGCAATCTGCTGCATTGCAGTTTTTGGCAGCCTTCCTTTCGGAGCGGGGATCGGATCGTGATCTCCTCCTCCGCCCCCTCCACTGATTACGTTCTTTGAAGTTGGCAGTGCATACGAATCCGGTGACGGCGCAATAAGTGTCACGACTTCTCTCGGGGCCGTACGCGGTACGATTTGATGACCAACAAAAAGACCGCTGAGAAGTAAACCAAGCAACGCGAAGTGTACGATCGCGGATGCGACAAGGCCATTCGAACGATAATTGTTGTATTGACCCCAAATCTCGTCGGGTGGCTTCGAAGAGCGAACGCTCACCTGCGGTCGCGGACGTGTAATGCCACCCTTGACGACCCATTGGTCGTGAAACCGAGTCGGCGGCATGAATCCCATGACGGACTCACGATTGGGGAGAGAACTCTGGCGGCTCGACATGAACGCTCCTCGCAAGCGTGCGGTAATCTTGGTCGTGTAATAGATGCGCGAAAACGACAATGAGTTCGCATCGCGCGCTATTGTTTTTCGCTCGAACTGAATCTTCTGCTGATTTTTCTTGAATCATTCAAGAAATTAAGTGGCAGGACATGCTATGTCCTGCCATTGGTGAGCGACGCTTTCAGTAGTGAACGCATAGTCGGAGGTTCAAAGTCGCCCGGCGAGAAGCAGGACGATGATGACGACGACGACCAGGCCCAGCCCCCCGCTCGGGTAATACCCCCAAGACCGGCTGTAAGGCCAAGTTGGCAATGCACCCAGCAGCAACAAGATCATCACTATCAAGAGAATTGTGAACATAAACCGTCCTTATCGAAAAAGTTGATTGCGATCGTAACGTTATGTCCGCCCGGTGAAAGCCGGGCCGACAGTTGAAGTCATAAACGGACAGATCAGTTCGACGCCCGCGTTGCTCCACTCACAGCGTCATTCCTGCTTGATTGCTTACTTTGCACAGAGTACTTCCTTACCGCGGCGAGGAATGGTTCGCTGGCCGCCGTAGCCTCCACCTTTCCGCTCAAAATATCGGCAAACGGGACAAAGCTCCCATAGAGCAGACGCGTTTCGTCTTTATCCTGAGTCAGTGCGGCACCACTCAGATCGATTCCGGCAAACAGGCCACGAGCGCGGGAATAGGTGAGCACCTCCGCTCTCATCTTCACGTCGGTGTCTGCCGCGGCATCGCGCCCTACCGGCCCGGCCGCTGCGGATGCATCAGCACCCAGCTTGAATTTGCTCGAAAGCAAATGTTGCATACCTTGATCGTTGGTTACGATCATGACGAGGTCGACTGCCTGGCCTCCTAATTGCAGTCCCCAGCTTCCACCCGTGATCGTGATGGGAGCGGGTGCGCTCCAACCAGTTGCGGTTCGGCAAGTGGCGACGCCTTTGCCGTGGTTGCCGCCGAAGCCCACGGCGATCTTTAGCATCGAAGGAATAACAGCGACGCACTTGGCATCACGCATGACTTTGTCCGGAATTGCCTTGTCGGGAGTCGCCATGATCTCGGTCAGCACTTTGGCGGACGCATCGATCCGCTTGGCAATGTCGGTGTCATCTTTGTCAGCGGACCAGCTCACTCCGATGAAAATCGACAAAATGCTCAAAACCAAGAGACATTTCGTTACTGCTGAAGGAATTCTTGTCATGTTGTTGAATCCTATTCTGTGCTCCATAGTGAGCACCGGCTGACGTATCTCGCCTCAACAACGCTAGCCCGCGCACGCGATTGCTCACATCCGGCGGAGCCCCTACGCAGCCGCAGAACATCCTTGAGAGGGAACGCACTGCCGCGACCCGGACTAAGGGCTTCCTTTTCCCGGACATACGGGTTCCACCGTATTGTTCGATCGTCGGATGCCCAATTAAGCTCGAAACCTACTCGACAACGCCCCCAAGCGGGTGCCGGTCCACTGGGAGCGATCGGCACCCGCTCCTCAATTGTTTCTTCCTCTTAAGAACCGAGATACAGCAAGGCAGGTCACTGTTTACAGCTTGAGCTTGATATTTCGAGGCACCACTCTTGACTATGCTTCATGAAGAAAATTTACTGGAGGCCAACCATGCTTTATTGGGCCATCGTGTTTTTCGTTGTTGCGCTGATCGCTGCGGTATTAGGCTTTACCGGCATTGCTCTTGCAGCCGCCGGCGTTGCGAAGGTACTGTTTGTAGTTTTTCTGGTACTGTTTCTAATCTCGCTCGTCGGCCATCTTGCCGGCGGCGGGCGCCGTTCAATGAACTGAAAAACCGTCGAAGAGGACGACAGGGTTTCCTCCACGGAAGCCCTGTCTAACCTCTCAATCTCGTCGCGCCTTTGAATTAGATCCCACAAAAAGCTGCACTAAATGCCAATTGACAGCGGCGCCGCCTGAGCTGCGCCCTCCTTCTGCTTGCACTCGTGAGTTGGAATCAGTGCCATCAACACCGCGCCCCCACTTGAGGATTCCACTCTGATTTGTCCACCGAACTCGGCAAGCCGCTCCCTCATCCCCGCCAGACCAATGCCTGGAGCCGCGCCGCCGCGGAATCTAGCGAGAACGTCTTGTGGAATTCCCTTCCCGTCGTCGGAGACCGTCAATACAACGTGTCCATCACGACAGACAATTCGCACATCGACAGATTGGGCAGCCGCGTGACGGTACACATTAGTCAGTGCCTCCTGTAGAACACGAAACAGCGCGATCTCTACTTCTCTTGGCAAACGTTCGATGGGCTCATCTACGAGCAGAGACACCTTCACTTGACTACGCTTCCCATACTCATCTACGTACCAGCGAGCTGCCGGCAGAAATCCCAGTTCTTCCAGCAATGGTGGATGCAGGAGGTGAGAAATCGTCCGCACCTCCTGGATCGCGTAGTCGGTTAAACCGATGGTTTCACGAATCAGCTGTGGAGCGTCGACCCTTGCTCCAGTCTCAATCTGACTCAGGTTGATCTTAAGTCCGGCCAGATACTGACCGACGCTGTCGTGGAGTTCTCGCGCGATGCGCCGGCGTTCCGAGTCCTGCAGTTCAAGAATCCTGGCGCTCATTAGGCGATACGATTCCGCATTGTCTCGTATACGCTTCTCCGTATCCCTTGTTCGCGCGACCTCTGTGACCAGAACGCGGAAATTGTAAGCCAGCATCACTGTTACGACCGCAAACGCCAATCCGAGCATCAGGACATTTCGCCTGAACAGGTAGTCCCAGGCTTTCAGCCTCTGCTCGAGCAGCGATTCCTCTTCATCTTGCATATTCTTGACGATGGAATCGATCGTTTTATCGCTCGCACGAATCATCGACTCTCGTTCCCGCTCGGCAGGCGAAAGGTGAACGCTTATCCCGTTCGAGCGCGGCTGGGTCGCAATGAGGGCTATCTTCTCTTTGAGCACCTGCCCCAATTGCGCTAACCGTTGCTGCTGGCGAGGATTGTCGTAAGTGAGCCTGCGCAGTTTGTTGAGCGTCTGTCCTGCTAGTTCAGACTGCTCTTGCGACTGCGGAAGTTGTTGCCTATCACGCGTCAAGAGAAAAGTCGCATCATTTGCCTGTGCGCGCGTGATGTCCAACTGCAGATCGTTAAGCTGGGAGCGCACTTGATAGGTGTGGATCACCCAATCACGGCTGAATACAATGCCCCGTTCGGTGAAATATGCAACGGCTCCAAGAGCAACGATTGTGAGAAACACTAATGCTAGCGAGGCCAAGCGTAGGACTGTAGACGGCGCGATCTGCGCCTTCACCCGCTCCGAAATTGGTTTCCTCTTCATCGATCCGCGAGCTGCACTATATGCAATCAGCAACGGTCCGCGACACGAACACTTCGTTGTCGCACATCACAAGGGGCCAGCTCTGCGAACCCTGAAGAAAACCGACCCCTTGTCAGCCGTGCACGAACGCTTTGCCCCCTACTTCGAGGAAGTTGCCTTCTGGTGTTTGACCTCTAGTTCATTGACCACCTGCTTGACGTTGGGTACCTGCTCCGCCATCTTTTCGACGGAAGTGCGCTGGGCTTGCGATGGAACATCGCCTTTGAGCGTAACCACTCCGTTGGTCACGTCGTACTTCACATCGCTCTTCAGCTTGTGTTGAACCAGCATGGCTTCGAGATTCTTGTCGATGCCTGAATCAAGATCGGAGTCAACCTTCTTAGCGGTGGCTTGGTCGCCGCTTGGCCGCACGCCGATCTCGTTCGAGACGACCTCCGTACCCGCGATGGATCGAGCGATAGATTCTGCTCGTGTCTTATCGTCGTCGTTACCGACGTTCCCGGTCAGAGTCACGACGCTCTTGTCTCGGTCTTGACTCACGCTGACGTCCGTCAAGCCAGCCTGGTCCAGAGCGTGCCGGATGTCACTGGTGACATCTGGCGCTTTCGAAGGTTTCTCTGAGCACGCTACGGTTAACGCGATCGCGAATGCTATCAGTACAATTGAAATGGTCTTAGGTATTTTCATGTTTCTCCTTTTCCCTCAATATTGCAGGACGAGCTGCCGGTGTCCTTCCGGCCATCCATTTCCCCTACGACTTCTTCTAACTGTGCTTGTTGTTCCCCCGGTGAACAATCAACTGGACCCCGTATAGACCGGGAGAATTCTGTGTAACGTAAAGGGAGGAAAGGATGAGAGGAAAGGATGAGACGGAGAGAATGGCCGGCGGCCAAGGATGGCTTCCAAGTCGGTCAAACTGCAAAGGCCCGACTCGGGCCACCGTGTGCAGTCACTCCCGAAAGGACGTGGCCGCCAGCATCACATTGAGAATAGATAAAAAGTGGGGAAACCGGAATCGGTCGAATTATGTAGTTACATCGTTACATCGCGTCCGATCTGTTAGAGGCTTTATTCGGCATCTGCTTCCATCTCAGGGTGGATATCTTCAGTGTCTCGCAGTGCGAGACTGGGGACGTTCAATGGAGGCGACTATGACAGTCGGTTTAGGCAGCGCAGCCGAATTCAGAAGATCTCTCTCAAACTGTAGCCGGGACTCGCCTCTCTTGTTGCCTCGAGGGAATGACAACTTCGACGATTGTGCCAGGGTTCGCATTCGCCAGACGCAAACGCCCACCCAGTTCTGACACGCGTTGCCTCATGCCGCCAATGCCCACTCCCACACTATCCGGGCGAAATTGTGCAACCTGTTCTTCGATTCCCTTGCCATCGTCGCTCACTGTAACCACAATGCGCCCCTCGCTTTCCGCAAGACTCACGCGCCCATTGCGCGCGCCAGAATGCCGGAACATATTGGTGAGGGCTTCCTGAATGATGCGGAAAATGGCCGTCTCCAGATCCTCTTTGAGTCGGCCGAGATCCGGCGGATCGACCTCGAGCCGAATCTCGATTCCGCTGCGTTCTGAAAGTCCTTCCAAGTACCAGCGGAGCGCGGAGACAAGACCCACCTCGTCAAGAAGCGGCGGGTGCAGTAGGTGGGATATCGTGCGGACTTGTTTAATGGCTCGGTCCACCAATTGGCTCGCGTCAGAGGCTGCTTGCCTCATCGACGGAGCTGAATCTCTCGACAAAATTCCATCCAGGATCATTTTAGCGGCTGCCAGCTCTTGTCCGAGACCATCGTGAATTTCGCGCGCGATGCGGCGCCGTTCTTCGTCTTGTAACGTCATCAGGCGACTGGAAAGCCGCCTGAGTTCGACCGTACGGAGATCCACCATCCGCTCCAGTTCATGCGTATTGTCACGAATCGATTGTTCCAACAGCTTGCTGTCATGGATGTCTGAACAAGTCCCGTACCATTTGAGGATGGCTCCTTGCTGGTCTCTCAAAGGGACGGCGCGGGCGCGAAACCAGCGGTATTGTGCGTCAGCACGACGCAACCGGTATTCGGATTCATACGCTTCCCCGGATTGCACGCATCGCAGCCAGTGTTCAACACTGCGCTCGCGGTCGTCCGCATGCATATGCTCCAGCCAACCCATCCCTACCGCCGAGCCCGGCGGAGCACCGGTGTATTCATAAAATCGGCTGCTGATGTGGTCCCTCGTGCCATCCGATTGGCGACTGAAGATGATATCCGGAGCCGTCTGCACAATCGCGTCCAGCTCCTGGTTCCTTTGAGCCAGATCACGGTTCAGCTGTTCCAACATCACGGCTTTCCGTTCCAATTCCAGGGTGCGGTCCACAACGCGCTGTTCGAGCTCGCTATTCAGCCGCTCAAGCTGCCGATTCTTGCGGTGCAGTTCGGCAAAGACCCTCACTTTCGCCCGCAGTACCTCTGGGACAATCGGCACCGAAAGATAGTCCACTGCACCGTGTTGATATCCCTTGAGTCGATCAAGATCCGTCAAATGGACGGCCGAAACGAAGATGATCGCCGTCTTCTGAAAACGCGGATGCTGGCGGATGATCTCGGCAAGCTCAAAGCCATCGATCTCCGGCATGCTCACATCCATCAACACGACAGCGACATCAGTTTTCAGGAGCTTCTCGAGCGCATCCTTGGCTGAAGTCGCTTTGATCAGGTGCTCTCCCAACTCGGAAAGAATGGCTTCATAGCTGAGCAACTTCCCCGGCTGGTCGTCGACCATCAAAATGTTGACTTGTTCTGAAGCGCCCATGATTTTCTAAATCATCGCCCGCACACCTGCGGGAGGCCTGGTCCGAAATCTCTTCTCATCGATGGAGCCACATACGAAGGGCCGAAAGCAATTGCTCGGTGTTGACGGGTTTGGCCAAGTATTCCGACGCGCCCGCTTCGAGGCATTTCTCCCGGTCGCCCTTCATCGCCTTCGCGGTCAGAGCAATGATCGGCAATCTTCGGAATGATGGATTCTGCCGGATAACCTGCATGGTCGCGTATCCATCCATCTCCGGCATCATGATGTCCATCAGGACGATCGCCACATCCGGTGTCGATTCCAGCATTGAGATCGCTTCACGACCGGTTCCCGCGGTCAGAACAGACATGCCGCGACGCTCGAGAACGCTGCTGAGCGCGAAAATGTTGCGCATGTCGTCATCCACCACTAGCACCTTTTTCCCCACTAGAGCCTCGTCCGATCGATGCAGGCGGTCGAGCATCTTCTGTTTCTCCACCGGAAGATCGGCGACCACCCGGTGCAGAAACAATGCGGTTTCATCCAGCAATCGCTCCGGCGACTCCACTCCTTTGACAACTACGCTGCGGGCCAGCGTGTGAAGGCGCGCGTCTTCCTCCGGGGACAGCTCCTTACCTGTGAATACCACGACCGGCAAATCGCTCACCTCCGGAATATCGCGCATTCGTTCCAAAACGTCAAAACCGGTCATGTCGGGCAAACGCAAGTCGAGCACAACGCAATCGAAGGTTTCACGGCTGACGACGTCGAGCGCTTCGGACCCCGTAGCAGCAATAGTCACATCGATGTCGTCATACCCTAGGAGTTCGCGGACGCTCAGCTGTTCGGCTGGATTATCTTCCACGATCAAGAGTCGCTTGCGACGCGGCGCGGCGTATTCCTTAATTCTTGACAGGGCCGACTCCAGTTCCTCTGGACTCGTCGGTTTAGTTACGAAAGCAAATGCGCCGCGCGCAAGGCCATGGTGGCGATCCTCATCCAGCGTTAACATCTGCACTGGAATATGACGTGTCGCCGGATCCTGCTTCAGATGGTTGAGCACCGTCCAGCCAAGCATGTCAGGTAGGAATACATCCAAAGACACCGCGGTGGGATGGAATTCCCGCGCCAGATTGAGGGCTTCTGCACCTCGCTGAGCCACGAGAACCTTAAATCCCTTGTCCCGCGACAAATCACAAATCACGCGAGCGTAATGCGGATCGTCTTCAACGATTAGTAACACCGCATCGTCGGGTTGTAGATTCTCGCGGTCGTCAGCGATTTGCTCCACCGGTCGTTCGGACACAACCATGCTCGACAATTGAAGCGGCAAGGTCGTCGGGGAACTCTTCGAATCGTACGACACCAGCTTCGAGGCCGATGGCCCGACGTATGTAAGTGGCAGGTACAGCGTGAAAGTGCTTCCCTGTCCTGGTGTGCTCCGCAATTGAATCTCGCCGCCCAACAGGCTAGCCAGTTCGCGGCTGATGGCTAACCCTAAGCCTGTTCCGCCGTATTTGCGGCTGGTGCTGGCATCGGCTTGCTGGAAAGCCTCGAAGATGATGCGCTGTTTGTCCGGAGCGATTCCTATACCTGAATCAGCAACCTCGAAAGCCACCACAGACGCTGCGCCACCGAGAATCGGATGATCCTCGCCCCATCCCTTCGTCGCAACCGAGACAGAAAGACGTACGGAACCGTGTTCCGTGAACTTGAATGCATTCGACAACAGATTCTTCAGCACCTGTTGCAGGCGCTTAGAGTCGGTCACCAGGCTGCGCGTGAGATGTGGGTCGGACTGCACTTCGAAAGCAAGACGACGGTTCTCCGCTTCGTGACGGAAGGGGCGGGCCACCATTTCCAGCAGGTTGGCGAAGAAGACTTCCTCCGCCTCGACCGAAACGGTGCCCGACTCGATCTTGGAGAGGTCGAGAATGTCACTGATCAGATTCAGCAGGTCCGTGCCGGCGCCGTGAATCGTACGAGCGAACTCCACTTGTTTCGGAGTCAGGTTGTGGTCGGGATTTTCACTCAGCTGCTGCCCGAGAACCAGAATGCTGTTCAGCGGCGTCCGCAACTCGTGCGACATGTTGGCAAGGAATTCCGATTTGTACTTCGAGGTGAGAGCGAGCTCTTTTGCTTTCTCTTCCAGGGCGCGCCGGGCCTGCTCAATTTCCTGATTCTTGCGTTCCACCTCGACGTTTTGCTCGGCGAGTTGCTGCGCCTTCTGTGCCAATTGCTCGTTCGTCTGCTGCAACTCTTTTTGCTGAGTCTGCAACTCAGCTGCCAACTGCTGGGACTGCTTCAGCAGACCTTCAGTCTGCATGGTGGCTTCGATACTGTTCAGCACAATTCCGATGCTGGCAGTTAGCTGCTCAAGAAAAGCCAGGTGCGACGCCGTAAATGCATTCAACGAAGCCAGTTCAATAACCGCTTTGACTCGGTCTTCAAAAAGCACCGGCAGCACGATAACGTTCTTCGGCACCGCTTGGAACAAACCTGATCGGATGGGGACGGTCTTGTTGGGAAGATCCGAAATCAACATCCGACGTTTCTCGGCCGCGACTTGACCAACCAGCCCTTCGCCCAACTTCAAGCGGCGCAGATGTCCGTTTTCTCCGTCGTCCGCAAACGCCGACAACAGCACCATGCTTGCCGAATCCTCAGTTTCCATCTGGTAGATGACACCTTGCTGGGCATTGACCAGCGGCGCAAGTTCCGAAAGCAACATTCGGCCGACCGTCGTCAGATCGCGTTGGCCCTGCAACATTCCAGTGAACCGGGCAAGGTTCGTCTTGAGCCAATCTTGCTCTGTATTGCGGTCCGTCGTGAGGCGCAGGTTGTCGATCATCGTGTTGATGTTATCTTTCAACTCCGCGACTTCGCCGCGGGCCTCGACCTGAATCGACCGGGTAAGGTCGCCCTTGGTCACGGCCGTAGCAACTTCGGCGATCGCTCGAACCTGGTTCGTCAGGTTGTCGGCGAGAAGATTGACGTTCCCTGTAAGGTCCTTCCAAGTACCTGCCGCGCCCGGCACATTGGCCTGGCCGCCGAGTCTGCCTTCCACACCGACTTCGCGCGCCACGGTCGTCACCTGATCGGCAAAAGTGGCAAGAGTCCCAGTCATGTTGTTGATCGTCTCTGCCAGAGCCGCGATTTCGCCCTTGGCATTGACAGTCAACTTCTGCGTGAGATCGCCGTTGGCTACGGCGGTCACTACTTTTACAATGCCGCGCACCTGCTCGGTGAGGTTGACGGCCATGACGTTAAAGCTATCGGTAAGGTCTTTCCACGTTCCACCGACGCCGGGTACCTGCGCCTGACCACCCAACTTGCCATCGGTACCCACTTCGCGCGCCACGCGTGTAACTTCGGCGGCGAACGCATTGAGTTGGTCCACCATTGTATTAATGGTGTTCTTCAGTTCAAGAATCTCTCCCTTCACGTCCACCGTAATTTTCCGCGACAGATCGCCGCGCGCAACAGCTGTCGTCACTTCGGCAATGTTTCGGACCTGACCCGTCAAGTTGCCCGCCATTGCATTCACAGAGTCCGTGAGATCCTTCCAGGTACCCGCCACCCCTGGAACGTTCGCCTGACCGCCCAGCCGACCCTCGGAGCCGACTTCGCGAGCTACGCGCGTCACTTCGGCGGCAAACGATCGCAACTGCTCGACCATCGTGTTGAGTGTCTCTTTGAG
Source organism: Candidatus Sulfotelmatobacter sp. (assembly GCA_035695545.1). Taxonomy (GTDB): domain Bacteria; phylum Acidobacteriota; class Terriglobia; order Terriglobales; family Acidobacteriaceae; genus Sulfotelmatobacter. Next base: position 18,810 of record DASRRV010000251.1, on the reverse strand, counting down.
CTGCAAAATCTCGCCCCGCACATCGACGGTGATCTTCTTTGAAAGATCTCCGTTTGCGATTGCCGTTGCGACCTCGGCGATGTTTCGCACCTGGCCGGTGAGGTTGCTAGCCATGAAGTTGACGTTGTCGGTGAGATCCTTCCACGTCCCGGCCACACCCGGTACCTGCGCCTGACCACCCAACTTGCCGTCAGTACCGACTTCGCGGGCCACGCGCGTCACTTCACCTGCGAACGCATTCAACTGGTCCACCATCGTGTTGATGGTGTTCTTCAGTTCGAGAATTTCGCCTTTCACGTCGACCGTGATCTTGCGCGACAAATCGCCGCGTGCAACCGCTGTGGTGACTTCGGCGATGTTTCGCACTTGGCCGGTGAGGTTTCCCGCCATCGAGTTGACCGAATCGGTAAGATCTTTCCATGTACCGGCCACTCCCGGAACCTGTGCCTGGCCGCCGAGCTTGCCTTCGGAACCGACTTCGCGAGCCACACGCGTCACTTCCGCGGCGAACGCGTTGAGCTGGTCCACCATCGTGTTGATGGTTTCCTTCAGCAAGAGGATTTCGCCGCTCACGTTGACAGTAATTTTCTTCGACAAGTCGCCACTGGCAATTGCAGTCGACACCTCAGCGATGTTGCGCACCTGACCCGTCAAGTTACTGGCCATGGAGTTTACGGAGTCAGTGAGATCTTTCCAGGTTCCTCCGACGCCGGGCACCAGCGCTTGCCCACCGAGTTTTCCGTCGGTACCTACTTCGCGGGCCACACGCGTGACTTCCGAGGCGAAAGAGCGCAACTGGTCCACCATCGTATTCATGGTGTCTTTCAGTTCGAGAATTTCGCCCTTAACGTCGACTGTAATCTTGCGCGACAAGTCGCCACGGGCCACCGCCGTGGCCACTTCCGCGATGTTACGCACCTGGCCAGTCAGGTTGTTGGCCATGAAGTTGACGTTGTCGGTGAGGTCCTTCCACGTCCCGGCCACACCCGGTACCTGCGCCTGACCGCCGAGTTTTCCTTCAGTACCGACTTCGCGAGCGACGCGAGTGACTTCACCCGCGAACGCGTTCAGTTGGTCCACCATCGTGTTGATGGTGTTCTTTAGTTCGAGAATTTCGCCCTTAACGTCGACGGTGATCTTGCGGGACAAATCACCACGGGCCACAGCTGTCGTAACTTCCGCGATGTTTCGCACTTGACCGGTGAGGTTGCCGGCCATCGAGTTCACAGAGTCTGTGAGATCTTTCCAGGTTCCTGCGACACCCGGGACGTTCGCTTGTCCGCCTAACCGCCCTTCTGTTCCCACTTCGCGAGCCACACGAGTTACTTCGCCCGCAAACCGGTTCAACTGATCGACCATTGTGTTGAGGGTCTCTTTCAGCTGCAGAATCTCGCCGCGGACATCGACCGTAATCTTGCGCGACAAGTCACCACTCGCAATCGCGGTAGCAACTTCGGCAATGTTTCGAACCTGGCCTGTCAGGTTGCTGGCCATGAAATTCACGTTGTCCGTGAGATCTTTCCACGTGCCGCCGACGCCTGGCACCTGAGCCTGACCTCCCAACTTGCCTTCCGTACCGACTTCGCGCGCTACGCGCGTGACTTCGCCGGCGAATGCATTCAGCTGATCTACCATCGTGTTGATGGTGTCTTTCAATTCGAGAATCTCGCCTTTCACGTCCACCGTGATCTTGCGAGACAAATCGCCGCGGGCTACAGCAGTGGTGACCTCTGCGATGTTCCTCACCTGGGCGGTCAGGTTCCCGGCCATCGCGTTCACCGAGTCTGTAAGATCTTTCCACGTTCCAGCTACTCCGGGCACAACCGCCTGGCCGCCGAGTTTGCCGTCGGTGCCAACTTCACGGGCAACGCGGGTCACTTCGGATGCGAAGGACCGCAGTTGGTCCACCATCGTATTGATTGCTTCTTTGAGCTGGAGAATCTCACCGCGCACGTCCACCGTGATCTTGCGCGACAGATCACCGCTGGCTACGGCGGTAGCGACTTCTGCGATATTGCGCACCTGACCGGTCAAGTTGCTGGCCATGAGGTTCACGTTGTCGGTAAGGTCTTTCCACGTTCCGGCCACGTCGGGGACCTGCGCCTGGCCACCCAACTTCCCTTCCGTTCCCACCTCGCGCGCCACGCGCGTCACCTCGGCCGTGAAGACGCCGAGCTGCTGAATCATCGTGTTCACAAGATTCGCAGAACGAAGGAATTCGCCCTCCAGAGGCCGGCCATCGACGTCCAACCTAACTGTTTGTGTCAGATCTCCTTGTGCAACGGCTGCGATGGCGCGCGTAACCTCAGCGGTGGGACGAAGCAGGTCTTCCACGAGTGTGTTCACCGAAACTTCCATTTCTCCCCAGGCGCCCCGCGACTCGTGGAAACGGGTGCGCTCTCGAGTCTTGCCCTGCTTCCCGACGACATGACCGACGCGCTTCAATTCCTGCGCCATGTGTTGGTTGGCAGCAACGATTTCGTTGAAGGTGTCCGCAACTTTTCCCGCGAGGCCTCCCCAAGTGCCAGGCAGCCGCACCGTGAAGTCGCCGTCGCGCATGCTCTGCAGACTGGCAAGGATGACCGTCAGGTCCAGTGATCCATCAGATACTTTGGGTTTCCCGTTGCTCTTAACCATCGGAGCAACGGTCTCGGCGCCATTAGGCGCCACGACATTCACGCTGGTTCTCTTCATAGCTTCTCCCTAAGCTAAGGAGTCTTGCGACTCAGCAGGACTGCATCGCATCAAACCGAGCCCAATCTGTAGGCAGTGCGCCTGCCCCAAGCGCATGCAGAAAGGAACACGCAGCTCTGACGCGACGCTGCCGACACCAAGAGCTCGAACAGCTCTTAGTCAACTGAACCCGACCCTCGATTGGTACCATGGACACCCGAAGGCATGCTCTAAGGTGTTTCCTGTAGAGACGAAAGGCCCCAAAACTTCTGCCCGAACCAGGTCTGGGCTGACGAGTTTTTTTGGTCTTCCCACCAACCTCGAAGACCCACTTCGATCTCTAAGGAGGGCATCGGAAGCGTCGTTTGCCCACGAGGTTAGGCTACGAGCGAAATAAGAAAGAGCGAAATAAGAAAGCTTGAGAACTGCCTTGGATCCTTTCTACAGCATCGTGATTCCTGCCTATAACGAAGGCGCTCGCCTGGGGGCTACCCTTGAGCGGATTTTGACCTTTGTACTCCATCAGGGATGGAACGCCGAAATCATCGTGGTGAATGATGGCTCGTCAGACAACACCGCAGAAATCGCGCGAGGCTATGCCAATCACAGCAAACTCTTACGTTTGATCGAGAACCCAGGCAACCGGGGAAAGGGATATAGCGTAAGGTCCGGAGTACTTCATGCACGCGGCAGTATTGTGCTCTTCACCGATGCCGATTTGTCTTCGCCGATCGAGGAGGCAACGAAGCTTCTCCTCGCAATTGAAGCCGGTGCAGATATCGCCATCGGGTCACGCTGGTTGCATACCGAACTTCAAACACAGCGACAGTCCCTGGCGCGACAGATCTTGGGAAGAGTCTTCAATCGTTTTCTCCGAATTTTGTTCGGTTTGGACTTCAAAGACACTCAATGCGGGTTTAAAGCATTTCGGCGACGCGCGGCCAGAGCGCTCTTTTCGATCCAGAAGATCGAAGGCTGGGGCTTCGATCCGGAGATTCTATTCCTCGCACACCGTTACGGTTTCAGCGTGACGGAGATTCCCGTCCTGTGGGGGCACGATAGTAGAACTCGCATCCACCCACTCGCGGACGGCTCACGCATGGTCTCGGAAATGCTGCGCATCCGTTGGTACGCGCTCACAGGGCGCTATGGAAACGATTCTCAGGTCTCTTCCGGCACACGGCTCGAAGCACAGCGGCCGCGATCCTAGTCGGATTTCTCCGCCCTTGCGAGGGCAATTTGCCAAGTTGGGTCGCTACATGTAGCGGCGCAAGTCCGGAATTGAACTGAAGAACAAATACCCAACGAGCAAGACGCTCGCTGCAGTAGCTATACTAGTGACACTAAACAACGACTTCTTCATAGAAACCCTCCAAATAGAAACCCTCCAACCACTGCGTCTTTGATGCTGCTTTCGCAGTTGGGGGTAGCTTCTTCGATTTAGATCAATTCAGAGCGCTAGGAGAATTGCTCTAGGGGTCTTTGGGGACCGCTTCGAACAGGAACGATTCCATTGCAGGAGCTAGACGCGGAATGTCCCGGATCCGCGCCGCTGCGACAGTGGTCTACGTTCCAATCCGCGATGACGCCGACGAACTAATCGGGATCATGCTTTGCATCCCTACTTCGACAAAGCGAGAATCAGGCCGAGCGGGTAGGCCCTTCATGCCCTATTGTTTTCGCTCAAACGCTTTAATCGTGGCTGCAATCAAGGAAGGCCGACCTCAAAAGTTAGGCGGGCGGGGCATCGCCGGTTAGCAGATGCCCCACTCCCGCTACCCTCATTTGGGAGGCTTCTCAGGAGCCGGGTTCCGCGGAGTCTGCTTTTGTTGCATTTGCTGCTGCTGCTGTGTGTGTCGTTGCTCTAGTTGTTGCGTTTGCTGCTGGTGTCTTTGCTCGGTTTGCTGCTTTCTTGCATCATTGGCATTCTGCTTTGCGAGTTGCTGATGTTCTTTCTCCTGTTGCTGCTGGAGTTTCTGACGCTCCTGACCCTGCCTCTGCTGAAGCTTTTCCTCCTGCTGCTGGAACTTCTTATCGGCCTTCGAGTTGCCCGTATTGGGTGCAGCGGGATGTTCCATCGCCGGAAGATCGTTGGGATGGACTACATTCGCTGGGCGACCTCCATTGTCTGCAGGATGGGCTTCATTGCCGGAAGGACGACCTTCATTTTCGGCAGGACGACCTTCGGCGGGACGCCCGGCGTTTTCATTCCGTGGTTGAGCACCTCGATTTGCCGGAGGGTTATACGGCGCGCCTGCTTCGCGGGCAGGGACTGCCTCGCGCCCGCTGAGTTCTCCAGGCCTTCCGGTAGCAGCGACTGGAGGTCGGCCATGATTCGCCGATGCCCGTAGTTCCGGATTGCCGCGAGCCGCCTGCATGTGCTGAGCCTGGACAGCAGCAGGCTGGATGTGGCGATCACGAGCGGCTTCCTCGTCCTGTCGCGTCGGGCGAGCATTGATTCCACCGTTTCCGCCGTTGTAGCTGACCCGATTGATAGTCGTGTTGTTGTTGACGACCGTAGTGTTGTAGACGTTATGGATGTTGGTCACATTCACGTTGGTCACTGATCGGTTGTAGAAGAATCGATCGTGGTCCCAGCGTCCGCCTTCAAAGCCCTCTCCGAAATAACCGAAGCCATAGTTGATGCCGCCATAGAACCCTACGTGGGGGCCCCAGTAGCCTTCGTAGAACACAAAGCGACCATCGGCCCAAGCCCAATACGGCGGGGTCCAGAGGTAGCCAACTTCTGGCGCCAACACCCACGTCCCAGGCACCCAGTAGTAGTCGCCGTAATCGTCGCTCCAGGCCCAGTAACCAGGCGTCCAGATATACCCGTCACCGGGACAAAGAGGCTGCTCATAGACAGGCAGCGCGGGCGGTCCAAAAGCAACCGAGATACGGACTTGTCCGAATGAGGCTGCCGACAATGCCAGCACTGCAAGTGCGAATAACAACCCCGCACGAATGGAGGAAATGCGCATTGTGCTTTCTCCTGCCCGATCGTCCTTCGCTTACCCGGTGTTGCTTTGCTGCTGCGGGCTGCGTGGAGAGATCGCGGCAAACAACCGGGACGGACCGTACGGATTGTCCGCCCGTGCGTTGGCTTTCTTTTTCTAAGATTGGCCAACTTGAACATGGGCGAATGAGCCCTCGTCGGACTGCTTAGAGACGGAACTCCGTTAGGAGGTTGTGTAGGAAGCACGATCTACAGTAAGGAACACCAAGGACCTACCGATGCTCGCCAGGCCCGCTAGGGAGACTTGCGTACAGGGGAGGAAATCACTCCGGAACCGGAACCATGGCGGTCACTGTCGTGCCATTTTCTGAAGAGGAGATTTCGAGCCTGCCCCCGAGTTGCGCCAACCGCTCTTTCATTCCACGAAGTCCGACTCCAATTACCGGCTGCGAGCACCCGACTGACTCTTCCAAAATGTACCGGGAGATCCCTTTACCATCGTCCTGAATTTCGAGGACCGACATTCCGTCCTTGGTCGATAGCTGCACGTGCGCCGTTTGACTGCCCGAGTGACGGTGAACGTTGGTCAAGCTCTCCTGGAGAACGCGGAACAACGCCAATTCAGTATCGCGCGGCAACCTGCCAAAATCAGACGACGCCTCGAAGGTCACTTGGATCCCGCTGCGTCCAGTAAAACCCTCAAGATACCAGGGGATCGCCGACTTCAATCCCATTTCTTCCAACATCGGAGGATAAAGTAGATAGGAAATGGTGCGAACTTCCTTCACGCACTCTTCCGCCAGGCGAACACACTGCGTGACCTTATCGCGCATTTCGGAGTTGTCCGGCCCCAAGCCATAAGCCAGCGAATCTAGGCTGATCTTCATCGCCGTGACACTTTGACCAAGCGTGTCGTGCAAATCTCTGCCGATCCGCCTCCGCTCTTCGTCTTGCGTTTGCAAAAGGTGCGACGTGAGATCGCGAAGCGCCTTTTCTTTCTGCATTCTTTCCGTAACATCGCGGGTAACTTTCGCGAAACCAATCAGCTTATCGGTCTCATCTCGAACCGGGGTGATGATTACATTCGCCCAAAACATCGAACCGTCCTTGCGCCGCCGCCAGCCTTCGTCCTCAAAACGCCCCTGTTCGATCGCAACCTCGAGTTCCCATGCTGGCTTGCCGGAGCGGATGTCCTTCTCCGGATAAAAACAGGAAAAGTGGCGTCCAATGATGTCCGCAGCTTTGTATCCCTTGATTCGCTCTGCTCCCTTATTCCATGTGCTGACGTTGCCCCCAGGGTCCAACATAAAAATGGCGTAATCCTGAACAGCCTCAGCCATGAGGCGGAATCGATCTTCGCTTCGGCGCAGCGCCATTTCCGCGCGTCTTCGTTCCGTCAGATCATGAGTTACGTTTCCGAAGCCCACCAGCTTGCCGTCCTCATCCCTGACCACGACGATGGAAACACTTGCCCAAAATGTCGAACCGTCCTTGCGAACGCGCCATCCCTCATCCTCAGCGTGGCCCTCTCTGATTGCTAGGTCCAGCAGCCTTTGCGGCTCTCCCGATTGAACTACTTCCGCCGGATAGAAACGCGAAAAGTGTTGACCGAGGATCTCCGGTGCGGTGTATCCCTTGAGACTCTGAGCTCCGACATTCCACGCCGTGACGCGGCCCTCGCGATCCAGCATGAAAATCGCATAATCCGGTACTGCTTCAACAAACAAGCGGAATTGGGCCTCTTGCCGATTCGACTTGACCTCGCTCAGAAGGACCTGCGTCTGCTGCTGCAAACGAACCACACTACGGAGTCGTTCCTCTTCCGAGGTAAGCTCGCTGTAGCTTTCATCAGGGACCACACCGGAGTGCTCCGCACAAATTCGCAACAGTGAGTCCGCGTGCTCTTCGCGACAGAAGCCTTGCATGGGATAAGCGCACCGGAGCGAAAATGAATACGCCCTGGCCAATTGGTTCCAGAGTTGCTCGGCTCGGATGGCAGCTTCTGGCTTTCCCTCCGCCCAAAGAAGAGCCACCATTTCCCCGAACGCTACAACCCGATGATTTTCATTCTCAGAGGCCAACGCGGCACGCGCAAGAACTCCTCCGATAATTTCCGAAAAACGCACTGGGTCGGGGAAGCCGTCCGCCATGATTCTTGAAAGAGTCTCTTCCGCGTCCAAAGCCACGTATCTGCCGCATGCGATGGCATCGGCCAGATCAAGTCCTGAATCTTTCAATTTCCCGAGAAGACTCTCTTGGTGTGCCTTCGTGGCAATGACAACCGCCGAACTGCCGGCCGCCAGAGCCGCGCCGATGAAATCACTTAGTTCGTCCAGGAGAAACCTGTCCTCGGTGTAAAACTGGACGACGTGGGTCTGGTGCCCCGTGTTCGTGGGTACAGGTGAGTTTGACGTCTTGGCTACGCTCATTTCGTCCTCAAGCGCGACGGAGTTGAGATCATCTTGACCTCTATAGGATTTTTAGACCCGGGGCGGACAGGATGAATAATTCGGCAAACTGCACAAGGTCGTCCATACAGAGAACCCTGTAACAAAGGGGCGCGCCGAGTTTGTGGTGACCCAGCTACGGCGTTTGCTGTATTGATGGAGTACTCTCTGGCGATTAGTTTGGGCGAGTACGACGAACTTGGATTTGGGCAGTCATGGGTTAGTGTCGTTCGATCTGCCCCCCGACTTTCAGACCCTCACGACTGCCCCTTCCCCGGACTGTGGCGATCTGCGGCGGACAGTACCGGGCAATAGCGAGTTTTGAAAGGAGACAAAGATGAAGAAATTGATGACCGCACTCTTCGCGTTCTGCCTGCTAACCTCTATTGGCCTGGTCGCTCAAGATGCAACACCAAAGCAGGACACCATGAAGGCGGATGCTTCGAAAGCGGCTCACGTAACAGGCAAAATCAGCGACGACGGGAAAACATTCGTGAGCGACAAAGATGGTAAGAGCTGGACGATCAGCAATCCCGAGGCGGTGAAAGGCCATGAAGGGCACCACGTGACGCTGAAAGCACACCTTTCTGCAGACAGCGGAACAGTAGATGTCATGTCTCTCAAGATGGCCGGGGACACAATGAAAAAGGACACTTCGCAGAACTGAAAATTCGAAAGGCGCCTCCCCCCAAAGGCCAGCAATCGTGCTGGCCTTTTTTACGTTAATCGTCTTCTGGTCGATTCTGATAAGAACGGAAATCCTCTTTCTGGCCAACTCTGCCCTCCCGTTGGCAACTAATGAATGCCCCCAAATCGCAACGAACTTGCCGCGGAGGTGGCATTTCGTTGGCGAGCCGTACGGGCGGGTCGTGTTTCAAGATCGAACTTATGAGAGGATTCCCCCATCTATGGCCGCTTGTGCTCAGCGCGAGCTTGTTCATAAGCCTAGTCCCGATTTGCAGCGCCTACTCGGTTTTGACGCACGAAGAGGTTGTGGACCTGCTGTGGAAGGATGACATTCAACCTCTGCTAATCAAGCGGTTCCCCTCAGCAAGTGCGGATGATCTCAAGGTGGCTCACGCCTTTGCCTACGGCGGTTCTCTCGTGCAGGACATGGGTTACTACCCGTTTGGCAACAAGAGCTTCAGCGACCTCACTCACTACGTCCGGAGCGGGGACTTTATCCTCAACCTCCTCCACGAATCGACCGACCTCGATGAATATGCATTTGCCCTCGGGGCCCTGGCGCACTACTCCTCTGATAACGTAGGGCATCCCGTCGTGAACCAGGCGGTTGCGCTGGAATTTCCCAAGCTCAAGAGGAAGTTCGGCCCTGAAGTAACATACGCTGACAACCCCAAGGCCCACATTCGCACCGAGTTTGGCTTCGATGTGACTCAAGTTGCAAAGAATCGCTACACGTCCGATCGATATCACGATTTCATTGGCTTCGAAATATCCAAGCCTTTGCTTGAGCGAGCTTTCGAGGACACGTACGGCATTGCGCTGGGAGACGTAGTTTCGAACGAAGATCTGGCGATCGGAACGTTCCGACGCGCAATCAGCAAAGTGCTCCCGGAGATGACGAGGGTAGCGTTGCTGGCGCGCAAGAAGGAACTTGTCGCTGAGACTCCCAACTTCAACGCCCGCAAATTCCGCTACAATCTTTCGCGCGCTAACTACCAGCGCGAGTGGGGCAAAGGATACAGACGTCCGGGCTTTGGAACTCGAGTGCTCGCTTTCTTTCTGAATTTCGTCCCAAAAGTCGGCCCGTTTAAAGCCCTGGACTTCAAGATCCCCACACAGAAGACCGAGGACCTCTATATCGCCAGCGTCAACCACACACTAGAAGACTACAGACGGCGTCTTGGAAAAGCGGGAATGCAGAGCCTCCAACTCGCTAACACCGACTTCGACACCGGAAGAATGACGCAGGCCGGCGAGTACGTTCTCACCGACAAGGCATACGCATACCTGCTTGACCAACTGGCTAAACGCAACTTTGATCGTGTCACCCCGGAACTTCGCGAGAACATTTTGGTTTTCTACAACGACCCCCAAGCTCCAATCGCTACAAAACGGGATGCCGTCGCGTGGCAAAAGACGCAGGATCAGCTCAAACGTTTGAGCGTGTTCACTCCCGCTGAAAACCAGTCCATCGAAGTCTCGGCACGGCCCTAGAAAAACAGGCTGGCGCTCTTCTCGCTGGCACTTCGCATCACGGCCCTCGGTGCTGGCCTTTCATCCCCAACCCTGTTCATGCTTTTGCGCAACTAAGGATAGGCAGTCGATTCTAAATCGCAAGTGCGCCAAGTCGCGCATGAATAAGGGAGGACTACTTCATGGCAGATGATATGGAGAAAAACCGACAGCAGGGAGGCCAGACCGGTCAGAGCGGACAGTCTGGACAGCAGAGCAACCAACCTGGCCAGCAGGGCCAAAAAGGCCAAACCGGTCAAGGTGGTGAACAGAACTGGCAGTCCGGGCAGAAAAAGGGCGGTCAGGGCGAAAACGAAGAAGACAACGAACAGCAGGACCGGCAGCGTCGCGCGTCCTAGTTGACGCCAGATGATCTTGTCTGCATTTGGAAGTCCCGGCTATCAAGCCGGGACTTCATTTTAAGCCCCTCGCGGCCGGTTACACCTCGATTGATCCCAACTCTCCAGCAATACAGCATTCGCGGTATTTCCCGCGTACGAATTCTCGCTTAGTTTGTAGCGTACCCAACGAATCGTCCGACCCGTACTGGAGCGGCACGCCACCGTCTACAAGTTCTGGGGGACTCTGCTTGCCCATCCGAATACTGATCGCTGACGACAATTCGTCTGTGCGCGCCGCAATGCGTCAAGTGCTCGAAGGGGTGAAAGAGCACTGGGAGATCGTGGAAGCTGCGAATGGTAGAGAAGCAGTCGCGAAGGCTCGGGACCTTAGACCCGATCTCATCATAGTCGACTTCGTGATGCCTGTGATGGATGGGCTAACCGCAGCGCGAGAAATCGTTGCACTTCTACCAGACACGCCCATCCTGATGCATACGCTATATTCGACTCCGCAACTTGGCCTCGAAGCCGGCAAACTCGGTGTGCGAAAGATGGTCGCCAAGTCCGACAGCAGCGTTCTCGTTTCGGCCGTTGAGGAGCTGCTCAACGCACATCCGCCTGAATCTGTTAGGACAGCTACTGAACCCGCCCCATCAGCTACGGTGGATCTCACGCGTCGTACAGAAGACAAAATTCGAACGCTGTGCACGCAACTTTTTGTCACGCCCGACGATAAAGCTCACGCGCCCATGGTGGCAGAACTTCAGGACGCCTTGCATCGGCATATCGAGCAGCTTCGCAGAAGTGTCGCGAAATATCCGGTTGTTGTCGAACGGCGCGTGCGAAACGGCGTTCGATTGCCGAACGTACCGGCACAGGACAGCGCGTCGAAAGAGCACAACCGGGCAAGTAACGTGGTCCCGATGACGGCGCCAACGTCCGAAGACAAAACGCGCGAAGGGTAATCGCCGCAGGTCGTCGCGACCTTTTTCACTGGTACGTGAAATTCAGCTTGTCCACAAATGCACTATACGGCGTTTGCTTGTAGTCCCCATCCATCTGGTAGTTGATCGTAATCCCCCACCACCCTGGCGCTGAGTAGGGATCAAAGGTCCAGTTGAGTGTGTGCATATCGCCGTTCAGCGTAATCGTCTGATACACCAGCTTGTTGTTGGAGGTTCGCGTCACCCGGATCGTTAGATGGTTCCAGGCATTCTCTTGTGGGTTGCAGGCGATACCCGTTGGAACCCATTTCGCGTTCGCGTTATCCCAGACATCCCATTCCTTGCCAGCCTCGACCCGGCATTCGTGGCCCCACGTGAAGCCCATTCCGTTAAAGAATTGATTGATATCGAACTCAAGCGCCTGCGATATCCCAAGGTTATCGCCGTAAAAGAACACATCGTATGTGAAGTTGTGAAGCGTGGGCACCAAGGTGTGATGGCTGTCAGGAAGACCCTGCGTGGACAGGTCTCCAATCAGATGGTTGTTCCAGAGCACATCCGAATACGCGAGGGTCCCGCCGATACTGAACTTTGCAGATCCGCCCGACAATGACGGGGACTTCACACCTTGAACCATCAACCAGGTAGTTCCAGGCCCGCTTGGGACACAGTCTGTGCAGTCGTTGTAGTGGGGCGGCTGCTGAGCGTAACTGTTCCATCCCCCGGAGCTCTGCACATTCCAGAATGTTTGGCCCGAAGCAACGGTGATGGTGACGGGAGTCGTAGCGGCACCGCCGCAGCGATCCCACTCCTCTACTACTGCTTTGTAGGTCCCGGGACTTAATGCCAGAGTGGTGTTCAGACTTGCGCCGTTCACCGTATATGCCAAGTGAAACGGGCTAGTGTAGATCCCCATAGAAGCAACGCCCGCGGGACACGTGGTTGTCGCAGTCGCAACAAACTTTGCTGGCGCACTTACCGTACTGTTGTTCGCTGGAGAAGTCACGTATACGCCGGTACCGGTTTTGACCGTTATCGTCACTGAAGCGGTGGACGCTCCGCCGCAATTGTCCCATTCCTCCACCACCACGTTGTAGGTTCCGGGATTGAAGTTCAGGCTCGTATTTAAACTTCCTCCGCGCACAACGTACGCCAACTCGAAAGGAACCGGATAGATCCCCATCGAAGCGACGCCTTTGGAGCATGACGTACGTCCTGTCGCAACAAAGCTGACGCTTGAAGCTACGGTGCTGCCGTTGCTGGGACTGCTCACGCTTACACCGCCAAACGCAGAAACAGCGGCGAAGACAACGACAACCAGAACAAGATTATGGATTAGGGCGTGCTTCTTCATGAGCGTTTTTCACTCGATTGGCGTGTATTTTTGATAAACCGACAACGCTTTCAATACAGAGGGAGCACACCAGTTTAGGCGGGACACCCTGCGTCGTACTGGGACCACTGACGCCTGCTGAAGGCAGCTTCGGACATCAGCGGATGTTTCTGAGCGGAGTGACTTCGACTTTATACAGCATTTACCCGAGTGTCAAAGAGAAAGGACCATTCGAGGGCGTTCCAACGGAATCAGTAGTTCTAGTACCAACACTGAACCTCCGCTGCTGGAGATGTGGGTGGCCCTGCGCGGATGAGCGTAGCGATCCGGAAGAAGAATTGTAGCGACAGGAATTGCGTCGGCGGAAGCTGGAGCTCAGAATGAGCAGCATGAGGTCAGATCGCTGTGTCGCTCCACTTTGAGTTCGAGCTCGGTTCGCTTGATGAAGGAGGGGAGTTCTCTCACTCCGGAGGCTGGGCTTTTCGGAGGTACTTTTCAGGATGGGAGCCTGCATGCGATGGTGGGCGAACTTTTGGTGAATAGTGCTTTGGGCAAGCGCATACGGTCGGTTGCGATTTTAGATATCTATCGTTCCTTCTTCGTACTTGCCACCGACGACATTCACCCACGTTTGAAGTATTGCACGGCTCGCTCATGATCCTCCGCAGCGCGTCTCGTCTTGAACGTTCCCAAATTCCTGCGCTTCCCGGTCTTGGCATTCTTCTTGCGGGAATACAAACGATATTGGCCAGTCTTCAGCTTCCGAATCATTTGAAGGACCTCACACTTGATCGACTTCTCAACGTCGTTTTCTCGTCCGTCCTGCCCTCACCGCCGACTGATGCCGAGCGGACGAACTTCGCTTCTGCGCCGCAGTGTGCGCTTGCACAGAAAGAGACTTATGGGAGGCCGCGCTAGAACCTTCGCCCTTGAGTGCCGTGCTTACAGCTCGAGACCGCGTACTCGAAGGCTTGCGAGAGGAATGGCTCTGCCCCTTGCGATAATCGCGCTCTGCCTGGCGAGTGGTCTTGCTCGATGCTCTCCCCTTTCGAGGTGGCTGTAACTTCACTCCTGCACGCCGGGCTTTTGACAACCCGATAGCAATCGCCTGCTTTGCAGATGCCGCACCGTGCTTACCTTCGCGCACGTGGTGAATTTCCTCCCGCACAAACTCTCCTGCTTGCGTGCTGGGCGATTTTCCCTCGCGGGCATCGCGACGAGCGCGGTCGACAGTTTCTTTCTCTGGCATACAGATCCTCCACAGTCAGCCTATGGCGGTCGCATGCCGGAAAACATCAAAGCTTTTCTGTAATCGGTATGGGCGTTTTCTGTAGATGAATAAATGGAATCAGTTAGCCAGAAGATTCTCAAAACGCAAACGCAAGACGGCCTCTGCCAGGTTGCCCTCCCAGCACTCTACTCAGTAAGCCGTCAGTTTCACCTCATCGAGCCAGACGTTATAAGGATCCATCTGCGAATCTCCATCCATTTGAAAAGCGACGTCGATTTCTTCCAGTGTCCAGTCCGGCTGATTCTGAAAAGTCGTATTCACTGGATACACATTGCTGCCGACGGTTAGGGTGTTGTACTGCACCTTGTTGCCATCACGCTGAACGTCCCAGATTAGATGGATCCAAGTGTTGGCTGGAAAATCACTCCGCTTGCATGGAAACTGTGTAGGCGTCCATCCATTGATGTCGTCCCAGATGTCCCACTTGCCGGAGCCGTTGAAGTTACACTCGGAACCCCACACCCACCGGTTTCCCCCAAATGTCTGGTTGATATCAAACTCCAGCGCCTGCGGTGCGCTGGGATTGTCCACGTAAAAGTACAAGTCGTAGATGAAGTGGCTTACGTTATCTCCTCCGGCCACAGGATTGAAATACAGGATGTTGCAGTACCCCGGCGGTACGGGGCAACTCGACCACGCTCCACCCATGTTGAATTTTGCCGACTTGCCGTCCATGGCTGGCGAGGATTGCTTCTCAGTCATGGCTGATTGCGGCGTGCCATTACCCGCAGCGCAAATTTGGCCCGCTCGCCCAGAGCTTGGCGGAAACAAACCACCGCAAGATTGCCAGCCCGGCATGGCCTGGATATCGCCTATGGTTGTCTGTCCTTGCGAATTGGGAGCCTGTGCAGAAACGGTGATCTGCAGAGGCGTCGCCGACACATATCCCTGATTGTCTTCTGCCATCACAACAAGAGTATGCGGACCCGTACTCAGGAAAATCTGCGCGTTGATCGATTTGTCGAACGTGAAATAGTCGGAAATACTACTGCTCGGATCGCTGCTATTCTCATCGTAAACGCGCATAAAAAAGATTGGATTCTTCGGCGTCGCCGACGCTGATACCGTCACCGGAGATGTCACCGTCGTGTTGGTCGTGGGACTCGAAACTGTCAGCGGGAAATCATCCGATCCGGTCCACGTGGGCAAAGTGCTATTGGCAGGCGGCGCCGGAAGCGGACTGGTCGAGGGCGACCACGTAACGGGAACTGGCGGCACCGAAGGAAACCCCGACTGCGTTGGTCCACTCTGCATCTGGTTCGTCGAGCCGCAGCCGCTCGCGTTTCCGACAACTGCGGCCAATATCATCACCAGTAGAAAGTGAGAAACTTCCTTCGCGTTTGCGCAGCGATGCACCCCAGCTACGAATACGGCCATGTGTCTGGACCTCGGCATGTTTAGCACGGCATGATTAGCGGGGACCGAAAAACCAATGGCCGCGAGCGGAAGGAAAAATGAGGTCGGCCCGGATCGGATTTCACATAGACTTCACTGTCACTTTATGAACAGCCGGCCTGTTACTCAATACTGGACCTACCCTACCCACGCACGTGCGATCCCTGATATCGGAATCGATTGATCTTTTGAATCCCTCATTACTTCAGCGCCAGTTACCGTTGAATTGTTGCGTAATTCCGTAGCACTCACAGGCAGAGCCTTCAAGCCTCTTGCGGTTCAGAATTTTTACTGCTCCGTGTGTGTATTCGATGATTTTTTTCCTTTGCAATGCACCGGCCGCCAGGCTCACGCTCGGACGATCGGTTCCGAGCATCGTCGCGAGAAAGTCGTGAGTGATTCGCAGCAAACCAGACGAGACCCGATCCTGGGTCAGGAGGAGCCAACGCGCAAGACGTTGTTCAAGATTGTGAAGGCGATTGCAGCCGGCAGTCTGAGCGACCTGCATCTCGTGAACTGCGGCATACCGATTCAGCAGTTTTTGAAACTGAGGGCTTGATTCCAGAAGGGTTTCCAGTGTGCCACCGCTCAGCTTGAACGCATCTCCGGTGATCTGCACCACCGCGCGATGTGGAGTTCTCGTTATGCCTGCCGCCATCGCGACGGGTGTGAAACCTTCGTTTCCCACTACCCCCACCTCAACGCTTTCTCCATCCCGAGTAGTGAAGACCAGAGAAATCATGCCGCTATTAAGGAAATAAGCGAATTCCACCTTACGATTGGGCTCGTGAAGATTGTGATGGTGAGGCAGAGCCTCAAAGCTCAGATGGGGTCGAATCACTTCGAATTCATTGTCGGGAACTGACAGTAAGATGGCATTGCCGACTGGTTTTCCTCCGTTTGCAGTGCGCTCACCAGGGTTCAACGGTTGAAATCCATTTTTATTGTCCAAGGCGGCCTCCCACCTTCTTCTGTTTTGCCGATGCGTTGGATGCCGTCGTGAAGATGGTCGTGTGACGGGAAAATTCCTTAACGAAGGCTAGGAAGCTTACGGCTTCCCATTTTGTCGGATACCCTACAGACTGTAGCCAGTCTTTGCCGATAAGATTTGAAAACTTAAAACCTACATCCAAACTGTCGCACCCTGTAACGGGCGGCCGATGTGAAGTAATAGGTTCACGTCACACCCAAAGATAAACCCGCACTTCTCCAATCTGATGGTTACGGCGGGAACGCTTGCACTCCGGGAAAACGAACCTAACCCCTTACGCTGCCAATTCCCACGTGTTCCCACGTTCACAATCGCTACAGTTAACCCCGTATCGACGGACCCGCCAGACTGGCGTAAATAAATACTAGGCAGTGTTTCCGGACTTCATCAGAGGTTAGAGCCGCTTCGTCCTTTGCGGGGGTCAACGTGAAAAGGACAACCCTACTTGCGGCAGCGGTACTCCTGGCATTCTTCCCATGTGTGTTCGCGCAGGAGTCTAACACGCAGTTCAGCAATGCGTTACCGCCCGAGATCCTCGGTCCTCAACTCGTTGTATGGTCGCAACTGCAGAAACCGCATCCCGTGCCCCAACCGTTGCCGCCTCCCGAGCGCGCGGACCAAACAGATTCGGCGCAAACGGACGCATCGCAGGCACAAGAGCAGCCCTCGACCCAGAGCTTTACAGGCACGATTGTGAAGGATGGCGGCAAGTACCTGTTGAAGGTATCGGAGACTTCTGCATATCAAATCGACGATCAACAGAAGGCCCGACTCTACGAAGGCAAACAGGTAAGAATCGCCGGGAGCCTCGACCCCAAGAACAACATCCTTCACATCACAAGCATTGAGTTGATTTCGTAAGTCATTGTGTAACCGTAGCCGTCTCTTTTGAACGACTCCGCATTCCGGTTGGCGGAGTGACGGTCACCCATCGCGCGGCGGCTCACAAACCCACCATCCGGCATTTGCTCCTCTCACTCCCCACAATCCAGCCCGCATGAGATGCATCTTTACGGGAATACTTTTCGCTTCCAGAGAGCAAGAAATGCATTCGCCTCGTTATCGGGCTGCCGCAGCCACGGTCTGGCGTCTACAGCGTCCGTTGTAGCCCATGAAGAAAGATGCCTGACATTCTTCCCCGAAGTTCGCGACGACCCGAGCTAAAGCGTGCAAATACAACGCGGCCTCTGACCAGCGAAAATATGCGGTGGTTCTGTGGCAGGTCGCTTGCTGTCATCCCGAGGAAGAGCCGCATCGGCTTCTGGAGGATTTCGTGAAAACTCGGATTCAATCTCTTTCGTTTCTCGCCACCCTGGCAGTCGTCGTTGGGATGATCTCCTGGGGCGGCGTGCTCAACGCTCAAACCACGCCATCAACCCCGACAGATCAGCAACAGCCGCAGGCGCAGCAACCCTCGCCGGATACTCCGCCTTCGCAGCAGTCGCCGAAGACCCAGCCGACGCCCACGCCCGATTCTCCGCCGGCAGCGCAACAGCCACAGGACTCGCAGGCTCCCGATCAGGCACAAGATCCATCTTCGAAAGCGGGAACACCATCCGCTACCGACACACAGGTCTTCTCGGGTACCGTCATGAAGTCAGGCGACAAGTATGTCCTCAAAGATGACTCCGGCCACACCTATGACATCGACCATCAGGATGAAGTGAAGAAATACGATGGGAAGCGTGTTCGCGTCCAGGGCAAGCTCGATCCCACGGGAACAAAGATCCAGGTCAAGTAAGCTTCGAGTTTTTTGTCAGGCAGAAACGGCACCGAGGACCCCGGGCAAACCGCTCCGTCCTCGGTGTCGTTTCGTCGCTCGAGCCCTCGACGATTTTCTCTGCACAGTCTCAAACCGTAGGGCAGTCCGCCTTTTTCCACCTGAAGCGTTGCAGACCAACGCAGTTGTATCGCATCTGGATACATCCCACCGAGACGACTTTGAGACCGCTTGACCCTCCCGGCTGGAACCGAAGAGTCAAGTCGCCATCATTGGCAATATGAGGCCCGGTCGCGATGAGGAAGCCTGCGTCGGAGCCCACCTGCACCCCGATGGAGCTAATGGAGCGGCAAGTTACCGACATTCCCAAGACGATGAACGTGTGCTGGCATGTGTGGTAGCAGATAGAAATGGCTGCCGCCAGCGGGAAAACAACATGCCTTTGCGCTGAACGGCAGGTAACAATGGCAGGGCAGAACCGTAAGTCCTTGAAAATCTGGCGGAGAGAGTGGGATTCGAA
>DASRRV010000250.1:0-21513 GCA_035695545.1 Candidatus Sulfotelmatobacter sp. | reverse complement strand
CCGAGCGCAATTTGTTGGAAGCCCGGATGATAGTCACACCCTACAATCAGCATGTTCGGCTCCTTTCCTCCGTGTCTTTGGTTGGTTTGCGCCTCCAAAGTTTACTCGAACCTGGGAGCCGACATTGTTTATGGAATCATTCCGTTCATTGACCCTGCTCTTCGTAGAGCGCTGGTTCGACTCGCCCGGTAGTTGTGTCATCTGCGGCCGCGTCAGCGCCGTCGAGCAACCGCCCAAGCCCCCGCGGGGAACTCCCTTAGTCACCCCCTCTCCCGCCGATTCTCTGCTTGATCCACAGCCTCCCATGCCTAAAATGTTTGAAACATTTTGCAAGGTGATTGTTTCAAACATACTTAGGGGACTATGCAAGAACGGTTCACATCGCAAGAGGTGATCGCGCTGACCGGAATCACTCCCCGCCAGCTTCAGTGGTGGGACGAACGCGGCATCGTCAAGCCGGAGCGGGAAGGGCATCGCCGCCTGTACTCGATGAATCATCTCACCGAGGTCGCCGTGATCTGCGAGTTGCGGCGCAAGGGATTCTCGCTACAGGGCGTGCGCAAGGTCATGCGTTTTCTGGAACGCGAAATCGGCAAGGGCCTGGCAGAGATCGTCAGCCGCAGCTCCGACTGTCACCTGCTGACCGACGGAACTCATCTTTATCTGGAGACTTCGGCCCGGCAGATCGTCGACATCCTCAAGAATTCGGACCAGCCTATTCTGGGCATCTGCCTGAGCGACGCGGTGCGGCAGGTGCGGGCTGGGGTCATCTCCGGGAAGGCGAATACTTCGGTAACTTCACCGGATTACTGGAAGCGTGCTAGAAAGGCCTCATAGGAACATGTTCGGGTTCGACAGCATCAGGGGCACAGGGAGGAAAACATGGTTGGTGAACTGGACGTCCTGAACGAGTGGATTCCGGAACAGATGCAGCCTGGCACCGTCTTTGTGCTGGAGAACGCCGGCGAGATTGGCGAGAAGGAAGATCCCTATTGGGCCGTGCTGTCCTGCCCCTCGTGTGGCATGCTGGGCCTCATCACGCGCAAACAGATCAACGGCCTGCTGCCCGTGATCTGCGGCTCTGAAACCTGTTCCGCCCAGTTCTTCATTCGTGACGCAGAAGTCGTGGTGCGTAAACCGTTCTAGAGCGAGGTGCCTGGTGTACCCGTTCCGCCTAACCCACTAGCGTTGTGGAGCGCCATTGGGCTGGGAGTCCAGTTGCAGGACGTGACCTTCTTTTACCCCAATTGATACGTGCTGCACGGCCGAAAAGTCTTGAATCGGATTTCCCTTCAGCACAACGAAACTTGCCTCATTGCCTTCCTTGAGTTCCCCAATCTTCCGGTGCGGAAAGATCGCTCTGGCCGTGCTGGTGCTCCAGAGCTTCAGTAGGGCGCTGGTGTCGAAAACATGCAGCGACTCGATGTAAAGGGCCTCGGGCAGGGTATCGCCGCGATAGTTGTCGCTGCCCAGAGCGAGCCTGACGCGGTACTTCTTTAACAGCGTCAGATTCCTTCGGTTTAACTCATCCCGATCGTTAAGAGTTCCGTCTGGGTTGGCATGAGCAGCATCCGCAAGCGTCGTGACCACATAGACGCCGTGACGCGCTGCAAACTTCACATCGCTCTCCGAGATTTGGAACTCGGAAAGCGCGTGAGTCTTGACGTCGCCGGTGGTTCTGAATCCCGGCAGGTGGTTGATCTCGTCCACGCCGGCAACCAAAGCGCTGTGAAAATCTGCGGCGCTTTCCACGTGGGTTGATACCCGCAGGCCCGCGGCGTGGGCTCTCTGCACGATACTCTTGAGCAGGGTCGGGTCCAGGCCGGTCCAGCCGAAATATTTGGGGTCGCTCTTACGGACGGCGTATTCATCCGAGAAGAGCAGGAAAGTCTTGACGAAGTCGGGTTTGGTCGCCAGAAATGCTGGCCACTTGCGCTCTAGTTCGGCTTCATCCGAGACGGTGTAGTAAAAGGCGCCGTCGCCATCGGCCTCGGTCCAGATGCCGCGATCGATGTTGCGTTTGACCAACTCCGCGGGATGCCCGCTTGGTCCAGTAAATCCGCCGTTCGAAAAAATGACGTCGATGCTGTCTGGTCGGTTGATCTTGGGCAGAACCTGATCTCGTCCCTTGGGCAGGTTGTCAGGATCCTTAACGTAGAAGATGCCATGCGCCAGGTAGCGCTGAATCAAGGCGTCAATTTTGTTCAGCGGTTCGACGTTGTGGTTGTGCGCTTCGCCAAATGGCGGCACGACGAATCCGTTGCCGAGATCGACAACGGAATCGACATGGGATGGACGGCGAAATGACAAAACGCCGTTGACCGAGTAACCGGTCTTCGAATGGAATGAACGCCCGTCGAACCAGTTTCCGTTGGTAAACGCGATGGTCTTCGCTTTGTCCTGGAGTGCATCACCCGATTGCGAAAAAGCGGGAGTCGAGAATAGTGCAACTAGCAACAACCAGAGCAGGCTCTTCATGCGGATCTTGTCGGCACCTTCAGCATTGAGCCGAGCACCCATAGATCAAATGCTCGTCTTCAGCTTCTCCAGTTGCACCGGTACCTGCTCGACGATTTCGATTCCGAATCCTTCAAGGGCCGCAACTTTCTTGGGACGATTCGTGAGCAGGCGGATGCGGCGCAGATTCAGGTCGGAAAGAATTTGTGCGCCGATGCCGATTTCGCGCTGAATCTGTCTTTCGCTTTCGAATAGGGAGGGCAGCTTCCGTCCTTTGTGGAAGCTGAGAGCGGTGCGCTCGCCGAGTTTCTCCACCGAGAATCCCTGCGAAGTTTGGTGCAGGTAAATCAGCGCGCCGCCATCCTCGGAGATGCGGCGGAGAGCGCCTTCCAGCGTGGCATGGCACTCGCAGCCGGTAGCGCCGAAGACGTCGCCCATCAGGCAGTGAGCGTGCATGCGAACCAGGACCGGAGCGTCTGCGTGCTCGATGTCTCCCTTCACCAGGGCCACGTGCGATTCGCCGCCATCGACTTCGCTCTCATAAGCGATCAGGCGGAACTCGCCGAAGCGCGTGTCGACCAGCGCTTCACCAACGCGATGCACGTACCGTTCGTGGGCCATGCGGTAGCGGATGAGTTCCGCGACCGTGAGCATCTTCATCTTGTGCTGGTGGCAGAATTCGGTCAGGTCGGGGACGCGCGCCATGCTGCCGTCGTCCTTCATGATTTCGCAGATGATTCCCGCGGGAACCATGCCTGCGAGCCGCGCGAGATCGACGGATGCTTCGGTTTGTCCGGCGCGGACGAGTACTCCGCCTTTGCGGGCGCGAAGAGGGAAGACGTGTCCGGGACGCGCCAGGTCGGAAGGCTTGGTGGCCGGATCGATGGCGACTTGAATCGTGCGGGAGCGGTCGTAGGCCGAGATGCCCGTGGTGACGCCTTGGCGCGCGTCGATCGCTTCGCAGAAGGCGGTGCCGTATTGCGAAGTGTTCTCCGCGGTCATGGGGCCGATGCGCAAGTGCTCGAGGCGCTCCTCGGTCATGGCGAGGCAAACCAGGCCGCGTCCGTGCTTGGCCATGAAGTTGATGGCTTCGGGCGTGACCTTTTCGGCGGCGAGGGTGAGGTCGCCTTCGTTCTCGCGGTCCTCGTCGTCGACGACCACGATCATACGGCCTGCGCGGATTTCTTCAATCGCGTCGGGAACGTCGGTGAATGGTGTCTGCGGGGTCATACGGATTGGATTTTAGCAGCTTGGTATAGGGCTCTCGGCTTCCGGCTTTCGGCGTCCGGTTTCTTGGTTCGGCAGAGTTGGGAATCGGCTCTTTGCGGTTTCGAACAACGACCTTGTTAGGGGCCCTTTGCAATTTTTTCCTATGCCTACCGGTAAAATCCTGATTCTATTTGGCTTATCCGGATAGGACGGCCATGTTGAGCTGCAAAATCCTGATTCAAAAGAATTTGCAGGTAAAATCTTCCAAAATAAGGGGTTAGCGTTAGGTGCCGGAGTTACATTTTTTTGATAGTGTTTCAGTAAAATCCTTGTTTTGGTTGACTTGCGAAGTTCCAGCGGCTGGCGCGGCCGATGTCGATTTCCATCTGCAATGGAACATGTTCGCGATGAAGGTGGTTCAGCGGCCAGCGGCCGTTTTGATGGCGGTGCTCGATCACGACTTCGATGGCCTCACGGACGCGGCTGTCGGGTTTGATTCCAGCATTCCGCAGATAGTCGAGGCCGCGCACGACGTCGTAGTGCCAGAACGTTGGGTAGGAGAAGCGGAGCCAGCGTTCGTCGATGACTTCGCCGCTCCGAAGCGAGCGGAACATGCGGCGATCGAGCAAGTAGTTCTCGGCCCTGATGCGGGCTTTGACGACGGCCTTGGTGAGGGCCGCGGATTTGCGGACGGCCCGCTCGTACTCGAGCAGCCCTTCGACGACGCAGATGGTGGTATGGAACGAAGGGCGGCAGCTTTTCGGATGCTTGGGGCTTTCCTCCTGCGCTTCGCAGTTCCAGCCGCCGTCTGCGAGTTGCTCGCTGAGAAGCTGCGGCCAGTGCGTGGTTCGGCTGTTTGAAATACGCGCCGAGGGCGAGGATTCTGCCGTTGATGCAGGGCTCGGTTTCGCCGTGGAGGAAAGGGCGGTTGTTGAGCGGTTTAAACACGAGCCGCTTGTCGACGCGATCGATCATTTTGCGAGCTCGCTTGCTGGAGGGGTCGAGGCCGAGATCCTTCAAGACGACGAGAGCGTAGAGGGTAACAAGCAGGCCGCGGTCTTCGTTGGGCCCGCCCCAGTTGCCAGCAGGAGATTGGAGTGCGAGAAGTTGGGCTCCCCAGCCTTCGGTTGCTACCCGAGACCGCTCGGCTGCAATCATGTTAGGAGTTGCATCGGTGAGGTCACGCATGACCTGCCAACGGTGGCCGGGTCAGAATCGAGAAGCCATTTGAGATGCGCGGGCCGGGGCGCGTAATCGTTGAGCCGCATCGGTCTGGATTACTCCTTCCTGAGCGAGCGCAGGTAGTCTCGTACTGCGATTTGGCCAAAAAAGTTTGCTGCTCCCTCGGCGTCGCCGTGATGCAGATCGTCTTTGATCGAGGGATCGGCTCCTCTGGCGATGAGCAACTGCACCATTGAAAGATGTCCGTTCTGCGATGCCATGTGCAGGGCGGTGATGCCCTGGCCGTGAGTCAGACCGCCGAAGGTGGCTCTGCGATCGACTGTGGCACCGTGATCGATCAGCCACGCGGCGCTTTCTGTGCGATTGCACACAGCGGCCCAGATGAGCGGAGTTCCGCGATAGGGGTCGGCGTCGATGCGCGCGCCAGCGCGAAGGAGTCGAGGAAGGACCTCGGTGCGGCCGCTCTTGCAGGCCCAAACCAAAGCCTCGTCCAAGACCTCTTGCGGATCGGCGGACGGGTGCCAATCAGGAAAGCCGCTGTGCGGCCGGTAAAATCCGCGCGCGGCACAAGCCTCGGATGTCAGGGCGCTTTCTCTGGTGAAGCATTGCTCCAGCATTTCTTCGTAGCCCAGTCCTGCAGCGGCGCGCAGGTTTCCTGGCGCTACGGAATATTGACCCAGCAAATCGCTGACCTCGCGATGTCCCCAGAACAAAGCGAAGATCAGCGGAGTTCCTCCGGAGCCGTGCGCTTCTGCATCGAGATCCGCGCCCTTTTGGATCAATGCGGAGGCAATGGCGCACTGGTTGGAGTAGGCCGCCTGATGCAACGGAGTCGAGCCGCGGTCGTTGGCGTCATTCACATCAGCACCGGCAGCGAGCAGAGTTTCGACTAGCGCCAATCCGACATCAGGGGTCGCTTTCGCGGAGATACTCACTGCCAGGTTCAAGAGCGTGTTCCCGTTTGTGCCGCGTTCTTTTGCTAGACGCGGATTGCTTCGAAGCAGCGCACTCAGCGCCGCAACATCTTGGGACTGCAAGGCGCGGAAGGCCCCGAGGAAGGGTTCGGTGGCCTCGGGGCTCGAGGCTGAAGCGAGCAGGTTTACGCGGCGGACCAAGCCATCCCAGGTCTCGAAGCCATGCTCACGCGCGTAGACCAGTTTTGCGTCGTCCTCCGAAAAGGTGGCCTGACGAATTTCCTCGTCCGAACGGCCATCAAAGCGAGGATGCCATTCCCGAATCTGTTCGAGCGCGGCGGGGCCCGCTGACTGGCGGGTGCGCATAAGGCCGTGAACTCGGTCGGTGATCCACTGCATGTCGGCGACAAAGAGTCGTGTATGGCGAGAGTGCGGAGATGGCTCTGCGTAGGCTTTGACTTTGGTCCAACTGGCGAAGCCTTGCTCACGCGCGATGACGAACTGAGCATCGTGCAGGGCCACTTCCTGCCGCGCGGTTGCATCGTCGACGCTCGACCAGCGGAGATGCTGGCCTCGCAACCGGGCAAGCGCGTCGGTGCTTCCAGCCCGGATGGCCCGCAGCAGTTCGCGAGCTTGTTTCTTTTGTTGTTCGAGATTCAAGACAGCCTCCTTCGTGTGCCTGGTCCGCATGACAGGCGAAAGAGGGTCGTGAAACAAGGTAGAGCCTGGAAAAATGCAGGTGGGCGCAGCCCTTTCCGCGGACCGGACGCGTCCCGCGCGCGTCTGAAATCAGTTTACCAAAGTCGGACGACCTTTGCCGGGCAGCGAATTTCTGTTCTGCAGAGCTGTATTCGGTAAAGATAGAGCTTGACTCCAATAGTCGGAATCCGATATAACGGCATCCGACCATCGGAATCCGACTATGAAAGAAGATTTTGATCAGTTCCTGCCTCTTTCCGCTGCCGCGCTGCATATCCTGCTCGCGCTCGCAAGTGAAGATCGTCACGGATACGGGATTATGCGCGAGGTGGCCCGTCAGTCGGATGGCCGCTACAAACTGGGCCCCGGCACGTTGTACGACAATCTGCAGAGACTGCTCGATCAAGGCATTGTGGAGGAGCGCGCCCCACGCTCTCCCGATGATGATCCAAGGCGCCGCTACTATCGCCTGTCACGTTTTGGCCGTGGATTGCTGGGTACGGAGATCGCGAGACTCGAAGGCCTGGTCCGCGAAGCGAGATTGCATCTCAAACCCCGTCCCGAGAGGGCATGATGACCCGCACTTTCTATCGTTGGCTCATTGGTTTGCATCCGCCAGCTTTTCGCCTACGGTTCGGGCAAGAACTGCTGTGGATATTTGACGAATCCACTGACGAATCAGGCGCGGCGCTCCTGTACGCCGCCGCCATCTCTCTGCTGCGACAGTGGCTGGTGCGGTCGGGAATGTGGAAGTGGGTCTTAGGGGGAATTGGCGGAGCTGTGCCGGTGCTTATCGGATTCGGAAGCTTTTTGTTTAACTGGCAGATGCACCCGTAACGTCCCTGTAAATAGACCCGAGCCGTGAGTCGGTCATTTCTTATGAGGAGGTCGGGGCCACATGAGAAAGTGGGTTCGAAGAATCTCATACGTATTCCTGACTGTGCTGCTGCTCGTGCTGCTCGCGGGCTTTACATATGAGCAGGTCGGACGAGCGAGAGATGCCAGTCAACTGCCTCCACGAGTTGGACAGGCGATCGATATCGGTGGGCGCACTCTGAACCTCTACTGCTCTGGTCAGGGTACTCCGACGGTGATTCTTGAAACCGGAGGCAACTCGCCCGGTTATTCGTTGCTTTTGCAACAGTCCAAGATGGCGGCCTTCACTCGCGCCTGCTGGTACGATCGAGCCGGAGTGGGTTGGAGTGATCCCCCGCCGTCACCGCGAACCAGTGCCAGTATTGCGAGCGATCTGCACGAGGCGCTACAGCGTGCGGGGGTTCTGCCACCCTATGTGATGGCAGGTGGTTCGGTAGGGGGCGAATACGTTCGCATCTATACGGCACGCTACCCCACGGACGTGGCAGGTTTGGTGTTAGTGGATTCCGCGAGCCCGGACATGCGTGAGCCGGACTTCTATCTCTCGCCAATAAATCGTATGTCGGGCAGCACGAGACACCTGATTTGTCTGGCTCTACCCGCAATGACGCGGTTCGGTTTGCTACGTTTTGCTGCGAGCAGGGAGCGCCGCCCAGATCCCGATTTCCCCCCGGACCAAGCCAACATACTGGCTAAGCTCGAAGCACAGCCGAAGGCGTTTCGGACCGACGCCGAGCAGGGTTGCGCAGCAACCGACGAGGGCAGAGTCGTTGCGAGAGAGGGCGGAGGAAACCCCGATATCAACACCGCTGCAAGAAACGCAGGCAGCCTGGGGGATCGCCCGCTTGTCGTGCTGACCGCGGGAAGGTACTGGGCGCCGGACGGTTTCGAAAAGGAAGCAGCCGAATATCACGAGATCCAAGTTCATCAATTGCAGGCGCGCCTGGCGCGGTTGTCGACGCGGGGACGGCAAGTAATCGTGGACGCGCACCACGACATGGCGGAATCGCCGGAGTCTGTGATAACTGCGGTGCGCCAGGTAGTCGACGAAGTGCGCGGCAAATGACCGCCTGTCCAAGCCGTGGAAGCCTCTTTCATAAAAAGCCCCGCCCTGTCTCTACAGAGAATGCAGAGACAAGGACGGGGCACCGACTTCTCATCAGAACGTGGTGAACGTCCTGTCAGTCCCTCGTTGATGGAACTGCGCTGTTGTGGGTTGCGCCGGCTGGCGTCGTAGCTCAACGCGTTCTAGTTGTTGGCTAAGATTGGATTCCGCTGTGCTTTGGCGCGTGCGAGCAAGCAGAAGATCACAGCGTGCGAGAGCAGGAGCGCTGGCACCACGGCCGTCACCATAAAGGAGGTGGCTCCGAGCATACCAGGTTGCATCCCGCTCTGACTGCCTCGATAGGAGGCGAACAGCAAATCAGCAGCACCCCAGATGTTGAACAGCCATACGCTTTGAATCGCCCAAGATGCGCGGTTAAAGAGCGCGATCGTCGCTACGATCGCGAGGATGCCGGCGATGAAGTCCCCGTACGCTGCGGGGACGGCAAATGCAGCCGGCAGCAGCGGAGAGACAACGCCCGGCACCAGGAAACCTAACCCGAGGAAACGAAGAAACATGTGAGGCGCTACCAGCGCAGTGAGCGCGCGATTCGGCTCCATGTTCTGAAGGCGCGGCCAGGCGAAGAGTCGAGCTGCGACTGCTGTGCTGGCAAGGCTCCCAAGAATACTGACTCCGAACAATGCGAAGGGCTTCATTGGCCACCTCGCTGAGTCTTAAGTCTTTCGAGTTGGGCGCGGACGGCCTGTATGCGGCCAGCGAAGGTGGTAAGCGGGGTGACCGTCGTCTCCATGCGCGGCCACACGGGCAGGCCGGTAATGAGGTCGTCGAGTTCTTGGGCTGACTCCGCACTCACGATCAAAGAAAGCGCGATGGCCCCGCTCACCGGACCGCCGGCGAAAATCTTTTTCTCAGCTTCGAGCTGTTTGCAACGCTCCAGCGTCGGCAGGATGGATTGCTCGATGAGGACGATGCCTTCCTGCGGATTGGCCGGGCGGGTGGCTAGCTTCATTTGGACCAGGTAGTTCATGGGATCCTCTGTTTCTAGTAGATGTATATGCATCTAACTGGATGCAGAGAATATTTGCGGAGGAAGTGAGATCGATGTATATACATAGTATGAGAAAGTTCGGGGTTCATGCTCGAAGTGAAGTTGTTTCCTTGCCCTGCGTTTGTGCGAATCTGCGGCGCGCTGCTCGCATTGTGACTCAGCGATATGACCGCGAGTTGCAGCGGGCTGGCATTAAGGCGACGCAGTTTACGCTGTTGCAAGCTTTAACGTTTGCTGGAGGTGTCACGCAGGGCAAGTTGGGTGATTTGCTGGGCCTTGACAGCACGACTCTGACGCGGACGCTGGCCTTGCTGCGAAGGAAGGGCTGGACACAGGGGAAATCTGGCGAAGACCGGCGGCAGATCCGGTTGACTCTTACCAAAGAGGGGAAACGCAAATACAAAAGTGCACTGCGCTACTGGCAGTCAGCCCAAAGGCAATTGCGGAGAGTGCTTGGCGAAGCCGGCTGGAACCAGATCATAGAGGCGTCGATTCGAGCGGCTGCGCTTGCGAGCGAAACCTGATGGTGGGTAGACTCCGCCGCCAGGTATCCACGGAGTATCGGTCCGATCGCGCGTTAGGATCAAAATCCCCTTGTCTCTGCAAAGAACGTAAAGGCGGGCAGGGCACCCGCCGCTAAGGTGCGATCTCGAATACTGTCCCCCGACCATAGAGGCCGCCTCGGTCGGTTGTGCCGAACAGGTTGCCCGAAGAATTGATGATCAGATTCGCGGAAGGGGAGACCCCATCCGTATTGTGCCCAAAACTGTGCAGCGTCGACTCAGTCCAGCCGCCGTTGATTGCAGGCTTGAGTTCGAACACGGTCCCGCCGCCGAAAGCGCCACCATCCAAGGTGGTGCCAAATACGTTGCCGGCTGCATCCAGGACCAGGCTGGCCACGGAGTCCCTTGGGCCCGTGCCGTTGCCGATGCTGCCGAAGTTATCGAGCACAGTTTCGGTCCAGGTTGCGTTCGTTGCGGGTGACAATTCGAATACGGTGCCAAGGTGGTGGGTTCCCCCGATCTTGGTTGTGCCGAACAAATTGCCGCTAGCGTCGAATGTCAACCCAGCTACTGACTGGGCTCCGTCCGTGCCGTTGCCGAAGTTATGGAGAATAGTCTCCGTCCAACTCCCGCCTGCTATGAGCGACAACTCGAACGCCGTACCCCCGCCGTACGCGCCACCATCGGAAGTGGTGCCATAGAGATTACCTGCACTGTCGAAGATCAGGGTACCGATGGGTCCAGCTCCGTCTGTAAAGCTGAAGCTGTGAAGCACCGTCTCCTTCCACTCTCCTCCGGATCCGGGCGACAACTTGAATACGGCGCCAACGCCTTGGAATCCTCCGCTGGAAGTTCCGTAGAGGTTGCCGGCGGCATCGCAGATTATGCCAAAAGGTGATTCCTCGTCTCCGGCCGCGTCGAAGCTAAAGAGTACTTTCTGGGACCAGCCGCCGCGTGGCCAGTGCTTCAATTCAAACGCTACGCCGTGGTCAAAAGCACCTCCCAGTCGAGTTGTGCCGTAGAGATTGCCAGCGCTATCCATAGTCAAGGCCGCCGTCGGACGCATCCCTGTCCCGGTTCCCGAGAAGTTGAACAGTATCCTCTCGAACCATCCCCCCTTTGCGGCGGGCGACAACTCGAAAACAGTACCGAAGTTGCTCGCTCCTCCAGTATTGCTGGTGCCAAAAAGATTGCCAGCGGCGTCGGAGATCAGGGGTGAGGGAGAGCCCCCGTCGTTGACTTTGCTGCCGAAGTTATGGAGCAATTTTTCCTGAGCAAGCGCGCTTGAGCCGGTCATGACGATCCCGCCTAGGATCGTGAGTGTGAGCAGCAAGCAGGGAGAGCATTGCGTTCGTCGCATAAAGAAGTCCTCCTGAAACTCGAGGGTCGAGCTGGCGCTTTCCTCGCCTATTCATGGAAACGCAAACGGCAGGAAAAACGGCTCACGGTTAAAGCGGGGCTACTCAACAATTCATTTGGCCATATTTCGATAAGATCCTTTCATGCTTGGCACGCTTGAGGATTTGCGGAGGTTTGCGGTGGCGCGCACGCTTTTTCCGCCGACCACGCTCAGGCGCGCACTCGATAAGCTGGGATATTTGCAGGCGGACCCGATCCGGGCGCCGGCGCGGGCGCAGGACCTGATGCTGCGGCATCGCGTCAAGGATTATCGAGCCGGCGACCTCGAGCGACGCTACGCGAAGCTGGGGATTGAAGAGGATTTCTTCGTCAACTATGGCTTCGTGACGAAATCATTGCAGGCACTGATGCACCCGCGGGCGAATAGCCGCGTGCCGGCGGAGCGAAGGAAACGGGCTGAGCTTCTGCTGAATTTCGTGCGCGAGCGGGGCACGGTGCATCCGAGGGAAGTCGATGATCATTTCGCGCACGGCCGGGTGACGAATTATTGGGGAGGCTCGTCGAACGCGACCACCCATCTGCTGGATGCGATGCACTATCAAGGATTGTTGCGGGTGGTGCGGCGGGAGGCGGGGATTCGACTTTATGCGGAGCATCGGCATGAGCCGTGTCCCGCGGACAAGGCTACGCGCCAGTCCCGGCTCGACGCGCTGGCGGATGTGGCGGTTCGAATTTACGCTCCGCTGCCTGCCAGGAGCTTGTTGTTTCTCTTACGCCGGCTTCGCTTCGCGGCTCCGCAGTGGCAGAGGGATCTAACACGAGTTATACAGCGCGCCCGGGAACGGCTCTCTCACGCGCGCGTTGACGGCGTGGAGTGGTATTGGCCGGCGGACGAAAATCCGTCAGACAGCTCTTTGCAAGAGACAGTAAGATTGCTGGCGCCATTCGATCCTTTGGTCTGGGATCGGGCGCGATTCGAATTGTTGTGGGGATGGGTGTATCGGTTTGAAGCGTACACGCCAGCGGCCAAGCGCATACGCGGTTACTACGCCCTGCCTTTGCTTTGGCGCGATCGTGTGATTGGGTGGGGGAACTTGTCAGTGGTGAATCGCGAGCTTAAGGCGGATCTCGGATTTGTGAAAGGGCATCCGCCGCACGATGGCGCGTTCACCGGCGAACTTGAGGCGGAGTTGGAGCGGATGCGAGTGTTTCTGGCTCTTGGGTAGTTTTTCTTTCGTCCCTCCGGGACGAGTTGATCCGGCACCCTGAACGTTCCCACGCCTTACGGCGTGGGCTGCATTGTTTCGCCGCTTCGCGGCTGGAGCTGTGAGATTTCCCCTTCACCGCGATCCACGAGATTCCAGCGCGAGGGTCCTGAGGACGGTGAGAGATGTAGCGTTGCTCCTCACCTGTCGATGTATTTGAGTTTGTCGTCTTTTAGACCATGCAAGTCTTCAACCCGGAGGCGGCCTTTGCGAATCAAGTTCGCGAAGACAATGGGCAGCATGGAGTAGCGGTAGTCGTATTGCCGGTC
Organism: Candidatus Sulfotelmatobacter sp.; assembly: GCA_035695545.1. Classification (GTDB taxonomy): domain Bacteria; phylum Acidobacteriota; class Terriglobia; order Terriglobales; family Acidobacteriaceae; genus Sulfotelmatobacter. The sequence continues at coordinate 8,666 of DASRRV010000250.1, read as the reverse complement.
GATCTCCCGCCGGGACTCGGTGAGATAGTGCTCCAACTCCCACAGGTCGGACGGTTGTTCGATCTTTGCAGCCATGCTCTTTGCCTTCCTCATGACTGCTTGCAACTCCTGCTGCAGGGCTCGGTCGAACGCTCTTCTGGCGATTGCTTTTTCAGCTCCGGTCCACTTCGGGCCTTGCAGCGCGATGAATTGTTGGTCAATCGAAGAAATGGTCATGTTCGAGCCCTCCAATGGACGGCATTTTAGTTCCGTGAGGAAGCGCTTGCAAATGCTGGCTTTCTCGCGCACAGAACGCGCGAGGTACGCAAGTTTAACTTCTAAGTTTTACGGATGGTTGTCGCCGGCGAATTCGTGTTCGGCTGCGCGGAATAGGGCGCGGAGGGAGCGGACTACCCAGCGGGTCAGGATTACGACGATGATCACGAAGATCACGGCCATGGTGCCCGCTACATAGGGATGCCTTGTCGCTAGCCAAGTCAGACCGATAGCGAGAACGTCTTCACCCAGACTCAGCGTGATGTTGGAGAGCGGTTCTGGCGATGGCGTTACTGCGGCGCGGGCGGCGGTCTTGCCGCCATGCGCGGCGAGGGCGACTGCCGCTCCTAACAAGGTGGAAAGCAGTTGGTGCTCGGGGGAGAGTTGGCTGCTTGCCCGGTAGGCGAGCAGTCCCGCTACCGGAACGCGGATGAAGGTGTGCAGGGCGTTCCAGATCAGGTCGAACGCGGGGATTTTGTCGGCGAAGAATTCGATCACGAACAGCGCGAGTGCCGCGCCGATCACAGGCCAGCCTTCGAGCAGTTGCAGGCCCGGCGGCAGCGGCAGGTGGCCGAAGCGCGCCATCAGTCCGAGGACAGCTACGGTGGCGTACAGGTTCAGCCCAGCCGCGAAACCGATCGCAGCCAATAACGCAAAGAGTTCGGTGGGCGGGATTTGCAGGACGTTGAGCATCAGCTAGATGGGGATGATAGCGCGTTGAGGAAGGTCAGGCGAGTTCATTAAGTGACAGCGTCGCCGTCATGCGAAATTCCGGGCTTCGCGCGGCCGGACAGCCGAGGGCGGCTGTCCCTGCATAGTGCTGAAAACAGAAAGGGCCGCTCCTTCGCGGAGCGGCCCTCGGAAGACGTTCTTTCAATCGAGCTTACAGCGTGGACTCGATCTCGAAGCCCCAGGCTTCCAGAAGAGGCTCGGGGATATATTTCGAATTCTTGTTGCGGCGTGCCCACTCCCGCAGACGGGTAGAACGCAGATATTGATCGGGGGAAAGCTTGTACTCGCGCACAACCTGCTCGAACTCAGTGATGGTAGGGGTGATCGGCCCGATCGGCTCAGGCTTGCCCCAGTTCGGATTTCCTCGACGCTTGGCCATGAAAAATGCCTTTCCACTAATGGGGATGAACTAATTTGCCTTGCTAACAACTCGGTATCTATATGATTCTCCAAGTAGTCTTCGGGATTCACCGAAGAACACAACCACACCACGGAGAAATCTAGACCAGCTAGATAATCCACAGGGGCCCAAAGCTAGTTGGAGACTCAGTATGTTACAGCCGTTTTGGCGTGAAAGTCAATGGAAATCCTAGCCTTCAGAAGCGCCACGAACGCAATGTAAACATGTGTAAACAGGATGCTTATCGTCATTCCGTCGGGTTTTCGAGGCCTCTGGATCCGGGGCGGTCAGACCCAAGGGCCAGAGCTCCTTTTGCTGGTTGTGTCCAGAGGGCGGATCGGCCCAAATCCCGTTGATTACTCCCGTAACCCGCGATTCCGGAAGACCCGTTGATACGGCTGCCTGACAGTCTTAGAGTGCAGACAAGGGTCCCAAAATGCCGTTCCTCCGGATTGGAGTCTGAGACCCGAACGGGAACTGTTTTCCGGAAGCGGACTATGAGTTTTGCGTGGAAGTTGACCCAGATATGAGCTTGAAATCATTGGTGCTGTGTTCGGACGAAAAGATCGTGCGAGTACTGCGCCGCGTGCTGGGTGATCTGGATATTGCCGTCGAGCTGTGTCACGATTCCGACGCCGCGTTACGCAAGCTGACCCGCGAGCGGTTCGAGGCGATCATCGTCGACATTATCGATGACGGCGCCTCAGAGGTTCTCCGCAGTGCGCGTAGCGCGCCCTGCAACAAGCAAGCGGTCGCAGTCGCGATCGTGGATCCCGTCATAGGGCTGAAGGCGGTTTTTGAGATTGGCGCGCATTTTGTGCTGTACAAACCCGTATCGAGCGAACGGGCGAAGTCGAGCTTCCGGGCAGCGCGCGCCCTGATGAAGAGTGAACGCCGCCGCAACGCGCGAGTGGCTGTACATCTTCCCGTTAGCTTGCAGAACCCGAAAACGGGCGCCAGCATGAGGGTCACAACCTCAGACCTCAGCGAGGGCGGCATGGCTGTGGGTATTCGCGGCGGGCACCGTCCTACGGGGCGTTGGCAGGCAGCCTTCACCTTGCCTGGGACAGAGATCGAACTGGAGCTTCCGGCGGAATTTGCATGGGAAGGCGCCGGCGCCCAGGCGGGGCTGCGCTTCCTGCAGATCGCGCCAGAGACAACGCGCCAGCTGCGCGATTGGCTGAAACTGAATTCTGCCGACGCGGAACAGGACGATCCGCCGATTCGTTGCCAGCTGACCGACCTGAGTCTGGGGGCCTGCTATCTCGAGATTTCATCGCCATTTCCGGTATCGAGCCGGGTGACGCTTTCCATGAAAGCCGCCGGAGTGGAAGTGCGGGCGCAGGGCCTGGTGCGGGTGATGCATCCGGACAAAGGCATGGGCGTCGAGTTTACGCAGACCACTCCGGAGCACAGCGCCGCCGTAGAAAGATTCCTGGGAGTGCTCAGCGAAAACCGGACCCTGCTACCCGAATTGCTGGTTGAGCCCGAGGGCCTCGAGACTGATGCCAGGCCATCCAAGCTATCGGCCCCCGGGATGGATGATCCTTTACTTCAACTGTTCTCGGCGGGCCCGCTCACGACAGAAGCTTTCCACGACGAGTTGCGCAAACAGCGAGCTTCCACTCCACCCATCGCGAGCAGCCCGGCCGCTGGGGCGTCTGCGTAGTTCTTAAGAATTTGTTACCCCTGATTTCTTTCCCAACGAAGAAGCGCAAGAGCCTGGGTCGTGACGCCAAGCCGGCAAGGCGCGGAAACTGCGCCCAGATATTTCAAATGGGCTGCATGCACGTCTTCATGACTTCTTCCTGTAACTCGGTGGCGATGAGATTCATGCGCTGCGAGACAGCCTGAAGGCTGGTATTTTCCTGGGTATTGGCGAATTGCAGGAGTTGGTTGCGCGCCAGGACCAGTTCGCCCACCAGCGTCATCACCTTATCGAGCAGGTTGACGGCCACGCGAATGGTTTCCGGGGCGACGTCGCGAGCTTTGGCATCGAGAATCTGCTGGGCGGCAGCGACATCTTCCGGCTTGGCCAATCCCAACGCGACCAGAATCTCACCCAGACGGCGATCGTCTCCTTGGTCCTGCTCTTGCAGGGCGCGCACGATGTCCTCGGCTTGAACTGTGCCGCGCTCGACCCGCACGCCGCCGATTTTCCCGTGGAGCGGCTTTCGGGATGAGGAGTCGCTACTCTTGCGCCGAGTGCGGGCTGGCGCAGAAGACGGCGCGTGAACCGGTTCCGTTCGATGGGGAAGGGAAGCCTCTTTCTGTTTTTTCCGCGAACTCCGAAGCAACCGGAGGGGCGGCGGATGAAGCGATTGTGCCGGCATCACTGTTCTGCAGATACGTGAGACGTTCGCGCAGTTCTGGATAGTCTTCCTCGCCGTCCTGGCCGGTGGATTGGATTTCGTTTAACATCTGGCGTACTGCATCGACCATGCTGAGCAAGGCGGTCGTGATCTCGGGAGTGAGGGTCAGTTGGCCATCTCGCAGGCAAGTTAGCAGGTTCTCACCCACGTGCGCGGCTTTCTCCAGCTTGTCGAACCCGAGACATCCGCAGGTGCCCTTGATGGTGTGAATGGTTCGAAACACGCCGGCCAGGGCGTCTTTGTCGTGCAGATTCTTTTCCAGGACGACCAGATCGCGGTCGAGGCGGTCAAGGTTTTCCGCGCTCTCGACCAGAAAGTCCTGAATGATGTCGTTGTCGCTCATCGGCAATACCTCGAATCGGGACCGATTATCGAGAAGAGATCCACCACTCGCACCGCTGCCTCTATCGCGAGCCCCTGCTTCCGGAGAGCCGTTGTAGGGTCGCAACAGCGCTCCTCCATGCAATCTGGAACAACCTGACAGCAAGGCGCGGTTTGTTGGAACTGCGTGCTAAGTCTGGATTAGTTTTCAACCTGAATCCGGTCGGTGAAGCACAGTTCAACATCTGTTTCGATCAGTGGTTCAAGCGGATGCAAAATCCCATCATCATCGCTGGATCGTAGTCCGCACACTTCGGCCCTCTCTCGGTGGTACCGATAGTGACCCTATATATAAGGTTATACCCTGGTTTTTGATTATAAAACCTTGTATATTGGGTGTGTGTTGGCCCTGTCCTTATTAGGCGAGCAGATCGCCACCAAGCGCAAAACGCTCGGCCTGACGCAGCCTACGCTTGCAAAAAAAGCGAGGGTCGGACTCTCTACGCTCGACGCCCTGGAGAACGGACGGTTGGGCGAACTCGGATATTCCAAGATCACCAATATTCTCACGGCGGTGGGGATGGAGTTGAAGCTTCAGGAAGCAAGCGCAGGCCGGCCGACGCTTGACGAACTCATGGAAGAGGGACGGGATGATCAAGGTCTGGACCGACGCCGCTGAGGCGGGACTACTCGATCGTCACGGCGAGCGCGGCAGCACGTTTGCTTACCTGCCCGGAGCTCCGCCCGAGCGCGAGGTCTCGGTGACGATGCCGTTGAGGCTTGAGTCTTGGAGCGTGCCCTTTGGCCTAGTTCCGGTTTTCGAGATGAACCTGCCCGAAGGCGTACTACGCGAGCGGCTCCGGCTTGCCTTTGCGAAAGCCACAGGCACCTTCGACGAATTTGACCTGTTGTCCATTGTTGGCCGCTCGCAGGTCGGACGCATCCGCTACACCGGCGAAAAAGAACACCTGCACGAGGACGTACCTTTCCAGTCGGTGGACGAGATTCTCGAACGCAGGCGCGGCGGCGATCTCTTCCGCTACCTGCTGGAGAAATTCGCGGCCTTCTCCGGGATTAGCGGAGTTCAGCCCAAAATCCTGGTGCGCGACGAAAAAGCTTTCGCCGAGATGGAGCATACGGGCCATCGCCTCTCGCAAAGCTACAAAGGCGCGACGCACATCGTGAAGTTCTGGGAGGCCAACGAATATCCGCAACTGGCTGCCAACGAGTATTTCTGTCTCACCGTGGCGCGCAAATACGGACTCGACGTGCCTCCGTACCGCCTGGCCGAGGACGGCATGGCGCTGGTCGTTGACCGTTTTGATCTGCGCATGGACGGGACCTATTGCGGATTTGAGGATTTCTGTGTGCTAAACGCCCGCAGGACCGACGAGAAATATCGCGGCAGCTATGAGACCTCGCTCATGAAGCGCTTCGGGCAGTTTGCAAACTCGACGCATGTGGGCGAGGACATGGAAAAGCTGTTCGCCCTGATTGCCCTGAATTGCGCGCTTCGCAATGGAGACGCGCATCTCAAGAACTTCGGGATTGTTTACGACGACGTTCAGGGCGAAGCGAGACTCGCACCCGTCTATGATCTTGTGACTACATCCGTCTATCTGCCGAAGGACAGCATGGCGCTGACCCTTAACGGCACGACGAGATGGGCGAGCGCGAAGGAATTGCAGCGACTTGGCGAGACGCGGATGGGAGGGACCCCTGCCCGCGTCCGAGAGATTCTCAAACGCATAGAGGCTGCGATTGCGGACACCTCAAAGGAACTGCACGCATACATTAAAGACCACGCGGAATTCGAGGAGATAGGAAATCGCATGCTCCAGCAATGGGAGCTAGGCGTCGCGCTTTCGCTTAAGGCTGCATGAGCAACCCCGTCCGCTGTTCTCAGTCAGCTCGGCTCCCGTTGCGCGCTCATGATGTGGAACGCGCCATTGAGGAGGAAATCCTCGCTACAACCGCAAAAGCCGACGGCGTACCGCCGGACACGTAGAATTGCGAATTGGTAAGAATGCATGGAAATGCTCTTTGTGCCGCTCCCAGAAAGTTCAGACAAAAAACTCGGGAAAAGAGGAGCATGTTGGCAACGTCTTTCCCTTGCGCCAGACAACTCGAAAAGCTTCAAAAGTGACACATTTACTTACACACTTTCACATTTCACTCGGCAGGCTTCGATGTGGTAGACGAATATAATATTAATGCAATCAGTGATTTATGGGCACAGCCGGGATGGCGAAATTGGCAGACGCAGCGGACTTAAAATCCGCAGGTCCGAAAGGACTGTGGGGGTTCGATTCCCCCTCCCGGCACCAAAGTCCAATCCCTTCGCAGGGTTTTCAGTTAGGCAGGATTGCAGCAGTTGCCTTGCGATCTTGTGCTGCACTGTTTGCGCTGGCTGTTTTTGAGGTTTCTGCCCAAACTCTGCCCGAGCCAGAGCGTCAGACTTTTTGTCTAGTCGGATAGCCGCCTCAGCAATGTCAGCTTCGTCGGTGATGTCGTACCGCTCGAAGTCCGTTACCGTCTTGTGACTGCTGATCTTCATCGGCACCGATTCCGCCACTCCCAGCCTTCGCAAGTTGCGCACGCCTGTCGAGCCCAAGCGAACAAGAGAAGCACGCCGAGCAATTTCGTGCCGAGGTTGCCGGCAAGCTGCGGCGACTTCTGTCGCGGATGCTTGATCCTAACGAATTCCTTAGCGACTACGGTATCCGGTCCCTATCGCGGTGCTACACGAATGACCCCTACAATCTTCATCTCGGAAGTCAGAACTTCAGCGTGAGTTACGAACCAGCCGAGTCCAGCACAGAAATGTTCGGCGGTAATTCGAACTGGCGCGGCCCCATCTGGTTTCCCCCGAACTTTGTTCTTAATCTATGCCCTTTACCGCTGGCATTGCTATCTGGGGCCCAATTTCAAGGTCGAATGTCCCACCGGTTCCGGCACCCTCATGAACCTGCAGGAGGTTAGCGCTGAACTGTCGCGCCGCCTAATCAGCATCTTCACCCGCCAGGACGGAAAACGGCCCGTCTACGGTTGTACCGAGAAGTTCCAGAACGACCCGGATTGGCAGGATCTGATTCTTTTCTACGAATATTTTCACGGCGACAAGGGCGCCGGAATTGGCGCAAGCCACCAAACCGGTTGGACCGGACTCGTAGCCCGTCTCATTCAGGTCACCGCGCACGGCATGTTCGAATTTCCGGACAAACCGGAGGAGGCAGAGCAGTTTGCAGCTTGAGTGTGAAACGTCAGCCGTGTGACCGACACCCCAACGCGCGCGCGGCTCGCGCAATCGCCACTGCCATCACGAGTGAGTTACGAGGACGGTTTACTGTCGCAGTACGCCGCAAATAATGTTCGTCGCTTCGATCGCAAATCTCTTTGTGTAAGAACACCTCTCCACAGGATGAAATAGCAAGTCTACCGTCCACCCGCTGGAACCTATCAGCGTGTGGATGGGAAGGCGTTTGCACGAGACATGGAGGATGTGCAGAGTCAGAGTGGCCTGCGACGCCACCGTGATGTTCCGCACGTGCCGCGCGTGAAGTGAAGCGCTTATGCCGCCTCGGCCTGAGGCGCTGCCCTATCTGCGCTCGTCCGAGGGATCGAGGATTCGCTCGGAGGAGCCGATTTCGGGAGAGCTAGTCCCACAGCTATCAGCCACACGAAACCAGTAAAGCGAACGACAGGTATTAAGACAGAGGCTGGCAAAGTCAAGAGACTGAATGAAGCGAGTTCGCCTGCTGCGGCGACGAGAATGCCGAACCAAACCAGCCACCGTGGAAGCACGCGGAAAACATAGGTCGTAACCGATACACCAGCCGCCAGAAGTCCGAAGGCTACCGCGAAGCACAGTCCCCCGAATAGCAGGGTCATAAAGTGCAGCACTCGCGTTGCGACAAGCGATGCTGACACTTCAGGAATTGACAGGACCCACCCGCAGACACTCGACGCCGCCAAGGCGACCGAGGCTGCAAAGCCTCCGAAGAGGGCAATGTAACTGCCAGCAGCGCGCACACCGAGGAAGCGTAAGCGGCTGATGACGGTCGCCGCGTAAATTCCAAGCGGCACCGACGAGCCAAATAAGAAGAACATGGAGACGCGGATTGACTCAGGGTTGTCGGCGAAGAATCTGCGCGCCTCTTCAGCCGGGCTGTAAGGATTCACGACCGGGGCGCCGTGCTTAAGCAAGGCACCCGAGATGATACTGGCGACGATCAACAGGGTGTACACGATCGCAAGTGCCACGAGGGACGGACCCGCATGAGAACGGCTCTGTTCAGTTCTGTTCAGCATGACAAGCAACTCCATTCGAGAGAAGTGATGCGGGAATCGCTCATGCAGTTGCTGGCTGGCTATGGGAAACCCCTACTGATCAATTGCACTCAAGTTGCAAGGAGTTTTGTCAGGAGCAAAAGACTTGGCATCGGGATACGGCGGTCTGTACGCCAGCGTACCGACCGGCACTTTCTACTGTGACAGACTGGCTCCGCCATGGCACAGCGCGGCTTCACTATTCTGAGGTATGTCGGCAAGATCCCTGCGATGGCAGGGTGTGCAAGGTGCCAAAG
>DASRRV010000249.1:0-50983 GCA_035695545.1 Candidatus Sulfotelmatobacter sp. | reverse complement strand
AGAGACTGATCGATTCAAGGCATTGGCGTGGGCGCCTGGATGTCAGATGAAACACTTCGACGTTCCGGTTGAGAAGTCAGATATCGACCTGCAATTCGCCTGCGATCCTCTCAAGCTGCTCCCATTTCACGGGCGAGTGCTGGGTGTTCAAGTTAAAGAAAGCGAGCGAATCTCATTTGCGTACGTGACACTCGAGACGTTGTTTTGGTATTACGACTGGAAGCCAATGTTAGGCTCTTCCGCTGCACCGGAGATCACCGAGATTGCTACCGCCCCGGTTTCTCCTGACGGCACTTTCGAGATGCAACTGCCCGATTTAAGCGCCGATCCCATAGCCTCACGTGAGTCATGGGCAACGCTTGAGTTTCGAATCACTGGAGTAAGGCGTTATCAGATCCTGTGCCCCCAGCCCGCTAACGGGATTAGGACCCGTGGGGAAGGAATTGTAGCTGCGCCGTCCTATCCGGTAGAAGTTACTTTCCGCTAGGCGCGACGAGATGTTTTTCCGCTGCAACGTACCTTAACTGTTTGCAAAATCCCCATAACACTCATCATCCCGCAAAAAGGCGGACGGAGCACAAGCTTGTGCTAACGCCGATTCCGACAAGTGTGATCGGGTTCCGTGGGTAAGCCACTGCTGGACGCGAGACTCATTTGGGAGATGAGATTATCTTTGTTACAGGGATCGAGTCGAACTTGCCGGACGATTCTTCATAGAAAAGCGCTCCCTCTTTGGGATCGCCCCCGCTCCAATGGTTCATTCCACCCGGAACTCGCAAGAAACTGCCCGGCTCCACGCGTTTGGTTCCGGATTCATCCTTGTACACATACGCGCCCTTGACGACGACGATCCAGACATCGCTCGTATGGGTGTGCATTCCGGCATCAAATCCGGGCACGAACTTAGTGAAGGTGGCGTGGGCTCCTTTGTTTGCGTCGCCCCAGATCGCGGCCATGGAAACCCCCTTGCTTGGGGTCTCCTGAAAATTCGCATGATCGGCGGAGACGAAGATCACTTTCTGATCTTGCTGTCCTTGCATTCGCCCAAGGGACCACGCAATCATCAACATCGTCGCTACTCCAACAGCTAGTAATGATTTTTTCATGCTCTCCCCCGAATATTTTCGTTTCAACTTCTGAATCCGGACGCATTCTACATGACCCTCAACCGGATATTCCGCGAATCGGAATTTACTGTCACGCGCTTGAAAAATGGGTTCGGCCTCGTTGACGAAAAACCCCCCGTTTCACTCATCGATGGGATCGCAAATGTAATCAATAGCACTCACTGACCTGTCTTCCAATACCTAGGTCAATACACGGCCAAGCTGTTGAGCGATGCACGCGCAGCGCTACCAGCAATATCGGGAGTGATCGTCATTTCGAGGACAGCGACATCCGAGAGTTCGACACGGTATTCCTCGACCTCGATTGTCGTGTGCGGGGGAGTGAAATTCCACTGCTGGCGCACGATCTCCCGCAATGCGCCTTCCGGGTTCGGAGACCACCGCAGCACAAATTCTTGCGTGCGACTCGTTTCTTTTTCCTCAAACAGGAGAGAGATTCGTTTGAGTTTTTGTGGACGATCAAAGATTAGCCGGATCGTATGAGTCCCCGGCTCAGACGCACGCCAGCCCTTTGACTCTCCTGGAATCAGCGCGGACTCGATCGGATGATCCTTCTCTTCAGATGTGACCTCGACCAAAGCTGTTGTGCTGACGTCCAGCCGATGATCGTGATCAAACCGCGTACCCGACGGGCTCCGTGTGATGAGGCGCTTACGCATATGCCCTAAGTTTACGTCTGATCAGGCTCAAAACGTGTAAAAGCCTGCCAAAAAGACAGTGGCTGGTTTTTCAGCTAGCGAGAGGCCGGCCCTAACACGCGATCAAGTTCGTTCAACCTTTGTCAGGGGTCGCCCCCCGAAGCCATTCGCACACTGCTAGGTGAGACTCGCAATAAAATTCCGTTCGTCCGCAAATCGGGCAAAGCAAGACCTTGAATTGTGCGCTGTACATCTTCTCGCCATCAGGCCGCAAGAGATCACATTCGATTTTTCCCGACACCATACGATGTGGGTTACAGATGTGGCTATGCATTTCTCGCTCCGCTGGCTCAACGCTTGACTAACGCCGCGACTTTGGACTGTGCGACTGACCGTTCAAGATTTCCTTCGCCTTGGATGAGCAAGCGTCAAAAGCAGAGTGCTGTTGGATAGCGGCAGTCCGGGCCAGATATGTTCGGCGGCTTGCCGCATTGTCTTTGAATCCTCCGGCGAAAGCCGCACGTTGACTTGTAGTGATCTCTTCGAGCCGTTCATGAGGTCAGTGCCAATAATTTTCGGTACGCTAAGAGTTTCGGGTGGGGAGGGTCTGGCTGTCATTGATATTATTCGGACCGCTTGCTACTGTCTGTGACGATGGTCACGGCTCTGAGACGTTGTGGTACGGCCTTCCCGCAGAGACAAACCATAACGAACGAACTCACGAAAGAAAGTGGACGGATACAGCGAGTCGTCAAGATAGGCCATACGACGCGAAAGCCATGCGTTGCTACCCGGAGAGCAGCCGTGTCAACAATGCGCAGAACGATGACGCGGAATGTTGCCAATTCGTCGAGTTGGAGCCGCGGCAACTAGGGGCTTGGGGCTCGTCCCTGTTCTGGTGTGATTGCCTGTGGAGCGATGTTCCTGAACTTCCAGCGGCGATCAGGCGAATTCCCGAGACGAAGGCGCGGAAGCTTCTTCGCTCGCAATGGAGCGCCCGATCCAGGCAAAAACAAATAGCGCCAGCCCAGCCACCCATGCGCCAAGGCTGAATGTTTGCGCAAAATATAATGCGATCACGACGCCCATAGCGATCAGAATTCCCGCCAAGGCCCAGAACATGCGCATTCCGTAGAGAAAAACAAACGGCAAATAGTGCGCTCCGAGGAGGACCATGAGGGCCGGGAAAAACCAATTCAGGCGGAAGTAACCGACAGGTACAAGGAGCAACATCGAAAACGGCAGCACAAATGCGACCTGCATTCCGAGCCAATGAAGCGGATTCTCTTTGCTCACACGCGCGGGGCGTCCCGACAAACGCAGCAGCATTTGCGTAAGTGGAAAGATGAAGAATCCCGCGATTACGACCGCCAGGATAGACGCCTTTGGAGTGACCCACGTGCCGAGCGCCGCAGACACGAGCCAAATTGCGGCCGAGACAAGTTGTCCCCAAAAACCTCCAATATAGACAGTTCGGACTTCGCGTTGAGCATCCTCAATCTCCATTCAGACCTCCGAAAAAACAGGCCTCTCACATCGTGTGCGCCTATACTAGCGCACGCCGCACCCCGCGCACCCGGAGCGGGCGTCGCTTGTACTCATTCACTCTCATGACTGTGTAGCACAAGTCTTCATCAACTGTTGTTAAATCCCACTAGACTCAAAATCCCTGATCCCTGTTACCCTTGAAGCCACTCGCGGGAGTTACCGGGCTATGGACCTCGTCATCGGTCGGTTGATTTCAACGCTTCGGCGAAGCCGCCGCCAGAGCTTTTGGCCGACGTGGGATGCGCTACCCGCCAGAAAGGAGCAACTGTCCGGAGAACATCGCGAGGGTTGACATATTCAACCTCGCTTCTGTCAACGTCTTCCTTGAGCACGCTCGGAAGATTTCCGACCTGTCCCCAGGTACGAAATTCAGACACTTGCCCACGCACATCTATGACGTTTGGCTGCCTTCCGACTTCGAGCCGACCACGGAACCGGAAATTTCGGACGGACACTGGCCAGTGCCACTTCTGAGCAGTATTCGTCTACTGACGGAACTGGACCAGATGCGGCGGTTTTCGCATCTTGATTTCGGGCACGTCCCTAGCACCTATGAACTGATGCCAAACAACCCGCGAGAATTTTACCGGTCGGATATCAGGCTGGATGAGAACACCGTGACCCAATGGATTTGGTACGGCCTGCGGGAGGCTGCAGAATTGTCCATGCGTAATTCCGCCCCCGTGCTAGCAGCAGAGTGATTGGGGCACGCTGAGTGATTGGCGAAGAATCCCCATCGCACTCATCATGGGTCAATCAGTGACATGGCAGGTCACCCTCTCATTTGGCCGCGGCGTACAGTAGAGGCCTGATTTTGCTGCTCTTCCAGAAGTAGGCGAGAATGATCACGCTTGCGACCGCAGCATAGGCACACCACAGAGATGTGAACGCGTATCGCTTCACTGCCATCACGGTCAACAGAATGGCCATATTCGCGACCCCGAAGATCACCATGTCTCTCACCTTTGAGAACAGAAGCGAACCACAGGTCGCAATAACGTAGAAAAGCGCCACCGTAGTATTGTTGGTCGCCGGATTGATGTATACGATGCTGTTGCCTTTCACAAAAATCTCGGTACCGTATGCCGTCAGAGCCCAAAGTATGTAGAGGGTGGTCAAACTTCCAATCACCAGGAACGGCACCATCCGCTTCCGGCTTTTGCCGTTCGGTTCAAACAGAACCACGCTGAGGGGCAGCAGAAATGGAAGGAGCCCTTGCGCGTACAGCACGAACGCCGCGCCCATATTGTGCGTAATCTTAGGTGACAGCATTCCATCCAGCCCAAGCCATACGAAGCCTTCGATGAACTGGTGAATCGCGAATAGCGTAGGGAGAGATGCAAAGAGAAGTTCGCGCCGGTGCTTCACTTTGGTCAAGGTCGCGACGCCGACGGTTGCCAAGACTCCGCTGCCCGCGAAATTCGCTGCCGCCGAAAAGCACACGATTGTCGTCCTCCAACCTGGACTTTTGATTTGCCGACTCGCGGTTTGCTCAATCGAATCGTTTGCCCAATCGATCTAGGTCCCGTCAGTATCGCACGAAGTGGATGGTCTCCCGGCTGCCCACAGGCCGGAACGTCACGACGAGTCCCATTGACCGTCTGAATTACCGCTGCGTTATCATAAAAGCGCTATGGCTTTTCCCATCAAAATCTGTGTTGTCTGCTCGGAAGAATTCGAACTGAAGCCAGGGAAACCCGGATTTGCCAATCGCTGTCCCGCCTGCAGTGAGCCCGAAGAAACCGGCCCAGCCGCCAAGGGCAGCAAGGACGCCGTCGACCGCAAAACTACAAAGGAAGCGAACGAAGCTCGCCGCGAAGCAATGAAGAATCTTCTCTACCGCAAAGATAGCTGAGAGTTGCGAGCCTTGAGCTGCGAGCTTTGAGCAATAAACTCACAGCTCAAAGCTCAAAACTCAAAGCTCCAAAGCTCAGCTGAGAACTGAGAACTGAGAACCGAGAACCGAGAACCGCGAACCGCTCTCTTACCCCTTGACGTGAAACTTCGGTCGCCCCACCGGCTTGTATCCTGCAGGCAAGCCCTTGGTCACGAATGGAAAATCGTCGGGCTTCTCGAGCAGAACGCGCCCTTCCGGGCTCAGCTTGAAGGGATTCCCATCCGGATCGGCAGGAATTCCCCCTAAGTTTTCCGCGGACGCCAATTCCGCCATGCTGGCAGGCAGGCGCCCGGTGCGTTCCCCGAAGCGCGTCACCGCTGCCTGCAGATTGCTGATGTCTTCATCCACCGAAATTGCCCGCAGATGTTCGAGGGCATTCTGGCGAATGTTGGTCTCGTGGCTGCCCTCGAGCGTCGCGCTCCACAGCAGGCGCGCGGTCAAATAGTCGCCGGCGTGCTCCGCCATCTGCGCCGCCAGAATCTTCATGAACGGATGCGCCCCCGGAATCTTCGAGCCGCGTTCGAAAATGTCCCCCGCCTTCTTATAGTCCTTCAGTTCGGTGTAGTAGACGAAGCCGAGATTGTAGTAAAGCTGCCAGTTGTCTGGATTGTGCTCGATGCCGTACTGCATCAATTCGATGGCGCGAGCCGGTTCGCCCGCACCGTTCGGCGGCGCCGGTGCGAGAAAGCTGGCGCCGAACTGGTACGCCGGAAACAGTTGCGGGTCGAGAGTGGTTGTGATCTCCAGCAGAGGGGCGAGTTGGCCGTAGGTGTGGGCGCGGTCGTAGTGGCGATGGCCGAAGTACTGCACGGTACGCGTCCAGTAGATGCAAGCCATCAGTCCGTTGAATCCCAGGCTGGCTCGCCTCACGATTGAAGGCGAGCTTACATAGAGCGCGTCGTCGATCGTGGCCTGCGGGCGAAGGCGGTCAATGTGGCGCAGCAGCAGCACACAGGCAGTCATCGAGACGACGAGGCACGTACTGGCAATCACGGTGGTGCGCTTCCGGGATGTCATTGAGCCACCCAGATTTGAGCCACCCACAATTGAGCAACCCAGAGTTCGGCGCAACCTGCCGCAGAGGAGATTTGCCTATGCGGAGCCAGCCTCCCCCGGCTGCTCCACGCCGGACTGAACTCTCGCGCGATCATTTCAAATTCCTGCGCTCGAATATCAAGACAGCTCCGCTTAGTGCCATCGCCGTGTAGAACAGCGCATAGAGCGTATTTTGCAGAATCAGCTGCGCATCCAACGAATGTTGATGCGCAACCGCGCTGATCACATTGAGCGCCGAAAAGTTCGGCACCAGATATGCCGCTCCCGTGGCAAACCAGCGCGTGAAGCCATGCGTCAGTCCAGCGAATCCGCGCAGGTCGTCGGCGAAGCTGCCAATCACGAACAGCGAGAAGGCGAATACCGCGGAGAGCAGCGGCGAAGAGAACGATGAGAACAGCAAGGCCAGCGAACAGATGATCAGAAATTCCAGAATGATGAAATACAGCCCAACAAAGATCAGAGCGTCCGGCCGGGTGAACTTATGCGTCACATAGAGCAATGCCCCGAAGACGCCAATCGCCATGAAGAACGTGTTCACCACCAGCGTCCCCGCCAGCCCAAAGAACTTGCCGACAATGAACTCCCAGCGCCGCACAGGTCGTGACAGAACCGTGTACAGCGTGCGTTTTTCGATCTCTTTCGACACCAGGCCAATTCCGATGAAGATGGCAATGACGACGCCGAACAGCGACACTGCCGTCAGCCCAAGGTTCACCACCACCAGGCGTTCGATCTCGATGGAGATCTGTCCTACAAAGATGGCCGCCCCCGAAAGCAGCAGGGCAAAGGCGATCAGGTTGTACAGCACGCGATCGCGCACCGCTTCGCGGAATGTATTTGCGGCGATATGGACAATGCGGGAGTTCATGCCGTAGTCCCTGCCGTGGTTCGAGAGTGCTGCAACTTTTCCACAAAGTAAGCTTCCAGTGATGTGCGCAGCGGAGTGATCGCGATCAATCGAATACGCTCCCGTCGCAGGGCATCGATGGCGGCGTCCTGCTGGTTTTCAGGCACGATCGCGCGAACCGTGTCTCCGGTGACGTGGCACTCGGCCCCCAACGCTTTCATCGAGGCCGGCACCAGTGCGCCTTGCCAGACGACTTCGACCTTACCCTGAACGCTCGAAGTCAGATCCTCGACCGCGCCCACGCCGCGCAGTTCGCCTTTGTTGATGATCGCGACGCGGTCGCACAGAGCCTCGGCATCCGACAGAATGTGAGTCGAGAAAAATACCGTCTTGCCTTCCTGCTTCAGTTGCTCCATCAGGTCGCGAACTTCCCGCCGTCCGAGCGGATCCAGTCCTGACATCGGCTCGTCGAAAAACACAAGCTTGGGATTATGCAGAATGGCCTGCGCGATGCCCGCACGCTGCAGCATGCCCTTTGAAAACTTGCGCAGTTGCACGCCCTTGACGTCGGTCAGGCCCACTTGCGCCAGCACCTCGTCGATGCGGCGCTTCCGGTCCTTGCCCGGAACTCCCGAGAGCTGCGCGTAGTACCCGAGTAATTCGTGCGCGGTGAGGTAGTCGTAGAAATATGGCTGCTCGGGAAGAAATCCGATCTGCGCTTTGACTTCAGGATCGGTCCACTCGCGGCCCAGGATGCGGGCCGTGCCCGCCGTGGGGAACACCAAGCCCATCAGCATTTTCAGAGTCGTGGTTTTGCCTGCGCCGTTAGGGCCGAGGAAGCCGAATATCTCCCCCTCTTCAACGCAGAGGTGAAGTGGCTGCAGGGCGCGCTTGGGTCGCTTGCGCCAGAACCCCACCAGGTAGGTCTTTTCGAGTCCAAGAATTTCAATTGCGGCCATTTTGTAGGCAGCACTGCCGAAGAATGTTTCCGAACAGAATTATAAGCAAGAGATCGCCACTAGAGGATGGTCCGAGCAGTTACGTCGGTCACTGCAGCATTCGTGATTGGTATGAAGGAAGGCCTTGTGGGGGGAGGTTATCGGTTCTAAGGCCGTTCCATTCTCAACGTGATATACGACGCTTGCTCGTTACTGTGCCACCGGATACGCCAGACAGGTCGCGATGGCGTTGGCCGGAGTGTCGCCCGCAGTGCCCATCTGCGACCGCAGCACGCCGTCATTGGTGGAGCAGAAATCACGGTTACCGGTCGAATGCACAACGATCGGCGTCGCCCCTACCACGTAAGCCGTGTTGGAAGTCGAGCCGCCGGGGACGATCCCGGTTGCCAGATAGTAGTAGCCGCTCTTGCCCGGTCCGCCTGGTATGGCCGTCGCCAGAAAGTTATCTATCAGGCACGCTGTGGTTGACGTTGGCGTGCACGGACTAACGCCGCCCAGTTGACCAAGCGTACTCGCATAGCCGACCGTGGGATACGAGTTGTAGTAGGTGATCTCCGCGCTCGCAAGCGAGTGCAGCGACCCTGCTGCCGACGATTCGTTGGCGGCCAGTCTGGCCTGTAGCAGGTTGGGAATCGCGATCGCGGCGATGATCAAGATGATCGCCACTACGATCAGCAATTCAATAAGCGAGAATCCTTTTGTTGAGCGCATCTTGCTTCCCCTCAAATTGTTACCGAAGGTTTCGGTCGCGAACAACTAACAGGATTTAATTAGCAGGTACAGCGCCATTCTCCAGGGAGCGGCTAGCCACCTTGGTAATCCGCTAAGACTCTGCTGGATCAGGGGTTAGACGACCAGTGGTGACGCTGCACACGCTCCCCGTGCCCCTTTCCCCCGCCGTCTGACAGAAAATGTCAGCTTTGTGAGCCGGGAGATGTCTGGAAAACCCAAGCCTGGTGCGGTAAGACAAAGAAAAAGAGCAGCGAACTCGCGTTCGCTGCTCCCTGGCTTGTACCCTCCCCCGGATACTTCGCCAACATTCAAAGCTACTGTTCGAAAACTGCGCTGCACTTACTGGTTCAGCGGCTGGAAAGCCTGGCAAGCGCCTTCGCTGGCGATTGCACTGCCCGCGGGATTCACGCGAACCACAGCATCTTCAAACGAGCAGAAGCTGCGAACGCCCGTCTGGTTCAAGGTAACCGGAATTGCAGTGGCGAAGTAGGTCACGGTCGGAGTTCCGCCGGCGCTGGCCGCCTTGAACGTGTAGCCGCTCTTGGTGCCGGCAGCCAACACGCTGTCGATCAGGCAAGCGGTGGTCGAGCTCGGCGTGCAAGGAGCAACGCCGCCGAGCACCGCCATCGATCCCGCGTAGCCCACTGTTGGGTAAGTAGAGTAGTAAGTGATCATTCCGGTGTTGATGGTTCTGATGGAGGCGACAGCAGACGACTCATTGGCCGCCATGCGGGCGCGTAGCAAGTTCGGAATCGCGATAGCTGCAATGATCAGGATGATTGCCACCACGATCAGAAGTTCGATTAGTGAAAAACCTTTTTGTTTGCGCATTTGAAAGTTGTTCTCCGTCTATGAAATTGTGTCCGGGGGGACTTTGTGAATTCGGGATTCCTATTTGGGAGCCACCCTTACGATGGCATTTGAGGGACCAAAATCGAAAGGCGGTTTCGGGGCTGCGATCACACTCGCAAAGCATGTGTTTTCAGTGGACCCCAGAATTAGGTGAGCAGACGCACACACGGAATTTGACAGATATTGTCAGCGGCAGAAACCTGCAGTGACAAAAGGTGTTGGACCGAAGAGACCGTCCGGTGAAAACGCCAGACAAAAAACAAAGAGCAGCGAACTCGCGTTCGCTGCTCCTGGCTTGTACCCTCCCCCAGGTACTTCGCCAAACTTACTGGAACTAACTTACTGGTTGAGCGGCAGAAGAGCCTGGCAAGCCGGTTCGCCAGCGATCGCGGCGCCCGTGGGATCTACGCGAACCACAGCATCTTCAAACGAGCAGAAGCTGCGGATACCAGTCTGGTTCAGTGTGACCGGAACGCCTGTCGCGTAATAGGTCACGTTCGGAGTTGCACCCGCTGCGGCCGCGAGGAACGTATAGCCGCTCTTGGTACCGGCAGCCAACACGCTGTCGATCAGGCAAGCGGTGGTCGAGCTCGGGGTGCAAGGAGCCACGCCGCCGAGAACCGCCAACGAGCCAGCAAAACCGACTGTCGGATAAGTGGAGTTGTAGGTGACCATACCGGTGTTGATGGTACGGATAGACGCCACAGCAGACGATTCATTGGCCGCCATCCGGGCCCGCAGCAAGTTCGGAATTGCGATCGCTGCGATGATCAGGATGATTGCCACCACGATCAGCAGCTCGATCAGCGAGAAACCTTTCTGTTTGCGCATTGTTTGAAGCTTCCTCCGTATTTAGAAAATTCACACGCCCACCACTTTCACAGCACGCTGTGGGCCATGGTGCTTTTCCCTGACTTGGAGTGGCCTAACATACGTAAGACGACTGTTTTCAGTGTGGGATTTTTCCGGCAGGACGATTGGTGAGACACGGAAAACCGTCTGGCGATGTCAACTTCTGTCATCGATGCCATGAATTGGCAGGAGGCGTTGTTACCGAAGGAACCATCCGCCGCAAAAGCGAAAGGAGCAGCGAACTCGCGTTCGCTGCTCCGTTTGTACCCTTGCCGGGTACTTCGCCGAAGCTAACTTACTGGTTGAGCGGCAGAAGAGCCTGGCAAGCCGGTTCGCCGGCGATCGCTGCGCCCGTGGGCTGCACGCGAACCACAGCATCTTCAAACGAGCAGAAGCTGCGGATACCAGTCTGGTTCAATGTGACCGGAACGCCAGTCGCGTAGTAGGTCACGTTCGGAGTTCCACCCGCGGCAGCCGCGAGGAACGTATAGCCGCTCTTGGTGCCGGCAGCCAACACGCTGTCGATCAGGCAAGCCGTCGTCGAGCTCGGCGTGCAAGGAGCGACGCCACCCAGAACAGCCAACGAGCCGGCAAAGCCGACTGTCGGATAGGTGGAGTTGTAGGTGACCATGCCGGTGTTGATGGTACGAATAGACGCGACAGCAGACGACTCGTTGGCCGCCATGCGGGCGCGCAGCAGGTTCGGAATCGCGATCGCTGCGATGATCAGGATGATTGCCACCACGATCAGCAGTTCGATCAGTGAAAAACCTTTCTGTTTGCGCATTTTGAAGCTTTCTCCCTGTAGTAATTTGCGGCCCATGTTCGGACGCCTGCTCTTTTCATTGCACGCTGCGTGCCAAGGTGCTTTTCCCTGGCTTGGAGTGGCCTAACATACGTAAGACGATTGTTTTCAGCGAGAAACTTTTCCGGACGGAAGATGGGAGAAGCGCGGAAAGCAGTCTGGCGATGTCGCCTTATGTCATCGACGCCATGAATTGGCAGGAGGCCTGGTTACCGAAGGAACCATCCGCCGCAAAAAGCGAAAGGAGCAGCGAACTTGCGTTCGCTGCTCCATTTGTACCCTTGCTGGGTACTTCGCCGAAACTAACTTACTGGTTGAGCGGCAGAAGAGCCTGGCAAGCCGGCTCGCCCGCGATCGCGGCGCCCGTGGGCTGCACGCGAACCACAGCATCTTCAAACGAGCAGAAGCTGCGAACGCCAGTCTGGTTCAGTGTGACCGGAACGCCAGTCGCGTAGTAGGTCACGTTCGGAGTTCCACCCGCGGCAGCCGCGAGGAACGTATAGCCGCTCTTGGTGCCGGCAGCCAACACGCTGTCGATCAAGCAAGCAGTCGTCGAGCTCGGGGTGCAAGGAGCAACGCCGCCGAGAACCGCCAACGAGCCAGCAAAGCCGACTGTCGGATAGGTGGAGTTGTAGGTGACCATACCAGTGTTGATGGTACGGATGGAGGCGACAGCAGACGACTCATTGGCCGCCATGCGGGCGCGCAGCAAGTTCGGAATCGCGATCGCTGCAATGATCAGGATGATTGCCACCACGATCAGCAGCTCGATCAGTGAGAAACCCTTCTGTTTGCGCATCTCTTTTATTTCCCCTCGTTGTGTGTGTGTCTTTAAAATCTTTGTCTGGTCACGTGGATGACGCAGTCGTGTCTGATATTTGCACTTGGCTCACCAAAATCGCCAGTTACCTTGGTTCCAATCGGTTCTTTGGCAACAGCTTTATTTTCAGTAGCAGGGCAAACTTCGGTCCCACGCTTAGAGTGCCGCAAAAGCGGCTTTGGCTGCCAAAAACCGTCGCGAAATCTGACAATCCGTGTCAGTTTGGAACCGGTATCAGTCTCATTTCAGAACCGCCGCCCCCGGCTTCCGCATTGAAGTGTGAAGCGTGCAGATCGTGGATTGCCGAGTGAAGCGGCGAAGCCTTGACACTTTGAAACTCTGAAACCTTGAAACTTTGAATCTCTGCAACCTTGAAACTCCTCGCCACGCAGCTGCGTGCCGTAGAATGTTGCCGCGCAGTCTCGAACAGAAGCTGCACGAGAAACATTCGACATCCCATGATTCTTTCCAATTCCAATTTCAAAGATGCATTCCAGGTCGACCCCAACATTGCGCGCGCCTGGACCCTTCCCGCGACCGTGTACACGGACCCCAGCGTGTTTGCCGACGAAAAAGAAAAGATCTTTGCGCGCACCTGGCAGGTGGTGGGACGTGCCGGGCAGGTCGCGAACCCGGGAGATTTTTTCACGACGGAATTGATGGGCGAGCCGTTGCTGTTCGCGCGCGGCCTCGATGGCACGCTGCGCGGGTTCTATAACGTATGCCGGCATCGTGCGGGCCCTCCCGCCGAAGGCTGCGGCTCGCGCAAACTTTTCCGCTGCGGCTATCACGGCTGGACCTACGGCCTTGACGGCGCTCTGCTGAGCGCCACCGAAATTGAAGGCGTGGAAGGATTCCGTCCCGAAGACTTTGCCCTCAAGCCCGTTCGGACCGAGGAATGGTTCAACCTGGTATTCGTGAATCTCGACGCGAATGCGGCGCCTTTGCTTGGGAGCCTGGGCGAACTGCCAAAGCAGGCGGCAAGATTTCCGTTCACAGAGATGAAGCTGTTCGAACGCCGAACCTACGACATGAAGTGCAACTGGAAGACTTACGTAGACAACTATCTTGAGGGATACCACCTGCCCAGCGTGCATCCGAGCCTGAACCGTGAACTCGATTACAACGCGTATGTGGTCGAGCCGTATGCGAAACATGTAAGGCAGTTCAGCCCGATCCGAGGCGCGCAGCCGGGCGACGCGACGCCGCGGCGCTACCAGGAAACACGCGAGGCCTTGACGACCGACTACTTCTGGATCTTTCCCAACTGGATGCTGAACTGCTATCCCGACAATGTGTCACTGAACATCGTGCTGCCTATCGGGCCGGAACGTTCTCTGGCAATCTTCGAGTGGTACCTGCCCGAGAAGGATCACAGCGCCCCGGCGGCGAAGGCCTCAGTCGAGTTCAGCGATCAGATTCAGATTGAGGACGTTGGCATCTGCGAGATCGTACAGAAGAATCTAGGGTCCCGGAGCTACTCGCGGGGCCGGTTCAGCGTGAAGCAGGAGAAGGGAGTGCACGCCTTCCACCGAATGTATGGAGAATTCATGCAGTTTGTTCCACTTTGAGCAATTAAATACTTATATGTACTTACATCAATATACGTAATATTACGTTCGAACCCGCGCCGCGATTCCGGCGGATCGATTGTCGCCCCTCACTCGCCATCTAAAATGCCCTTTGCGGGGCCGGAAACGGCCCTAGCATCGACGATCGTTGCCTGGGTGGAGGCGATGGTCATCCGCGACAAAATCGCACGTCGTAGAGCCTCCTGAGGCCGGTTTACGATTTTTCAAATCACTTACACGAGAACTCAATCACTTCCACGAATCCTCAACGACTTACGGACACTCTAAGGAGAAGTCGTGCCGTATGAAAGGAAATCGTGACGACCCCCAATCATTCCAAAGCAATGCTGATTCTGGTGGCAGGACCCTACCGCTCCGGCACCAATGACGATCCGGCCCTCATGAGAAAGAACGTGGAGGAGATGGAGTCCTACGCTCTGCCCATCTTCCGCGCGGGGCATATCCCAATTCTTGGGGAATGGCTGGCGCTTCCGCTCGTCGAACTCGGCGGGTCGAAGAAGGTCGGCGATGAAGTGTTCAACGAAGTCTTCCATCCCATTGCGGTTCGGCTACTGGAAAAGTGCGATGCCGTGCTTCGAGTTGGAGGATCCTCGGCGGGAGCCGACGAAATGGTTCGGGTGGGCCGGAGTCTTGGACTTGCAATCTTCTCGTCCCTGGTGGAAATTCCGAAAGCCGCGTGAGCCTAGAAGCTCTTCAGCAGCAGACAGGTGACGTCGTCATGCTGAGGCGTGCTGCCGACGAAGAGATCGACCTCGGCCATCAGGCGCTTGAGCATTTCGGCGGGCTCCACGGATTTTCCGCCTTCGATCGCGGCCAGCAGGCGTGCTTCGCCATATTCGTCCTGGCGTCCGTTTTCGGCCTCGACTAAGCCGTCGGTGAAGATGATGAGCCAGTCGCCGGGCGCGAGCGTAATGGTCGCGGCCTCGTAGGTGGCGTTCGGCAGAATGCCGTAGGGCAGGCCGCCTACGTCAAGGCGTTCAATAGCCCCGCTGGCACGCCGCAGGATGGGATTGTTGTGTCCTGCATTGATGTAGTGCACCGTGCGGTTGACGGGGTCGTACTCCGCCAGAAATGCAGTGGTGAAGCGCAGTCCGCCCTGGCTGTTCTGGCAGGCGTACTTGTTCATGTTGGCGGCGAGTTCGGCAAGAGGGACTTGTGCCGTCGAAAGAGTCTTGAGGCTGGCCTGAAAAGTCGCCATCAGCATGGCTGCGGGAATGCTCTTGCCCGCGACGTCGGCGACGGCGAGCACCACGCGGTTCTCGTCAGCCGTGCGCCCAGGACGTGGGAAGACGTCGTAGTAGTCTCCGGCAACAGTGTTGGCGGGACGTGTCGCGTAGGCAATGGAGAGCCCCGGAATTTGCGGCGGAGCGCCGGGTAGCAGCCACGTCTGGATTTCCCGCGCGATCTGCAGGTCGCGCTTCATGACCACGCGATCGGCGATTTCGAGCATCAGCAGGATGAGCAGGAGCAACGCTGCCCAGAAGTGCAAATCGAACTCGACGGCGTAGACTTCTCCGCCCTGTCCTTTGTAGCTGAACCCGCCATGGGGGATGACCAGCAGAATCAGGGCCACCAGCATCAGAACGCGGCGAGCCGGCGAGAGCTTCTCGAAGACTGCCCAGAAAAATTCCTTGACGACATGCAGGTGGCGTCCGCGGTGGCTCAGCCCGTCTGGCGTTTTCGCTTCGACATCCTTCGAGTAAAGCCGGTAGCTGGCGCGCGCTTCGGCTTCGAACTGCGACCAGAGCTGGCTGACCTCAAGTCCTTCGGTGACGCGCCGCCAGAATTGTTGGACGCGCATGCCGAAGGGCATGGGTGGAGCGGGCTGTCCGGCAGGTGGGGATGCAGTCGCCATGGTGGACATTCAGATTATAGATGTTTCTCCGGCCAAGAGACTGCGACGACGCGCCGGTCGAGGGGGCGGGACAGCCCCTCGGGTCACGTTTCGCGGAGGAACCGGCTTCCGCAATCTTGAGACGCGCATGCCTATGGGGTCGTGGCGGCTACTGGCGGCAGGCTGATGTAGATGGGGTGAGCCAGGATCGATGTTTGCCCGGAGGTTGAATTGAATACCTCTACGCTGCCAATGGCACTGCAGCCGGTGGCTTCCGTAGCGGGTACCGCCAGCACGGGATGGATTTCATTCCGGAAGGCGCCGCCGGCCTCGGCCCCGGTGATCTTCAGCGATGCAGCTTGCGTTGGCTTTACGGTGACCGTCTGCTGCTTCAGGATGCCTCCGCTGCTATTCACGAACCGCAATGTGACGCGGCAAGGGCCGGGCGGGAGTTGCGAGAGCTGCACGTTGACGATGTTGAGCTGCATGGTTTCTCCGGGAGTGATGCCCATCATCCCGAAGAGCGCCGGTGGATCAGGCTGTGGGTTAAATGCCTTCACGATCTTCGCGCCGGCCACGAACACGATCAAGGCGGCGACTGCTATGACAAGTGCACGCTTCATCTGAGTTGTCTCCCAGTTGAACTTGACCAGTGGCAGCGCAGGATTATACATGCTGTCCGCTCCGAACGCGGTGGATGAGCCTTGGGTGTGGCGATCGGCGAACACTCGGCCAGAAGACGTTCGATCAGAAGAGATTCAGTTGCTCGTCGAAACCCTGAACCGGCCACTTGATGGCGAAGGCGGGGCGTTCGCTCTCGCGACGAGTCGCACGCGAGAGTTTGTATTTCTCGCGCAGGCGCGCGATGAGTTGAGACAGGCGCTTGGCATACGCAGGCGGAAGAAAGGCGCGATCGTGATAGCGCTGGCGGTAGTTCTCGGCAAGGTGAGGGAAGTTCTGTTCGAGGAAGGGAAGGAAGACAGCGGCGGAACAGGGCTTCAGGAAGAGCGGATTGGCAAAGACGTAATCAGCTCCGGCTTCGGCGGCGGCGCGGACCACGGTTTCCAGATCTTTCGGCGAGTCCGTAATTCCCGGGATGACGGGGCAGCAGCTCACTCCGGCGCGAAGTCCCGCCTGACTCAGCGTGCGCACGGCTTCGAGGCGCAGATCGGGACGCGGCGCGCGCGGCTCGAGAATGCGTGCCAACTCGATATCGAGAGTCGTAATCGTGATGTGAACGGAGAGCTTATTGTTGCGGGCAACTTCTTGCAGAAGCTCGAGATCACGAACGACCAGATTCGATTTGGTGACGATGCCCAGCTCAAAGCCGCGATGACGCGCGAACTCCTCCAGAATTCCGCGGGTAACTTCGTAGCGGCGCTCGGCGGGCTGGTAAGCATCGGTGGCTGTGCCGAGGGCGATGGACTCTCCGGGCTTAACGCGGCGCAGCTCGTGCCGCAGCAGATCGGCGGCGTGCTGCTTGACGTAAATCTTCTGCTCGAACTCCATGCCGTCGCGCATTTCCATGAACTCGTGCGTGTAGCGGGCGTAGCAGTATTTGCAAGCAAACTCGCAGCCGCGGTAGGGATTGATGGTCCATGTAAACGGCATGGCGCGCGCGCTGACGCAGCGGTTCAGCAAAGACTTGGCGGGAAGCGTGAAGTATTCGACGTTGTGTCCCTCACGCAGAGATTCGCCTTCAGAAGCCAGGCGGGCGATGCCGACGAGGCGGGGTTTCTCGGGGAGAGGAAGCAAGGGTAGGGAAGCCATAGAGATTCGCCTTTTGTTCGCCTACGATAGCGTGTGGGGAGGCGGGGTGTCAAGAGGGCTTTCGGGATAGGAGGGATCCAGATATGCTATCGGCCCGTGGCGATGGGCAAGGTTATTGAACTGGCCAAAGCAAGCGCTAAGTCCGCGAAATGATCTGGATTAATCCCGCCGAGTGGCTAACGTAGCGACTGCTTTAAGCACGCCTTCCGCGATTTCGGGCGTTCAGTTTGCAGT
Source organism: Candidatus Sulfotelmatobacter sp. (assembly GCA_035695545.1). Classification (GTDB taxonomy): domain Bacteria; phylum Acidobacteriota; class Terriglobia; order Terriglobales; family Acidobacteriaceae; genus Sulfotelmatobacter. The sequence continues at coordinate 33,420 of DASRRV010000249.1, read as the reverse complement.
ATACTGCTGCCTCGGAGTAACCGACTGATCGGGGCTCTTACAATTTCCCCCAGCCTCGCACTTTTCCTCCGAGTCCACCCATTGCAAACGCGCGTTTTGTCACGGATGTGTATGCCACGACACCGATCTACACAGCACGTCCTTGTTGTCATGGTCGTCTTAGCTGCGGTCGCCAGACTGACGGCAGCTGCAACCGTCGACGTGAGCCAGATTTTTGTCGAAGGACGGCCATTCGGTTCGGGGGGCAATGGGACCGCAAACCTGGCTGTAGCCGACCTGGATGGAGACGGGAAGCTCGACGTGGTGGTGGCGAATTCGTGTGTCAGCGGGAGTACGTGTGGACCGAATGATGCCGGTAGTGTGGGCGTGCTAATGGGCAGTGGGGATGGGACGTTCCAACCAGTAGCCATTTACTACTCGCATGCGACGGTCGTTAGTGCTGTGGCGGTGGCGGACGTCAATGGCGATGGGAAGCCTGACATCTTGGTTGGAGGTTCAAGCTATTCGAGCATTTGCGCCACAGGAGGTCTCATTTCGATTTTGCTGAACGATGGCGACGGAAAGTTCCGACAGGGAGGCTGCTTCGCAAGCACCTCCGGGGCAGGGGCTCTGGCGGTCGCCGACTTAAACGGCGACGGGAAGCTAGACGTGGTTTCCGTCGGCGGATCCATTGGTGTGATGCTGGGGAATGGGGACGGCACTTTCCAAGCGCAGGTCGCGTACAACTCAGGGGGAGAAGGTGCGGACGGCGTGGTGATCGCGGATGTGAACGAAGATGGAAAACCCGATTTGGTCGTGTCTAATCAAAATGTGAGCCTGCTGTCTGCGGAGGGCGGAGTCGGCGTTCTGTTCGGGAATGGCGACGGCACTTTTCAAGCTGCAGTCAGTTACGATGCCGGGGGTATGCAGGCTAATTCGGTTGCGGTGGCAGATCTTAACGGCGATCATCACCCAGACATCGTCGTGACGACGTTTTCTGCTGCAAATGCCCATAACAATGACTATGCCGACGGCTCCGTTGGGGTGCTAATCGGCAATGGAGACGGCACGTTCCAGCCTGTCGTCAGCTATTATCCCGGAGGCGGTCAGACCTATGCAGTCGCAGTTGCGGATCTGAATGGCGATAGCAAGCCGGATCTGGTGATTGCGAATGCTTATGAAGGTAGAGGCAGCAATAGCAGTGACAACAATGTTTTAGGAGTGCTCTTAGGGAGTGGAGACGGCACGTTCCACCCTGTGACAAGTTACGCTACTGGCGGATTCGTAGCTCCAAGTGCCATCATCGCGGATGTGAATGGTGATGGTAAACCAGACGTACTTATGACGGCCGGATATTCGGGCGGATCGGCGGTGGTCAGTGTTGTGCTGGGCAATAGAGACGGGAGTTTTCGCGCTCCCGTGATCTACTCATCTACGGTTTCCGGCGACAACACGATCGTAGCCGTGGATGTCAACGGCGATGGCACGCTGGACCTAGTGATCGCAGGCGAGAGCGTAAGTTGTACGGGCTGTGCAGGCGGCGTCGGCGTGTTGCTGAACCGCGGCCATGGAACTTTTCAGTCGCCCGTAAGCTACGGAACGGGCACTACGAACCCGACGTATTCGGTGGCTGTCGCAGACGTGAATGGAGACGGCAAGCCCGATATTATTGCGACGAGCAGCTGCATCAGCAACAGTAGTTGCGTGAGCAGCGTAGCTGTGTTGCTGAACAACGGCAATGGAACTTTCAAAGCAGCACTGAACTATCCGACGATGGGACAGGCTGCTCACGCGGTGACTGTCGGGGATGTAAATGGAGACGGAAAACCTGACATCGTGGTCGCGAACTCCTGTGCCACGGGAGATCTGTATTGCACGAGCGGTACGATGGGCGTGCTCCTCGGCAATGGAGACGGAACGTTCCGCACCGTAGTTTCTTATCCTAGTGGTGGTCAAAATCCGACCTCTGTAGCGCTAGGGGACCTGAACCGCGACGGTAGAGTCGATATCGTCGTGTCTAATTACCAGACGACAGGCACTGATTTTAGTGGCCATATTGGCGTCCTTCTCGGAAACGGAGATGGCACGTTTCAGCCCGCGGTCGTGTATCTGTCCGGCGGATTGGGCAACAATTCAGTTGCGATTGCGGATCTGGACCGAGACGGCAAGCCGGACCTCGTAGCGGTCAATCAGGCCGCCACAACTGGGTCCTCAGCCGGTACCCTGGGCGTTCTGCTGGGAAATGGCGACGGCACATTTCGACCGGCTATCGTTACGGCGACCACCAAGTTGTCAATCGACTATTTCGCACAGACTGCAATCGCAGACTTTAACGGAGATGGAAAGCTTGATGTCGCCTGTGGGTCTAGCGATTTCCTGCTGCTCGGAAACGGTGATGGAACGTTCCAGCCTGTCCTGCCTCTGGGTTTCAGTGGAGTTGGAATTGCCGCCGGCGATTTCAACGGAGACGGCAGGCCCGATTTGGCAGTCGGCGGAGTGGCTATTCTCTTGAACAAGAGTTCCGGATTTGGCGAGAGCACCACCACTTCGTTGATCTCCTCCGTGACCCCGTCGTTCATCAACCAGCCCGTCACCTTCACGGCTACGATCACATCCACATATGGACCAATCCCGAACGGGGAAACCGTCTCTTTCTACGATGGTGCGATTCTGCTGGGGACGGGAGCAACGACGAACGGCGTGGCGACATTCACGACGTCCGATCTGGCGGCCCGGATCCACAGCATCAAGGCGACCTATCCGGGTGACGTGACGTTCAAGGCGAGTTCTGGCACAGGGACTCAGAGGGTAACCCTTTATCCATCAAGCACGAGCCTTCCGATTTCGAGTCTCAATCCTTCGACCTACGGACAGTCCGTGACCCTAGTCGTTACGGTGACCTCGATGGCTCCCACGGCCCCGACCGGAAGTGTAGCTTTCAAGTGTGGGACAACTGTGATCGGATACGTGCCTCTGAACTCGAGCGGAGTAGCGAGTCTGACCAGGAAGAACTTGCCGGCTAGCGCACTGTCAATCACAGCGGCATATGGCGGCGATTCGGAGACGGCCAAGAGTACATCTCCCGCGTTACTGCAGACGGTGTATCAGGCAAGCAGCGCGACTACGTTGAAGTCATCCCTGAATCCCGCAACCGTCGGTCAGTCGGTTACATTTACGGTCACGGTCAAGTCTCCGACAACTACGCCGACTGGAACAGTCACCTTCATGGACGGCAGCAATGTGCTCGGCAACATTATCCTTTGCGCCAACCAGGCTAGCTATACCACATCCGCTCTGACGGCCGGATCGCACAGCATTACGGCGATCTATGGCGGAACGGTGAACATCAAAGGAAGCGCATCATCAGTGGTAAAGCAACTCGTGAACTGATCAATGCCCTTTCAGGTACTGATAGCAACCAATTTAGCCAGGTTTTCCCAGTGCCTCGGATGTGATCGCCGAAGCCCCGAACGGATGAGCGCGGCGTAGTGTCTTGTATCTATTTCTGTTGCGTGCGTTGAGATAGCTCGGAAGAGGGGGGCGAGCCTGCTCACCTCTGCAGCAATTGCGAGTTTTTTCAATAGTGCATCTTCGGGCCAGTTCGCAACAGCTGTGGTCACGGTGCTATGGTGGGAACATCAGTATCCGGAGACGCAGGGCGTTGGCTAAGAAAACGATTCATGTGCTTGTTTTCGCGGCGATGGTGCACCTTGTTGTGCTCTCGCCTGGCCTCAGCGCCCAGCAGGAACCTGAGCCAAAGCCGTTGCGTTTTGATTTCACTCCATTTATCGGATATCGCACCAGCATGAGTTTTCCGATTCAGCCCTACGTCACGGGCACGAGTCCTGGAGTTGTGGTGGACGCGAGTCCGGACTACGGAGTTTCGTTCGGTGTCCGTCTCCGTGAAGAGGACTTGGTCGAAGTACGCTGGGCAAGGCAAGATTCCTATGTCCACGCGGAGGTGATCACACCCCAGCCTCCGCGGCAACGCGTGATTCTTGATCAGTTTCATGGAGACTTCAGCCATGAGCCGTTTGTGGAGGAGTTGCCTTCCTGGGCCAAGCTGTATGTATTGGCCAGCGTGGGCGCGACCCATTTTTCTGGTGGTGGGGTTATCAGCTTCACGCGTTTCTCTTTTGGAATCGGAGGCGGAATCAGGCTGTATGCCAGTCGCCATCTGGGATTCAAGATTCAAGCCGAATGGGTGCCGGTTTTTGCCGATCCCCAGGTGGCGTTTGTTTGCGGCGGGGGTTGCATCGCGCATGTTGGCGGCACTGCGGTTTCTCAGGGCGAGGTGTTTGTGGGGCCGATACTGCGATTCTGATTTGATGGATTGAGTTCTCGACGGTTACTTCAATAGCCCATACACTTCGACTTCGCTTCTTGTGCCAAAGTAGACGCGTCCTTTGACGACTACCGGAATCACGAAGCGTGCGGCCAGAGCGGCGTGATCGCGCTCGATGTTTTGTACAGAGATATAGATGGGCCCGCCCAGTTTGGTCGCGTCGAATGCGTAGAGGACTGCGGGCCTGTTGTCGGGGCCATTCCAGCTCTTTGTGGCAACGGCCCAGACGATGGCATTCTTGTTGCCGTCGGCGGAGATCGAGGGCGTGGCGCCGGGATCTTTGAACTTCATGCTCGACGATGCGCTGGGAGTAAGTTGGCCGTTCTTGATCGCGTAGGAGCGAAGATAGTCGTCGCTGGCGGCGAAGAAGGCATGACCATTCCAGTAGGCCATGGCGCCGAGGCTGGGGCCGGCCACTCGAATAATCTCGATCAAAGCGTCGCTGTCGCGATGAAACTTTCCCATGTTGTCACGATCGATCACATAAATCGTGGAGTCCTTGGTGGGCTGCAAGAGCAAATGGCGATGCGGGCCGGGCTGGTCGGGCAGTAGAGTGGGACCGCTGGAGCCGATATCGGTGTCGGCGTTGCTGATTCGGTCTTGATCGTGCGGCGTGAAATAGTCGCGGATGGCTAGCGAAGAGCCGTCGAGTTTGAGAACTGAGTCGCCGAAGTCCCGGCCGCCGGAGCCTGCGTCAAATGTGCCGTTGCCCGTGGGTACGTACACGTTGCCCTCGGTGTCTACAGCAGGTCCGGTATCGCTCAACCAGATGCCCGCTTCACTGCCATCGGGATTTACGTTGAGCACGGCTTTCTGCGCGAGCGTTTGCGCGTCGTAGGCCATCACCCAGCCGTGGTATGGATCGACGTCGCAGGATGAGGCCCAGGCGAGGTAGACCGCATTGTTGGCGAGGGTAAGCGCGGCGCGCGGGTTTTGCCGCAAGGAATCGAAGGCCACTTGTCCCTTGGCGGCGCCGGCGCCTTTGCCCGGCACCGAGGCGGAGATGACTTTGGGGCCGCCGAACTTCTCCACGCCGGTCGTGATCGCGAGCGCGTGCAGGCGCTGAATGTATTCATCGTCGCCGACGGTGTGTCGGATCATGGTACGAGCCAGCACGTAGAGCGTTCCGGTCTTGAGGTCGATCACCGGCGTGGACGTAATGCCGACCTCGGGCCGAATAAACGGGCATGCTACCTGATCTTCCAGTACGACTTGTTCGCCGCGGGATTTGTCGAGAAATGTGACCTTCCACAGCGGAGGGTCGCCGGGGCGGTTCGCATCGAAGGCGTAGACGCTGTCGTGCTCGGTGGCGAGGTAGAGGACGTCGTGAGTTCCTTTGTTCGGGATCTCGACCGATGGGATGAAGAGAGGCTGAGCGTAGACGGGACCGTCGACTTTGAAGGCTCCGAGTTTGCCGAACTGAGTGGCGTTGACGTTCTGCGGGGTCAGGATCTTTTCGGTGAGGGTGGCGCCGGTACGGGCGTTGTCGTATTGCGAGGTCGTGACTTGGGCTAACGAAGTTGTGAACGTGAACCCAACTGTAAGTGCAATGCAGTAAAGACGTCGCAGTCTCATTCGGAACTCTCCCGCAATCAAGTGGGGCCCAAAAAGAAGAACGCGCTGCTTCCCTAGTTTGCTCAGTTTATTTGGATTTCTGCACGTTTACCAACGGCCAGGGGTGTTCCTCAACCGGGGTTTCCAGGAGCTTTAGCTGAGCGTTGTTGAGGTCGATTCGCTTTAGTTCAAACCGGGCGAAGCCACCGTTCGGGCGCTTTGCTCCGTTGAACGACAGAATGTTTTGTTTCACGATTGCTTCCGTGATCTTTTGCGCATGCTCTGGCACCGGGGGCGCAGAGACCGACACGCAAGCCCCAGGGTGGTCACCGTTCATGTTTCCGATGCTCACCGTTCCGTCGAGGTTGGTTCGGTTTACCTTGAGAATTACTACGACGAAGGTCGCCCCGTCGCGACACTTTCCCTCCCAAGTCCCGGCGAAGTTATCAAGGGAATCTGCTCCTTCCTTGGTGGTAACGGTTGGTTTCTCCTGTGCAGGCAGCGGGGTAAGAGGCTGCAGGAACGCAAATGCCAATAGGAAAGCGGCGCAACGAGTGAAGGCCTTGGTCATGGTGAACTCCTTTTTGGGACGCACATCTTTGTTGATGCACATCTGTGGGACGCACGGCTGTGGGACGCACATCGCGGCCCCGCGCGATTTCCACGAGAGAGGGGAGTCCCCGGCTCCCATAGGAAAAGGCAGGAATCACGCGAGCGCGTCCGGATGATTTTCGTTGGATGCTTAGACACCGGACGGCGAGGACACGTTCCCAGAGACTCGCTGTGCTCCAGAACGTGATCGACGAGTTATGAGAAGGGTCTATTGCTTCTGTGCTGACTTCTCCGCGGGCTTTTCGAACAGCTTCGGATCGACCTGGGGATTGATGTCGATTTTTTTGAATTCACCGACACTGGTTTCCTGGCCATTCTGTTTGTTCTTGTGGATGTAGGGCATGGTCAGCCCGTCGACGGTGCGCCAGTCGGAGAGATCGCTCTCGCCTTCAAACGGGCCTTGTTGTCCAACAGCTTTGTATTTCTCGCGGAGGATGCGGCCATTGCTGGGGTCGACATACCAGCGGACCCAGGGGATGGCTCCGCCAATGTCGAGGATGGCGGCGTCGACGTCTCCGATTTTCTCGGTCCCCGCGGCGGTGAAGGCGAAGGTAGGGTCCTCGGCGTGTTGCGCGATGTAGACGAGATCGTGGTGCAGTTGCGACAGCATCTCTGTCTTCTGCTCGGGCGGCATGCTGCGCGAGCCCATTCCCGCCATGCTCATGAAACTGGCATCGGGTGACGCAACGATGGTCAACGCGCCTTGCGGAGTCTGTACGTCGATGTGCATCTTGTCGGGAAAGACGACGGTCACATCGAGCGGAGTCGGCGGCGCGCCGGCATCGCTCTCGGCGATGGAGATGTGCATGGTCCTGACCGACTGCAACTTGGCTAGGCCGCCCATGGCCGAAGCGACTTTGGCGACGAGTGCTTTGCCTTCGGGATTCGAGGCCGCCGGTTTGGCGTTGTCGTCTTCTTTTGAGCCGGTGGGCGACGGGATCGTGATGTCGATGTCTTTCACGGCGCCAAGCGAGGAGAGCGGCTTGTCGAATTCTTTCGTATTGCCGACGACGAGCACGGCGAATTTATCGCGGTGCATGTACTTGGCAGCCACGCGGTTCACGTCGGCCTTCGTGACCTTCTTGATTTCTGTCTGGTACTTGTCGAGCCAGTCAGGAGGATATCCGTAGTACTCGTACGTCATGCGTTCGGCGAGAATCTTGTCGGGCGAGTCGAGCCGGAAGATGAACGCGTTGAGGATGGCGTCTTTGGCGTGCTGGATCTCATCGTCGGTGATGGGCTCTTTGGCGAGATTCTCGATGTCTTGTCCGGCGGCCTGGATGGCTTCGATGGTGCTCTCGCTCTTGGTGCCCATGGCAATTTGCATGATGCCGGGATGGCCGAAGTTGGTGCCAATGCCGCCGCCGACGCTGTAGGCGAGGCCGCGCTTGGTGCGGATATCGTTGAACAGGCGCGAGGAGAATCCACCGCCGAAGGCTTCGTTGAAAACGCTAATGGCGTAATAGTCGGGATTGTCGCGCGTGGTGCCGAGCGCCACCATGTGAATGCTGCTCTGGTTTACGTCGTCTTTGGGGACGAGGTAGTAGCCCGGCTTGGTGGGAGTGTATTGAATGGTGTCCTGCGAAGCCGCTGGACCTTTGGGCCACGACTCGAAAGCGGCGCGCAGTTTGGCCTCCACGGCCTTGGAGTCGAAGTCGCCGGTGACTCCGAGAATGATGTTGTTGGGGTGAACGTACTTGCCGTGCCAGTCGATCAAGTCCTGGCGGGTGACTGCGGCAACGGTCGCGTATTCAGGCACGCGGGCATAGGGATTGTCGGCGCCGTAGGCCAGTTTGACGGATTCGCGCTGTGCAATCTCGCCGACCTGGTCGTTGCGGCGCGAGATGCCGTCGTTCTCTTCTTTTTGCGCGATGTCGATCTTGTCGGGGCGGAACTCGGGATTCTGCAGCAGGTCGGCGAAGACTTTGAAGACATCATCGAAGTCGCCTTTGAGGCAGGACCAACTGACGGTGGTGGAATCGGAACTGCCGCCGGTTTCAACTTTCGCGGCGCGAACTTCGAGGAAATCGTCGAGTTGATCGCCGGTTTGCGCTTTGGTGCCGCCAGTGCGCCAGACTTCGCTGTAGATGTCGACGAGTCCGATTTTGTCGACAGGTTCATTGCGGGCGCCGCCGCGAATACGGGCTGTGCCGTCGATGAGTGGCAGTTCGTGATCTTCCTGCAGGAAGATCACCATGCCGTTGGAGAGTTCGATGCGCTTCGGCACCTGTGGCTTGAAGGCGGGCAACGGAGGGACGGGAATCTGATTCCAGGTGCCAGTCTCGGGCTTGGGCGGCGTCTTAGTGTGTTTTTTGGTCTGTGCCGCGGCCTGAGGAAGGATCGTCGTGGCCGCCAGCAGGAGCGCGAGAAGGAAGCGGTTCATTGCGCACCTCCTGCATTCACAGCTTCACTAACGGCGGGTTGGTCGGAGGATGACTCGCCGCCGGGGGATGGTGGGCCTCCGCCGGAGGCGCCGCTTCCGCCACCGGTTTCGATTACGCCTACGGTGCGGTTGGTATCGACGAAAGTCGCGTTGGCGATGCGCCGAATATCGGCCTTGGTTACGTGGTCGATGCGGTCCACAGTGCGGAACAACTCGCGCCAGTCGCCGTAGCGGGTCTGGTAAGTCGCGAGCTGGGTGGCCAGGCCCGCGTTGTCGGCGAGGCCGCGGATCAGGTTGGCCTTGGTGCGCGTCTTGATCATCTTCAGTTCGTCGTCGGAAATATCTTCTTTCTTCAGGCGGTCAATTTCGGCGTGGATGGCGTCGGCGACTTCCTGGGTCGAGTGACCGGGAAGCGGGAATGCGTAAAACGCGAACAGGTGCGGGTACTTGCTGCCTGGAAGACCGCTGAATCCGGCGGAGAAGGACGCTATCTTTTTGTCGCGGACTAAAGCGCGGTAAAGGCGAGAGGTGCGGCCCTCGGACATCAAGTCAGTGATGGCGTCGAAGACTGCGTCATCTTTGCTGCGATAGTTCGGACGGTGATAGCCCTCGAGGTAGAGGGGTTGCGCTCTTTCTTTCATCACGACTTTGCGCTCGGAATTCTGCGGAGGCTCGGTCGTCGTACTCTCGTCTGGTGCTGGATGCGCGGGCAGGCGGCCGAAATATTTCTCCAGGATGGGCATGGCCTTGACGGCATTGATGTCGCCGGCGACCGCGACCACCATGTTCGAGGGAACGTAGTAGCGATCGTAGAACTTCTGAGCGTCTGTGGCGGAAAACGAATTCAAGTCGGCCATCCAGCCCACGGTGGGCCGATGGTAGGGATGGGCTTCGAAGGCGGCGGCGGTGAACTGCTCGATCATTCGGCCGATGGGATTGCTGTCGGTGCGCAGACGGCGCTCTTCAATGACCACATTGCGCTCTTTGTAGAACTCGCGCATCACGGGATGAAGAAAGCGCTCAGACTCGAGATAGGCCCACAGCTCCAGCCGGTTTGCCGGCAAAGAGAAGTGATAGTTGGTTTCGTCGTAACTCGTGTTGGCGTTCATGTCTTCGCCGCCGTTGCGCTCGATGATCTTGCCGAACTCGTTGGATTTGACGAACTTGTCGGCCGCGGCGATGGCGTCTTTCCAATCTTTTTCGAGTTGCTTCAGCTTGGCTTCATCGCGTCCAACTTCCTTGTCGCGCTCCTTCCGGTAGGCGGCATAGGCGGTTTCAACTTTGGCGAGGGCGGGCTTCTCGGCGGCATAATCCGTTGTGCCGATCTTGTCGGTGCCCTTGAAGGCCATGTGCTCAAACATATGCGCCATGCCGGTTTGGCCGATCGGATCTTGCGCGGAGCCGGCGTCGACCAGGGTGAAGAAGGAGAAGACGGGAGCCTCCGGGCGCTCGCAGATCAGGACGGTCAGGCCGTTGGGGAGCTTTTTGACCGTGATGCGTTGGGCGAAGGAGTTAACGTCCTGGGCCAGAGCGAGAGAGGACAGAACACAGACAAGAGCGGCTGTTATGACGGTGCGTTGTTTCATCGGACCTCCGACGGATAAGAAACTTCGTCGTATATGTTTGGACGGACACACAAGGCGGAAGTTTGAAAGTACGTTGGGGGGAGGGAGGTTGTCAAACCGGAAAAGCGCTTAACCACTAAGAGCACGAAGGTTCACGAAGGAAACCTCAAGGATCGCCTCGCGCGTGCCGGCGCATCGCCCCTCCTTTCAATACTTGTAGGACGGCGGCCTGATGCCTTTGTCGCGAAGGTAGATTTCCGCCTGGCCTCGATGATGGGCTACGTGCACATACATGGCGAGCAAGACTTCGCGCCCGAGAAGACGTCCGTCGGGAGAGTTGTGATACTTGCTTAGTTGTTCGTCGGTCAGGGTAGGGATGATCGTCGAGCAGTAGTCGAAGGAATTGCTTAAGAGTTTAACGACAGCGTCTTTGTCGCTGTTGCTGGGCGACGGGGCGGCGGGGGGATCGGCATCCTTGAGTCCGGCGCAGAAGGCGTAGTTTGTGCTGGCGATATGCAACATCAATTCACCGAAATTCATGGATTCGGTGTGAGGCTTGAAGCTGTATTGATCGGGCGGCATGGCTGCGGCGACCGCGACCGAGAGTTTGGAGAGAGCGTCGAAGTGCTGGGAGTATTCGCCGGCCGGGTTCGCAGGGGCTCCGAGCGCACTGACTGCGAGGATGGAGATGGCGGTCAGAATGACGGGGAATAGAAGGCGGACAGATAACATAACGACCTCCTTGTGAGATGTTGCTTGCGCGGGGTTGAGAACTTGCGGAGAACCCGCGACGCTGGGCGATTGGACGGCCTCTGCGTTGATTCGGTTAGCAGGATTGCGAATTGAGGATGATTCGCCGATCAACCGCCGGCGATAGCGCCCAGGACAATGAAAGGCTCCTTGCCTGAGAGAACGGCATCTGGAAGGGGAGCGTCTGGAGGTTCGTGAGTCAGATCCTGTTCGCAGGCGAAGAAGCGCAGGAATGGGCGGCGTTGGCGAGTGCCGTGATCGCGGATGGTGCCGCGCAGCATGGGATAGCGGGCCTCGAGAGTATCGAGTATCGAGCGTTGGGTGACCGGGCCTTCGACTTCGAGTTCGACATCGCCGCTGACTCGCGCCAGCGTTCGCAGATGAGGCGGAAGTACGACTCGGATCATGACTGCAGACATCTCACTTTATTTTGGTTTCCTGTATGTAAAGGGCCTTCCAGTCGTTGCCCTCGAGGGTCCAAACCTCACCAAACCCACTGTCTGTCTTGATGGCTTCGCCGCTATCCGTACCCTCATAATGAGTCAAGTATCTGACGAGCGCGCTGTGCGGGCCAAGCGGTGTCACCCTGAAATCTTTAAGGGTGTAAGTCTTGAGCTCGAATTCATCCATCATGGCGAGTTCCGATTTCATGTCGCCAAAGCCGCTGCCGCCCTCTTCGACCTGGTGAAAGCCGTCGGCCAGTTGGGCTGCGAGAGCGTCCTTCTGCTTGTTCTTGAAACTTTCCCAGACCTTGCGCACTTTGGATTCAAGAGCGGGTGCGCTGGCAGGCGGCTTGGCTGCCTGTTGTTTTTCCTGAGCGGCTGCGCTGACTGCCAGCAGCAGGCATGCAACAGCGACGAGAATAGCTTTCATCCATTCTCCTGAATAAACCGCGAGCGACACTAGCAGCCGAAGAGCGGCAAAGTCAAAAGCAAGGGCTGAAGCCCGATTTCTTCCAGTCTTGGACGGCACGGCTGAAGCTGTGCCCTTCTACGAAACTCTTTCCGTGACCATCGCACGACCCTTGCACGAATCGTGCGCGAATATTCTCACGAACCATGTACGAGGTCGATCGTGATGCGGCGGCATGTTCTCGTTGATTACGGCAGCGTCTGCACCTCTACCGACAGCACCGAGGGCAGGTCGCGCACGATCGGCGACCAGCTGTCTCCGGCGTCGGGCGAGCAGTAGACCTGGCCTCCCGATGTGCCGAAATAAATTCCACACTCGTCGAGGGTGTCGACCGCCATTGCGTCGCGGTACACGTTGACGTAGCAGTCTTTTTGCGGCAGGCCTTTGATGAGGGCTTCCCACTCGTTGCCGCCGCTCTTGCTGCGGTAGACGCGGAGTTTGCCATCCATCACGAAGTGCTCGCCGTCGCTCTTGATGGGGACGACATAGACAGTCTCCGGTTCGTGAGAGTGGATGTCGATGACGAAGCCGAAGTCGGTGGGCAGGTTGCCGCTGATCTTGGTCCAATTGTCGCCGGCGTCGTCGGAGCGCATGACGTCCCAGTGTTTCTGCATGAAAAGCACGCCGGGGCGCGTGGGATTCATCGCGACGTGGTGGACGCAGTGACCAACTTCGGCGGTCGGATTCGGAATGTATTTGGAGTAGAGCCCTTTGTTGATGGGCTTCCACGTGGCGCCGCCGTCGTCAGTGCGGAAGGCGCCCGCGGCCGAGATGGCGATATAGATTCGCTTGGGATCGCTGGGATCGAGAATGATGGTATGCAGGCACATGCCGCCGGCGCCGGGCTGCCACTTGGGTCCTGTGCCGTGGCCGCGGAGGCCGGGGAGTTCGCGCCAGTTCTTGCCGCCGTCGGTTGAACGGAAGAGGGCAGCATCTTCGATTCCGGCATAAACGGTTTCCGGGTCGGAGAGTGATGGCTCGAGATGCCACACCCGCTTGAACTCCCAGGGGTGTTGTGTGCCGTCGTAGAACTGATGCGTGGTAAGGGGCTTGCCGGTTTCCGGCGAAACATCGTAGACGAACTTGTTGCTCTCGGCTTTCGCAGGGCCAGGCGCGGGCTTTTCCTCGGGAGGCGTGCCGGGCTGGTGCCAGGTTTTGCCGCCGTCGTCGGAGCGCTGAATGATCTGGCCGAACCACCCGCTGGTCTGCGAGGCATAGATGCGGTTGGGATCTACGGGAGATCCCTTCATGTGATAGATCTCCCAGCCGGCGAAGTGGGGGCCGCTGACGTCCCAGTGTTCGCGTTTGCCGTCGGAGGTAAGAATGAATGCGCCTTTTTTGGTGCCCGCCAGAACTCGGACCTTGCTCATCTCGCTGCTCCTTAGCTGTCGATAGGCGTGTGTGGCTCGTTTCGACAAGATTATCTGCGTCAACTTGTGCAAAGCAAGTCCATCGGCGCGGCGGGCGAGGACGCCCGCCGGACAGCCGGCGAGACGCCGGCGGCACGGCCGGCGGACCAGACGCCAATGCCGTTCTTGTTGCACAATGTCAGATTGCAGCATGTCAGGTTGCAGCATGTCAGGCGGGAGACTCACTTGACCGATTCAGCGGTGGATATTCAGGGCAGGCATCTCAAGCTGTCGAACCTGGAGAAGGTGCTGTATCCGGCTACCGGGTTTACCAAAAAGGATGTGATCGACTACTACGCCCGGATTGCGCCGGCGATTATTCCGCATCTGGCGGGGCGGGCGCTGACCCGCAAGAGGTATCCGGATGGCGTGGACGGCGAGCCGTTTTTTGAGAAGAATGCGCCGATGCACCGGCCGGATTGGGTGAAGACCGCTCCGATTTGGAGCGGACGCAACCGGCGCACGATTCACTATGTGCTGGCGGATGATCTGCCGACGTTGGTGTGGCTGGCGAACCTGGCGGCGCTGGAACTGCATCCGTCGCTGGCGCTGGCGGATGATATTGCGCGTCCGACGGAGATGGTGTTTGATCTCGATCCCGGACCGCCGGCAAATATTGTGCAGTGCTGCCAGGTGGGGATGTGGCTGCGGGAGATTTTCGAGCATTTCGGGCTGCAGAGTTTTCCGAAGACCTCGGGATCAAAGGGGCTGCAAATTTACGTTCCGCTGAATACGCCTGTTTCGTATGAAACGACCAAGACCTTCGCGCACGCTCTGGCGCAATTGCTCGAGCACGATCACAAGGATCTGGTGTTGTCGGAGATGAGCAAGCAGGCGAGGACCGGCAAAGTATTCGTCGACTGGAGCCAGAATGACGAGCACAAGACGACCGTGGCCGTGTATTCGCTGCGGGCGCGGGAGCATCCGACGGTTTCGACTCCGGTGACGTGGGAGGAAGTCGAAAAGACGCTCAAGAAGAAGGACGCAAGTTTGCTGGTGTTTGAGGCGAAGCAGGCGGTGGGACGGTTCGAGAAGCTGGGCGACTTGTTTGAGCCGATGCTGGAACTGAAGCAGCAGTTGCCGGACCTGAAGAAGACGGTAGCGGCTGCGGCACCTGAAAAGATCGAGATCGCTGCTCAGGCGGACGAGGATTATCCTGAGCCCGCCAAGCGCGGCGCGACGAAGGGTGCAGCCTCGAAGAAAAAACGGAAGGTATAATCGGGCGCGGCACAAGTCCCACTCTTCGCGCACAGAACACGCGGGAATGGGTCACCCGCGGATCGTTAAGAATATGCCTCAATTTTTTGCTGGAACTTCTGGATGGGCTTATCCGACCTGGAAGCCTGAGTTCTATCCGGCCAAGTTGGCGCAGAAGAAATTCCTGAGCCACTACGCCACGCAGCTCAACACGGTCGAAGTCAATTTCACGTTTCGGCAGCTCGTAAAAGAAACCACCATTCAGAACTGGCTGGGCGATACTCCAGGGCATTTTCGCTTCGGCATCAAGGCGCACCAGGTCATCACGCACATCAAGCGGTTGAAGGCTCCCGAGGATTTCGTCCCGCGATTTCTGGCGACGATCGAACCTCTGGCTGCGGCGGGTAAGTTGGGTCCGATACTGTTTCAGCTTCCACCCAATCTCAAGGCGGATGCGACGTTGCTCAAGGACTTCCTCGCTGTTTTGCCGCGCACAGTGCCGGCGGCATTTGAGTTTCGTCACGCGTCATGGTTCACGGAATCGACTTGGGATCTGCTGAAGGCTAACAACGTGGCGCTGTGCGTGGCCGAGACTGAGACGATGAGCACTCCCGAGGTGGCGACGGCGGCTTTTGTTTACTACCGCTTCCGCAAGCCGAGTTATACAGGCGAAGAGCGGACGTCGATGATCGACCGCATCGGCCAGCACATGGGCGCGGGGCTCGATGTTTATGCCTACTTCAAGCATGAAGAGACGCCGGAGGGGGCGCTATACGCCGTCGAACTGCTGCGGGAAGTGAGTGGCGGGGTGGGGAAGTGATTCGCCGTGTGGGTCCGGTGCTTGCCGGCGCCGTATTGTTTGCGGCGATGAACGCTGCGTGGGCTCAGGATTCCGGGCTGCGGACCGTGCATGTTTTCGTGGCGCTTGCCGACAATGAGCATCAAGGCATCATTCCGGTTCCGGCGAAGCTTGGAAACGGGGAGGACGCTGAACGCAATCTCTATTGGGGATCGGCGTACGGCGTGAAGACCTTCTTCGGCCGCAGTGCGGACTGGGCGCGGATTTCGTGTGGAGGGAAGCCCAAGGCGGAAGTCCTTGAGCGCTGCGTCTTCAAGCACCGCGCCGCGAATGTATATCTGGTGGCCGATGCGTATCGAGGCATCGAAATCCGCCAGGCGATTCTGGATTTTCTTGATTCGGCGGCGGGCGATGGGGCGGACGCCATAACTTTGCCGGAGACGTCCGGTAGCGTGAAGTTGCCGATTCGCGGCGGTGCGAACCTGGTGGCTTACATCGGCCACGATGGGCTGATGGATTTTCAGCTTCCCCGATTTCCGCACAAGAAGAACGAGGTGCATCGGGATGCCGTGGTGCTGGCCTGCGCGAGCAAGCAGTTCTTTGCCGAGCCGGTGCGGGCTTCTGGCGCTTATCCGTTGGTGTGGACTACGGGGCTGATGGCTCCTGAGGCTTACACGTTGAAGAGTGCGCTCGACGGCTGGATCGCCGGGGAGAGTTCTGAGCAGATTCGCGATCGGGCGGCGGGAGCTTATGACAGGTATCAGAAGTGCGGTGTTCGGGCGGCACGCAGGTTGCTGGTCAGCGGCTGGTAGCGTGCGGCTTGTGTGGGGACAGCCGCCCCCGGCTGTCCTCGGGCGAAGGCCCGATTTTTCCGGCACTGGGCTATCCATCAGTATCAGCGCAGTCGAGCTTCGCTCGACTGGACAGCCGGGGCGGCTGTCCCCACATGGGTACCGCAACTTGCACCCGGTTCATTACTTTGCGCAGCGTCCGATAACGGGCATACTCATCTCTTCAGCATTGATCATGGCTTCTGAGGCCAACTCGGGCGTACTTTCTGGATTTCTCGACTACTTGCGGATCGAGAAGGGGCTGGCGCCGCTTTCCATTTCCGCTTACACGACCGACATCTGCCAATTCGCGGAGTTTCTGGAGAAGCGGAAGCGGTTGTTGCTAACGGCACGGCGCAGCGATGTGCGGGAATTCCTCCAGCAACTCTTTTCCAATCAGGTAGACGGCCGGAGCGTGGGGCGGAAGCTTTCGGCGCTGCGTCATTTTTATCGTTATCTGCTGCTCGATAAGAAGACGGAACTGGATCCTACTTTGAATATCGAGTCTCCTCGGCAGTGGAAGGTATTGCCCAAAGCGCTGGCGCGCGACGAGATGGAGGCGACCCTGGGCGCACCGATGGCGCGTGGAGCGGGCGGTGTGCAGACCAAGGATTCAGCGGCGCTGGCAGTTCGGGATCACGCCATGCTGGAAGTGTTTTATGCGGGGGCGCTGCGCGTGTCGGAAATGATCAACTCGAAGCTTGAAGATCTGAAGCTCGAATCGGGATACATGCTGGTTCGCGGTAAGGGAGACAAGGAGCGGGTTGTGCCTTTGGGGAGGTCGGCGCAAGAGGCGCTGACGGAATATTTGGCGCGAGGGCGGCCAATTCTCAGCGAGCTACGAGCTACCAAACCATCCCATGTCTCGCAAAAGAAGCGAGACCCTTCGGCACGCTCCGGGCTGGCCATGGGGCACCCGGCGTCGGCGATTTCCTTGAGGAATTCGCCTCTGTTGTTTGTCGCTCGCGGGGCGCGGAAGTTGACGCGGCAGCGAGTGTGGCAGATGGTGCGAGCGGCCTCGGCGGCTTCGGGCCGGAAGGCATCGCCGCACATGCTGCGGCACTCTTGCGCTACGCACATGGTCGAGAACGGCGCAGACTTGCGCACGGTGCAGACCATCCTCGGGCACTCGGACATCTCGACGACTCAGGTGTACACGCATCTGGCGCTGGACCGGTTACGGACGGTGTATCAGAAGCATCATCCGCGGGCGAAGGCAAAATGAGGAAATGACTAGGGCGAACGCAATCGTCGGTAAAGCGGTCGCAGACTTCCTGCGCCACCTGCGCGAGAGCAATGCTTCGCCGCACACGATCAAGGCTTACAGCGGCGATCTCGCGAGCTTTTCTTCTTATGCCGGATCGCGCGGCTGGAAGCAGATCGATCACATTGCGATTCGCGGATTTCTGTCTCAGCTCTACGAAAAAGGACTGGGCAAGACTTCCGTGGCGCGGTCGCTGGCTGCGGTGCGGTCGCTGTATCGGTGGCTGGCGCAGGAAGGCGTGGTCGAACAAAATCCGGCCAAGCTGGTGGCGACGCCGAAGCTTCCCAAGAAACTTCCGCGCGTGCCCACGATCGAAGAGATGAACTCGGTGCTCGACGGTGGAATGCCGGAAGCCGCTGCCTTTCCGGAGCGCGACCGGTTGATGCTCGAACTGTTATATGGGTGCGGCATCCGCAACTCGGAGCTTACCGGCATCAATCTCGATGACATCCGCCTGAGCGCGGAGGCGATCTTGATTCGCGGAAAAGGGAAGAAGGAGCGTTACGTTCCGTTTGGAGATTCCGCGAAGAGCGCGCTTGCGGCCTATCTCCCCGCGCGACAAGGAACACTGGCGGAATCGCGCAAGAACACTCCGGCATTGCTGATCAACCAGCGCGGCGGACGCCTCACCACGCGCAGCGTCGGGCGCATTATCAAGAAGATTGCCGTGGCGAAGGGGCTTTCGCCCGATGTGCATCCGCACACGTTGCGCCATGCCTTCGGCACGCACATGCTGGAGGAAGGCGCGGACCTACGCGCCATTCAGGAGTTGCTCGGCCACGAGCGGCTCGCAACGACGCAACGCTATACTCAGCTCACCATGAAGCACGTGCTCCAGGTCTACGACCAGACGCATCCCCGCGCGAAGTAGTGCGGTTCGAATCACAGGTACTTTCGTTACTTGGGACACTCCCATACGACCTTGAAAATAGGTAGAACGGGAACGCTTGTGAACCGGAGCTCCTGATTTGTCGGCTCTGGTTTGGTACCTCTGACCCCGGGAGGCACTTGTGCGCAAGATCAATCCAGAGCTCTGGCTGTTGCTGTTTTTGGTGCTCATCGCTGCGATGCTGAATTTTCTGGTCGCGTCGCAGAAGGTGGCGCTGGTGTTTTATTTCCTCCCGACACTTTATTCCGCATGTCACTTTGGGCGGCGTCACGCCACGCTGACTGCGGTGGCAAGCATTGTGCTCGTGGTGCTGCTGGTCTTTACGAATCCTGCGATGTTCACACGCCGGGTTGACTTGCCGTTTGATGCGCGTTGGTTCGATCTTGCGGTGTGGGGCGGGGTGCTGCTGGTCGCCGGGTACGTCACGGGCACGCTTTACGAGCGCAACCTGAAAACCTTGCGGGAGATGGAGGACGGTTATGACGGGATGCTGGTGATCCTGCAGAATTTTCTGGCGAACCAGAAATATAGCGAAACGCACTCCTACCGCATTTCGATGTGCGCCACCAAGATTGCCGAAGCGGTCGGACTGGACGCGGGGAGCGTAGAAGATATTCGCACAGCGGCCTTGCTGTTCAACATGAAGGAGCTTGGAATCACGAACGACGTGCTTTGTAAGGCGGCCCAGGTTTCAGAAGATGAGGTGCATCAGGGAGTGAAGAATCGCGGCAAGGGGCTTTCCAAGGCCAGCGCGATGGGCGGGTCATTGCGCCGCGCGATTCCGATTTTTCTCTCGGAACGGCAGTTGCGGCAGAACGGCGGCAAGCCTGACGATGCGTCGTTTGAAGTGCAGATTCTTGTGCTCGCGGAAGAGTACGAAGCTCTGACCAGCGGGCAGAGGGGCGCGAAAATGTCACCAGCACAGGCTGGGCAGGAAGTGATTAAACGAGCCGGCGAGCGCTACGATTCGCTCATCCTGAATGGATTTACGAAAGCATTCGGTGGGTTAGCCGCGGGCGCAGGCGCCTGAGGCTCTCGATCAGTTGGGCTTTCGCAGCTTCTTCCACATTCCCACGATTCGAGCCTTCAAGTCAGCCGTGTGATTCTCGTACAGCGCCTCCGATGCTTCGGCTTCTGGCGGCGGGTAGATGGGATCGCCAAATTCGATCTCCAGCGGCGCGTGACCGTGGTAGGGCTTGTTTCTCGGCCAAGCTTCGTAAAAGCCTTCAATCGCGACCGGAACAATCGGCACCTGCATGTGAATGGACAGGATCGCCGCGCCCTTCTTGAATACTTTCGGAGTGCCGTCGATGGAGCGCTCGCCCTCCGGATAAAGGATGAGCACGAGTCCATGCCGCAGTCCGAAGGCCCCCGCGCGCATGGCGGGCACCAGATTCGCATCCGGATCAAGGACGACAACCTTGATCGAGCGCGCCAGTCGCCGCATGAATCCCGTGCCGAAAATATCGCTGGTGCCGACCGCGAAGGTCCGCAGAAATATATCCGCGGGCAGAATACTCGCCAGGATCAGCGGGTCTAGATAGCTCTGGTGGTTCGAGGAAATGATATAGGCGCCGCGCTTGGGCAGCTTTTCCAGCCCGCGTACCTGCAGGCGAAAACGGTCGACCGAGACAACCTGCCCCAGCCGCGAGACCAAGTACCAAAACGCATCGTTGAAGCGATTGGGATGGATCAGCCTAAGCGTGTCGGGATCGTCGGGATCTTCGGCGAGGATGGCTTTCCAACCGGCGAAGGTTACGCGGGCTCCAGGACTGGCCCCGCTAGCGGCACTTTGCAGCACGGCATCGACCAGTTCGCGGACGGTGTAGATTTCGGTCAGCTGCGTTTCTTCGACGTTGCCGCCAAGTTCCTCTTCGAGGCGGCTGAGGAGTTCGACCCGTTGCATCGAGTCCAGTCCAAGGTCAAGGTCCAGATTGTGTGTGGGCCGAAGGGTTGGAGGCGCATTGTGAGCGGTGTCGCGAACAATTTTCAACGCGCGTTGCACGTCTGGCTGATCGAGCCATGCGGTCTCGTCCGTGGTTAAGGGCTTCTCCGCGGGCAAGTCCGAATCGTCGGAGACTTTCTTTGCTTGATTCGCCATGACCCGCTTCTCCACTTCGAAGCGTTTGATCTTGCGGGTGGTGGTTCGCGGCAGATCGTCCTGCCAGATCTCGTAGCTGCCAATGCGCTTGGTAGAGGCGATATGCGCGGACAAACCCTCGATATCGAATCGGATGACTTCCTTGGTGTTGACGATTTTGCGCTGCCGCAGAACGTCGAAGTTGGGAACGATCACCGCGTGCAGCCGATCGCCGCCCTCGCCGGGCTTGCCTTCGAGGCCCATGACGGCGATTTCCTTGATGACCGGGGACTTCAGGTAATGAGCTTCGATCTCCTCGGGATAGACATTCTTGCCGTTGCTGAGGACGATCACTTCTTTCTTGCGCCCAGTCAGGAATAAGTTGCCGTGCGCGTCGAAATAGCCAAGATCGCCGGTGAGGAACCATCCATCACGCATCACCGCAGCCGTGGCCTCGGGACGGTTCCAGTATCCCTTCATCACGACTGCGCCCCGTACGGCGAGTTCTCCGACAGGAGGGCCCTCCTCTTGCGGTTGGGGATCGACGATCTTGCCTTCGACCCCCTTCATCGCCTTTCCGCAGGAGCCGATCACGTTGTCGTCAGGAGAGTTTACGAAGATGGCTGCAGTGGTTTCGGTCAGGCCCAGAGCCTGCAGGATGTCAATACCGAGATCGTGGAAATCTCTCATAATCTCGGGATCGAAACGCGATCCGCCGGTGGCCAAGTACCGCATCTTCGGACCCATCGTGTTGTGAATTTTGCCGAAGAGGAGCTTGCCGGCGTTGATGCCAACTTTGCGCAGAGTGCGGTTGAGCGCAACCATCGCGGCAAAGACTTTCTTGGTGATGGCGCCGCGCTTCTCAACCTCCTGAAAAATGCGGTCGTGAATCAAGTAGTAGAACTGCGGGACGACTGCGAATGCCGTGATGTGGCGTTCGCTGAGAGCCTTCATCAGTTCCGTGGTATTCAGGGTTTCGAGATAGACGACGCGCGATCCCTTAACCAATGGCAGCAGCAGGTTTGCCATTTGCGCCAGCACGTGGAACAGGGGCAGGACGCCAAGAAGAGCGTCCGTGGGTCCGAGATCGACCCAGTTGAAGACGGCTTCAACTTCGCCCAGAAAATTGGCGTGCGTCAGCATTACGCCCTTAGGGTCGGCGGTGGTGCCTGATGTGTAAATCAGGGAAGCAAGATCGTTGTCATTGGCGGGAGCGGGCTTGAAGGTCCCGGGCCCTGCCTGGAAAATCGCGGGCATGGTCGCGAGCCAAGGTCCTGGCGGAGAATCGGCGGTCATGCGATCTGGGTCCGTCAGCACGAGGCCGATGTTGAGTTCGGACGCCGCCGGCCGGGATACTGGGACATGCTTCACGTCGCAGAAAATCGCCGACGCCCCTGCGTCCTTCAGGAGCTTGGTCACCTGGTCGTCGTGGAGCGCAGTATCGAGGGGCACGGCAGCGCAGCCCGAAGCGATGATTCCGAGATAAGCAGCGACCCAGCGGGGATGGTTGTCGGCCAGAATTGCGAGCCGCGATCCGGGCGCGAATTTATTGTCGGTGATCCTCTTTTCGGCAATCCTTTTTTCGGTAATCCAGCGGCCGACGGATTCGGCCATGCGATGGAGTTCGGCGTAGGTGCAGCTTTCAATGTGGTCGTGGCGCTGGAGTTCCAGCGCGACATTATCGGGCCAGCGCTCGGCGCATTCGACGAAGCGATCGTAGAACGTGGGCATGGGTCAGATCTAGTACGGATCGTGGGGACTATACACGAAAAGCGACCCAGACCGCAGTGCGCGAACGCTCAGCAGAGGCGTCAGGGTTTCTTGGGTATTTGCGGCTTCTCGGCGTCGGCCATTGCTTTGCGGAATTCCTCCACGGCAGAAACTTTGGGCGGGCGCAGACAATCCTTGGCGATGTAGCGCCAGACTGGCGAGCTATCGAGCGGATATTGGATGCGGCCCTGGTAGACCTCGAACGAGTCTTCGCTAGGGCCGATCTCGTTGCTGACGTGGGGGCCGCGGTCCATCGGGCCCGTGCCAGTCTCGCTGATTGGCGGAGGTTGTCCATGCTGTCCGCCAATTCGAACGCCACCGTCAGTGGGCTGTGCCACTCCGGGTCGGTTGTCGATGGGACCGCCTTTGATGGTGGGGCGCACCATTTTTCCGTTGCCCGTCCGGACGGCAATCACCAGATCAGATTCTGCTCCGTCGAGTACGGGCTGCAGACGGCCCCACTCCATAAGAGCCTTCTCGACATTTTCGCGTGCATTTGTATTGGCCATGGGCTGGTCGAGCGGTTCTCCCGCCTCCGGCGCCACTACCACCAACACGGTGCGAGCCCTCAAAACGTACTCTGGCAGGGTCGATTTGTTCTTGTCTTTGGCGCTTAACGGGCAAACCAGCAGCGCAGCGAGAAGAACCAGAGAGGAGAGGCGTGCGGTCATGGGGCCTCCTGATACGAGCGGCTAACCCGGCCATTATACTGAAGGTGCGAGGTTTGGGTGCGTAACCGGCTTCTGCTGCATCGAATATGCTAGGCTTTTAAGGATAGTCTTGGGCGCGCTGCCCTCCGAAGGATTTCTGGTTTGATTAATCAGCTGCTAGGCAAGGTGTTTGGCACAAAGAACGAGCGGGTCGTCAAGGGGTTGATGCCGAAGGTACAGGCCAT
Source organism: Candidatus Sulfotelmatobacter sp. (assembly GCA_035695545.1). Taxonomy (GTDB): domain Bacteria; phylum Acidobacteriota; class Terriglobia; order Terriglobales; family Acidobacteriaceae; genus Sulfotelmatobacter. The sequence goes on along the minus strand of DASRRV010000249.1, from coordinate 10,187 downwards.
CAATGCGCTCGAACCGCAGATCGAAAAGCTCACCGATGCCGAGCTGCGCGCCAAGACAGACGAGTTCCGCCAGCGCATCCAGGAGCGGTTGAGCCGTGTCGCCAAGAGTCCCCAGCCCGAGGTCACTGAACCGGGAGAGGAGGATGAGCCCGATGTCGACCGGCAGAAGCAGTTCGAGAAGTACGAGTACGACGCACTGCAGGAAGTTCTCGACGAGATCCTCGTAGAAGCATTTGCGGTCGTCCGCGAGGCTGGGCGCCGCGTGCTCCAGATGCGTCATTTCGACGTGCAGTTGATTGGCGGAATGGTGCTGCACCAGGGCACGATCTCAGAAATGAAGACCGGCGAAGGCAAGACGCTGGTCGCGACTCTTCCGGTATATCTCAACGCGCTCAGCGGGCGCGGAGTGCATGTTGTCACGGTCAACGACTACCTCGCCAAACGCGACTCGGAGTGGATGGGCAGGCTCTACCGTTTCTTGGGACTGACGGTGGGCGTGATCGTCCATGACCTGGATGACGAAGAACGCCGCGCAGCCTATGCCGCCGACGTCACCTACGGCACCAACAACGAATTCGGATTCGACTACCTGCGCGACAACATGAAGTTCGACATCAAGGATTGCGTGCAGCGCGGGCACAATTACGCAATCGTCGATGAAGTTGACTCAATCCTGATCGACGAAGCTCGCACGCCGCTCATCATTTCCGGCGCCAGCGAGGAGTCGACCGACAAGTACTACAAGGTCAACCGCATCATCCCCAAGCTGGAGAAGGGGGAAGAGATCGACGTTGCGCCCGGAGAACCAGCACAGCTTACCGGTGACTTTGTGATCGACGAGAAACACCGCAACATCACCGTGACCGACGAAGGGTGGGTGAAGGTCGAGGGATTGCTCGGCATCGGCAACATTGCCGACCCGGAGAACTGGGACCTCAAGCATCACGTTGAAACGGCGATCAAGGCGCACGCTCTCTATCGCAAGGACGTCGAGTATGTGATTAAAGACGGCGAAGTCATCATCGTCGACGAATTCACGGGACGCATGATGCCCGGACGGCGCTGGTCCGACGGCCTGCACCAGGCCATTGAAGCCAAGGAAGGCGTCAAGATCGAGCGCGAGAATCAGACGCTGGCCACGATTACCTTCCAGAACTATTTCCGCATGTTCAAGAAGCTGGCGGGCATGACCGGTACGGCGGAAACGGAAGCCACCGAATTCGACAAGATTTACAAGCTGGAAGTGGTGGTGATTCCGACCAACAAGCAGATGCTGCGCATCGAGAATCCTGACGTCGTTTACCGGACGGAGAAGGAAAAATACTTCGCCGCAGCCGACGAAATCCAGCAGCTTGCTGAAAAAGGCCAGCCAGTGCTGGTGGGCACCACGTCGGTCGAGAAATCCGAACGGCTGTCTGATCTGCTGAAGAAAAAAGGTATCAAGCACGTCGTGCTCAACGCCAAGTTCCACGAACGCGAAGCAGAAATCGTTGCCCAGGCCGGACGCAAGGGTATGGTGACCATCGCGACCAACATGGCGGGCCGCGGTACTGACATCCTGCTGGGCGGCAATCCGGAATTCATGGCCAAGCAGGAGATGGTGAAGAAGGGAATCGCGCAGCAGTTGCGCGTGGCCCAAGGCAAGATCGAAGGGCCGCAGGAAGACGGCGAGAGTTCGATCTTCTACTACAACGGGAACGAGTACAACGTCCCGACGGATAAGTGGGCCGAGGCGCTCAATCGCTACAAACAGCAAACCGACGTAGAGCACGACGAGGTCACGGCCGTGGGTGGGCTACACATTCTTGGTACCGAGCGCCACGAATCACGCCGGATCGACAACCAGCTTCGTGGACGCGCTGGACGCCAGGGCGATCCGGGTTCTTCGCGTTTCTACCTTGCGCTGGAAGACGACTTGATGCGCATCTTCGCCAAGGAGTGGGTTTCGAACCTGCTGCAGCGCCTGGGGATGGAAGAGGGCGTTCCCATCGAGTCAAAGCTGATCACCCGCCGCATCGAGACGGCGCAGAAGGCGGTGGAAGGGCAGCACTTCGAGTCCCGCAAACATCTGCTCGAGTACGACGACGTGATGAACAAGCAGCGTGAGGCCGTCTATGGCTTGCGCCGCCGCTTGTTGGAAGGGATGGATCAGAAGGATCTGATCCTTGAGGATTATGTTTCGGCCATCCTCGCAGACTTGCTGGAGCAATACTGTCCGCCCAAGGCCCATGCTGACGATTGGGACATTAAGGCTTTGAAGGACGCTGTGTTCACGCGCTTCGGAGTCGACTTCCTGGCGGAAGGCGTGAAGGCCGACTCGCTGAACCGTCAGGAACTCGGCGACGCTATTTTCGAGAAGCTCAAAGAGCGTTACGACGCCAAGGAAAAACTGATTGGCCCCGATGCCATGCGCCATCACGAGCGCATGATCATGCTGAGCGTGATCGACCAGCAATGGAAAGATCACCTGTTGAGCATGGATCACCTGAAGGAAGGCATCGGCCTGCGCGGCTACGGCCAGCACGATCCGCTGGTCGAGTACAAGAAAGAATCCTTCGACATGTTCGAAGCGATGATGCAACGCTTCCAGGAAGACACGGTTCGCTATCTGTACTTGATGCAGATTCTGGAGCGGCCGCCGGATGCGGGTGCAGGTGGGCCGCCGCCGGGAGCGCCGACGGGGCAGGGGCCGGATTCAGGAGTTCCGGCTCAGCATGGCGGAGATGGCAATGGACGGCGTCCCCCGCGCATGGTCTCGACTTCGGCCGACGAACTGGAAGAAGCCTTCATGCGCCGCAAGCGCCGCGAGTTGGAACAGGCTCGCATGGCCGGCGGAGGAGAGGCACAGCAGGTGCAGCAGGTCGTCCGCGGGCAGGAGAAGGTGGGGCGGAACGATCCCTGCCCGTGCGGGTCGGGGAAGAAGTATAAGAAGTGCCACGGATCATAAGTTTGTAACCAAGCTTTGCTCGGCGGACGCCCGCGGGCGGTTGTTCCTGCAAACTTTACCTGGGTTTGCCGATCGCTTTGAAGGTCATTTCCAGCGCGGCGTTGCGCGTCTGCTGCTTCCAGTCGGTGAATAGCGTCGCGTAGTTCTTCGTGATGTAGTCCGTCGCGTTCACGCGTAAGTTCTTGGCCGTTGCATCAATCCAGCGCGGCGGGCCTTCAATCTCACAGAAATTGCCGATGGGAGTTTCATCCACGACGACCTGTCCTTTGCCATCGGTCCACTCTGCGCGGAATTTTTCGTAGCGGAAGGTCGGAGCATAGCCCAGCGCTCGCAGGATCGTGTCCATCGTCTTCCCGTCGGCCACGGTCGTTTCTAACTCGACCCGGCTGCTGTGCTTAGCTTTCACGCCGCCGCTCTTGTGGGTCAGCGTCCAGGTCGAACCGTATTTTCTGATTCGCAACAGTTCCTTCCTGGCCCGCAACACTTCGCCCGGCAAATCATAAAGCGTATTCATTTCGTGGGTCCGGGCCGTCACCAGGCGGAACCCGGCGTTCCTCAACTTGCGCGCCAGAGCCCGCAAGTCCGAGACGCGAAACTTGATTTCAATCTCTCGCTGCATAGAGGCAGTTTATTACGGCAGACGTGGCTACGGAGCCGAAGGGGCGGAAATCGCACGTGGTCGCGGAGCATCTTTTTTCCATACGACTTCTTCGATAGGCCCCACGATGAATATCCAGCTGAGTGCTCCAATCCATACCACCACTGCTGTGATGAAAAACGCCCAGTAGAAGTGGCCGGTCCGATCCAAGAGGAAGCCAGCGAGAGTGGGTGCTACTGCGCCGGCAAAATTTCCCACAAAGTTCTGCACGCCCGTCCAGCGGCCAACCATGCGCGGCCCGGCGAGAGTCTGGGTCATCGCCCAAATATTGCAGGCTGACATGCCCATGAAGACGCCCACCAGCGCGAGCGTCCAGATGAAAACGGCATGCGGCGCGATTGCTGAGGCCGCCAAAAAGATTCCCATGCCGGCGCTTCCGCCGGCCGCGAGGGTTTTGCGCACGCGCGTGGGAGAGCCGCCGGAGGCAATCCACCGGTCCGATAATTTTCCGAGGACGGTGGACGAGATGGCAAATAGCAAGTACACGAAGCCCCCGACCCGCGCCATGCGATTCATCGAGAGATGCCGCTCGCGTGTCAGATAGTAGGGCAGCCATGTAACCAGGAAATAAGAAGCGTAGTTAAAGCTGAACTGGCAAAGGCACGTCCCCCACGCCGACAACTGCCGTAGGATCGCGAGAACTCCCGTCCGTCCATCAGGCTCACGGGCAGGATTGACTTGCTGCCGCGGCATCCACATCCACCAAGGCACCAGCCACAGCAGGCCCACCAGACCCAAAACGAGGAAGAATGGGCGCCATCCGAAACGCCCGACGACCGTTCCGCCGACCAGCATTCCAATAGCAGGCCCCAGGGCCAGACCTGTGATGACCACCGAGTTGGCGAAGCCGCGGCGGCTCTCCTGGAAGTGTGTACCAAGAATCTTGCCGTAAGCGGGAAAGGCCACCGACTCTCCTACTCCAAGAACGATGCGGATGGCCAGCAACGCGACAAAGCCATGCAAGACTCCGGTGATCCCTGTGGCTGCGGACCACACAAAGAATCCCACGGCAAAAACCCATTTCACGTCGAAGTGGTCCACTAGCCATCCAGCGGGAATCTGCAGCAACGCATAGGTCCAGAAGAATGCCGACAGGAGCGTCCCCAGTTGCTTCCCGGAGATGTGCAACTCGTCCTGAAGCAGTGGTGCTGCGATCGATAAATTGCTGCGGTCGATGTAGTTGATGAGAACCGAAAGGCCGATCAGGAAGAGCACCCGGTTCATCGCGGGATGGGGTTCGTGCGCGGAGCGTGGCTGCGATGGGTCCACCGGCCGCAACCCACCTTCCTCGCGACTGGCGGGAGTGTTCATCTGGGCAAAGCGCCTAATTGTACACGCCCGTCGTAACCACATCCGAGGACCGATCCTGACCGGAACCAGTGCTATGATTTCGACGCCCGAGAATGCCGAGTCTGTGGGGGTCTCGTGAAGAATCTATTTGAGCGAGAAGCGGTCGACGAGGTGATCTCGCGCATCGACAATCTGAAGGCTGCTTCTCAGCGGCAGTGGGGAAAGATGGACGTGGCGCAGATGTTGGCGCACTGTTCTGCCGCGATGGACATGGCCTCGGGGCGGATCAATCCACCGCGTATCTTCATTGGAAGATTGATCGCACCGTTCTTCAAACCGATCTACACCAACGAGAAGCCGTTCTCCCAGAACAATCCTACGGACAAGAAGCTGGTTGTCGCCGACAAGAGAGACTTTCTTCGCGAGCAGGAACAGCTTAGGGTGAAGGTGCGGCAATTCCATGAGGGTGGAGAGGCGCAGTGTACGCGGAATCCGCATCCGTTCTTTGGTGCGCTCACTCCCCAGGCATGGGCTCGCGGGATGTACAAACATCTGGATCATCACCTGCGGCAGTTTGGGGCGTAACGCTTAGAGCGCAAGCAGAAACAATTTCAATTGAATGTAGGCAGCTTGACGAGATCATTCTTCGGCACGGACTCCAGCGGTTGCCCGGCTTTGCGCCAGGCGGTGAGTCCGCCGACGATTACGAATGTGTTGAATCCTCTTTCCCGCAGTAGATGCGCCACCCGGGCGCTAGTCGCTTCGCGCGCTCAAGTACAGTAGAGGTAAATGTCCTTGTCTTTGGTAAGGTTCTTGATTTCTTCCTCAAGGTTGTTGGGCTCGATGCGAATCGAGCCATGAATGCGCTCGGCGCCGATGTCGTAATAGCCGTGGCTGCGTACGTCGACAATTTGCATCCGGTCCGCTTCCGAGGCCAGACGCGCGGCCAGTTCCGGTACCTGGACCCGCGGCACGACGTCATACTCGCGATACTTGAGAACCTGGGCAATCCGATAAAACGCGTACACCACAAGTGCCGCTATCAAAATTACTTCCATGACGCGACCCGCTGCGTGAAAGCTGTTCAACGTGGCGGCGAGAAAATCGCGCGAGACAAAACCGACCAGCAGGTAGGTGCCCGCGTAGAGCAACGCACCGGTGAGATCCAGACGCAGAAACTGCCCGAAGCTCATCTTCATGCTGCCAGCCAGAGGCGGTGCCATGGTGTTGACGCCGGGAATGAACTTGGCGAAGACCAGCGTCACTTTGCCACGTTTGTAGAAAGATTCGGCGGAGCGAAGGATGCACGTTTCAGGGTTCACTGATAGGCGGCAGAGAAATCCCAGCAGAGCCCATCCCGCGTACCTTCCCAACCAGAACTGCGCGACGTCGCCGAGGATGAGCGCGAGCATGGCAGCCAGAAGAACCCCAGGTCCCGTGAGGGTATGGGATGCGACCGCCGCTCCGGCTGCCACCAGTGCGATCGCCGCAGGGAACGGAAGCCCGATCGACTCGGCGAGCAGCAGAGTAAACGTCCAGGCATAACCGTGGCGGGCCATCATCGAGAGCAGGTCGTTCATAGTCTTGGGAACAGGGTCGATGCGTAGATCTTTGATTCGGCAGAACCAGGAAAGGCTTCAGTATAAACAAAGCCGGGCGTGTCCGAAGGATCAACGCCCGGCTCGGTTGTACGGGGATCCGAGTCTCTCAGGAGGACTTTCCCCGTCCAGGGTGAGCAAGACAGCGGCTTGCACGCGAAGTCTCTTCCGGCCTTGGGCGGGCCGGCGCGTCGAAAAACCTGGGCGCCTTTCGTCTAAAGCTTCGACTGAATCCGGTGTCTTTAGTTGTTGGCTTGTCCGCTGCGGACAGGACCCTCGGCGACCCGCCTTTCTCGGGTGCCAGGGGGAGAGGATTGGGGCCACGATGACCGCGGCCCATCGCATGCCAGTGCGTCTCTTTAGCCTTCCGCTCTGCGAATAGTCCCACCAACTGGGCGCATTCTGTGAGCAAAGGCCAGAAATGTCTGTGGCGGGAATCACGCAGCAACGTGATGGGAATCATGAGGATAAATGACGAAGGAGCAAGCCTTTGGGCGGAACGCCCCGAGGCAAAGTGATGAAGCGCGAGACGGCCGAATACCGAGAACTGAGAACTGAGAACTGTTCCTACTTCTCTCTCGCTACCACAAAATCCGGCGCCCACAGCAGGGCGCGCTTGATCTCGGAATCAGGGAAGGGGCAGATCGACTTCTGTGCCGATTCTGCGTATCGTGCTGCCCGCGTGGTGGCAGCCTCGAGCGAGCCATAGCGCTGCAGGATCTCCAGAATCTGACCATGTGTCACGCCGTTGAACGCTCGCTGGTGCAGAATCGTTTCGATCTTTGAACGCTCCTCCGGCGTGCAGCGCTCCAGCGCATGGATTACGGCCATCGTGACCTTGCCCTCGCGCAGGTCGCTAGCCACCGGCTTGCCGAGCACATCTTCCGAAGCGGTCAAGTCGAGAACATCATCGACGATCTGAAAGGCCATGCCGAGGTCGTGCCCGTACTTGCCGAGAGCGGCTTCCTGTTCAGGAGTGGCCCCGCCGAGAATCGCTCCGAGCCGCATGCATACGGAGAACAGGCAAGCTGTCTTACGGAAAATGAGGTCGAAGTGTTCGTCCAGAGTAATGAGCTTGCCCAGTTTCTCCATCTGCAGCAGTTCGCCCTCGACCATCTGCTGGGTGAGTTCAATCAGAGTGTCGAGGATGCGGAAGTTGCGCTCCTGCACCGCGATCTTGAAGGCCTGCATGTAGAGCCAGTCGCCAGCCAGAACGCACTTGGAATTTCCCCATTGCGTGTTGGCTGCGGGACGGCCGCGACGAGTCTTGGCCTCGTCGATGATGTCGTCGTGCACCAGAGTTGCAGTGTGGAGGATCTCCACCACCGCGCCCAACCGCACTGCGCCCTGACCCTCGTAGTCGAATAGCTTCGCGGACAGCATCAGCAAAGCCGGACGGATTCGCTTGCCTCCGCCGTTGCGCAGATACTCCCCGATCTCGGTGATGGCCTGGACGCCTGAAACCGTGTCGCGGCCGAACTCGCCCTCCAGGGCGATGAGATCGTCCCGCAACAGGTCGAATACTTCTTTTCCGTTGATGATGGCCGGTGCGCTCAAAGGTCCCCGTGATGCTTAACTGTAGTTAACCTCTAATTCGTTCTGTAGTTCGTAAACTGCAAATCAATCCCGAAATCGTGACCCTTCAGCAGGGCGATGACTTCCTGCAGCGTGTCGCGATCTTTGCCGCTGATGCGCACCAGGTCTCCTTGAATGGAGGCTTGCGCCTTCTTCTTCGAATCCTTGATAAGCTTGACGATCTCGCGCGCCTTTTCGATCGCGATGCCTTGCTGCATGGTGACCTTGCGCTTGGCGGTGCCGCCTGCCGCTGGTTCGACTGCGCCGTAGGTCAAGCCCTTGAGCGAAACCCCGCGCTTCACCAGTTTCTGCTGCAGGATGTCGTTCACGGCCTTCAGTTTGTACTCGTCGGCGGAGTGCAGCACGATGGCGTCTTTTTCCAGTTCGATATTCGACTTCGAATCTTTCAGGTCGAAGCGGGTGTGAATCTCCTTCAGCGCCTGCTGGATGGCGTTCGACACCTCGTTCAGGTCGATTTTGCTCACCACGTCGAAACTGTTATCGGGCATACATTTCTAATCTTTCTGAAACGATGGAATCTTGAATCTGAGGTTAACAGAAGTAGGGCCTTTACCGCGCCGGAACTTTGGTTTCAACCATTTCAGTCAATTTGAAAAAATTGTAGAAATTGCGGGCAGTCTGCTCGCCCACGTCCTCCATGGATAACCCGCGCAACTCGCCCAGCCTGCGTGCTGTTTCCTTGACGAAGGATGGTTCGTTGCGCTTGCCCCGGCGCGGCACCGGGGCCAGATAGGGACAGTCAGTCTCGATGAGCATGCGGTCGAGCGGAACTTCGAGTGCTGCGTCGCGAATCTGCTGCGCCTTTGGGAATGTGATATTTCCGGCGAAGGAAATCATGAATCCGATATCGAGAGCGCGCTTGGCCTGCGCCCAGTTTCCCGTGAAGCAGTGAAGAATCCCGCCCAGGCCCTTCGGCGCCCACTGATTCTCGATCAGGCCAAGGCAGTCGTCCCAGGCATTTTCGCGGTTATCGGAAGGGCGGCAGTGAATCACGATGGGCAACTTGGCGGCGGCTGCTAATTCCATCTGCCTGGTAAAGACTTCTTTCTGGGTATCGCGAGGAGAGTGGTCATAGTGGTAGTCGAGGCCGATCTCGCCCCACGCGATGACCTTGGGATGCCGAGCCAGTTGTTCCATCGTTTGGTAAGCAGCATCGTCCGCGAGTCGGGCTTCGTGCGGATGAATTCCGATGGTTGTGTATATGAACGGATGCTTCTCCGCTACCTGAATGCCAGCATCGAGCGTTGGGGGGCCGTCTCCATTGCCGATGGCTACCATGGTCTGGACTCCGGCTTCCCGCGCACGAGCGATGACCTGTTCGCGATCGGAATCGAACTGCTCGCCATCGAGATGTGCGTGAGAATCGACGAACATGGGAATTCGGGCTTCGGGCTTCGGGTCTCGGCTCTGAGGGTTGACGCCGGACGCCTGGCCGGCTTATTTCAACCGTGCCCCTATCGGCACTTCCTCCAGAAAGCTTGCCAAGACTGGTTTTCCGCCTTCCAGCGATGCGGCGACGATCATGCCATTTGACTCCAGTCCGCGCAGTTTACGGGGAGCCAGGTTGGCCACGATCACTACCTTGCGGCCAATCAAGGTTTCGGGAGCGTAGGCCTCGGCGATTCCAGCCAGAACCTGGCGGACCTCCGTGCCAATGTCGATCTCCAACCGCAAGAGCTTGTCGGCCTTCGGTACCCGCTCGGCGACCTTAACGATGCCCACGCGCAGATCTATCTTCGCGAAGTCGTCGATCGTGATCTTGCCGTCAGACGCGGGAGCAGCGGCAGGTGTTGGCGTGGCTGGCGGGGCATTAACTGGCGCCTGCACCGGTGGTTGTGTTGCCGGCTCCTTCGCCTGTTCCACCACCGGGCCCCTTTGCTGATCTTCCATCTGTTGCATCCTTTCGATTGCGCTCTTGTCTGCGCGCGGGAACACCGGGTGCACGTCTCCCAGCTTTGTGCTCGGCGGCAATTGTCCCCATGTTAAGTCTGCCAGGGCGAGTTTCTTGATGTCGCCCAGACCCATTTGCGTCCAGATTTTCGCAGTGGCATCCGGTGCAACCGGGTGTGCGAGTGCCGTCGCGATTCGTAGTGCTTCG
>DASRRV010000248.1:0-58874 GCA_035695545.1 Candidatus Sulfotelmatobacter sp. | reverse complement strand
ATTGCTATTCTTCAAGGTCGATCTCCTTATCCATGGGATTGCACCGTTGAGTGCGTTGATCACCGCTAGCTTAACGCGATCCGTGATCGGGGATCGACCTTCTCATCCCATCTCAAATTTCGACTGCTTGCGATTCGGTTCACATGCGAGCGTCTTGTAAGCGGCCGCGCTCCGCCACAATCCCAGCTCAACCGATCGACATTCGCCGGTCGGAGCATTTTCCCCTACCGCCACACACCTTCGCATCCATTTACCACTTCGTTACGTGGAGCATTTTCCCCTCCGTGCGTAATACCCCCCCGTGCGGTTTGACCCTCCCTGCGCCCTTCTTTAGACTGAAAGATTCAATAGACTTGCAGGTTTCAAACTATGGCAGACATTCATGTAACGCTTCCTGATGGGAGCATGAAGGAATTTCCCACGGGCACGACTCCGCTCGATATTGCGAAGTCGATCAGCCCACGGTTGGCGGATGCGGCGCTGGTGGCAAAGACTAACGGCAACCTTATTGACCTTACTCGCCCGCTCGAGAAAGATACCGATCTTCAGCTATTGACCGACAAGTACCCGGAGGCACTTGAGGTGTACCGGCACTCGTCTGCGCATCTGCTGGCTGCGGCGGTGCTCGAGCTTTTTCCTGAGACCAAACTCGGCCATGGTCCCGCGACCGAGACTGGATTCTTCTACGACTTCTATCGTCCCACCGCGTTCACTCCCGAGGATCTCGAGAAGATCGAGAAGAAGATGCAAGAACTCGTGCAGCAGAACATTCCGTACGCGCGCGAGTTTGTGCCCCGCGATCAGGGACTGGCAGAGTTCAAAAAAGACGGCGACTTCATGAAGTGCCATTTCGTCGAGCAGTTCACCAAACCCGACGAAAAGATTTCGATCTACCGCACCGGCAAGTTCACCGATTTCTGCCGCGGTCCGCACATTCCCTCCACCGGAAAGATCAAGGCGTTCAAGCTCCTCAACATTGCGGGAGCGTACTGGCTTGGGGACGAGAAAAACCCGCAGCTGCAGCGCATTTACGGGACGTCGTTCTTCTCGAAGAAAGATCTTGAAGATTACCTGAAGCAAGTCGAAGAGACCAAGAAGCGCGATCATCGCATCCTAGGCCAGCAACTTGATTTGTTCTCGATTCAGGAGTTGGCCGGGCCGGGGCTAATTTTCTGGCATCCCAAGGGCGGGATCATTCGCAAAGAAATGGAAGACTGGATGCGGGAGCAGTACCTGAAGCGCGGGTACTCGCTGGTGTACACGCCGCATGTGGCGCGCAGACAGCTGTTCTACACCTCGGGGCACGAGGGCTACTACTCGCAGAACATGTTCGACGCCATGGAACTCGACGACGCCGAATACCGCCTCAAGCCGATGAATTGCCCCGGCCACATTCTGATTTACAAAGATTCGCTTAAGTCATATCGCGATCTGCCAGTGCGGCTCGGAGAGTTGGGCACGGTGTACCGCTACGAGCGTTCCGGCGTGATGCACGGGCTACTACGGGTGCGCGGGTTTACGCAGGATGACTCGCACATTTTCTGTACGCCGGAGCAGGTGGAAGATGAGATTACGGGTTGCCTCGAGTTCGCTCTCGACGTGCTCAAGGATTTTGGATTCGACAAGTTTCAGACCGAGCTTTCGACCTGGAATCCGGATGACCGCAAGAATTTTGTGGGCAGCGAAGAACAATGGATCCACGCGATTCAATCGCTCGAGAACGTGCTGACGCGCAAGAATGTGGAGTACAAGACGATTCCGGGCGAAGCGGCATTTTATGGGCCCAAGATCGATATCAAGCTGGTGGATGCGATCGGGCGGTTGTGGCAGCTCTCGACGGTGCAGGTCGACTTCAACCTTCCGCAACGCTTCGGCCTGGAATACGTCGCCCAGGATGGATCGCGCGAGCAGCCGGTGATGGTGCATCGGGCGTTATTTGGGTCGGTGGAGCGGTTCTTCGGCGTGCTGATCGAGCACTACGCCGGAGCGTTTCCGGTCTGGCTTTCGCCGGTTCAGGTGGCGATGATTCCCATCAGCGAGCGGCACGCGGAGTACGCTAACAAAGTTGCGAACCAACTGAAGGCGATCGGCGTGCGGGTCGAAGTGGATGCGCGCAATGAAAAGATGAACGCGAAGATTCGCGGGCATGCGATGCAGAAGGTGCCGTTCCTCCTGGTTGTCGGAGACAAAGAAGCCGAGGCGGGCAAGGTGAACGTCCGCTCGCGCGGAAAAGAGAAAACCGAAGACGTGGCCGCGGCAGACTTCGTCGAGAAGATCAGAAAGCTGATCGCGGAGAAGAGCGCCACCCTGGATTAGCGTTCTCGGCGTGTTGCCTGCGGTACCATGTTGCCGTGCATTCCCTGGCGGAGCGCGTCCGATCCCACATTCAACGGCAAGAACTGCTGAAGGCCGGAGATCGCATTGGCGTGGCCGTCTCTGGTGGAATTGATTCGGTCGCGCTTCTACGGTTACTGCTCGAGCTGCGGAGTGATCTCGGCATCGTCCTTTCGGTAATTCATTTCAATCACAAGCTGCGCCAGGCTGAGTCGGATGCGGACGAACAATTCGTCGCCAGTCTGGCTCGCGACCACGACTTGGAGACTTACTCGGACAGCGACGACGTCGCGCAGCACGCTGCAGACGAGCACGTCAGTGTAGAGACGGCTGCGCGAGATCTGAGGTACGCATTCTTCCGTCACGTGCTCGGCGAAGATTCCGCCTCTGAGCTGCGAAAGTTCGACAAAGTCGTCACCGGACACACACTCGACGATCAAGCCGAAACGGTCCTCATGCGCTTAATTCGCGGTGCAGGGCTGCGCGGCCTGGGAGGAATTCATCCGCGCCTAGCAGTCGAAGACGACGACGGAGAGCGGTGCGGCGAGATCATCCGCCCTCTGCTCGCCATTCGGCGCCGTGAACTTGAACAGTATCTGAAGGATCTCGGCCAGCCGTGGCGCGAAGACTCAACCAACGCCGATGAAAAGTTCACGCGGAATCGCATGCGAAAGCTGGTCATTCCCCTCCTCGAAAAGGAATTCAATCCATCCGTGGCGGAGAATCTGGCGGAACTCGCGGACATCGCTCGCGGGGAAGAAGACTACTGGGAAAACGAAGTCTCAGGATGGCTGGGAACGACCGTGCAGTGGTCGGAGCCGGAATGGGCTCGCACCCCATCGAACGAATCAAGCCTGGTTCAGATCGCCATGCCTCATAGTCAGGATACGAAAGCTGCCACGACTGATCTCGATCTGCAATCGAAAATCGCCAACGCGCCATGGTTGGTGGTGAACGCTTCAGTGAGCCGACTGTGGTTTCTTGGTCAGCCCACCGCTGTGCAACGCAGGCTGGTCAAGGCAATCGGAGAACGCGCCGGGATCCCTCTCGAGTTCAAACACGTGGAAGAAATTCTGCGGTTTGCCGAGGAAGAGGGGCCCTCGGGCAAGGAGGTGTCTCTGCCGCTGGGATGGAAGGCCGTCTGCGAGCCAGAGGCCTTGGTATTCCTCACTCCCGACCTGCGAGTGCCAGTGACGCCGCAAGACTACGACTATGAGCTCTCCATTCCTGGCCAAACAATCGTTTCCGAGGCAGGCTCAACCATCGAAGTGCAGCGGGTTCCCGATGGGATGGGCGCAGCGTATAATCCTGATCACCTCTTGGACGCAGCATCTCTGCCCGGATTGCTAAGGGTGCGGAACTGGCGTCCTGGAGACCGATTCTGGCCGGCCCATACGAAGTCCCCGAAGAAGATCAAGGAATTGCTGCAAGCGCGGCACGTGGCGCAACCGCAGCGCAGGCTGTGGCCAGTGGTCGTAAGCGCCGACGAAATCGTCTGGATGCGAGGGTTCCCGGCGTCTGCGAAGTATCGCGCGAAGCCGGGGCAGCAGGCGCTCGCGATTGTAGAAAAGCCCCTCACAGAGCGTCCGGCGACGTAGAATTGACCAGCAGAATCCAGGTAACGAAGTGCGCGGGAGGCGCACTACCTTCATGAACGGTCCGCGAGTCGAGCCATTGCGCCCAGTCATTACTACCGAGCAGATTCAGAAGCGAATCAGGGAATTGGGCCGGCAGATCTCCGACGACTACAAAGGGCACACCATCCAGATGCTGGCGGTTCTGGAGAACGCCTTCATGTTTCAGGCCGACTTAGTACGAGCTCTCGAAGTGCCCGTTGTCTGCCAGTTCATCAAGCCTAAGTACAGCAAGACGCAAGGAGACTCTGCCAGCGAGGTTACCGAAATTTTTTTTAGTCACGAGCCTGACATCAAGGGGCAGCACATTCTGCTCGTCGAAGGCCTGGTGCATTCCGGAGTTACCAGCGAATTCTTGATGAGCGATCTGCGCGCCCGCGGCGCGGCCTCTGTGAAGTTGGTGACGCTGCTCGACCGCCAGTCGGCGCGCCGCGTGCCCCTACAGCCGGATTATTTCGGATTCCTCGTCGACGAAGCTTTCCTGGTAGGTTACGGTCTGGGTGCGGTCGAACAGACCAGCCGGAACCTCCCATATTTGGCGGTGGCAAACCCAAGAGCCACCGTGACTTAAGTCATACGGATACAAACGCGCCTTTTTCGTTGGGAAAAGGTAGAATTAAAGAACTAGCGATTTCGCCAATCAAAAGTGGCGGAAGGGCATCTAATCGTCGTAGGAGCCTCGGGGGTTGGTGTAGGCAATTACCCGTGTCGGACTTAGGAGTCTTCTAGGTGAACTCAACTGTAAAGACCGTGCTGTTTTGGTTGCTGATCGGGATCTCGGCCCTGCTGCTATGGACTGTAGTCAGGAATGCCCGCGACGGACAAAAGGACAAAGAACCTAACTTTTCTCAATTCCTCAGTGACGTTGACCAGGGTATTGTTCGCGAAGTCACCGTCGACGGAATGCAGGTGAAGGGTAAGTACAAAGACGGGAGCGCCTTCCATACCACGGCGCCAGCGACCTATCCCGACATGATCAAGACGCTTCGGGACAAGGGCGTCAGCATGTCGTTCCGCGACGTCAACAGCGGAAGCTTGCCGCTGCAATTGCTCGGCACTTGGGCTCCTTTAATCCTTCTGGGCGCGCTGTGGTTCTTCATGATCCGCCAGATGCAGACCGGCGGAAACAAAGCTCTTTCGTTCGGCAAGAGCCGGGCGCGGCTGCTCTCGATGCAGCAGAAGAAGGTTACATTCAAAGATGTGGCTGGTGTCGAAGAGGCGAAAGAAGAACTTCGCGAGATCATCGAATTTCTGCGCGAGGCGCAGAAGTTCCAGAAGTTGGGTGGCCGCATTCCGAAGGGCGTGCTGCTGGTCGGCCCTCCGGGAACCGGCAAGACGCTGCTGGCTCGCGCGGTTGCGGGCGAGGCGAACGTTCCATTCTTCTCCATCTCCGGCTCTGATTTTGTGGAGATGTTTGTCGGCGTGGGCGCAAGCCGCGTGCGCGATCTCTTTGAACAAGGCAAGAAGAACGCTCCCTGCATCATTTTCATCGACGAAATCGACGCAGTCGGACGTCATCGCGGCGCCGGTTTGGGCGGTGGGCACGATGAGCGCGAGCAGACCTTGAACCAGTTGCTAGTTGAAATGGACGGTTTCGAGTCGAACGAAGGCGTCATTCTGATGGCAGCCACCAACCGGCCCGACGTGCTCGATCCCGCGCTGCTGCGGCCTGGGCGCTTTGACCGGCGCGTGGTCGTGAGTCGTCCGGATGTGCGCGGACGAGAAGAAATCCTCCGCGTGCACACTCGCAAGATTCCCCTAGCCGAAGATGTCGATCTCTCTGTGCTGGCTCGCGGCACTCCGGGATTCTCCGGTGCCGATTTGGCCAACATGGTCAACGAAGCCGCGTTGGCTGCAGCCCGGCAGAATCGCAAGGCGGTTCTGCACTACGACTTCGAACTGGCCAAGGACAAAGTTCTGATGGGCGTAGAGCGTAAGTCGCTGCTGCTCACGGATGAAGAAAAGAAGAATACGGCCTATCACGAGGCGGGACACGCGCTCGTGGCGGCGAAGATGCCGAACTCCGATCCGCTGCACAAGGTTACGATCATTCCTCGCGGCATGGCTCTGGGCGTCACGATGCAGTTGCCCACGGATGACCGGCACAACTACTACAAGAACTATTTGGAGACCGAGATTGCGATTCTGATGGGCGGGCGCATCGCGGAAGAGTTGTTCCTGAACGTGATGAGCACCGGTGCCGGCAATGACATTGAGCGGGCTACTGATATGGCGCGCAAAATGGTCTGTGAGTGGGGCATGAGCGATCTGGGTCCCATGACCTTCGGGAAGAAGGAAGAGCAGATCTTCCTGGGCCGCGAGATTGCGCAGCATCGCGATTACAGTGAAGACACGGCGATCAAGATCGATCAAGAAGTCCGCAAGCTGGTCAACAAGGGCTACACCACCGCGAAAGGACTTCTTTCCGACAATCGGGATACGCTTGAGAAGATCGCCCGCGCCCTCATTGAACGGGAAGTGCTGGACGCGAACGAGATCAAGTTGCTCGTCGACGGTCAGGATCTGCCCCCGATTCAGCCTCCGCCTTCTTCCAAAGACGACGGAGTGCAACACGTCATCAAGCCCGACCTGCAGCCCGGCCGCGCAAAAGGCGGCGAGCGCCCGGCAACCGCTTAAATTTTCATCAGCCCAAAGCAGTTACCTTCGTTTGACGCGAAGGTAGCTGCTTGTCTTTTCTAACGGTATAGCTCGGCTAAACTCCGAATAGGGACTCTCGGTTTCCAGAAGAGTCCTTCGCGAGGAGAGCAAGAGTGCCCGGAGCAGCCGCAGTTTCCCCAACTAGAATCCCTGAAAAAAGCTTGCAGGCAGTATCGCAGCGGCAAACGATGCCGTGGTGGTTCGTACTGTTCTTTGTCTCCGGCTTTCCGGCACTTCTCTATCAGATTGTGTGGCAGCGCGCTCTGTTTACGCTCTATGGCGTGAATATTGAGTCGGTCACCATGGTCGTGACTGCCTTCATGCTGGGACTTGGCCTCGGAAGTCTCGCGGGGGGTGTGGTATCGAAGCGCCAGGATTGGCCGCTGCTGGGCATCTTCGGTCTGGTCGAATTGCTGATTGGCTTATACGGAGTCTTTTCTCTCCGGCTGTTCCATTGGGCAGCCAACTTCACAGCCGGTTCTTCGCCACTCCATACAGGCGCGATCGCTTTCACTCTTGTGGTGGCGCCCACGATGCTTATGGGGGCGACGCTGCCGATTCTGGTTTCTCATACCGTGCGCCTGTCGCGAAATGTGGGCACTTCGGTCGGAGCTCTTTACGCTGCCAATACATTGGGTTCCGCAGCCGCCTGCTTTTGCGCTGGACTGTTCCTGATGCGCTGGCTCGGCCAAGCCAAGACAGTTGCGCTGGCAGCCGCGCTGAACGCACTCGTCGGCACGACGGTTCTGGTGTGGCAGTTCGTGCGCCGCGGGCCGTTGCCGGCCGAGACTCAGCAGCCTCAATCCGATTCCGGTGCTGGCGCTTCTGCGATAAGCTTCCCGGCGGCGCTCGTGATCGCCGCGGTAGCCGGCTTCATCGCCCTGGGCTACGAGATTGTGTGGTACCGGCTGTTCTCATTCACGACTGCGGGCGTCGCCAAGAGTTTTGCCTTTCTTCTGGGAGCGTATCTGGCCGGAATCGCCGCGGGTTCGCACGTCACACGCCGCATCTGCGAGCGCACGACCGACCCGCAGGCGCTGGTCCGCTTTCTGCTGGCGACGGTCTTCGGCGCCAACGTGGTCGGTTTTCTTGTGGGCCCGATTTTGTTCTTCCTGGTTGTCCACGTTTCTCTGATGTGGACTCTCCTGCCGATCGCCTTGGCAGCCGGGTGCCTGGGTGCAGTTTTTCCCATGCTCTGCCATGTCTCGATTCCGCCCGACGGAACCGCGGGTGCGCGTACGAGCTATCTCTATCTGAGCAACATCGTCGGCTCGGCATTGGGCAGCTATCTTACCGGCTTCGTATTGATGGACATGCTTCCCTTGCGTTACGTGAGCGTGGCCCTGGCGCTGCTCGGACTGGGATTGGCGGCGGGCCTGCTGCTGACCGCGAACCTCCCGCGCGGCCGTTTTGCGCTTTCCGCCGCGGCAACATTGGCCGCCGCGCTGTTCGTGGTTCAGGCATCGGGCCCGTTGTTTCATCACATGTACGAGAAGATGCTGATGAAAGAGGCTTACACTCCGGCCATGGAATTCCGCTCCGTGATTGAAACCCGCAGCGGAGTTGTGGCCGTGACCCAGGCCGGTGTGGTGTTCGGCGGCGGCATCTACGATGGCCGTTTCAATGTCAACCTGGTCGACGACACGAATGGCCTCGAGAGGCCGTTCGCCCTCAGCTACTTCCATCCTAATCCGCGGGAAGTGCTGATGATCGGCCTTTCTTCCGGATCGTGGGCGCAAGTGATCGCCAATCATCCGCAGGTGGAGCACCTGACCATCGTGGAGATCAATCCCGGCTATCTCAGTCTGATCGCGCATGTCGAGGAAGTTGCCAGCCTGCTGAAAAATCCTAAGGTGGACATCGAGATTGATGACGGACGGCGCTGGCTCATCCGTAATTCAGGACGGAAATTCGACGCCATCGTAATCAACACCACATTTAACTGGCGCTCGAATATTTCCAATCTCCTTTCCGTCGAGTTTCTCCAACTTATCCGGCAGCACCTGAACCCGGGCGGCGTGGACTATTACAATTCCACTGAATCCGACGAAGTACTGGCGACCGGCCTCCGGGTCTTTCCCTACGGTATGCGCCTCGCGAATTTTATGCTGCTCAGCGACTCGCCCCTGCAACTCGACGAGCAACGCTGGTCCGGTGTGCTCACGCGCTACAGCATAGACAGCAGGCCGGTATTCGACCTGTCGCAGGAGCGGCACCGTGGGCGACTGAC
This sequence comes from Candidatus Sulfotelmatobacter sp., assembly GCA_035695545.1. Lineage (GTDB taxonomy): Bacteria > Acidobacteriota > Terriglobia > Terriglobales > Acidobacteriaceae > Sulfotelmatobacter. The sequence continues at coordinate 50,018 of DASRRV010000248.1, read as the reverse complement.
TGAAGTCCTGGCGCTGCCCGGGACCTTGGACCGTAAGGTCGCGGGGTTCTATACGCTGGAGTCCGCCGACCACATCCGCGCCCGCACCCGAGAAACCCGCATCATTACCGACGACAACATGGGCACGGAGTGGTTTCACTAGCGCAACGCTCCGGCGCGGGCATGCCTACGTCGATTTCCAGCCAAGTCCCGACCCTGAAAGGGGCTTCTCGGGCGCTCTGAGGCTGCATTTCCAGCCCACGCCAACAGTGGCAATTCCGGTACGATTACTGAGTCGGTTCTGCGGGTTTAGAGCGGCTGCCAGCCCGCCCTTTCTGTGGTATAATTTTGATAGTCGCAATCGAGTCTAAGTATTTGCAATTTCAATAACTTGAGGTCCGAGAGAGGGACTTCTGTTGCGACCAAATCCCGGCGGATTTCACGTCTGGTTCCTGGGGCACGGGCAAACAGATTCAGCTGAGAAATTCAGGACATTTTCGCGGAGCGGAATGGCCACTAAAGAGATCAATCCTCCCATCGTCGACACCAAGACAAAAAACGGAAAAGTGACTCCGATCAACACTGCGAACGGCGGCGGTAACGGCAGCAGCAGCGACTACAACGCCGACTCGATCAAAGTTCTCAGCGGGATGGAGCACGTGCGCAAACGTCCCGCCATGTACATCGGATCGACGGGTGAGGTCGGCCTGCATCATCTGGTGTATGAAGTTGTCGACAACTCCGTCGACGAGGCGCTCGCCGGATTCGCGACGAAAATCGAAGTCACGATTCACCTCGACAACTCCATCACTGTCGTCGATGACGGCCGCGGCATTCCGGTCGACGACATGGAGATCGAAGGCGAAAAAGTTTCCGCGGCGGAAGTCGTCATGACCAAGCTCAACGCCGGCGGAAAGTTTGACTCGTCCACCTACAAAGTGTCAGGCGGGTTGCACGGCGTGGGTGTGTCGGTCGTCAACGCGCTCAGCGAAGAGCTCGAACTGGAAATCTGGCGCGATGGTGCGACCTGGCAGCAGGATTATTCCAAGGGCGAACCGACCAGCAAGCTCAAGAAGACTGGCGTCGCCAAAGTGAAGACCGGAACCAAGGTCCACTTCCTGCCCGACCGCGAGATCTTCACCTTCACCGAATATAACTACGACACGCTTGCCCAGAGATTGCGTGAATTGGCTTTCCTGAATAAGGGGCTGCAGATCACGCTGACCGACGAGCGCGCCACCGACTCCAAGACGGGCGAGGCCAAGCACTCCGATTTCAAGTACAACGGCGGAATTGCCGAATTCATCAAGCACCTCAACCGGGGCAAGCAGGTGCTGCACGACAAGCCCATCTACATGGAAGCCGATCGTGGCGGCGTAGTGATGGAGATTGGTCTGCAGTACAACGACGCTTATTCCGAGTCGGTGTTCAGCTTCGCCAACAACATCAACACCGTCGACGGAGGAACGCATCTCTCCGGATTCCGCACTGCTCTGACCCGCACCATCAATTACGCCGGGCAGCAAATGGGGCTGTTTAAGGACATAAAAGAAAATTTGACGGGCGACGACGTACGCGAAGGTTTGGTGGCTGTGATCAGCGTGAAGTTGCCGCAGCCGCAGTTCGAAGGACAGACCAAAGGGAAACTGAATTCCGATATCGCTGGAGTGGTGACCGCCTTTGTGAACGAGCGTCTGGGCGCGTTCTTCGAGCAGAACTCACCGGTTGCGAAGAAGATCATTAACAAGGCCGTAGACGCCGCCAGAGCGCGCGAGGCGGCTCGCAAAGCGCGCGATTTGACGCGCCGCAAAGGCGCTTTGGATTCTGGCGGTCTCCCAGGAAAATTGGCGGACTGCTCGGAGCGCGATCCCAACCGCTGCGAATTGTTCCTGGTCGAAGGTGAGTCCGCGGGCGGGACGGCGAAGCAAGGCCGCGATCGACGCTTCCAGGCGATCCTGCCGCTCAAAGGAAAGATTCTCAACGTAGAGAAAGCCCGCTACGACAAGATGCTGGCCCACGAAGAAATCCGCGCCATGATTACGGCGTTGGGCACGGGCATTTCGAAAGAAGATTTCGATCCGACGAAAGTTCGGTACGGCAAGATCATCCTGATGACCGACGCCGACGTCGACGGCAGCCACATCCGGACGCTCTTGCTTACGTTCTTCTTCCGGCACATGCAGGACCTGATCAAGCGCGGCAACGTGTTCATCGCGCAGCCGCCTCTCTTCTCGCTGAAGAAGGGCAAGTCGCAGCAGTACATCAAAGACGAACGCGATTTCGTGAAAGTCATGGTCAAGCGCGCGGCCGAAGGGTTGAGCGTTCGCTACGGCGAGGGTGCGGCCAAGGTTGAGGGCAAAGACCTGGCTCGATTCATGACCGTCCTCGACGAATATCTCGGCTTCTTCGACAAACTCGACAAGCGTGTACGCAACGAGCGCGTTACTGAGCTTGTTCCCAAGCTCGATCTAGCCAAGCATGCCGACTTCGAAGGCGACAAGAAGACGCCACCCAAGAAGATTGAGCGCCTGGAAAAAGAGCTGAAGAAGCTGCAGAAAGATCACGGCTTCAAGAGTGTCGAGTCGCGCTTTGACGAAGAGCACAACCTGTGGGAAGTGAGCTTCGTGAACAAGCATGGCGCCGAGCACGTCATCAACTGGGAACTGGCGTCCAGCGCTGAATGCCGGCAGCTGATTTCGAAGTACAAGCAGATCGAGCCTTACATGGAACCGCCGTTCGTAGTCGAGACGCTGGTGAAGGTTACGCCTGCGAACAATGGCGACGAAGGGGCCGAAGGAGACGGTGCTCCCTCGGATGGCGAAAAGTCCGAGAAGAAAGCAGCTAAACCCGCCAAGCGCAAGGCTGACATCGAAGTCGTGGAGAAGACCAATGTCCGCGACCTGCGCGACTTTGTCATCAATGAAGGGCGCAAGGACTTCACCATCCAGCGCTACAAAGGCCTGGGAGAAATGACCGCTCCGCAGTTGTGGGAGACGACCATGGACCCCGAGCGGCGCACGCTGTTATCGGTGAGGCTAGAGGACATCGCCGAGTGCGAGACCATCTTCACCACGCTGATGGGCGAAGACGTGGAAGCGCGGCGCAAGTTCATCGAAGAGAACGCACTGGACGTGAAGAACCTGGACATCTAGGCCTTCGCGCCGCGGATCCGCGGGCTCACGAGAACACGATACGAACGCATTGGGCGGCCAAACGGCCGCCCTTTCTTCTAGTGCTACCCACCTGGTTACTTGAGTCACCTCGAAGCTCCCGCGCTTCCGTGCGATCGCAAGAACTCCTGCCTTCGACGTTCTCTCAATGGAACGGGAACCTCTCTCCCAGCCCGGCCAGGAACGAATCAAGGGGGCTCGATGAAGAACGCACTGATCCTGCTATTCATGTTTTGCAGCGTGGCGGTTGCGGAAGATAAGTCTTTGGAGCAGACCAGCCAGCCAACGCTCACCATCTATAACCAGAACTTTTTCGTCGCGCGAGAACGCTTCTCGCTCGACCTGAAATCAGGTCCGAACCGCGTGGAGTATGCGGGAATCGCGTCCCATCTGGAGCCGGATTCCGTGATTCTCCGCGATCCAGCCGGACGCTCGCTGCAAATCCTGGAACAGAACTATCGCAACGATCCAATCTCGCAAGAGCTATTGCTCTCACTCTATGAAGGCAAGACGATTGATTTTGTGATCGGCCAGAACGGCGACAAGCAGATCACGGCGCCCGGCCGCATCGTTCGCAGTGGATATGTTTCCAGCTCGCCATATGCTTCAGGATACGCACAGCCCGCCTACACGCAACCAATCATCGAGATGAATGGAGTGCTGCGCTTCGGCCTGCCGGGCCTGCCTCTTTTCCCCGCGCTCACCGGAGGGTCAATCCTGAAGCCCACTCTGAACTGGCTGTTGCAAACCAGCGCGCCGGGGAAGTTTGATGCCGAGATTTCCTATGTGAGCAGCGGGATGAACTGGCAGGCCGATTACAACCTCGTCGTCTCAGAGCAGCCAAACAGCAAAACTGACGCGCTCGACATGATCGGCTGGATCACGATGCACAACCAAAGCGGCAAGACCTATGAAGACGCGCGCATCAAGCTGATGGCGGGTGACGTAAACAAGATTCAGGAAGGATCACTCAGCAGTCGCGTCTATGCTGGCGTGGCTAAGGCGATGGAGGCCGACGCGTCCGCGCCCGTCGTGCGGGAGAAATCGTTTGACGAGTTTCATCTCTACACACTGGAGCGACCCACGACCCTGCACGACCAGGAAACGAAGCAAGTGGAGTTTGTACGCGCGACCGGCATCCGGGCGCAGAGGATTTACGTTTACGACGGAGCCCGGCTCGACCAGTATGGTTACTACAATCCCGATCAAGTGCGGCAGGACGCGGGCTATGGCACGCTTTCGAATTCGAAGATTTCGGTAATGGAGGAGTTCAAGAATTCCGACACGAACCATCTGGGAATCCCGCTGCCCAAAGGGAAGCTGCGGTTCTACCGCGCGGACACCGATGGGCACCTCGAATTTGTGGGCGAGAACACGATCGACCACACGCCTAAAGACGAAACCATCCGCGTTTACACAGGCAATGCCTTTGACGTGGTGGGAGAGCGCAAGCGTACGAACTTCCGCGTGGACTCCAACCAGCACTGGATGGAGGAGTCGTTTGAAATCCGCGTTCGCAATCACAAGAAAGAAACAGCCAATGTGCGAGTGGTTGAGCACCTCTATCGCTGCGCGAACTGGAAGCTGACCGAGCAATCGCATCCTTCGCGAAAAATGGATGCGCACACCGTCGAACTACCAGTCACAGTCGCCGCAGATGGTGAGGCGGTGGTCAGCTACACGGTGCACTATTCGTGGTAGGAGCGATTGTGAACTTTGGGCAAAGATGGGCCAGCGACCAACGACATCGAACGCAAGGCGCGTATGACTTGGCGTTCTTCTTGCGAGAGGTGATTTATGGCAACGGTGGCGGAATCAGTCGGAGAGATCAAGAAGCCCTGGCTTTGGTTTGCAGCCGCAGCAGCAATCTTGCTGATCTGCGGAGTGGTGGCATTCCCCAATATGGCTCGCAGGAGCCCTGATGGACTGGCCTCCCAGACTCATGCCGAGCCAGTACCCGAGTATGCCGCGCCGCCTCGCGCCCAAACCGCGGTTCCTGGACAGCAGATCGACGCCATGAAGGCGGTTGCAGCGCCGCAGTCGCCGACGCCGACGCCGACGCCTTACGCCGGTGCCGGACGGAAAATCATCCGCACGAGTTCTCTCGAGATGGTCGTGCAGCATCCCACGGAAGCGGCCGACAGACTCGCAGCCCTGGCCGAGAGGATGGGCGGCTACCTGGTGAGTTCCGACGGCGGTGGACTGAATGCCACCACGGGAATGCTCACGATTCGCGTACCTGCAGCTCGGTTTGAAGAGGCGCGGGCTGAGATACACAAACTGGGCCTGCGTGTGGAAAGCGAAAAAATCGACGCGCAGGATGTGACGCGGCAATACGTGGACCAGGACGCCAATCTCCGAAATCTGCACGCCGAAGAAGCGCAGTATTTGGCGATTCTGAAGCAAGCGAGCACGGTGAAAGACATGCTCCTCGTCAGCGAGAAGCTGAGCGAGGTGCGCGGACAAATTGAGCAACAACAGGCCGAGTTCAACGCTCTGTCGCAGCAGATCGAGACCGTGGCTCTTACGATTTCGCTCAGAACTGAAGCTGAGGCTCAGGTGTTCGGTCTGAACTGGCGGCCGGGATATCAGTTGAAGCTGGCGCTCCGCGATGGGCTGGAGAGCCTCGCAACCTACGCGACCGCCATGGCATCGATTCTGTTCTATCTTCCAGCGGTGTTGCTGTGGGTGGGAACATTTCTGGCCGGAGGAATCGCGAGTTGGCGGGTGGTGCGCTGGATCGGGCGTCGGTGGTTTGGATGGAAGCCCGGTGAAGCGGTGGTTTCCGCGTGAGACCGGAGTCGCTCGCAGCGAACATTATGGTCCGGTTGGGAGTTTGCTTTCCGGCTCTGGCTTCTCGCCGCGAAAAACCCGCGAGATGCCACGAACGATTCGACGCATGGGCAATTCGCCCTTGGCGTCGGCGAAAAATATTTCGCCCGCCCGGCTTCCGCGATAGTACCAGCGCTTGAGCAGCGCAAGGTGCTCCATCGTTTCCAGCGCGGATGCTACTTTTGCAGCTGGGAACGCACGCAGGGCTTCCTGCACTCGCGCTTCCATGGATTGCGATTTCGCATGCTCCACAGCTTCGATGCAGAACGATACCGGTCCCGAGATTCGTCCGGAATCGATGCGAAAGAACGCAACGGAGCCGGGGGAGTGGCTGCGTTGGATCATCAGAGCGGAGAGATGATCGAGGCGCCTCACGATCTCAGGAAGCGGGCTCAGGATGGGTTTGAGCTTCTCCACCCGCGCGTGGATCGCCGCCGCGTCTTCGAATGCCAGTCTTGCCGACGCGGCCTCGCGCTCGGCCGAAAATTCGCGGAGCAACGAATCTCCACCAGAGTCGAAATAGGCCTGAACGCGGTTTACTTCCACGCCGTACTCCTCGTCGCTGCAGCCCTTGAAGCAGGGAGCCAGGCACATTTTCATCTCGGAATAAATACAGCCCGGAAACTGGGGATCGGGATGCAGGTTATCGACGCAGCGCCGCATCTTGAAGAAGTCGAGCGAGTCGTTCATGAACTTTTCGGCGGCAACGCGCGAAACAAATGGGCCGTAGTAAAGCGAACGCCCATTCAACCGTCCAAGTCGGGTGGTAATCGACGCTCGCGGGTACTCATTTTCAAGATGAAGCTTCACCAGCGGTGCGAAGCGGAAACGCATGCGATGCGAGTAAGTCGTCGCGAGCACTGCACGCAAGACCGAGTACAGTAGGAATCCGGATTCGAAGTCCGATCCGGTCGGCGAGTACTCAATCGTGCGGACACGATCGCGCAAGTTGAGCTTCTTCGTTCGCTCCTCAACCGGCCCAAGCAGGCGCTGCAGCCGGCGTCGCAGGTTCGCCGTCTTGCTGACGTAAGGCTCAGCTCCGGCGTCTTCGCTGCGCAGTAGAAAGACTGCCGGAGCCGCCGGGACCCCAGAAAAGATCTCGGCATCCCGCTCTGGCGCGAACTCCAGCCGCTCAGTAAGCACAGGATGATTTTAGTGGGAATTCGCCAGAACCGCAGCCAGACACAGGTTCTGGCTCCGTGTTGTTCTTGATCCGTGCGAATCCGTCGCGAAACGAAGTTTACCGGAAGTTGGCGCTGCGGAACTTCTGCCGGAAGTCCGTTCCGTCAAGCGTGATGATGCGGCACATCTCATGCAAGCGCGACCGCATGCGCTCCCCGATCCGGTCCCCAAGCGTTTCGCCGCGACTAGCCGCCCTGGCGGGCGAGATTGAACCCGAAGTTCCCGCCGCAGCCTGATCCTCGAAATTCGTGGTGATGATGGTAGTCTGGTTGTCGTTGTACCGGGTATTAAGAATAAGACTCACCGTGTCCCACACCCATTCTGTGGGTTTTACTGCGCCGAGTTCATCTAAGACTAGAACGTCGGTTTCGAACACGGGACGAAGAACGTCCAGTTCCGTGGTCTGAACTGTCGAGTTGTAGGAGTTCTGGATTTCCTTCAGCAGTTCACGATAGTCGTAAAACAGGCAGGAGATGCCCCGGCTTTGGATCAATTCCTTGATGATGCCAACGGCGAGGTGCGTCTTCCCGGTCCCAATCTTTCCAATGATCAGCAGGCCTTTGTCGCCCCGCGGATCACACTTCTTCGCGAAGCTCGACGCTATGAAGTGCGCCTCTGCGAGCGAGGGGGCGGCACCGGGAAAGTCCGTGTCATAGTTGCTGAGTTCGCAATGTTCGTACCTCTTGGGGATACGCGCTGCCCCCAGCAAAGATTGCGCCCTTGCCCGCAACTGGCAGTCGCATCGGGTGACGCGGCGGTCCTTGTTCGGGCGCCCATTCTTTGCACTGGGCTGGACATTTGGACCCGCCGAAACCGTTTTCCAGCCGGTACCTCCACAAAGCGGGCAAACTTCCGCGGGAGCCTTAATCACCTGGGACACATCCACCTTTGAAAGAATTCGTCTCTTTCGACTTTGCACCCGAAGCCCTGTTTCGCGCAAGCCGGAAAGCCTGCCAGCCTGTGTACATCCTGTGAAGGAACGAAGCCGGCTGTGGAGGGCGGAGGAAATCTCTACCGGCCCCGGCCGAGATGCCGCTTGGGAAGCCTCAATCCGGGACACGGAAGTGCAAAACAGGCTTCCGGCGCGGATTTTCACAGTTGACATTCGCTACAGAGGGAGGAGAATACAGAACGATCAGGTTTCCCAACTCAGCCATAGCCAGTTTTCCTCCCGGTGTAGGCTGGGCACGAAAGAGACCTGCGAGGAGAAACTATGAACAAAGCCGATCTGGTTGACAAGATCGCAGGCGCATGTGAAATCAGCAAGGCGCAAGCTACGACCGCCATTGATACCGCAGTGGACAGCATTACCGGCGCTCTCCGCAAAGGAGATCGGGTGGCTCTGATAGGCTTCGGCACGTTCTCCGTGTCGCAGAGAAAAGCCCGCAACGGACGCAACCCGCAAACCGGCGCAACGATCAAGATCGCTGCCCGCAGAGTCGCCAAATTTACCCCTGGGGCCGAACTGAAGAAGTCAGTGAACAAGAAGTAGCCGGACGTACAATTTCAAGTTCGCACAAGCGGCAGGTGGTCGGACCTGCCGTTTTTTGCTGTCAGAAAAACGCGTGGCAGGGGGTGAAGCAAATGATCCGCCCAATTCCCACGAGAGTATTCCTACTTGCGGCGTTGCTGGCGGTTATGGCCGCGCAGGAAGCCGGCAGGGTCCCATTCGGGGTGTGGCACCGGACTTCTGACGTTCCCGTAATCGCTCCGCGCGGGAACGCATGGGAATCGGCTGGAACATTCAATCCAGCGACGATAGTGCAGGGAAACAAGATCGTTATGCTCTACCGTGCCCAGGATAAGCAAGGCACGTCGCGCTTGGGATATGCCGAGAGCACCGACGGCGTGCACTTCGCGCGCCGAGATGAGCCAGTTCTCAGTCCTTCCGCGGAATACGAGAAGGACGGTGGAGTCGAAGACCCGCGCCTGGTGCAGTTCGGCGACACGTACTATCTGACGTACACGGGCTACAACAAGAAAGACGCTCAGCTTTGTCTGGCAACTTCGAAGGACCTGATTCACTGGGACCGCAAAGGCGTTATCATACCCGCCAACAAAGGCAACTGGAATGTGAAGTGGACGAAGTCGGGCGCCATCGTCCCGGAGAAAATCGACGGAAAATACTGGATGTATTTCCTGGGCACGAGTGCCGACAACAAAGATCAGGCGGGCCTCGCCTACTCCGCCGATCTGCTTCACTGGACCGAAGCCACCCAACTCCCGGCATTGCCCGTTCGTCCCGGACGCTTCGATTCGCGAGTGGCCGAACCGGGTCCTGCGCCGATCGTCACGCCGAAGGGAATCCTTCTGATCTATAACGGCGCCGACGATAAACTGGTCTATCGCACTGGGATCGCCATCTTTGATCGCAACGATCCGCGAAAGCTGCTTTGGCGTAGTGATCAACCTGTGTTCTCACCCGAGAAGGACTGGGAGAGGATCGGACAGGTGCCCAACGTCGTTTTCGTAGAGGGCATGGTGCAGCACCGCGATCGCTATCTCTTCTACTACGGCGGCGCCGACAAGTACGTCGGTGTGGCGGAAGCGCCGATCAATCCCTAAGCCGCGGCATTGCTTGACCGTCCGCCAACGCCGCCCCTACCATCGACTGGGGCCCATGCCAGTTCAGCTTTCTTCTTATTCAGCGATTTGTTCGATTGGCCGCGCGAGCGCTTGCGGATGCCTAGTGCTTTTGACAGCAATATTGTACGCGCAGCAATCCAAACCCACCGCGCCAAGCCCTGCTCCAATCGCCAACTTCACCGACGTCGCCGAAAAAGCCGGGCTCACCGCGCAAAATGTCTTCGGCGGTCTCGACACCAAGAAATACATCATCGAGACCACCGGAACCGGAGTCGCAATCTTTGACTACGACAATGACGGTTGGCCTGACATCTTCCTGGTGAACGGCACAAAGCTTGAAGGATTTCCAGCAGGACAAGGGCCGAGCAATCGTCTGTATCGCAACAATCACGACGGGACCTTCACCGACGTCACGACCAAGGCAGGTCTGACCGCGACCGGTTGGGGGCAAGGCGTTTGCGTAGGAGACTACGACAACGACGGCTGGGAAGACCTGTACATCACTTACTACGGAAAAAACCGTCTCTACCACAATCAGAGCGGCGTCTTCACAGAAGTCGCGGAGAAAGCGGGTATCGCAGGATCGGGCAAAGCCTGGGGTACAGGTTGCGCATTCGTAGACTACGACCGTGACGGGCGCCTTGATCTAGTTGTTGCGAACTATGTCGACTTCGATCTAGCGAACGCACCAGCACCCGGCGAGCGTCCAACCTGCATTTGGAAAGGCGTACCGGTGATGTGCGGGCCTCGCGGGTTGGCGGGCGCGAAAAACATCCTCTATCACAACCGCGGCGATGGAACGTTTGAAGATGTCACGACGAAGGCCCACATCGACCACACCGACGGTCATTACGCCTTCAGCGTCTCGACGCTCGATTTCGATGAAGACGGATGGCCCGACATTTTCATCGCCTGCGACAGCACACCCAGTATCCTATATCGCAACAATCACGACGGAACTTTCACTGACGTCGCCGTCACCTCGGGCGCAGCATTCAACGAAGACGGGCGCGAACAGGCCGGTATGGGTTCAACGATCGGAGACTACAACGGCGACGGCCATCTGGATATCTTCAAAACGAATTTCTCCGACGACACCTCCACCCTGTACAAGAACAATGGCGACGGGACATTCACCGACGCAACTGCCGCCGCCGGCCTGGGCCTCTACACGCAGTACCTCGGCTGGGGGACGATGTTCTTTGACTTCGACAACGACGGCTGGCCAGACCTGATCCTGGTAAACGGCCACGTCTATCCCGAAGTCGACAGCCAGCACCTGGGCAGCAGCTATAAGGAGCCCCGCATTCTGTACCACAATAACGGCGACGGTACTTTCAGCGACGTCTCCGCCGCTGGCGGACCGGCCATCACAACTGCGGCCTCTTCGCGCGGGTTGGCGGTTGGCGACCTGTGGAACGACGGGAAGATGTCGGCAGTCATTAGCAATATGAACGCGGTCCCAAGTTTGCTAGTGAATCAGATTCGCAGCGCAAATCATTGGATCGCCGTTCGCACCGTCGGCATGAAATCCAATCGCGACGGCATCGGCGCCCGGATTCGAGTGAAAACGACGAGCCGCGTCTTGGTCGACGAAGTTCGCAGCGGTTCAGCCTTCGACTCTAACAATGATATGCGGGTGCACTTCGGCCTGGGTTCTGCCGCGAAGATCGAGTGGGTTGAAATCCGCTGGCTGAGCGGACTGACGGAGCGGTTTGCGAATCTGCCAGTGGATCAGATTCACATTCTCAAGGAAGGCACGGGCGTTGCAGTCGAAGCCGACCCTAAGAAGCCATAGCCCTATTTACCCCCCTTCGGATTCTTTGGGAACTGCATGGTTCGGGTAATTTCTCCGCCTTCTTTCACGAAGATTACCTGATTGGCCTTGATGTCTTTCAGGGTGTCGACCTGGCCGCTGGGCCACCGAATCTCAAGCATGTCGACCTTCTCTGCCTTGCCCAACCCGAAGTGAACCCGCAGGTCGCTCTGCGAAATGTAGCCGCCGCCGCTGCGGACTTCGTCGATCTGTTGGTGGGGCTTCGCCTCTCCCGGGGGATGGGTCACGCACACGATGCGTGCTCCAATCCCGCTGCGATTTGATTTGGTTCCGATGGTACGAATTTTGATCCAGTTGTTGTCGAGCTTGGAATCGCATCGCAGCAGTTGCGGGTAGTCGTTCACCGCATTCACCACAACGTCAATGTCGCCGTCGTTGTCGAAGTCGCCGAAAGCCGCGCCCCGCGCCGGTGCCGCATCGGAAATGCCGGGCCCGGCGTCGTAGGAAACGTCCGCAAAATGTCCGTTGTGAAGATTGTGGTAGAGCAATTTGCGCTGCGCGTAACCGGCTTCCGTTTTAAGTTGCTCGACCTCGGGATAGACATGGCCGTTGCATATGAGAATGTCGGGCCAGCCGTCGTTGTCGAAATCGAAGAAGCCGCATCCCCAGCTTAGATACTGGGTGTGCGCCCCAAGTCCGGCAGTAAACGTCGTGTCTTCAAAATTGCCTCCCCCGAGATTGTGGTAGAGCGACGGCGTGTCTCCGGCGAAGTTCGTCTTGACCAGATCAAGATTGCCGTCGAGGTCGTAGTCTCCGGCTGAAATGCCCATGCCCGCTTGAGGCTTTCCGTCCGGACTCAGCGCGCATCCAGCGTCAATTGCGATGTCAACAAACTTCCCATTCTTCTTGTTTTGATAAAGCGTAGCCGCGGTCGAGTCGTTGGCCACATAGAGGTCGGGCCAGCCATCGTTATCAAGATCAGCAACCAGCACGCCCAAACCATAAGTGCCGCTCGCCGCCTCGATTCCCGAGGACGCAGAGACGTCGGTGAATGTGCCGTCTCCATTGTTGTGATAGAGAATATTTTTTCCGGTCTTCATGCCGGGTGGACCGCAGGCCACGAGCACTCCCTTGTACAGGCACGGTCCCGACTCCGGCACCGGCGCTGTTGCCAGATCCATATCAATGTAGTTGGCCACGAAGAGATCGAGCTTGCCGTCGCGGTCGTAGTCGACGAACGCGCATCCCGTGCTCCAGCGTTTGCCGTTGCTCGCCACTCCAGCTTTCTCGCTTAGGTCGGTGAATGTGCCGTCACCGTTGTTGTGATAGAGCACGTTCTTGCCGAAGTAGGTGACGAACAGGTCGTCCCAACCATCATTGTCGTAGTCGCCAACGCAGACGCCTTGCCCCCAGCCGGTATGCACAAGCCCGGCCTTCACTGTGACATCGGTGAAAGTACCGTCACGATTGTTGCGGAAAAGATGCGAAGTGGTTTCGCTTCCAGCAGGAAAGCCTTCGAGTCGTGTGCCGTTCACCAGAAAGATGTCAAGCCATCCGTCGTTGTCGTAATCGTAGAAGGCAACTCCGCATCCTGTGGTTTCCAGCAGATATTTGTTCTTATGCTCGCCGCCGAAGATGGTCTTGGCATTCAGCCCCGATTCGCGAGCGACGTTGAGAAATCTCACGCCCAGATCAGTGTTCTGCGCGGTTTCCTCTTTCTGGACAGGAGTCGTTGGCAACGGTGGAACGCCCGCTCGCAACCATCGCGGACGAGCCAACCGCAGCACGCTTTCAAACGAAAGCACAAGGGCCGAACGGCTGAGAGATTTCAGAAAATCGCGGCGTGAAGGGAACAATGAGGTCGCTACCTGGCCCACTCGGCTCGTGCTAAAATTCGCCCCTACTCCTTATATTCAGTGAATCGCGACTTTGCAAGTTCCAGCCAAGTCGATTTTCCGCCCCAAGAGAAGGTCGCAATGAATCCTTCGTGTTTTCGTGTTCCATGTTCCGGTCCCGCGTTCCGTTCGCGGAGTGTTGGTCTATTGCTAGTTGGGCTGCTCTGTACGATTCTTTCGGTAGCTCAGCAGTCCGCTCAAACGCCGGAACTGTCGCGAACCATACGAGCCTGGGAGTTTCTGCCGGTCGTGGGAACTCGCGCGGGACTATTCGGCCACGAAACGGGACGATTCGAGGCTTGGGTTTATCCGCTAAAACTCTTTCGCGATTTTCATTTAGTGTTCCACGTCGGTGACCGGGCGTTGCCGGCCGAGAGCCTGGCGCGCACGCTCACCGTTCGGCCTGAATCGGCCTCGATATTGTATGCAGGCGATTCCTTTCGCGTGCGCGAAATGCTGTGCGTGCCGGTCAGCGAAGCCGGTGCTGTGATTTTGCTGGATGTCGAAACCGAGCAACCGTTGGAAGTAGAAGCTGTTTTCACCCCTGATTTCCAACTGGAGTGGCCCGCCGCGCTCGGTGGAACTTATGTCGACTGGGATGCAAAGCAGCACGCATTTGTCTTCGGGGAGGAAGCCAAAAGGTTTGCAGCGCTAGTCGGATCGCCGACCGCAGGCGATGCGCGCCTTGCCTACGAGACAAACTACTCCTCGTCGCATGAAAATTCGATGCGCCTGGGGCCAACGCAGAAAGGAAAAGAGACCAAGGCACTCGTCATCGCCGCTTCGGTTGCAGGCTTGGCGGACGCAGAAAAGATCTATCAGCGTCTCTTGATCTCCTACGCAGCTTCCATGCGCCAGTCTGCGGATTATTACCGCGCTTATCTCGACAAGACCGTCAGCCTTGAACTGCCCGATGCTGCTCTTCAGCAGGCCTACGACTGGGCGCGGATCAGCACGATTCAAGGGATGGTGAACAATCCTTATCTGGGATCGGGACTCGTCGCCGGATTTCGAACTTCGGGTGTTGGTCAGCGCCCGGGATTCGCGTGGTTCTTTGGCCGGGATTCCCTGTGGACTTCGTTCGCGCTCAACGCCGAGGGGGACTATTCCACGTCCCGCGCTGCCCTCGATTTCATCGCTAAATATCAGCGCGATGATGGCAAAGTGCCGCACGAGATCTCGCAGAGTGCGAGCCTGGTGCCGTGGTTCAAAGATTACCCCTATGCCTACGTTTCCGCGGATGCCACGCCGCTATTCATCATCGCGATGAATGATTATGCAGTCCAGAGCGGAGACCTGTCCTTCGCTCGCGACAAGTGGGACAACGTCTGGCGGGCCTATCAGTTTCTGCGCTCCACTTATGATGCGCAGGGGTTGGCGCAGAATGCAGGAATTGGACATGGCTGGGTGGAAGGCGGACCGCTGCTTCCCGTCAAGAACGAGTATTACCAGGCGGGCCTCGGCGTCGAGGCGCTTCGGGCACTCTCCAATCTGGCGCGACTCCTGGGCAAGGACGACATCAGCCAGCAGCTCAACACAGAATTCGATCAAAAAATGCACGCGCTCGATTCCGCGTTCTGGTCGCCGGAGAAGAATATTTATGCGTTCGCGCTAAAGCAGGATAACCAGCAAGTTGACGAGCCGAGTGTCCTGGCCACCGTTCCGATGTGGTTCGGCTTGCCCGGAGCGGTCAGGGCAGACGCGATGATCACCCATCTCGCCGATGCAGACCAGCAGACCGACTGGGGCATGCGCATCATCTCATCGCAATCAAAGGTGTACGACGGATCTGGATACCATTTCGGTGCGGTCTGGCCGCTTTTCACGGGGTGGGCGTCCGTGGGGGAATATCGCTATCATCGCGCCCTGCCTGCATATTCCAATCTGCGTTCCAATGCGCTGCTCGCGACCGACGGTGCTCTGGGCCACTTCACCGAAGTTCTATCGGGCGATTACTACCAGTCGTTCGCGACCAGCTCTCCTCATCAGATCTGGTCGTCAGCCATGGTGATCAGCCCAATTCTGCGCGGGATGTTCGGTCTGCAGACCGACGCCGACAAGCATCAGATCACGCTGGCCCCGCATGTTCCAGCGGACTGGACCTCGTTTGCGATTCGCAACGTCCGCGTCGGCGGCGTCACCGTAGAGTTTGGATATCACAAGACAGGGGACAGCCTTGTGCTTGAGACAAAGCGTAGCGGCAGCGGTGACTGCTGGGTAGACTTTTCGCCGTCTTTGAGTCCGCGGACCCAGGTGGTGAGTGTGGAACTGAACGGCCACGCTTTGCCGGTCAAACTGCAGCAGCAAATTAACGACCAGCATCTGCCGGTGCGCTTTGCTGTCTCGGGCGGAACGAATACTCTGATCGTTCATCTCAAGAACGATTTTGGTCTGGCAATCTCAAACGATCTTCCGTCGCTCGGTAGTGCGAGTCGAAGCATTCGCGTCATCGAGGAATCGTGGAACTCCACCCACGACCAGTTGAACGTCGAGGTGTCTGGTGTGGCCGGCAATCAATATGAGGTTACCGTCTGGAATCCCGCGCAGATTGGTTCGATGAAGGGCGGGGTGCTCACGAAGGCCGGGAAGTTGCACATCCAGTTTCCAGATGGGCCCGAGGGGACTTACGTACGCCAAAAGGTTGAGATTCGTTTCGGTAAACCGTAAACACTGAGGATTCGTCGTCAGCCGAGAGATGAAAAGGACTACACTCAGTGAAATCGCGGCCCTTTGGTCGAACGCGATTCATCGAAATGCACTTCTGCGACGGAGCAATCAATATGCGAGGCAAGTTTCTTGGGGTCCTGCTCTATGCCTTCGTCTGTGTGTCGTTGGTTGCCGCTACGGCCCAGACTACGAACAAGCCGGTAGACGCGGAAGGCCATCAATGGTGGCAGCATGCGGTGTTCTATGAGATTTATCCCCGCAGCTTTGCCGACAGCAACAACGACGGCATCGGCGACCTCAAGGGCATCACGTCGAAGCTCGACTATCTGAAGGATCTCGGTGTGGATGCGATCTGGATCTCACCCTGCTTCCCGTCTCCTCAAGTTGATTTCGGTTACGACGTCTCAGAGTATGAAGATATCGATCCGATGTACGGTTCGCTGACGGATTTCGACATGCTCGCAACCGAGGCCAAGAGGCGGAACATTCGGATCATTCTCGATTTCGTCGTGAACCACAGCTCCGACAAGCACAGATGGTTTCTGGATTCGAAATCGTCTCGCACTTCGGAACACCGCGACTGGTACATCTGGCGCGACGGAAAAGCGCCGGGGCAGCCGCCGAACAATTGGACTTCCACTTTTGGAGGTTCGGCGTGGAAGCTCGATCCTGCAACGAATCAGTATTACTATCATTATTTCTACGCAGAGCAGCCCGACCTCAACTGGCGCAATCCGGCGGTGAAGGACGCGATGTTTGACGTGACCCGCTGGTGGTATAAGCGCGGTGTTTCCGGATTTCGTCTGGATGCGGTGGACACGTTGTTCGAGGATCCCAATCTGCACGATAACCCCCTTCTCGCTGGGAAGAACGCCTACGGTGACCCCATCGAGCAGGAGCGGTACAACAAGAAGCTGCCCGAGGTGCATGATGCATTGCGCGGTTTGCGTAAAGTGGCGGATGAAAGCAATGCGGTTTTGATCGGAGAGACCTGGACGGCCAACATTGCTGAGCTCAACCAGTATTACGGCGAAGGCAACAACGAATTGCAGATGCCCATGGATTTCCTCTTCACCCGTGTGGATAAGCTCTCACCCGCCGAATTTCGCAAGCAGATTGCGTCAGTCAATTCCGCTTCAGGTTGGCCAACCTTCGTCATCAGCAATCACGATATTGTTCGCTCGTACGACCGCTACGGCGACGGCCCACACAACGATGAGATCGCCAAGCTTATGGCGGGCCTGTATCTGACCCTACGCGGTACGCCAATCATGTACTACGGCGAAGAGATTGGGATGAAGACGACCCCGCCCACTCGCAAAGAAGACGTAAAGGACCCGATCGGCCGCACGGGCTGGCCCAAAGAAAAGGGCCGCGACGGCGAGCGCACGCCCATGCAATGGGACAACAGCGATAACGGTGGTTTCTCGCAGGCAGCGCCGTGGCTACCCGTGCCTGCGACAGCCAAGACTCACAACGTCGCTGACGAGTCTAAAGATCCGAACTCCGTGCTCTCGTTCTACAAGCAGGTGCTCAAGCTGCGCCACAGCAACAAGGCTCTTCTGGACGGAAACTACACTCCCTTGAACGAGAATGATCAGAATGTGCTGTCCTATTTGCGTGTTTACAAAGACCAGGTTGTTCTGGTTGCCTTGAACATGTCAGGAGCGGAGCAGAGGCCGAACTTCGAATTGACCCAGCATGGGTTTACTACAGCGAAGAGCCTGGTGGCGACCGGCAAGTCTTCGCTAAAGGGCGACGTTGTGACCCTAGAACCCTATGGAGTTGTCATCGCCCAGCTTTCCAAGTAGCTCCGCAGGTGTTCTTACTCGCCGCTGAGAATTCTCCACGCCTCTGCACCGGTGAGTACGACATTCTGGATTCCCCTGACCGCGTTCACATATTGCGCGCGCTCAAAGGCGGCGGGATCTGCGCAGCGCAGTTGACTGAGCGTGCCTCTTATCTGTGCGACTGATTTGTATTCGTGCTTTTCCATCCAATCGATCAGGCCAGCTTCAAGATAGGCGATGTGCTTGATGCCATTGCGCAACAGCGCGGAACAAACCATGGTTACGTCCGCGCCAACCAAAAGCAGTTTCGCTACGTCTCCGGGTTCGTGAACCCCGCTCGTACCCGCCAGGCTGGCTTCGACGCGGCCGAACAGAATGCCGATCCAGGTGAGCGGAAGCCGCAGGTCCTGCGAAGTGCTAAGCAGGACGTTAGCCTGGATCTCTAAAGCATCCAAGTTAATGTCCGGCTGATAGAAACGATTGAACAGCACCAATCCATTGACACCGGCCTCATCGAAGCGCCTCGCCATGTTAGCCATACCGGTGAAGAAGGGAGTCAGTTTCGCCGCGATGGGGATCTTCACGGCGGCTTTCACGGCTTTCACAACCTCTACGTAGCCGTCTTCAAGGTCAGTACTGGCAGAGTCTGCCGCGCTGGGCACCTGATACAAGTTAAGTTCGAGCGCGTTGGCCCCCGCCTGCTCGATTTGGCGGGCATAATCCATCCATCCGTCTGCAGTCGTGGCGCAGAGGCTCGAGATCACCGGAACCTCAACGGCTTCCTTCGCCTTCCGGAGGTGATTCAGGTAGTAGTCCAACGCCGGGCGCGTTTGCCTAGACGCTGCCCCGCCATGCGCCGCCTCTTCGAAAATCGAGTGAAAGACGATAGCCGATGCCCCAGCATCCTCCAGATGGCGAATGTTATCGAGTTCCTGGGTAAGAGGAGAGGCGGAAGAGACCAGCGGCGTAGGGAGCTTGAGCCCCAAGTACGTGGTCGAAAGATCGATCATCGTGTCCTCGTGGGTGTCTACGGCCCGGAGATGCCAGAGGAACGTGGGTACCTGGCGGTTCCCGGCAAATGACTAACAAGGGATGATACGCGCTGGGGAAGGGGTCGTCCATCGATTGGACTCAGGCGATCCGTTCGCAGGGGAGACAGTATTTTGCTGTTCCAGAGTCCAGACCTTGTCGAGAATCGGTTTAGAATAAACACGGCGGTGCGATGCACGAACTCTCGATCGCGATGAGCATTGTGGACGCGGCCCTCGACGAGTCGCAGCGTCGTTGCGTACAGGTGAGCGCTGTCCATCTCAGGCTGGGAGCGCTTTCTGGAGTGGTGAAAGACGCATTGCTCTTCTCCTATGAGATGGCTTGCCAGGACACTCCCCTGCAAGGCTCTCGATTGATCGTCGAGGACATCCCCGTGGTTGTGTATTGTCCGCGTTGCCAGGAGTCACGGATCTTGGTCTCAGTGCAATCGTTTGCCTGTCCAGAGTGCAACCAGCCAACCATGGACATTCGTCAAGGCAAAGAGCTTGAAGTCTTTGCGCTCGAGGTTCAAGAACAGGACGCACAAGAACAGGATGTGCAAGCGGAGGACGCTCCGGAAGCCGCAGTGCACGAAGAAGAGGTGAAGGAATGAGCGAACCACGTCTGGTCGAAGTGCGCAGGAATGTGTTGAAGCAGAACGACGTGATCGCTCGCTCTCTGCGCGAACAGTTCCATGCCGCGGGAGTGTTCGTTGTGAGCCTGGTCTCGAGCCCCGGCTCCGGAAAGACGACTTTCCTGGAGAAGACCCTTACGCAATTGCAGCCTCAATACAGAGTCGCGGCCCTGGTCGGCGATCTTGCGACCGAAAACGACGCCGTACGTCTGGCGCGCAGCAAAGCGCCCGTAAAGCAGATTACGACCGGCACTCTTTGCCATCTCGAAGCGGCGATGGTGCAGAATGCGCTGCAAGACTGGGATCTGAACCAATTGGATTTTCTGTTTATCGAGAACGTCGGAAACTTGGTGTGTCCGTCTTCCTATGACCTAGGAGAGAACCTTCGTCTGGTGTTGCTGTCGGTGACGGAAGGCGAAGACAAGCCCCTGAAGTACCCAACCATCTTCAACAGCGCTGACGTTGCGGTCGTCAGTAAGAACGAATTGGCAGCCGCGGTCGAATTCGACTGGGAGACTGCGCGCAACAGCATTCAGTCCGTGCGCCCCGGAATGCAGATCTTCCGCCTCTCGGCGAAAACCGGCGAGGGTATGCAGGAATACTTGGACTTCCTGTCTCAGCAACTGGCCGCGCAGAGAACCGTGGCGCAGATCTAGCCGCCGTCGGCTAAGGCCCTGTCCGTGCCGCCTTAAGCACTTTGGCTTTGTTCGCGTCCGCCGCATTGACTGGTGGCCCAGTCATCTCCATCGCCCAAATTCCCGCCGGACGCATGTACATCGACGCCCGGAAATTCCCTGTGAGGTCGTAGGCCTCAGGCGTGCGGAACCAGTAGCCTTTGGTTTCGTACACGACGTGATAAACGCCCCATGCGGTGCGGTAGGCCTCCGTCTTCATGCCGTCGCTCAGCATAAGGGCAGCGACGCTGAAGGTGGCGCCGGTCCACACTTCTCCCACCTGCTGATTGCTGTGGATGACGCTGCCGTCCGCGGCCATGCCGCTCACCGCTCCCATGTCGCCATTCCCGAACTTCATGACGTTGTAGTCGAATACCTTCTTCAGCGCCTTGTGTTGCATCTCCTGCGGTACGAGATCTCCCAACCCCGTCATATTTGCGTACCACTGGCCCGCAAGCTGTTCGGCCTGAATGTTGTCCTTGTACTCGCTCTGGGTGTCGTAGAGGAAATAATCGCCGTTCCACAAGTTTTTGATATAGCTGGCTTGGCCTTTGGCAAACAGGGCCTGATATTTTTCAGCGCTCTTCTCATCGCCCAAAGTTTTACCGATCTCTTCCGCGGCGCGCAGCGCCGCCAGCCAGAGGCTGCCTGCATAAGCACTCTGCCCCCGGACTACCCACTCGTCATACGTCTGGTCCGGAAACCCGTCGCTGTCTGGCATGCCATCGCCATTGCTGTCGAACTTTCCGAGGTACTCCATCGCCTCCTTCACAGCCGGCCATGTGTAACGGAGAAATTGCACGTCGCTTCGGCCGGTGAAGATGTAGTCACGGTAGATCATCAACACTAGCTTGCTATTCAGGTCCTTCCATCCGTTGGTGTTCTGCCAGCTGAACTGGTTTACCTGCAGGAAAGGATCTTCGTTCGGAACTCCAAGATCGTGAGGCACCGCGCCCTTTGCCTTGCGCGTGCGGAACTGCGGTTGCCCCGTCTGCACGGACTTCCACTGCCAGATGTACTTGTCGGCCATCTCCTGCGGAACGGTGTCGGCAAACTGCCGCAGAACCTGCTTGTCGAGATCGGGCCAGAACTTCAGCATAGGCATTGAGCCATAGAAGAGTACATCGAGCGTGTCGTAGAACGAGTAGTCAAAGCACTCCAGGAACCCGAACGTGTGTGGCGACTTCGGCTCTGATCCAACAGGACGCCCCCACAGCGAGCCGCCGTCCGCAACGATGTAGAGTTCGTTAAACAGTTCTCCGCGATACCAGAGGGGCTTGCTTTCGTCGCTGGCAATCGGCGATTGCCAGGCGTCGATCGCATCGCTCCACTTTGCCGCATTGGAAAGACCATCGGCCGCAATCTTCCACGCGTTCGTGCCGGTTGTGCCGTAGAAGTCGGTGTAGTGCCGGTACCACTTCCGGCCCGAACCGAATTCGACAATGGGCAGATCCCACGCAATCACCATGGGAATGACGCGCTTTTCTCCGGGTTTCAGAGTGAACCGCACCGCGATCGCACCGGCGAGAGTCTCGTCGCTGCTGATCCACTGCTGATCGCTGTTCGCGAGTCTTCCGTCCTTGGCAAAAGGAGCCCAGACCTCCGCACCATCTTCGTCTGGCCTGTACGTCGTTTGGTAGGTGATTTCGACTCCAGGAGAGTCGACGGTTGCAATGGCCATCTGGCCGTCCCATTCGTCGGTGACCCTCGACCCGGCGCGATTACGGTCGAAGACGATTCCCTTCATCGCCGCCCCGGACTTCGCGTCGCTCATGAAGCGATTGCGGTCGCCCTCGCTCAAATGTCCGCTGAAATCACGGCCAGATCCGCGAGTCCAGCCCACCATGTTGGTCCAGGATAACAAGACGGAAACCGTCACTGTCTGGTTTGTCGGGTTCTCGGCGTGCCAGCGATAGACGGCAACGGGATAACTCGACTCGCGATAATTGTCGGGGAGGATCGGTGAGAACTGCTCCAGGACAACATGAGCCGGAAACCTGTCCCAGCGGTAGTCGTACCAAGACTTGGGATAGAGCGAATAATAATCGCCCGCACCCACCGGATAATCCCACTTCCAACTCGTCAGCGATCCGGCCTTGGGGTGATCGGACGACAGGACCTGCGCAACGGCGGGCGATCCCTCGGCCTGCTGGAACATGGCAAACTGATTTGCGTACAGCGTTTCGTATTTATGAATGCCCGCTTTAAGATGCCATCGCGAAAAATTCCCGGCGTAGGTCCGTGAGAAGGTGCCGGCGCCGAATCCTCCAACCGGGGCACCCTGCCAGTACCCGTCGTCAATCATTCCGTCGATCGTGGGCTTCTTCGTGCCGGCGCTAGCCAGGGGCTCACCGATGCCCCTTTTCCAGGCCGCCTTGGGAATGGAGTCTCCGGCGTAGATCAGCGATGGCAACAGCGTAACCGCCAAAAAGAAGAAAGTTATGCGTGCGAGAGTGTGCTTCATACGTCCTCCAATGACCTGCAGGTTCAGGGCCGCAGTCTGAGGCGTGCGTAGTGCGTGAGAATAGACGCGGGGCAGAGAACTCTGTACAAAATCGTTATTCTAATAACACACTGCGCGGCGGATGTCGAGAACTATCGGGTCTAGAACCCGTATTTCGCGACGATTTTCTTTTCCTTTTTCCCAATCAAGGCAATCGCCGCATGCTGCGACCGCAGCGACAGCGACACCTGGGTCCCCGTGTTGAGGTCACGAAGACTGATTGCGGCATCATTGGCCGAGTCGGAGATGAGCACGTAAAGTACGGAATCCCCAAGGATTGTGGGGAATACGAGCACTCCGGAAGGAAGTGGCGACTGAACGCTAAACATCGGTGCGATGTTGAGTTTTCCCGCGACATACGTATAAAGGTCGCTCGTCGATTGCAGGTTTTCGGCGAGTTCCACCGGGTAGCTGGTCCAAAATATTCGCCCCTTTCCGCGCGGGATCTCGACCAGAGTGGAGCCATCGCCAAAGCGCAGTGAATCGAGCCAGTTCTGCTGTGGCTGGGCAAAGGCAAGAGGCAGCGAACGGCTTCCTGCGCGTACTGTCGCATCGTGGTAGGTGAGCGGTTCAACGTGGGCAGCTACTCCGAGTTCCCTGGCTCGGTGGACAACCTGCCAATGCTCATCGCGATCGACCGGGCCGGTGATGAGAAGGTTCCCTCCACCATCCACGTATTTCAGCAATGTGCGCCACGCTGTCTCCCCCAGGGCCTGCGGCGAAGGCAGGATCGCAAGCTTCGGCGAACCCAACTTCGCAATCTCATTCTCGGCGATCACGTAAGACGGGAAGTGAACGTCGTAGGCTAACGCGCGCACAGATCGTCGTTGAGCTTCGAGTTGGAAGTCCGACAGCACAGAGTACTGCGCAGCCTGCGAAGTGACGATCGCAATCGAAGCCTGCTGCGGATCGCGGAGATGCTCCTGCAATGCGGGTGCAAACTGAGCGAATCCGCGCAGAACCGAGGCTTCCTCCTTTTCGGTGTAGTCAGTGCGCACGGCGCCGATCGGTGTTTCGTTGCTCTCCGTCATGTCGGAGTTTGTATTCCACAGCCACTCAATCGCCCCTGAGCCCTGAATAAACGACGCTGCGATTTTTCGCTCGAGCAGGGCTCCTTCGTTCTCCGTGGTTCGTCGTGCGACCTCGTCAATATTTAATTCGCGTTGCAGTCCGGTTTCCTGAATCAGCATGGCCTCGCCGGGCTGCTTGGCAGCGAGTGAGTCCCATAGGATGTAATCGTTTTGCCACCAGGAATGATTGGTGGTGAAGTCGACAGATTGTCCCCAGAACGCCGGAGAGAGCCGGTCCTGGATGCCGCCTTCATCCTGACCGACAGTGACTAGTTGCTGTGACCCCGCGGATCGGATGGTATCGTGCATGGTCCGGGCCCACCCCGCGAACGACTCCTGCGCGAATAGGAAATAGTCATCGAGTCTCAGGGAGTTGGTGCCCGTGTACATTCCCCGCGGCGCGAATTCGTCTTCACGCGGTAGAGACACAGTTCCTGCCACAGACGCTGCAGGAACATTCCACAACGCCGCGAGCTTGGATCGGTCCGGGTAACGCTCGCTCAGCCAGCGATTCCACTCTGCCAGTTCGATCGGATCTCCGTTAGGCCGTGTCCTCCAGAGGTACTGCGAGAAACTCGGCTCGTTGATGAGGTCCCAGGCTAAAAAAGGCACGTCATGAAAGCGCGCGACCACCGACGAAATCAGAGTCTGTTGCCGGCGCACTGCTTCCGGATCGAGGAACGCGTTTGTGCCTCCGAGCACGTCCGGCAGAAATGCAAAGAAGTTAAACTGCACCGGCAGGCCGTTCTTGCGGGCCGTCATCAAGTACGCTTCCAGCGTGCGCAGCGTACGCTCATAAGGCTGTCCCTTCTCGTCGCAAAATTTATCCCAGCCCGTCCACCAGCCGGTGCGGATCATGTTCAGGCCCGCATCGTGGATCTGTGCAAAATCTTGGTTCCACACGTACACGTTGGGGTGCTCGAAATAGAGGCGCTGTACTTCGCTCGACATGTACGTCGTGCCCACGACTGCCAGCGGATGGTCGTCAAGTTCGAAGTAGTCGTGATTCACGCCGAGACGAGGCCCGGAGCGAAGAAACGATTCATCCCGAATCCAGAACGCGGAGTGATAGATCCCTCGCGCGCGATCGCCTTCCAGCAATTGCGCTTCGATCACGTAGAGCCCTTTGCCGTCTGGCGCGGGCAGAACAACGGGCTTATCCACCGGGACCGCCGCCGTCACCGTCGTTCGGCTTGAGGGCTGTGCTTCTGGGAACGAAGTAACCTTGAGAGACAGAGTACCCTTAGGCGTATACGCAGCGTGCCAAAGGACCTGCAGTTCCACCGGTTCGCCTGGGAGATAGAGTGGCAAAGCGGGTCGTACGGTGAACTCCTCGGCCCCTTGCGCCGCCCGCTCTGCCAGGGATTGAACCATGCCGGCATCGTCCAGAAACGCCCGCGAGAGTTCGGCATTCACGAAAATCCAGCGCCCGCCGGTGAATCCATTTCTGTAGTGGTCCACTTGAACCACGGGCGCCGACCACTTACGGCCGTCCTTCATGCCCCAAGCCAGGGAGTCGAGCCGGGCATCGATCGAACCCGCAGATCCGCCGCGATGGTATAGATCCACCGCGCTCAACCGGATTACAGGGCTGAATGCTCGCTGCCATGCAAAGGAATGAAGCTGCAGCGGCAATTCAGGATTTGCCTGGAATTGCATCCCGTCAGATCCCGGAGTTTCCTGGTATTGGTCGATCATGAGCGGACGAATGAATCGCACACTGTAGTCGCGAAGATGCCACTCCCCGTGATCGCGATAGGCGGCCCGAGTAAAGGGCATTCCGCCCAGCACCAGAAGATTGCCGCCTCGGTCTAGAAACTGTTTGATCGCCGGCCACGCCTCTTCAGGAAAGACCGATCCATAGGGAAGAACCAAAAGGCGCGCGGGAGAGGCAAGTGCGCGCGAGAGGGCGTCCACTCCTACGATCCGAGCCCGAGGCAAAATCGCTGCTACCTGCTGCGATGAGGGACTCGCGGAATCAGCCACGGGAAAACTGGCTTCGCTGAATACAACTACGCCGGGTGTGTCAGTTTGGGCGGGCAGGGAGACCTGATTGGCCAAGAAGATGAAAGCTGCAACGGAAAAGAGCAGGAGCTTGCGCATGAAAGTGGCCTTGTCGAGCACATAGGACAGCCGAAACGATTGCAGTCTCCGCCACGAGCCCGGGATTGTCAAGCTAGAGAAACGATTTTCTAGGCCATAATCCGATATTCCCTGCGAAGAAAAATGCGCGAAACCGCATGCTGGCGATGCTATGATTGCGCGTTCCTTGGTTTTCACTTCTTTTGCAGGGTGGATACAGCACTCATGGCAATCGCGACCCCCAACACTTCTACTACCGTCTCGGCTCCCGGTACCGGCCAGTCCTATGGCGCTCCGCTCGCAACGGTGACCACGCTGTTTTTCATGTGGGGATTTCTCACCTGCCTCAACGACATTCTCGTCCCCCACTTGAAATCGATTTTTGACTTGAATTACACACAGTCTCAGCTCATTCAGTTCGCATTTTTTGGCGCGTATTTTGTCTTCTCTCTGCCTTCCGCCAAACTTGTTGACTTGATCGGCTATCAGAAATCGATGGTAGCGGGCCTGCTAACCATGGGGATTGGAGCCTTCTTGTTTGTACCTGCAGCCAGCGTTCCCTCGTACCCGTTATTTCTGGGCGCACTGATTGTTCTTGCGGCGGGGATCACCTGTCTGCAGGTGGCCGCAAATCCCTATGTCACGGTGTTGGGTAAACCGGAGACCGCATCGAGTCGTCTGAATTTGACGCAGGCGTTCAACTCACTCGGAACAACTTTAGCGCCTTACTTCGGCGGCGCGCTGATCCTGAGCGCGGCCCCGAAGGCGATTGAGGAAATACGAGCGATGGCGCCCGATGTTCTGCAAAACTATCGGTTACATGAGGCCGCCTCAGTCAAGGCGCCTTACGTGGGGCTAGGCATCGCACTAGTTGTGTTGGCAGTCGCCATCGGCAGTTTCAAGCTGCCGACCATCGCGCACGCACAGCACAAAGTCGGCGAAAAGGTGAACGATTCCATCTGGAACCACCCGAGCCTAATCTTCGGAGCGATCGGCATCTTCGTCTATGTCGGTGGCGAAGTTTCCATCGGCAGTTTCCTCGTCAACTATTTCACTCAGCCCGAGATTGGCGGGCTGACGGCGAAGGTTGCCGCCAGTTTCGTTACCTTCTACTGGGGCGGCGCAATGGTCGGTCGCTTCATCGGATCAGCCCTGCTGCAAAAGGTAAGCACGCGCGGGCTCCTCGGCATCTGCGCCGTCTGCGCCGCCGCCCTCGTCGCAATCTCCATGCTGACCACCGGCCACACTGCCATGTACAGCATCATCCTTGTGGGCTTCTTCAATTCCATCATGTTCCCCAGCATCTTCACGCTGGGCGTCGCGGAACTCGGCCCTCTCACCGGGGACGGCTCCGGAGTCATGATCATGGCCATCGTTGGCGGAGCCATTATCCCGGTAGCGCAGGGTTGGATCGCCGACCATATCGGCATTCATCATGCGTTCTTCCTGCCGGTCTTGTGTTACCTGTACATCCTGTTCTTCGCTCTCAGCGGATCGAAACCGAACAGCGAGCGTTACGCAAAAGCATGACGAACCAAGAGAGCGGAACCGGACACGCATCGACAACCCAAACCGGGCGCAACCCTGACAGCACCGGTTTGGTAACATTCACTACATAGGGAGCCTGAGCGAAAAGGTTAATCAATACGACTTAGAACATCATGGGGCAAACTAAGAAGCCTGGCCAAAAGCCAGCGGTGATTACCCTCAAGGCCGTCGCCCAACATATAGGACTTACTCCCGGCACGGTGTCCGCCGTTCTCAACGATTCGCCGTCGGCGCGCTCCATTCCACAAGACACCAAGAACCGCATTCACGCGGCCGCCAAAGAACTCGACTACCGACCCAATTTCTTCGCTCGCACTCTGCGCAACAAACGCACCTACACCATCGGCGTGATCGCCGAGGAAATTGGCGACTCCTACAGCTCTCCCATCATCAGCGGGATTGAGCAGTACCTCAGAAAGCGGGACTATTTCTTTCTGACCGTGGTTCACCGGCACGATCCCGAGCTGCTCGAGCGCTACTCGCACATCCTCTCGGAGCGGGGCGTGGAAGGCATCATCACGGTCGACACGACTGTGCAGGAGACGCCTGCCCTGCCCACTGTCGCCATCGCCGGTCACAAGAAGGTGAAAGGCGTTACCAACATCGTCCTCGATCACGAACGCGCGGCGGTTTTGTCGCTCAATCACCTGAAGGACCTTTCCCACGAACGCATCGCTTTCATGAGAGGGAATCCTTTGAGCTCAGACTCAAAAGACCGTTGGGACGCGCTTTGTCGAGTGGCGGCGCAGATTGGTTTGAAGATGGATCCGGATTTGATTGTCCAGATCGACACCGACGATCCCACACCGATGCTCGGTTATCCATACGCCAAGCAGTTGCTGGCGCGAAAGAAGCCGTTCACCGCTTTGTTTGCCTATAACGACATTTCTGCCATCGGCGCGATCCGAGCTGTGCAGGAAGTGGGATTACGCGTTCCCCAGGATATCTCGGTCATGGGGTTCGATGACATTCAAGGAGCGGCGTTCTACACTCCAAGTTTGACCACGGTTCGCCAGCCATTGAACCGCATGGGAGAAGTGGCGGCCCAGACCCTGCTCGAGCGCATCGAAGGCAAGAAAGAAGACCCTGCGGAAATCGCGATCGAGCCCGAACTCGTCGTCCGCGAGTCCACCGGGAAAGCGCCCGCTTCCGCCTAGCCGGCATCAAGCCGGTGGCGTATTCTCGGATGGCGCATTCTCACCCTTCATGTCCGTCTCCGAGACAGCCCGAGACCTACATTCTGCCAGGACTCTCACGCTCGTTGCCTATGCTTCGTTCCTGCCCATTGGAGTCGTGACCGTGCTGCTTGGCCCCATGTTGCCTACGCTCTCCGCTCGATGGTCTCTGAATTATTCGCAGGCCGGTGCCCTGTTTAATGCGCAGTACCTGGCATCGACTGTGTGTACCCTGGTTTCCGGAGTGCTGGTCGCTCGCTGGGGATTTCGATTCGCCATGAAGTCCGGGCTGCTGCTGGCGACTGCGGGCTTGGTCCTTCTACTGGCCGGTTCGAAGTTGCTCGGGATCATCTGCATCGCCGCGTACGGGGGAGGTTTGGGCCTCGCGGTTCCAGCGGCGAATCTCATGGTCGCCGAAGTGAATCCTGGCCGGCGCGGTGCGACCTTGAATCTGCTCAACTTCTGCTGGAGCGCGGGCGCTGTGTCATGTCCCTTCCTCGTGGCCATCGCGACTCGGAAACATCAAATCCCGATCCTGCTCGGATTGGTGGCAGCATGCCTGCTTCTTGTGCTGGTTGGCATTGCATTCCTGCCCGCCTCCGTCGTCGAGCCCACGGTCTCCCGTGACGCGAGCGGGAAGAAAAGTCTCGGGATTAACTGGAGACATCACTCCCTGCCGGCCCTGGCGACCCTGTTCTTTGTTTACGTTGGCGTTGAGAACGGCTTCGGGGGATGGGTCGCCACCTACTCGAAGAGCCTGGGGCGAATGACGCCGACTATGTCGCTGATGACGCCTTCATTCTTTTATGCCGCGCTGACCCTCGGGAGGTGGCTAGCTCCATTGTTCTTGCGGTGGATGAACGACGCCCGGCTCGTACAAGCAGGACTAGTCATCGCGTGCGTAGGGATGAGCGGGCTGCTGTTGTCGCATGCGTTGCCCGGTGTAATTGCGAGTGCTTGCCTCGCTGGATTGGGACTTTCCAGCGTCTATCCCATCACGATTTCATTCTTGTCCAGAGAGTTTGGTCCGGCTGCGTCACGAATCGGCTCCGTCTTGTTCATGCTATCCAATCTGGGAGGCGGATTATTTCCATGGATCGTCGGCGTTCTGTCGAGTCACTTCGGAACGTTAAAAGCCGGGTTGGGCGTGCCCCTCATCGGCAGCGCGGCCATGTACATCTTGTATCTGCGGGATTGGCAAGCGGAATCTACGGAAACAGCTTAAGCTGGCTACGCGGGACGTCAGGCGCGGACCAATCTGGCCGCCAGCCGAGAGAGCCGGACGATCCGATAAAGCGGAAAGAGCGGCCGAGGCAGCCGCACGGTCTGCCACTCGCCGGGCCCGGGCGTAAGGACCAGTCGCTGCGCGAACCGCAGCCTGTCGGATTGTCGTTCTCTCAGCCGCATCATCAGACGAAAATAGGCCAGCGACTCTACGTCGTAAGGATCCTCACTGACGATATGAGCCTGGATCTCTTCGACCAACACTTGCGCCGCCGTGTCTTCAGGAAGATTCACCTGGGCTGCTGCGGGAATTACCGCTCCCAACAACCGGTTCGCCGCGAGCATGGTCACGCGCAAAATCCGCACCACTCCCAGGTCTCTCGCTTGAGATCCGATCCGCGTCCAGTCCAAGTCAGGGAGACTCATCAGCCGTGCGATGTCACAGAGCCACACAAGCCGCGCCCACACATGCTTGGCTGCGTGTGCCGACAAAACCAGAAGCAAATCCGAAGGCGAGGGAGTTTTCATCCCTTGCCCGGCCACCGGAACCGTCACCGCTCGCCGGAACAAGTCGTTCATGGCGAAATCAATCGCATAAAATCGCGGCTGAATCGCCCACTGCAACTCCAGAAGATTAGGTCCCGCCGAACCGTCAAACGCGCATTCATATCCCGATTTCAGATACGCACGTTCCTCGGCATCGGAAAGAGCCAGCTGCGGCCTGTAGCCGAGTTCACCCACCACATCGCGAATGCGCGGCAAATCCTGCGGATGAATCAGCAGATCGATATCCCCGGCCTGCCGCAAAGCGATGTCTCCATAGGCAATTTCCGCCAAGGCCGGGCCTTTATAGGGCATGACCTCGATGCCGCGCGCAGTCAGACTCGCGACAATGCGAATCAGTTCCCGCGAAAGCAGCAACGCCTTGTGCAAGTTCGTCTGATAACTCTGCTTTAGAGAGCCCATCGCTTCGGGAGGAATTGCGTCTTCAAAGCCCGACAGAGTCTGGTACAGAAGCGGCTGGGCCCCGTGACGGTCCGCGAGGTCGAATAGAGCTTTCCACTGGACTGGCTGCTGCAGCAGCTTTCTAATGCGGGTTAGCTTTTCTTCGGGAGGACTTGCAGAACAAGCGGCTAGTAGAAGTGACCACTCGCGCTCGAGTGTAGCGCTAGGACCGGGCATGATTTCGCTTGGACTCGTGGCGAGCCCACGTCAAGCTATCGCGCCCGCCGTCGAAGTGCATTTTGAAGCTGGAAGCTCTCGAATCTGCACCAGGTTCGCTGCCGCGCGCTTCTTGTTCAGCATATTCGCCGACGGGATTCCGGTCTTGGCGAATGACTTCTCACAGTCCTGCGACGAGGGCCCGCGCATATTTCCTTCCATGTATGCCAGCCCGGGGCAACGGGTGCAACCCGATGCGTGGGTGCACGAACTGCAGGTCGGTAGATCCTTCAGGCGGATCGAGCGCACCTCATTCATACGGTCCGAATGCCGCCAGATGTCAATGAACCGCTGCGTCCGCACATTTCCCGTCGGCAGTGGAAACTGCACACACGGAAAAACGTCGCCGTAGGGGGAGACGTAGCAGTTGGTGTGGCCTGCGCTACAGGGCAAAGCGTGCATTACGCTCTCGTCCGCCGGCGCGGAGACCATGCAAAACTCTTCCACATCCCCGACAAGCGCGGCGTCGCGGAACACCTCTTGCAATTCCTTCCCACCGATGCCCAGGTTCAGAACCGACCGGTCGCCGTCCATCATGGGCGTGATGGTCGGGTCCAGCGTGCACTCCACGCCCAATTCCTCGGCCAAAGCCCGAACGCCGCGATAGTCCTGCACATTCTGGATCATCAGAACGTTGGCGATCACCACTCGCAAGCCCTGCGCCTTGAGAAAGCGGATTGCATCAACCGACCGCTTGAGCGATCCCTGCACCAGTGTGATGGCGTCGTGAACTTCCGCACGGTGCGAGTAAATACTGATCTGGATCGACTCGACGCCCAAGTCGCGAATCCGCGCCGCCTCGCGCTCGCGTATTAAAATCGCATTCGTCTTGAGCTTCACACAGAACAGCAACTGCCGGCGCGCATACTCGAGAATTTCAAAAAAGTCCTTGCGCAGGAAGATTTCGCCGCCGCTCAGCGTCAGAATAAAGACGCCCGCATCCGCCATCTCTTTAAGAAGGTGCTTGATTTCCGCAGTGGTCATCTCGCCGTGGTCGTCGTGGTCGAGATAGCAGTGAACGCACCGCTCGTTGCAGCGATAGGTCACGTCGAGCTGCACGCTGAGCGGAATGTTCCGCGCCAACGCCTTCTCGGTCATCTCCTCCAGCAGTCCCTTCATCGGGAGTCTCCGGAAGGAACGCCTGGAAGTGGGCTAGCCTGTGGGATCGGTTCTTCCGAAATCTGCAGGATCTCGTGGCTGGCCAGTTCCCGCGCCAGGGTCTCGGCGTCCTGCAAGGCTTCGGCGGGTTCAACTTCAAATTCCGTGCAAATCCGCAACTGCACAATCTCGTCCAGCGGCGTATTTCCGTCCGCGGCTTGCCATAGGATGGTAGCCGTCCTGTTGAGGGTAAACAGAGTCGAGTCCCGCCCTGACATAATCATCATTTCGCCGTCGAGACTACGCGCCGCGACCCGCGGATTGCGTGCTACAAAAAGCCTGCTCATCCAATCAGCTCCCAGACCCGTGAACCGGGCACAAACGTGAGCCGCGAAACCGGAACCCGGCTTACGAACTCAAAGGCGGAATGAAATGTCGACTGCACCAGTTCCTCATCCTCGGCGAAAAAGAGAACATTAGCAAGCAGGGATCGAGCTGCCTCGCCGGGCGCAACCGGATCGATCCGATTCTCCGGACCCTGGGCCAGCAAGTACAGCGCCGCGATGGGCGCCGAAACGTTTTCTCCGAGCTTCGCCAGTTCGCCGGTAAACGGAGTGCCGAAGGCGACGTAGCCCGGGTCCACCTTGCGCACATAAGAAATCTCGTCCGTCAACAGCGTGACATCCGGGGGCGCGAGCCGCGAGATAGTCGTCTTGCCCGCTCCAGACACGCCGGCAAATAAGAATGCCTTGTCATTCCGGATTGCGCTGGCCGAGTGCATCAGGAAGCCTCCCT
This sequence comes from Candidatus Sulfotelmatobacter sp., assembly GCA_035695545.1. Classification (GTDB taxonomy): domain Bacteria; phylum Acidobacteriota; class Terriglobia; order Terriglobales; family Acidobacteriaceae; genus Sulfotelmatobacter. The sequence continues at coordinate 17,087 of DASRRV010000248.1, read as the reverse complement.
GACGGGCCAGCACGAGGGTGTGCACAATGCGCAGCACGGCGTCGATCGAGTACGGATTGGCCGACTGCCGGATTCGTCCGCGACGGGCTACCGGTTCCCACTCCGCGCGAAAGTCTCCACGCGTCAGCGACCACCGGCCGTGGCGACTGCACACATGAACGTCTGCGTAGGGATCGTCGGACGCCGCGTGCGTCAGGTCGACATCAAATTCAATTTCAGCCTTGTCACCCGCTCCCACAAACCCCGAATAACGGTTTTGCAGCAAGGAAAGGAAATTGGGGTCCGTCGTGTTTACGCGGACGGGCATGCCCCCGATTTCAATCACGAGGCTGAGACGTTCGACTTCGGCGATCAGCTCTGGCAAGGGACTTCTCGTTCTAATTCAGATTCTGTGCAGTCTGGCGCATCCCGTGCACACCCACAACGACACGGGCAGCGATTTCCGAGCCTCGAACGAATGCGGCGACGGCGCGCTCGGAAAACCGCAAGCTGCGCCGCGGCTCGATAATTCTTCCATTGCGCAGGATGAACGAAACTCGTCCCAGCAGCTGACTCTCATTCACCGGTGGATCCGGGGCAGCCATGGCATCTCCGCGGGTCCGAATCGTCGAGTCCCCGGGAGAACTGCTCTTTCTTACCACGCGATGAGCAAAAAGACGGCGGTCCCGGCCGAAAAGGATGATGTCTCCTTTCGAAACGGCCTCGCCCTTAACGCTCTCGACCACCAGCATGTCTCCGGGCCAGACCGAGGGCAGCATGCTCCAACCCATGACCTGGACTCGTAGTTTACCCGACGATCGCAACACCTCACTCGCAAGTTCGCACTTGAGGGCGTGCGCAGCGTCCGCAGTTGGGGCAGATGACGTCATGACGCGCTTTGGTGGGCAATGCAACTGGCTTGCGTCGAGCTCACCTTTCCACACGAAAGCGCGGTCGTTACAAATACCTGTTCGAAACGGAATGACGGCTTTTCGTACGGCTTTTTGTTCGCTGCCGGAGTACGCGGAGTGTCGGAAGAAGTATCGTTCATAGTCATAAGGAGAACCTATCTAGTTTAATCCCGTCTGGGATGCCTGCACAGCGCAGCCACCCGTACCGGATGTCCCGCAAACTTGATTGCCCAGAGTGGTGAAGTATATCTGAGAGCCCCCTACCGTGGAATTGGGACCCAAAATATCGTCGATGATCATGCCGCTGGTGCCTCCCGTTGCGCGAAGTGCGGCCGTGCCGATGGCCCCAACGTTCGTCCACGTGACCGTATTATCGGTCGTCGTGCCCCCCGGCGCAGAATTCCACGTCGGCTGGGTAGCGCCCGTTTTTCCGGTTCCTGCCCCTGCTGTTAACGCCTGTACGTTGCCGTTGGTGTCAAGAATCCTCACCAAAGGTGCGTAGGTGGACTTAGCAGTCCACTTCACAAAGGCTGTGGTCGGAGAGCCTTGGTCAATCCAAACGACCTGGCCACCCGCGCCATCGGGGACGGTGGCGGCGATCTGATTGGTCCAGACGGGATGGTTAGCCGCGAGCAGCGCGCCCGTGCCCGGTGTCGTCGCCGTCTCGACGTGCAGATTTAGACTGAGCACCTGCTGACCCACTGCAAAAGTGGTAGATGGGGTCCACTGTGCATCAACCATGCTGATTACGCACCCACCGCCGGAGCAAGCGCCCGGAAGGCCGTTCCCCCGCACACTCACAAAAACGCGCTCTGACGGGACCAACTGCACCCCTATTGTCGTGTTCGGGTTAGGAACATCTATCACCGGCGAGCAAGCTTTGGTGGACCCCACCGCAGCCAGCGGGGCCAGGACATTGCTCGTGGTCGACATCACGCCATTCACAATGGGAACCTGGTACAGCGTCGCGGTTCCCCCGGTATTGCCGCACACGTAAAGGTTTCCGGTCGGTGTGGCAGCCGGTGAATCGTAGTAGGCGCCGTCAAAGCTGCCCACGAACAAAGGGTTAGGAAAATGCGTAGAGTTACTGCTTCCGATAACAGCCTCGGTTCCTTTATCCCCCGCAGAAAAAGTAGTGGACAACTGGAAGACTCCAGTACAGCCGACCACAGCTTGGGTCGGATCTAAGCAGTTCGTGCTGCCGTCGTCCGTTCCAAACGCGTAAACCTTCCCCGCCACCGAATCCACCACCGGTCCAGCCATGATTGCCCGGTGGCTGACATCCAACTGTCCGGACTGTGTCACCCCTCCGGCCGAATCCACCCGGTACAAAAATCCCCCTGAGTCGCTCACAAACACACTGTTGGTAATCCGATCGTAAACCGGGCTGGAGAGAACCACTCCTGTATGTACATGAACCGGGAATCCGCCCGTATTGACCTCCGTGGGCGTCCCCTTGAAGACACCCGTAATCTTGTGCAGCCACCCCGCCGCTCCGCCGGTCCAAGCCACGTCACTAGCGTAGTCATAAAAAGCGGACGAGCTCGTGTCGTTCAGCGCGCCACCGCCGCCGCTATGAATAGGAACTTCCGTCATACACGGTGCTAAACACGTCGGATACTGAGAGGCGAGGACTGGAATAAGGGGAAACGGGGCGCCGACAGTCCCAACGCCTTTCTTCCACCTCAAAATAACCAGGCTAGCTACACCGCCCGAAGTCTGCATGAATGCTACCTGAGTGCCGTCCAGAGAGAGCACGGGAGAGGTCAGAATCTGGCCGCCCGTGTCGTAGGCCCAATAGAGCAAGGGCGTCGCTCCCGTACAAAAGAAATAGAGGTTGTCGTAGGCCACGACGCTGGCCTGCGTTACAGAACCCGCCAATCCCGTGCTGAAGACCGCGTAATCGGGCGTGGGTTGGTCATCGCAAAGCGCGGTGTTGGTGTTGAAAGAAAACTTGGCGGGAAAGTTGCCCTGACCCGCGCCGGCGCCAGCACCAAGATTTTTCGACCAGTCGCCCGTGAAATTCTTGAGCGTCGCCTTGACCGTCACGCGTTTACCGGTACTGGCGATGGCGTTCGAATCAGTGTCCACGGCTCTCACAGGCAACGCGAGCGCTTGTGCGCGCCGATGAACCTGCTGCTGATACCGCGGATCATGGCCTACCCTCGCGATCTGCTCTGGCGAAGTAGGACGAGAGAAGATAAGGTGACGGTGACTCCAGTCGGTGGGTAAGGATGTTGCTTGATGCACTGGTTTGGCGGCCTGACCTGTAAGCACCCAGCCTAAGGTCACCAATCCAGTTAAGCTCACACTTAACCGGAGACATCGTGCGGCAGTACCGTTCATTGTCAGACTCCAAGGTCCGCGAGATGCACAACGTTCTTCGTGGGTCGCACGTAAAGCGTCCCGCTGGTACCCGTCCCTAACTTCGAGGAATCGCCAACGCCTCCTCGGAAAAATACCAATGGCAGCCGGACGTGTATCTCCCACTGGCTGGCTGGATTGGCGGTGATTTTACTACCTATTAGTTCAGCAAGCAAACACACTTTTTGCGACGCACATCCCGTCCCGCCAAGGTCCCCCGCGACATCTGAAAAGTGTCGGTCACCAGGTGCTCCGTCCCTCGATTCACCGGTCTCCGGTCAAAAAATCTGGGCCACTCACGATTTCACTCGCACCCATCTGTAAAATAGTCCATGTTACCCCAGTCGACTATGACATGATCAAAGGGGAAGCTGATCGAGATCTTCACGGAGGTTTGCGAACCGATTGGACCGATACCAAGACGTAGCTGAAGAGACGGAGCGAGACGTGCCCCTGCGCAACGATAAGGACGATAAGAACGTCCTGTCACTGGAAGAAATCGGGAACCTTGCCGCCGATGGCGGCCAACCCGCCGAAACCCTAATGAACGTTGTGGCCCTCATCGCCAAGAGGTTTCGCACCGACGTGTGCTCGGCCTATTTGCTCGAACCCGATCGCGCCAATCTCGTGCTGGCCGCGACGGTTGGCCTTCGCCGCGAATGTATCGGCAGTCTGCGCATGGCCGTCAACGAGGGCCTCACGGGCCTCGTGGCCGAACTCGTGCGCCCTGTGTCCGTCGCTCAGGTGAAAACCCATCCTCGATTTAAATATTTCCGCGATGCCGGCGAAGATGCTTACCAGTCCTTTCTCGGCGTCCCCCTGATCGACCGCGGCGTTCTTCAGGGCGTGCTCGTGGTTCAAACCATCGAGGCCCGCACTTTCAGTGAAGAAGAGATTCGCATGCTCACCGAGGCCGCCATGCAGGTCGCTCCGGTCGTCAGCGAAGCTCGCACCCTCGATCGCTTCATTGCCCCCCTGCAGGAACGCCTCTGGGCGCTGGCGCGCAATCTTTGGTGGAGCTGGGACCATAATTCCTCCAGCCTGTTTCTCGATCTCGACCCAGCGCGCTGGAACGAACTCAATCACAATCCAGTGTCGCTGCTGTCGGAGTTTCCTCTCGCCCAGTTGGAATCCCGCGCTGCTGAGCTCATGCTCCACAGCCGCGTGAACTACGCCTATCGCCGTATGCTGGAGTACCTGGAAGCGGATCGCACCTGGGGCGCGAGGCACGCCGGCGTTTTACGGCCTCACCCGGTGGCTTATTTCTCAGCGGAGTTTGGCCTCCACGAATCCCTGCCCGTCTATTCCGGCGGCCTCGGCGTTCTTGCCGGCGATCACATCAAAAGCGCTTCCGATCTCGACATTCCCCTGGTGGGCATCGGATTGTTCTACGGTCAGGGCTACTTCCGGCAGCACCTCGATCTCAGCGGTTGGCAGAAAGAGGAATACCTCAAGACCGACGTCAATCAAATGCCGATGGAAGTTGCGATTGGAAAAGACGGAAGGCCGGTCGTCGTCGAAATCGAAACACGCAGCGGCCGCATTCAGGCCAAAGTCTGGCGCGTCAAAGTTGGACGCCGCGACCTGCTGCTGCTTGACTCCGATGTCGAAGGCAACGCCCCCGAGGATCGCGAACTCACTTCGCGCCTCTACGGCGGCGACCTCCGCATCCGCATTCGTCAGGAACTCCTCCTTGGCGTTGGAGGATTGCGCGCGCTGAAAGCCCTCGGGATTTCTCCCGGCGTTCTTCACTTGAACGAAGGTCACAGTGCCTTCGCTGTGTTGGAAGCAGTTCGCATGCGGATGGAAGACGAAGGTATCGGTTTCGACGCCGCCGTGCCCCGGGTCGCGCGCGAGGTGGTCTTCACCACTCATACGCCGGTGCCGGCAGGCCACGATCGCTTCGGCTCAGCTCTGGTGGAAGAACACATTGGTCCTCTTCGCGAGGCGCTGGGGATGTCCCCGGAAAGCCTGCTCGGGCTCGGTCGCGAGCATCCCAATAACCCGGACGAACTCTTCTGTATGACCGTGCTCGCTCTGCGGCTGTCGCGCCGCGCCAATGCCGTCTCGGCCCTGCATGCCGAAGTCTCGCGCGCCATGTGGACCGGGCTGTTCCGCGACAAGCTGGAGGACGATGTTCCCATCGGACACATCACCAACGGAGTGCACGTCCCCTCATGGCTCGCGCCGCAGATGTTTCGTCTCTACGATCGCCACCTGGGCACGAACTGGCACCAGCGCAGCAGCGAAGGCAAAATCTGGTTGGGCATCGACAACGTTGATGACGGTGAGCTTTGGGAAACGCATTTGAACCTGAAGTCGCAACTCATCGAATTTGTGCGCCGTCGCGCCGTCGATCAGGCTGTGCGCCGCGAAGAGTCTCCGGAAGTCCTGCAGCGTCTTGAGCGCATCCTCAGTCCGGACGCCCTTACTATCGGTTTCGCCCGCCGTTTTGCCACCTATAAACGAGCCAACTTGATTCTGACCGACATCGAGCGCCTGGCTTCCATGGTGAACGACCCGAACCGCCCCGTGCAGTTCGTGTTTGCCGGCAAGGCGCACCCTCTCGACGAACCCGGCAAGCGAGTCTTGCAGCAGATTGCCGACCTGATGCGCGATCCGAAGTTCCGCGACAAGTTTGTCTTCGTAGAGGACTACGACATCAACGTCGGTCGCCATTTCGTGCAGGGTGTTGACGTCTGGCTTAACAACCCGCGCCGCCCCTTGGAAGCCTCCGGTACCAGCGGTCAGAAAGTCGTGCTGAACGGCGGCCTGAATCTTTCCATCCTCGATGGCTGGTGGGCCGAGGCATACGACGGCATGAACGGCTTTGCCATTGGCACTGGCAAGACGCACTCCAACATGAACGTCCACGATGCTCGCGACGGAGAAGACCTGCTGCGAACGTTGCGCGAGGAAGTGATTCCGCTCTACTACCAGCGCGATCGCGACGGCCTTCCCCGTGGCTGGATCAAGCGCATGAAGCGCACAATCCGCACCCTCGGCTGGCGCTTCAACGCCGACCGCATGGTGATGGATTACGCGCTAAAGTGCTACGTCCCCGCCGCCGGAGGAACCTCCAGCGACATGAGAGCGAATCTGTAAGCTGTCGGTCCAGTCGCTCCAAGTGAAATAAGTGAAATCCGGGTGCCCCATTTCCCGCGCCCTCTGCGAGAAGTGGGGCTGTTGACTTGGCATTGCTCCGGTCGTCAAAGTAAGGTCCGCGCCAATCCATTCGGCGGATTGGAGAGGTCCAATCGAAGAACCCGATCCTGCGCAGCGGAATTTGCGATTGGTGCGCTTGTCTTGTTTGTGCGACACTACGCCCCATGTGCGGACTCGCAGGCCGGAATGCCAGAGCGAACATCTCGCTCGACGTGTACCTCCGCCTGACGAAAATGTGCGTCTGCTGCGGCCCTCCCGCCTCCCGCTAGTTCCCGCATAGTTTCTGCGTTCGTGTTCCACAATCCTTAGCATTCGAGGTGTGCGTGTATATGAGCGAATCGCCCATTCTCTGGGAGGAGACCATTCAACCCGGTGCCACCTGGTCCCACGTGTTGAAGCGCGGAACGGCATTGCGCATCGTCGATCTGGAAGGCGGCGCGAACGTCGGTGCAATCTTCTACAACTTCGAGTGCCCCACAGAGCGTTACAACATGCCCGATACGCTCAAGGCCCAGCACATCGCGCGGCTGACCACGGGATTCGTCCTGTATTCCGATATGGGCCGGATTCTCTGCTCAGTCATCGCCGACACGGTGGGTTGGCACGATCCCCTTGGCGGAACTTCGAATAAACAGCTGGTTGAAAAAAAGTATGGTCCCTCCACCTATCAGGAAAGCCGTAACGACTATCACAAGAATGGCCGTGACAGCTTCCTGATCGAGTTGGGCAAGTGGGGACTCGGCCCGCGCGACCTCGTTCCTAACGTGAATTTCTTCAGCCGCGTCGACGTTGCGGATGCCGGCGGCATGACTTTCACGCCGGGCAACTTCAAAGCTGGCAACTTCATTGAATTGCGGGCGGAAATGAATGTGCTCGCCATTCTCAACACCTGTCAGCACCCGCTCGATCCCAATCCGAAGTATCAGCCGAAGCCTGTGCAAGTGGCGATTTGTCGAGTTGCATCGCCCGCTGTTGACGATCCCTGCCGAATCTCGCGGCCCGAAAACGGCCGCGGGTTCACCCTGACTGAGCGGTATTTCCTGTGAGGTTGCAACTATGACTACAACCGAAACTGGCGCGACCATGCCCGGCGCGACCATGCCCGGCGCGACAACGACTGGTATAGCAACGACTGGCAAGAATCTTGTCGAGAGCAAACTCAATCCCGACAAAGCGATTTATCGCCATGTAATTCCGGCTGGCGACCCGTGGATCCACGAGATCAAGAAGGACCAGTTCTTTCGTATCGTTGATCTCCACGGCAACCAGGCGGTCGACACACTTTTCTATAACGCGCACGACTACTCGGACCGCTACAGCGCGCAAGACACGATTCAGTACCAGCGCAATATCTACCTCACAACCGGTACAGAGTTGATCTCCACCGGCGGCACCACGCTCCTGACGATTGTGGCCGATACCTGTGGCCGTCACGACACGCTGGGCGGCGCCTGCGCCAACGAGAGCAACATGGTTCGCTACGCAATCGAGAAGCGTCACATGCACGCCTGCCGCAGCAGCTTTCTCAAGGCCGTCACCGAGTGGGACCACGGAATGACCAAACGCGACATCACCAGCAACATCAATTTCTTTATGAACGTTCCCGTAACGACTGAAGGCAAGCTCACCTTTGAAGATGGAATCTCTGAACCCGGCAAGTACGTTGAGATGCGTGCGGAAATCGACGTGCTCGCCCTGATCAGCAACTGTCCCCAATTGAACAATCCTTGCAACGCCTACAACCCGACTCCGGTCGAAGTACTGATCTGGGATTCAGCGCTATGACGCGGAGCCACGATGTTTCGTAAGGTTTTCATCGCCAATCGCGGCGCCATCGCTTGCCGCATCATCCGCACGCTGCGAAAAATGGGCGTCACCTCGGTCGCGGTCTATTCGGAAGCGGACCGCCACTCGCTGCACGTCGAGCAGGCGGATGAATCGGTATGCATCGGCCCCGCGCCGGCGACTCAGAGTTATCTCTCCATCCCCGCCCTGCTTGAGGCTGCGCACAAGACTGGCGCCGAGGCAATTCATCCTGGCTACGGATTTCTCAGCGAGAACGCCGGTTTCGCGGAAGCGTGCGCCTCACATGGCATCGTGTTCATCGGTCCGACTCCGCAGCAGATGCGCGACTTCGGCCTGAAACACACCGCGCGGCAAATCGCCGCTCAAAATGGCGTTCCCATGCTTCCGGGCAGCGGCCTGCTCGCGGACGTCAACGCCGCTCTCGCAGCCGCAGCCCAAGTCGGATACCCCACGATGCTGAAAAGCACCGCGGGCGGCGGCGGCATTGGAATGCGTCTGTGTGCTTCTCCGGACGAACTCCGCGATGCCTTCGAAGGAGTTTCCCGCCAGAGTCAGGCGAGCTTCGGCAGTAGCAGCCTCTACCTTGAACGCTTCGTTTCCCAAGCCCGACATGTCGAGGTGCAGATCTTTGGAGATGGTCACGGATCAGTCGTGGCGCTCGGCGAACGCGACTGTTCAGTCCAACGCCGCAACCAGAAAGTGATCGAAGAAACGCCAGCGCCAGGCTTGCCCGGTACAGTTCGGGAGAAGTTGTTGGAGTATGCGGTTCGCCTGGGAAAGGCGGTGCGCTACCAATCCGCCGGCACGGTCGAATTCATCTACGACAACTCCACTCAAGAGTTCTACTTCCTCGAAGTCAACACGCGCCTGCAGGTTGAGCACGGCGTCACAGAAGAAGTCACGGGCATAGATCTTGTCGAGTGGATGGTCAAACAGGCCGCCAACGAAATGCCCGCGCTCGAATCCATCGACATCCACCCGTCAGGATGTTCGATCCAGGTGCGTATCTACGCCGAAGATGCCGCCAAGAATTTCCAGCCCAGCGCCGGTCGCCTCACGCACGTGGCGTGGCCGAAGGAGGCCCGCGTAGAAACATGGGTCGACTCGGGAACCGAGGTCACTCCCTTCTACGATCCCATGCTGGCGAAGGTGATCGTGCGCGGCTCCAGTCGAGCCGAAGCCCTTGAGAGTCTGCGTACTGCACTACGTCAATGCGAATTGTCCGGGATTGAAACCAATCTCTCTTATCTCAGACAAGTCTGCGACGCTCCCGGCTTTGCCCAGGGCGGTGTCACCACTTCGTTCTTGCGCGACTTCCCCTACCGGCGGCGCGCTATCGATGTACTCGAACCCGGGACCCAGACGACCATCCAGGACTATCCAGGCCGCCTGGGCTATTGGCACGTAGGCGTACCACCGTCCGGCCCCATGGACACCTTGGCCTTCCGCTTCGCCAACCGTCTGGTGGGGAATACAGAAGATGCCGCCGCGCTCGAGATCACGCTCACGGGCCCAACTCTGCGCTTCGCGTCTGAAACGACGATTGCTCTGACCGGCGCCGATTTCGGAGCACGCCTCGATGGCAAGCCGCTAAAGCCGTGGAAGTCAGTCCGAGTGAACCAAGACTCACTGCTGGAATTAGGCAGTGCCGAAGGCGCCGGTGCACGAGCCTACCTCGCCGTCGCCGGAGGCATCGACGCCCCACCATATCTCGGCAGCCGCGCCACGTTCATCCTCGGAAAATTCGGAGGCCAATCAGGCCGCGTGCTCCGCGCCGGCGACGTCCTGCATTTCTGCGAGACCGAACAGACTGCGCCCGAGGTGCGCGAGCTCCCGCCCAGTACAACTCCAGCCTACGCACGACAATGGGAAGTCGGCGTTCTCTATGGACCCCACGGCTCCCCCGATTTCTTCACGCCCGAAGACATCGAGATGTTTTTCTCGACCGCCTGGAAAGTTCACTACAATTCCGACCGCACCGGGGTACGCCTCATCGGTCCAAAGCCGCGATGGGCGCGGAAAGACGGCGGCGAAGCCGGCCTCCATCCCTCCAATATTCACGACAATGCCTACGCGGTCGGCACCGTCGACTTCACCGGCGACATGCCGGTAATCCTTGGCCCAGACGGTCCAAGTCTCGGCGGCTTCGTCTGCCCCGCGACCATCGTCGACGCAGAACTGTGGAAGATGGGTCAACTGAAAGCTGGAGACCTCGTAAGATTCCGCGCTCTCTCGTCGCACCAGGCCGAACACTTACGAGACGAAGTCGAAGACCGCCTGAAGACTCTCGCGGGAAACTTTCCGCACTTGCCCCAGCCGCACCGCGAGGACCCAATCGTCTACAACTGTCCCGCCTCGAAGGGCGCTCCTTCAGTGGTTTGCCGCGCTGACGGCGATCGGTATCTGCTGGTCGAATACGGGCCCAACGTGCTCGATTTGAGCTTGCGCTTCCGAGTCCACGCGCTCGAGCAACAACTCCGTACAGCCAATCTTTGCGGGATTGTCGATATCACACCCGGCGTGCGTTCCATGCACATCCACTACGATGCCCGCCTGCGACGCGAAGAATTGCTCGAAGCCCTTGACGCTTGTGAGCGCCGCATCCCCGACCTCGACAACATCACGGTAGAGTCGCGAGTCGTCCACCTGCCGCTCTCCTGGGACGATCCCGCCACCCAACTCGCCATCCGCAAATACATGCAAAGCGTGCGGCCCGACGCTCCTTGGTGTCCCAGCAACATCGAGTTCATCCGCCGTATCAACGGCCTCAACACAATCGACGAGGTGCACCGCATTGTCTTCGGCGCGAGTTATCTGGTGCTCGGCCTTGGCGACGTGTATCTCGGCGCGCCTGTCGCCACTCCGGTCGATCCCCGTCATCGCCTCGTAACAACGAAGTACAACCCGGCCCGCACCTGGACCGCCGAAAATTCGGTCGGAATCGGCGGCGCCTACCTGTGTGTCTACGGCATGGAAGGCCCCGGCGGATACCAATTCGTCGGCCGCACGCTGCAAATGTGGAACACCTTCCGTTCCACTGCCGAATTTCCTCCCGGCACTCCCTGGCTCCTTCGCTTCTTCGACGAATTGCGATTCCATCCCGTAAGCGCCGAAGAACTTCTGGAAATTCGCGACGCATTCCCACGAGGACGTTACCCGCTACGCATCGAACCAAAACAATTTCGCCTCCGCGAGTATCATGCCTTCCTGGGATCGATCAAAACGGAAGCCGACGCATTCAAGAAGCACCAGCAGGCTGCCTTCGAAGCCGAGCGCGAGCGCTGGGCCGCTGCGGGCCATCCCGAATACGTCGAAGCACCCGAGCCACCGGCCCCGGAAGCCGAGTCGGACGCGCCAGAAGGCTGCCGCCCCGTGCGCTCCCCGATCGCCGCCAGCGTGTGGAATGTCGCGGTAGAAGCGGGCCAGAGAGTAGAAGCGGGTCAGAAGTTAATGGTTCTCGAAGCCATGAAAACAGAAATCGCCGTCGCCGCTCCGAACGCGGGCATCGTAGAAAAGTTGAATTGCGTGGCGGGCGCAATGGTCTGGGCCGGTCAAACTCTCCTCCTGCTCCGTGCCGAGGCTGCCGCGTGAGTTCCTCGCATGCGAAATTAACAAACACCGTCGACGAACTCTACAACCGCCTCGAGAGCGAACCGCTCAATCCCGTCTGGATCTCGCTCGTCCCCCGCGCCACTGCCCTGGCCCGCGCCCGTGAAATCGAAAACAATCCCAACCTCCCTCTCGCCGGAAAAACATTCGCCGTAAAAGACAACTTCGACGTCGCGGGAATGCCCACCACCGCCGGATGTCCCGCCTACGCCTTCACACCTCCCTCGACCGCAACCGTGGTGCAGCGCCTGCAAGAGGCCGGTGCCCTTCTGATCGGCAAGACGAACATGGACCAATTCGCCACCGGTCTCGTTGGCACCCGCTCACCCCATGGCTCCTGCTCCACAGTCTTCGACAAGCGTTACATCTCTGGCGGATCAAGTTCCGGCTCCGCCGTCGCCGTCGCCAAGAATCTCGTGACCTTTTCTCTGGGCACTGACACTGCCGGCTCCGGCCGTGTCCCCGCTGCATTCAACGCCCTCCTCGGATTGAAGCCCACTCGCGGCCTACTGAGCACGCAAGGAGTTGTCCCCGCCTGCCGCACGCTCGACTGTGTTTCCATCTTCGCGCACACGTGCCGTGAAGCGCACGAAGTCTGGCAAGCGGCCTGCGGATTTGATCCCGCCGATCCCTTCTCGCGCACCCCCCGTCCCGGAGAAGACGCAGCTCCGTGGCTCAATCAATCCTTCCGCTTCGGGGTTCCCCCGCCAGACCAACTCGAATTCTTCGGGGACGAAGAAGCCGCGAACCTCTACCAAGCTGCCATTAACAGACTGCAGCAACAAGGCGGAGAGAAAGTCGAAATCGATTTTTCCATCTTCCGCAAGGCTGCCAACCTTCTCTACGGCGGCCCCTGGGTCGCCGAGCGTCTGGCCGCCATCAAAGACTTCTTCCGCGACCACGCCGCCGACATCGATCCGGTCGTTCGAAGCATCATTGGCGGAGCAGAGAAGTACACAGCCGTTGAAACGTTTGCCGCAGATTACCGCCTCCGCGAGTTGCGCCGCGAAGCCGAGACGCAGTGGGCTCACATGGATGTACTCATGCTGCCGACCACGGGCACCATCTACACCCACGACCAAATCGCTGCAGACGCTGTGAAACTCAACACGAACCTCGGCTACTACACGAACTTCGTGAACCTGATGGACCTCGCCGCCATCGCCGCCCCTGCCGGCTTCCGTGCCAACGGCCTTCCCTTCGGAATTTCCTTCATTGGCCCGGCATTCTCCGACGAAGCCCTCATAGCCCTCGCCGATAAATATCTCGGCGCGACCACCCCGCTGCTCGCGAAGCCTCCCGGATGCGTAGAACTCGCCGTTGTAGGCGCCCACCTGACCGGCCAGCCTCTGAACTGGCAGCTAACCCAGCGAGGGGCCCGCCTGCAGAAAACCTGCCGCACTGCCAAGGGCTATCGCCTGTACGCCCTCGCCGGGACCGCACCCGCAAAGCCCGGCCTCGTGCGTGATGAAAAATTCCAGGGCTCCGGCATCGAGGTCGAAGTCTGGGCCATGCCTGAGAACCAGTTCGGCGGCTTCGTCGCTGCCATCCCGGCCCCGCTGGGAATCGGCACCGCCACTCTCGACAATGGCGACTCCGTTAAGTGTTTTATCTGCGAGCCCTGTGCAGTCTCCGCCGCGACCGAGATTACCCACCTCGGCGGATGGCGCGCCTACCTCGCCTCATCCAAATCTTGAATTGCTGCGATACAAAAATTGCGTTCCGGCTGCGCACTCCCTCGCGTCTAGAATTCATGCACGATGCGACGAGTAGTTACAGTCCTGCGGCGCGCGCTCTTATTCTCTTGCGTTCTTCTGGCGATTCCCGCCTTGGCGCAGAAGCCCTCCTTCACGGTCGGATGGTCGATCTATGCCGGCTGGACCCCCTACCACTACATGCAGAAGTCCGGCCTGCTCAAGAAGTGGGCTGACAAGTACGGCATCACGATCAAGGTTCAGCGTTTCGATTACGCACCCTCGCTGGACGCCTTCGTCGGCCGCAACATCGATGCTTGCACCATGACCAACATGGAGGCCCTCGACATGCCGGCCGCCTCCGGCGTGCCCACCACGGTCATCCTGATCGGCGACTACTCCAACGGCAACGACGCCCTGCTCGTTCGCGGCGGCCTGCAAATGAAAGATCTCGCCGGCCGCAAAATGCTGCTCGTCGAGAAAACAGTCTCCGAGTATCTCTTCGACCGCGCCCTTACTCTCAACTCCATGCGCGACCAGATCAAACAGGTGCGCATGATCAACACCTCCGACTCCGACATCCAATCCGCTTTCATCAGCGATTCCAGCGTCTCCGCCGTCGTGACGTGGAAACCCATGCTCTCGCAACTGCAGCAACAGAAATCCGTCAATTCCCTCTTCAATTCGTCGCAAATCCCCGGAGAAATTCTCGATCTCACTGTCGTTCGCACAGAAGTCTTGGATCGTCCCGACGGCTCCGGACAAAAATTCGCCAAAGCTCTCACCGGTGCCTGGTACGAAATGATGGGCTTGATGTCGGCGCAGGGTCCCGCAGCGGACAAAGTCTTGTCGGCCATCGCTGAGGGCTCGGGAGACACGCTTGTCTCCTACAAAGAGCAGTTGAGCACGACAAAAATGTTTTATCAGCCGCAGTCCGCGGCGCAGTTTGGCAAGTCGCCCGACATGAAACAGAAAATGGCGCTCGTCCGCCAGTTCTGCTTCGACCACGGATTGCTGGGCACGAATATCAACTCGGTCGACGATGTAGCCATCCGCTACCCCGACGGCTCCGTGCAAGGTAAGTCAGATCGTGTTCGTCTGCGCTTCGACACCGCCTATATGGAAATGGCGGCTGAGAGCAAGTTGTAGCGAAGGTACCGCCGCCGTCTCGGCAGCTGTGGTGGGGGCGTCTCGCCCCCACAGCCAAAGCAAGAAGCGATGTAAAGGGTTCTAAGGGGAGGCGTAGATGTCTTTCGGTTTCCAACTGGTGCACGCGAAACCAAGCCGCACGTGGACCCTGCTTCTCTCCTGGACCCTGTTCACGCTGGGAGTTGGCTCGTACTTTTACGCCTCGCAAAAGCGCCACCAGGAAAATCCCGAAGACCGCGTCATGCCCACCGTCTCCCAAATGTTCCACGGCATGACCGACGCCAGTCTCAAGCCCGCCGAAGACGACGATTCCGCTCTTCCTGACAACGCTTCTCTGCGCCAGCGTTTCTTCGCTAGCATGTTGTGGAAAGACACGCTCGCCACCTCGCGCCGCTTCATCTACAGCATCCTGCTGCTGATCCCTGCCGTATTTCTCGGCCTTCACATGGGCTTGTTCCCCTACGTCGGAGTTTTTTTCCTCCGCTTCGTACTTTTCTTCGACAAGATCGTCGCGCTCTCTTTGCTGCCCATCCTCTTTATTGCGTTCGGCATCGACGAGCTGTCGAAGATCATGCTGGTCGTGATTGGCGTAACCCCCACCATCATTCTCGACACCTTCAACCTGACCAAAGGCGTGCCCAGCGAGCAGGTCGTCAAAGCCTTCACACTAGGCGCCAGCGATTTCGATGTAGCCTACCGTGTCGTCCTCCGCCAGATCGCTCCTCGCGTGCTCAACAGCATTCGCCTGAACCTCAAAGCGGTCATGCTCTTCCTCTTCGCAGGAGAGATGATCGCCTCCACCGACGGCCTGGCCTATCGCATTGCCCTGCTCCGCCGCCACATGGGCATGGACGTCATCATTCCTTACGTTCTCTGGGTCGCGTTACTGCTCTTCTTAGTCGATCTCGCGATGCGCCTCATGAATCGCCAACTTCATCCGTGGTTTCAGGAGGCATGAAGTCCAATGGCTCTGATTGAAATCGACAATCTTTCGGTCGCCTATGGCACGCCGCGGCGCCCCGTTCTCAGCAACATCAACCTCAGCATTGAAGAGGGAGAGTTTGTCTGCCTGCTTGGCCAGACCGGATGCGGCAAGTCCACCCTCCTGAAGTTAGCTCTGGGCGCGGAGAAGCCCACCACCGGCCGCATCCTCATTGACGCTGTCGAACACAATCAGCCCGACCGCACTCGCGGCTACGTGCCGCAAAGGTATTCTCTTTTTCCCGACAAGACAGTTCTCGGCAACATCACCTTCGGCCCGGAAGTAACGGAATTCAACCTGTTCACTCGCTTTACCCCGCGCTATCTCCGCCGCCGCCGCCAATTCCGCCAGGATGCTCTGCGCTACATCCATCGCATCGGCCTGCGCGAAGGCGACGCCCGCAAGTATCCCCACCAGCTCTCCGGAGGCATGCAGCAGCGCGTGGCCATCGCGCAGGCTCTGGTCACCAATCCCAGAATCCTGCTCATGGACGAAGCCTTCAGCGCGCTTGATCCCGGCACCCGCAAAGACATGCAGCGTCTGATTCGCCGGCTCTGGCGCGACACCGGCATCACCGTGATCTTCGTAACCCACAACACCCAGGAGGCGCTCTATCTAGGTACGCGCGTGATCGTCCTCGCCAAAGAATCTCCCGACGACGGATCGCGAGTGGCCCTCGACCTACCGGTCCCAGAGCCCTGCCACCAGGACCAGATTCCAAGGCTGGTGCATCGCTTGGAACACGCGTCAGGCAGCGCTCGCGAACCCGAAGAAGCAATCCTCGCCACCGCCTGAAAATCTCCGGGCACGAATGGTGCCCCCAGTTCTCAGCCCTTTTTTTGCGCGAGAAGTGGGGAATTTGAAGGGCAAGAAGACCGCCGTCTCGAGGGTCGAAATCCACAGATATGTGACTCGCGATGTGACATCTGCCCTTGCGCGCAAAAATCAAAACGCAGATCATAGTCAAGGCGGAGGCGGTACAGTCAGCCGTCTTGAAAAGCCCGCTAAGTTCTTTGTGGTCAAGATTTTGACCTCTAAGTCCTAGGCGCTCAAGATTTTGCAAAGACATTTTGCAAACCCCGCGCCGGTCAAGCCTTTCCGAGGTATGGGGGGGAGGGGGGGACCCCAAAAAACCCACCGATTCCCGAAATGAAACTCACCAAAAAACGGCGAAAAAATCGCGATCGCGGAATATTTTTTGGGGGATTTCCACAGATTCAACGCACAAAAAAATCAGGGCACGTTTGGCACGTGCCCTGAGGTCAATTCTGGCTCAGACCGCTCGGCTTTAGAACTCATACCGCAGCGCGAATTGCATCACGCGCGGATCTCCTACTGCCTGATACTCGCCGAAAGTTCCCGGCGCTTGCAGGCTCAGGCTTGGATTGGAAAAGTTCACGTTGTTGAAGACGTTGAACGCCTCCGCTC